>NZ_JBQUYT010000001.1:0-851599 GCF_056314225.1 Sphingomonas sp. DMC6
GATGAGGAAAGATCGAGCCAATGGTGAGACGAACCCGTCTGATTCAATGCGCTTCAACGCGCGCGAGCCTGTTTAGGGACCTCACCGGCGGATTTCCATCAAGGCCAGCGGTAACCAAAAAACCGCACAAACAGGCCGGACATATGAAAGCAACCGATCAAAACCGTCTCGACAAAATGCCCTTGCCAAGGGGGCGTCCACATATGAATCAGATCGCGCACCTCACATCAATGGGGCCTGACCCTAGCATGTCGTTACGTTCGCCACGACGGTCACGACAGAAGTGGCGCGAATGCTCCATCCGTTTGTGGGGCCGTCAAAACAGGTCACACATCCAGGACTCATCGTGGAAACGGATTAGATCTTGGCGTTCACGCCAATGCAGCCGGACCGACAGTCGAGTTTTAACCGGGTGCCAACCAGCGCCAAGCTGGCAGGGACATTGCCGCTCTCTTCAGGGGGAGCTATCACGTCGAGGCGTGAAGCCGAGATCTGCGAGCAACGCGACGATCAGGTGGATGCATTGCGACGGCGAACGACCGTTTGGGCATTGTCTGTCACCCAGGCCTGGTCGGGCGCAGCCACGTCGAACTGGCGATCCAGCGTGTTGTCGACCGCCAGGGACGGCTTGCCGCCATGGCTGCCGGGCCTGCGCTTGTAGCCGATCTGCGCGTTGATGCCCGCCAGCCTGGTCAATCTGGCGACCCGGTTCGGGCAGCAGGTCTCGCCGTGATCCAACAGGTCGTCGTGCAGCTTGCGGTAGCCATAGACCCTGCCGCTGTCGTTCCACGCCCGCCGGAGCAGCTCCGTCTGCCGAGCATCTTCCCGAGCCCGCGGGCTCAGCGGGCTCTTTTGCCACGCATAAAAGCCACTTGGCTGCACGGCTAGGCACCGGCACATCGCCCGCACGCCAAAACGATTGCGATGCTCGGCAATGAACGCGTATCTCACTTTGCATCCCGAGCGAAATACGCGGTGGCTTTATGGGATGGCCCGCCCCTTTTCCGCGGCATCGGATATGATGCCGGTGCTTGAGAAGGAAAGGAGCGGACCGATGTCTATTGTGATCCTTGGCATTGATTTGGGCAAGAACACCTGCAGCGTCGTGGGCGTTGATGCGGCAGGCGCTGTCGTAGTGCGCAGGTCGATGCGTCGCCAGACGCTGATCAACTACGTGGCCAAGCTTCCGGCGTGCATAGTTGCGATGGAAGCATGCTGCGGCGCCCATAACCTCGGGCGCATTTTCGCCGCGCAGGGGCACGAGATCAGACTTATGTCGCCAGAGTAGGTGCGCCCGTATGTCAAGGCACAGAAGAACGATGATCGTGATGCCGAGGGGATCGCCGAGGCGGCCTCGCGCCCGACGATGCGCTTCGTCGAACTCAAGACCCAGGAGCAGTTGGATATCTAGACCTTGCACCGCGTCCGGTCCCGCCTGGTCGCCGAGCGCAGGAGCCTGATCAACCAGCTGCGGGCGATCCTGCTTGAACGGGGGACCATTTTTCCGGTCGGGCGGCGCAAGCTGGAACTCGGCATCGATGCCATGCTGGCCGCTGAGGATACGACCTTGTCACCGCGTCTGCGCCAACTTGCAGGCGAACTGCGTGACGAATGGCGCGAACTTGATGCCAGGATCGAGGCTCTGAACGGCGAGTTTGTCGAACTGGCTCGCAATGATGCGGCTGCCCGGCGGCTCACGTCCATCCCTGGCGTCGGAGTGTTGAATGCAACCGCCCTGATTGCAGCCGTGGGCGATGCCAGCAGCTTTGCCAAAGCGCGAGACTTGGGTGCCTGGCTCGGCCTGGTGCCCAGGCAACATACCACCGGCGGCAGGCCGCGGCTGCTCGGCATCTCCAAGCGTGGCAACACCTATTTGCGCACTTTGCTCATCCACGGTGCCCGGGCAGCATTGCCCTCACTGGCGCGCAGCGAAACCCCGCTCGGACGTTGGCTGACAGGAATGATCGAGCGCGGCGTCCACCGCAACGCCATCGTCGTCGCACTGGCCAACAAGCTGGCACGGATCGCCTGGGCTGCCCTTCGTAAGGAAGCGAATTTCGAACGCGGCCATCCCGCCGCGGCTTAACCAGACCGGCCGCGTGCACCCGTGCGCATAGGCCAACGATGTTTGCAGGAAGGATCGTGAAGATGGCCTGACAGTCGATCGGCGTTTGGAAAGCCCGGGCAAAAAAATGGCACTCGTTGCCGGTGTCTTTATTGTGGCTCCAAACGTGCGGATTTCCATCTTGGCCACGGGCTTGCTCGTGAGACCGTATACGTTGACGCAGACTGATCAGCGCACTTCAAAATCCCCCTTGCAGACGGGGCGGGCCATACGTTTTTTAGGATGTCGCGCTCCTCGGTCACCCGGGCCAGCTCGCGCTTCAGCTGGCGGATCTCCGCATCCTTGCCGGCATCGCCCGACCCCACCTTCGCCAGCTGCCGCTTCCACGAATACAGCGAGTGCTGGCTGACGCCCAGACGCTGCGAAACCTCCGCTACCGGATAGCCGCGCTCGGTGATCTGGGCTACCGCGTCACGCTTGAATCCATCGCTGAAATTGGGCTTCCCCATCGTCGCCTACTGTCCTCAAAATTAGGATCCAAGGCGTCCAGAAATCTAGGGGCTACTCAAAGGGCGGATCAAGTGGCTTTGAAGGCGGCTGGCCTGCCAGCCGATGGGACGAACTTGAGCTTCGAAATTGGAAGCCGCCGGTAAATCAGCCAATTGCGCGCGCCGTGCTGCTCGAACACAGCGCCGCGCACTCAGCTACGATGGGGTGGGCCGATGATCGGCATCAGGCAGGTCACCTAAGGCTGCCGCGTGTGCACCGGGCTTCGGCAGTCGAATCTGCAATTCTGCGCGGGGGAAGTCAACAGCGAACGCTTCGAAGAGATTGAGCAGGTCCGCCCCCAGGATCAACATGGGCGCCTCTTCCCCTTCCGAAGCGGCGGTGAAGTAGAGCGGGACGTGGCGCAGCGTCGCGGGGCCGATGGCAAGACTGTCGACAGTGGCGCGTCGCACGCTGCTGGTTTCTGCGGTGGCGCCGCGAACGACGCCGTCGGCGCGAAGTCGGGGATCGTCCGCAGACCAGCCCAGTGCCTTGAGTGCTGCCGGATTGGCGAGGGAAACCGATGCCCCGGTATCGACCAGCGTGTCGATGATCACGCCGTTTATCTTGACCGGCACCTGCACCAGCCCGTCCGTGCGTCGCGTGCCGGCCAGGGCAACGAAACCCGGGGCGGCCGGACCGGAGGGCAGCGCCTGAACGCGGTGTGCTGTGCGGTCGAATACCAGTTTTCGGGCGCCGAAATGCTCCATCCCCAAAATGCCTCGCGCCGGCGTGGTCTGCGGGTTTGGAAATTCGAACAGCCCGACGAAGCGGGCATCGAGCAGATGGTTCGCCAGATGATCCACGGGGTAAATGCGCGCGGCGTGCGCTCCGGTCGCCCCTTCGATCCGCATGTCGCTGGCCATGGGCGCCAGATGCAGATCGGCGGCGAGCGATGGCGCAAGCAGGCTCGACTGCGCGGCAGTATCGAGCACCATGTCGAACGGCCCCTTGTCGTTGACCTGCACCGAAACCACGGGGCGACCGCGATTGTCATAGCGGAGCTCCTCCCCACTGCCATCCTGCGGCGGGAAAGCGAGAAGAAGCGTGAAAGCAAGGATCGACATTGGCGAAGGTCCGGAAGCGAAAGCGTACCAACCGTTATCGCGCTCGGCTTGCGCCAAGCTGACATGGAGGCGTGGATCAGCCTTGTGCCTGGAACGAAGGCAAACGAACCGGCACCGCGCCGTCGACATCGCCGCGTCCACCGTCGGGCGGCAGCTGCAGGTCGAACACGGCGCCGCGCCCTTCGGCATTGCGTGCACTGATGGATCCGCCATGCAGCGTCGCGATCGCCTTGACGATCGCCAGCCCCAGGCCATGGCCCCGGCGGTTCGACGGATGCCGGACGAACGGTTCGAACAGGCTTGCAGCCTTTTGCGGATCGAGGCCGGGCCCGAAATCGCGCACCGACAGCAGTCCCTTGGCATCGAGGGCAACGAATACCTCGCCACCGTCGGGAGTGAAGGAGATGGCGTTGTCGACCAGATTGGCGATGGCCACTTCGATCAGTTCGCTGCCGCCCGCCATCGGATAGTTCGTGACCTGCGGTGCGAAGCTCAGCGCAATGCCGCGACCGGCGGCTAGCGGGGCGAGATCCGCCAGCACCTTGCGGGTCGTTGCGACGAGGTCGAGGCTTCCCGCCGCTTCAACCAGCGTGTCGAGTTTCATCAGGGTTAGGAGCTGGTTGACGAGGTTGGTCACGCGCCGCACGTCGCCGACAAGCTTGTCCTTGATTGGCGTGTCGTCGAGCAGTTCCAGTCGCGTGCGCAATACCGTTAGCGGCGTGCGCAGTTCGTGGGCAGCGGCCGACAGGAAGAATTTCTGTCGCGCCTGGGCCTGGCTCAGCCTTCCGATAAGCTGGTTGATTGCCCTAACCAGCGGCAGCACTTCGCTCGGGACGCCTCGTTCGGGCAATTGCAGCTCGAGGTGGCTCGCGTCGAATGACTGTGCCAGCCGTGCGACTCGCCTGATAGTCAGCATGTTGAGCACGATCACCCCCGAAACGAGCAGGAACAGGGCGCCGACCGTGTAGAAAAAGGCCCCGCTATAGGCCCAGAAAATCTTGTGGAATGCCTGGTTGACGCGGTTGATTGTCGTCGGGAAAGGATGGGTGAGCCCGTGATACTCGTAATAGCGCGGCTGCTGACAATAGCTGTATTCCATGCCGCCTCGCGCCCGGTCGCTCGAAAGATTGCGGAACATTTGCAGGCACAGCTCCGGCGCCGGGGTTGTCGCACGTACTGCCTCCAGCCGATCGAGCCCGAGCTGCTGGAAGTAACTAGGCGTCTGCATATTGCCGACGACACGGTTTCCGACCTTCATATACCAGCGGAATGCGGGATTGTACCTTGCCGCCTCCGCCATGGTGGCAGTGAACTGATGCGACACGGCTCGATCCGGATGGAGCGACAGCGCAAAGGACTCGGCGTTGATCGCATCGCGCACTTGCTGCGCCGACACGTCGAGCGGATCACGCGCCGAAGGCGGCAACGCATCAAGAATGGGCCGGATCGCCAGCAAATACGTGCCCGCGCCGAGCAGGAGCAGCGTTAGCAATGCCATTTGTCCGAACATCGATCGGTGTGGCCAGGTGAGCCGCATCGTTCCTCCTCGGTCGGTCGCTTCGGTCATTTGCCCGCGTCGAATGCGGGGAAATTGCCAAAGGGCGCTTCGTCTGCCGATGGTCCCAGTTCGAGCCGGATCCGGGTGCGCAGTGCTGCATAGACGGCACGGGCGGCTCCGACGTCGCGCCAGTTTCGCAGCTGGCTCACGATCGCGGTCAGCTGCGCTTCGGCGGAGGTGACGTACACAGCTTCGGCCTGAGAGGGATAGAGCATTTGCAGGACCGCGGCTTCCAGCAGTCTGCGCGCCGTTGCCGTGTCGCCAGCCTCGGCGAACAGGCCCGCATAACGGATACGTTCGTCAACCGTCAGGACGGGCTGCGTTCCCAGCCTGTGCGCGAGTGCACCGATGGCGTCTGGCGGCAGCCCAGTTGTGGTGCGGGCCAACAGCAAGGCGAACTGGTGCAGCATCGCCGGGCGAATGCTCCCATTGCGGAGCGCTGCAAGACCATCCCGGATGCGCCGGGGCGCCTCGCCCTGCTTGACCAGCCCGGCAGCGACCAGCGCGTCGAGCCGTACCTGATAGGGGCGCAATGCCGGGGCAAGCCCGTCGAGCCAGTGTTGCAGCTCACGCGTCAACAAGGGCGTCTCAAGGATGTCGAGCAGCGGTTTGGTCTCCGTATTTGGGGCGTCAGGGTCCGGGAGCACCTGAAGGAGCTGCATTCGATCCGGCGGAGCTGCCGCTTCATCCCCATCATGTGGTGCCGTTGCCCGCCAGACCGCGCGCAGTTCTGCGCGGACTGCCTCCGGACCCCGTGGTATCGCCGCGATGACACTGCGCAGTGGAGAGGCTGCGCCTGATGTGACCTGCTGGCGCTCCGCCATCCTGCGGCGGCGTTCGGCTTCCAGGACGGCAGGATCGCTTGCGGCGTGCTTCGCATAGTCACCGTAGAGGCGGCCGAACAGTGCCCGGAAGTCGGGACCGGCCAAGCCTTCGCGCGCGGCGGAGGCGCGGTTGACCATTTCGATCAGCCAGTCCTTGTCCAGGACATCGGCTCCGCTCGCTTTCGCAACCGCTGCAGCTTGGGCTGCCTTCCCCGCCAGATAGTCTGCGAGCTGAAGTACCGATGCTGCCTCGCGGTCATCCGGGTGGGCTGCAACGAAGCGGCTCAGCAATACCGCGAAGCCGGTACGATCGCCCTTGTTCCACAGCGCGTCGAGTGCACCGCTGACATAAATGGGGTTGTCCGGATCGAGCGTAGCCAGCTTCTGGTAATAGCGCGGTATCTCGGCACGTTCTGCGGCAACGCCGCTCGATTGCGCATCGAGCACGAAGCTGCGGTAAAACTCCGCGACACTGGCTTTGTCTGCGTGATCGAGCCTCAGAAACGCATCGATGTCTCGATCCCGTTCGGCCGCGAAACGGGCACGGATAATCGGTGCCGCATAATCGATGCCGCGGTAATGTGCGCTGGTATCGGCATGGAGGGCCTTCAGTTCGAGATATGCCGTCGGGGCGTCGCCAGCGAACAGTGCCTGGAGAAACAGCGGAAGGTGTTTCGCGTCGGCATACCGTGCCGCAGCAGACTGGGCGGCGTGCAGAAGCAATGCGCGGTTGCCGGGATCCGGGTCCAGCATCAGCAGTTTCTGCACGATGAAGGCGGCGGTCCTGTCCCTCAGGCCCCGGTCGAAGCCGATATCGGATCCGATGGCGGCTGCGAGTCGTGCCTGCTGGGCGTTATCGAGCGGTGTTGCCAGAAGCTGGCCGACCAGCGCCTCCTGAAAGGCAGTTTCCGTACCCTGAGCCTGCATTCGCGCGACCAGCCGCTCGTAGAGCGCGAGCTTCTGGGCGACCGGAAACCGCGCCACCAGTCCTGCAGGCGAGGCCGATATGTCGCGCCGCATGCCGAAGGTCGCCCGGGCAAAGGGCAACGGGCCGCTGCCCTGGTCGACCAGCAGGGTTAGCAACTGGTCGTCGTCGAACAGCGGGTGACCAGCTGCCTTCTCTATTCGGCCATACCAGTCGCCGCCGCTGCGATAGATGTCGAGCAAGACGCGCGCACGGTACGCTGCCCGGTCAAGCGGGGTGAGAATCAACGCGCGGAACTGGTCCGCGGGCAGCGTGTCGATCGCCTTTAACATCAACGTATAAAGCGGCGAGACCATGCCCGCGCGGGGGGTGCCGCTGGCGATCGCTGCGTCGTTCGCCGTTTCCGCAGCCATTGCGAGCCTTAGCTGTTCGCGGATCTCGGCCACGTCTCCGCTGGCCAGCGCGATCGACTGGGCCAGTTCGCTGTTGTTGCCGTCCCGCGCCTGCTCGCTCAGGCCATACGTAACCCAGTCGACGCCCGGCGCGGGAGGCTGCGCCCAGCCTTCCAGCCCCTGAAATCGTGCTGCCGCGCGGGCGGCTGCATCGTCGCTGCCGAGCAGCGGGGCGAGCCGCGCGTCGATCTCGTCTGACAGGGCGCGGTCGCCGAGATGGTCGGCAATACGGCGACCGAGGTTCGTCAGTAATGCCAATCGTGCATGGTCGTTGAGCCGACGCCCTTGTGCTGGCACAATCGCCGCGGCAGCCGTATCGAGCAGCGCAGTGAAGCTTGCCCGCACCTTACTGGTGGTTGCGTCGTTCCCCGGCCATGTCAGGATGAGCCCTTCCGCCAGCGTGCCATAATATTGGCGAGCGTCGAGCGCAGCATCTTCGCTGCCGCCGCCCTGTAGCGGCTGGTGTAATGCCAACGCGGTGAGCGTCCGCCAATACCAGTCGAACGCTACTGCATCGTCGCCGCGCTGTTCGCGCAGGATCGACGTCTTGACGACAAGATCCGGATCCTCACGGTTGCGCAGCAGGGCACGCTCGTAATTGAGTAGTGCGGGCTCGATAAAGCCCAGCGCCGCATAGGTTTCCCCCTTGATACGATTGACATCGTCGAGGTCGCCCAGATCGCCCATCATGCCGAAAGCACGTTCGGCGCCGGGCACGTCACCCACGGTGAGCAGGGAGCGCGCCAGATCGGTATAGACGTCGGGGGGGTAATCTTGCTTCAGCGCGAGCAGGCGGCGCCCGAACGCCAGCTTCGCACCGACGTCGCCCACGGTCGGTCCGTTGCCGCCTTCGCCGGGCGTTGCGCCGCCCGACGCCAGCGTGACAAGCATGCGCAGGACGGCCGGGCGCTGATCGCCCGCAGTCGGCAGCGCATTGGCATAGGCGCGCAGTTGCAGCGAGAAGTCGGCTTCGGTTTGCGTCAGATCGGCGAGCAGTGCGTAGAGGCGGGCATCCTCGCCATCGTGGATGATCCGCTCGAAGATGCGCCGTTCTGCCCAGCGCAGCCTGTCTGCCGAAAGCTGCGCCAACCCCGGCGGGGGTGGCGGACCATTGGGGTCCGGTGACAGCGCGGCCATCAGCGCGTCTATCGCAGTGATGAAGCTGTTGGTGTCGCGCGCATGTTCCCCGGCATATTGCAGCAATGCTGATGCCTCCGCCTGCCGGCCTTGCTTGCGGAGCAGATCCGATAACTGGGCAAGCGCATAAACATCGCCTGGCGCCATGGCGGCGCTGCGGCGATAGGTGTCGACTGCGGCATCGGTGAAGCCGGCCGAGCCATAGACAGCAGCAGCGAAGCGCGTTGCCTGCAACGGATCGAGCGAGGATGCCTTGCGCAATTCGGCTAGGAGCCCGTCGATCCGGGCCCGCTGCGCGGTGGGGGCCTCGCCATCGGGAGAAAAGCGTACGGCGTTGAGTGTCAGCTGACGCAGATAGAGATCGGCATTCTTTGGATCGACCACGATCAGCCGGCGCAGCGTTTCGGCCACCCGGGCATGATCGTTCAGCCGGGCATAGATGCCGATCTGGCGGCGCAGCCGGCTCGCCTCGCTCTCGCCGCTCACCCTGGCCTGGCGTTCGACATCGGCGATCGCGGCGACGCGATCCTTTTGCGCGAGACGCAGTTCGATCAGCAGCCCGAGCTCGTCCTCGGAGATACGATGCGTGGCAAGACCGGCTTCGAGTTCGGCCGTCAGCCGGTCCATCTCGCCCAGTTGCTGCGCCGTGCGGACGATCTGCTTGGCGAGATAGGTCTTGCGTGCGGGCAGGCTGGCCGACGCCCAGAGCTTGCGCCAACGCGTCAGTGCTTCCTCGGCATGGCCGCTCTCTCCGGCCAGTGCCGCGATGCGGACACGCTGGTCATAGTCGAGCGCGGGATTTTTCGTCTCGAGCTCGCGCAGCACTGCGAGCGCCTGCTCCTTGTGGCCGAGCGCCTCATAGGCGTCGGCAACGGCGATTCGCTCCGGAGCGGCCGGCGCAAGCATTGTCCGGAGCAAGGCAAGCTGTTCCAGCGCGGTGGCGTCTTTGCCGGCGGCACGCGCCGTATCGATGAGGAAGAAGCGATAGGGCACGGCCATTCCCGGCGCTTTCGATGCCACCTCCATCAGCCGCATCGCGGGTTCGGACAGCCCCATGGAAATCATCTGGTGCGCTGCTCGCACCAGCAGTGCGGCGCGGCCGGGGTTTGCGGCAAACAATGCCTGGTATGCGGCGACCGCTGCGTCTTGGTCGCCCTTGCTCAGCGCCAGCACGGCAAGCGCGCTATAGCCTTCCAGGCGGTGCGGATCGGAGGCGATCAGCCGGCGATATTCAGGCTCGCCTTCGCGCGCTCGCCCGGCAAGGTCGAGGATTTCCAGCATGCGCTGGCGTACGGCCGGGTTGCTGGATGCTGTTACGAGCGCGAGTGCGGCATCGTAGCGACCAAGTTCGAGCAGGAGGTCGATCCGAGTCTGGTCAATCTCGGCATCGGCAGTTTGCGGTGCAAGAAAGGCGAGCGCGCCCGCCAGTTCGTGGCGATTGCGGAAGACCTCGACCAGCAGCGCCAGCGCATAGCGGCGGTCCGACACGGCGGTGGCAAGGCGATAGGCGCGCCAGCTCTGGTCACGGGCTGCAACCGGATCGCCGGAGGCGATTGCCCATTCCGCAAGGCGAAGCGCATCGACCAGCGCTGTCGGTCCGCTTTCAGCGGGACGGTACAGCGCCAGAGCGTCCCGTGTGTCTCCCAGCAAGGCAGCGACGATCGCAATCCGGTCGCGGCCTGCGGCATCGACGGTACCCATCTGTACCAGCGACGCCGGATCGGTGCGGCTGGCGAGGAGCGCAATCCGCAATTGCAATCGCGCCCGAACTGCCGGATCGGTCGCCTTGTCGGCGGCGCGGACATAGGCGGACGCCGCCGCGCTATCACCGCGGGCGTCGAGCAGTTCGGCCTTCAGCAGCAGCGCGTCTGTATCCTGCGAAAGCGCCGCAGCGTCGTCGGCGGCGGCTTGCGCGGTTTCGGTGTCGCCACGCTCCCAGGCGATTGTAGCGCGCGCAAGCATGGCGCGGACCCGTACCGACTGCGGTTGGGCGGATGCCGCCGCTGCATCCAGCGCTCGTTCGAGACCGGCGACTTCGTCACGCAGTAGCGCCTCTGCATAGATCCGCTCCACTGCAGCGCGATCGAAGCCGGGGGCGTGCACCAGCCGTTCTACGCTTTCACTTGCGACCTGGGCAGAAGCAGGCGTGCCCTCCACCGCTGCAAGCACCAGGCCGAGCGACAGTGTGAAGGACAGCGGCAGGCGAGCAAGGAACATCGATCGGCTCTTCATGCGGAGCGCCGCCGGCCGGGCCAGCGGCGGTAAACCAGCTCCACCAGGTAGAGCAGCAGCGCGAGCAGCGCGAGCCAGCCGCCAAGTGCGGTGGCGACGAGCGTGCTGCCTTGCGGGCGGGACGGAGCGAATGGCCCCTCGGGCGAGGCGGCATAGCTGCCGCCGGTCAGCCGGGAGAGCCTGTCGAGCGGAAGGCGGTATCCGCCACCGACATCCGCAAGCGCCCGATCGGCAGCGCGCAACAGCAATGCACCGCGACGTACTTCGGCGCGGGCTGGCTGGTCTGGGGCAAAGCGCTGTTCAACCGTAAACAGACCAGGGGCGTGTTCGATCATCTTCACCGCAGGGCCGGGGACACCGCGTGCGTCGAGCAGGCGCAGCACCGGTGCGGTGCCGTTCCCGTCCGGATCGCGGAAAGTTGCCGTCAGGACGTCGAAGCGGCGTTCCATCGCCAGGGTCGCGGGCGGATGGCTGTCGGCGGTGCGGGCAAGCAGTCGGGCGAGCCATTCGCCATACCCGCTCCAGCCAAGCCAGCTCGCTGTGCCTTGGCCCAGTGGCTCGGTCATCAGCGCCGTCACACGACCCGCGCCATATTGCCAACTTGCGAGCAGCGGGTCGCCTCCCGGCGTCGTCAGCAACGTTTCGGCCGCGTCTCGTTCGCCTGCGGGAACATAGCCGGCAAGCGGCGGCATCCCGCCCAGCGTCATACCCTGCCATAGCGGCTGTCCCGGCATGGGCTGGGCCGTGACGCGGCCGCTGCGATAGCCGGGCGCCGGCTTGTCCTGCGGCTGCTTCAGATTGAGTTCGACCAGGCTGAACTCGTCGGGCACGGCATAATAGCGACCCCGGCCCCAGCGTGCCCACTGCACCATCCGTTCTTCGCCTTCCGGATCGGTGCCGACCAGCGCGGTCGAAACGTTGATCCGGTCGTCGGCGATGTGGGTTAGCAAGGCCTGATAGCGCTGCTCCTCCACGCCGGCATCGGAAATGACGAGGATGTGCTTGTAGCGGGCATTGCTGCCCTTCAACGCATAATAGGCTTCCTGGATTGCAGGGAACAGGATGCTCGAGCCCTGGGCCTGCATCCGGCCGATCGCGCGTTCGACGCCGCGGGTGTCGCGCGCCGGCTGAAGCGGCACGGCCCATTGCTTCGCACCGTAGAATTCGACGATGCCGACGCTGTCCATCGGTCCCAGCTTGCGCACCGCGAAACGCGCGACCTGTTTCGCGAGATCAAGCGGTGTGCCGGTCATCGAGCCGGAAGTATCGATGACGACGACCAGCGCGACGCTGGGCTGCTCGAGCTTGTCTTCCTGCCGCAGCGAGACAGGCAACGCCGCGGCCAGCGGCGTGCCGTCATAGCCGCCCATGCCAAACGCCCGCGCACCGCCGGCATAGAACAGCCCGGTGCCCTGTCGCGTCACGCTGTCTAGCAGGCGCTGCTGCACTGGTGCCGGCAGGGCTTTGGCCGGGACATCGTCTAGGAACACCAGGGGGTAACGGCTGAGGTCGAATGCGCCGGCCAGCGCCGCTGGTGTGCGGGAGTCGACTGCGAAGCCGGATCCGAGCAATGCCTGCAATCGCGGTGCCGCGCCCTGCTGGCGACCTTCAACATAAAGAAGGGGCAGCGGATCCTGTACTGCGGCGACTGCATCGACAGCCGAGCTCCCGTTCAGCAATGCGCGGACTGGTATGAATCCAGCGCGACGCGCCGGAAAGCGCAAGGTCAGATGCGTCTCTCCGTCGAGGGCAATCGGCGCCGATCGTGCGACCGGTGCACCATCGCTGATCAGCTCTACCTGCACGTTGTCGCCTCGTCCCTGGAGCGTCAGGTCCGCTTGTAGCACTTCGCCCACCCTTGCCGGCGCAAAGCGGATGTCGGTGACCTTAGGCGGAGTCGGCGGCAGGTCCATGGCAACCGCGTTGACCGCGATGCCACGCCGGATCAGGCCGTCAACGGCGCGTTCCCAATGGCTGTCACGCGCTTCGCCATCGCCGATCACCGTTACCGCGCCCGTTCCGCCGGGGGGAATATCCGCCACGGCACGGTCGAGCCCGGTTGAGAGGGCACCTTCGGCCATCGTCACCAGCGTGTCGACGCGCCTTTCGCCTGCCGCACTAGGTATCGTACCTAGCGTGAGCAGCGTTACCCGATCTTCTGGCGAGACCCGCTCCAGCAGACGATGCAGCATCGCCACGCCCGCAGAACCGGTGCGCGCATCGACCAGGAAGATCTGACGTACGCCCGCTTGGCGGACAATCATGCTGGGTTGGACCAGTCCAAGCAGGATGCAGCCGAAAATGGCGCTGCGCAGCAGCCGTTGGGCCAGCGGTACCCGCCGGCCGATCCGCCACCACAGTAGCGGCAGCAACAGTGCCAGCCAGAGAAACTCGGGGTGTAACAGCGAAACCGTAATCGGCAACAGATCCCTCATGGCAGGCGACCACGCTGGAAGAATACCCATTCACTCGCAAGCAGAAGTGCTGCGGCGATAAGGGCGAGCGTGAAAGGAAGGTCGAGCGGCCGCGACGCTTGCGCATCGTCGTGCGCATCTGTCGGCGCAGTGGCTGCCATGCTTTCCGTAGTAGCCGGGTCGGCAAGCGTCACCACGACTGACTCGTCGCCAATCGCGGTCGCGCCAGGCGCAGTAAACGCGATGGTACCGCCCAACCGGCGCGCGGCAAGCGCGGTGGGGTCCGCGAGTGCATCCTCGCCAGCGAGTGTGACCAGCGTACCGCCGGTTGCCGCATAGGGAATCCATGGCTCGGGTCCGGCGAGCCAGCGCAGGCTCTTCGCGACGAAGAGCGGCAGACTCTGTGAATGGGCGAAACTGCCCGCCGGATCGAAGAGCTCGCGCCAGACAGACACGGTGCGGACAGCCCCCGGCGCCATTTCCAGCGAGACCGGCCGGTGCAGGGCGTCCGCCACGGCAACAGCATCGAACTGGCCGAGCCCCAGCTGGTCGAGCGCAGCGTCGAGGCGGGGCTTCGGCGCGCCTTCGGCATAGGTGAAGCGAAAGGCTGCCGTCTGGCTGCTGGCCGGCTGCAGGATCAATGCCGGCTTTCCAGGGCTGGCGGGGTCGCCTGCGTCGCGCACAAAGACATCGGCGCCGGCCGGAGGCACCGCTTTCAAGGCGGGATCGGCGGCGATTGCAGCACGGATGGGCGCGGGTATGCCCGCCATCATTGCGACGCGCACCGGCCTACGATCGGGGAGGCGCAGCGCCGCGCTGTCGTCGGCGGCGAAATCGTCCGTCGCGGAAAGCCGCGCTTCGATCACGGCGCCGTCGGCGGGCATGTCGCGCAGCACGAAGCGGCCGTGGCCGGTTTGCTCGAACTTCGCGTTATAGGGACGGCCATTGCGAGCGAAAACCAGCGGTGTTGCCGGCGCCGCGCCGGCATCGGCTGCAACGCGCACGAGCAGATCCGCCTTGTCCCACGCACCCGATGCAGCCGGCACCGCACCGATGGCCACGATTCCGCGATTGCCGCGGATCGGCGGTGCCACATAGCCCTGGATGATCGGGATGTCAGTCGTGGCAAGCGCTGCGGCGGTCCCGTAATAATGAAACGCGGCAGTGCGTCCTTCCGCTTGGCGCTGGCGCTCCGCCCACTCTCCAAAGCGACCGGGGATCGCCACGGGGTAGACCGCCGCCATGCGCAACGGAAGCAGGGCGATATCTTCACCGGGGGCGAGCAGGCGGGTACCATAGGCGTCGCCCAGGAACACTTCGCGTCGATCGGCGGGGACTGCGCTGGCGTCGGCGATCAGTGCACGCTTGGCCTCAATGAAGCGTTCGCCTGCGGTCATCGCGGCCGATGCGTCGAGATAGAAGATTTCGAGCCGCGTTCCGGGTGCTCGCGTCAGCGCGGGGCGAGCACCGGCAAGCCACAAAAGCCAAGCGATTGCCAGCACCAGCAGAAACGCCAGCCAGTGGCGAAAGCGGCGGGATAGCACACGAGAGGGAGCTGCCTGGGCCGCCGCCTGCCAGAATATCGTCGTGGCGACCCGCACCACCTGTCGCTGCACCCGCAAGCGCTGGAGCGCGAAGACGATGCCAGCAAGAACGAGGCCGCCCACTATTACGGTGGCGGTACTGAAGGTCGTAAAGCTCACAGGGCAATTCTTCCACCCTGAAACAGGGATCCGAGTTGTTCGATGACGTCGCGCGTCGCGTCGATCGGTGCCAACGCCGTGCCGCGCTCCACCGCATGGGACAGCAATCGGTCATTGAATACCCGATAGGCATCGCGATAGCGTTCAAGCAGGTCGGGCGTAATAGTCAGCTCGATCCGGTCACCGGTCTCGCTATCCTCGACCGCCACGTCGCCGGCCAATGCGGGATTGCGCGTGGGATCCGAATCCTCCGGCCGGACGAGCTGGACCAGCAACGTCCGGTGCGGCAGCAGCGTCAGGGCAGGGAGCACCCGATCGAGCCCCTCCGCATCGAAAAAATCCGATACGATCACGGCCAGCCCGCGCCGAAGCCGCATTGCTGCCAGCGCCTCGACTGACCCGGCGAGCGAAGTTCCGCCGACTGGCTGGTAGTCGGCGAGATAACGCGCGACGCGGACCAGATTGCTCTTCCCGGAAATGTGCCGAGCCTGGATCGTCATCGCGTCCGAAAATGGAAACAGGCCGATTGAATCATGCTGCCCCAGCACGATTGCCGCAAGTGCCAGACTGGTGCGCAGACCCGCATGGATGCGCGGACTCTCGCCGGTGAACATGCTCTTCGAAACATCGATGAGGAAATAGACCGGCATATCCTGCCGCTCTTCGAATACGCGAACGAACAGGCGCCCCAGGCGGCGGTATATATTCCAGTCGATCGCGCGAAGATCGTCGCCAGCGATGTAGGGCCGGAAATCGGCAAAATCCACGCCCTGGCCTCGGGCTGTACTTGTCTGCTCGGCCAACCGCCCACCCTTGTCGATGCGCGTGACAGACAGCGCGAACTGCTGCACCCGCGCCAGAAAATCGGGATCGAACAGTGCATCGAAATTGAGCTGCGGGGCGGTCAATGCCGGACTCCGGAAGGACGGAAATAGTCGTGAACCAGCCGTCGTTCCTGCGGCGTGGCGGGTCGATGGGGCAGATGGCCAGCATCGCCCGCGCCCTTGCCGCGATCTCCGGCCGCGACGTCGCCGGCCTGTCCTGCATGCGGCGGCACGCGCTGCGGCAGGCTGGATACCGGCCCCGGATTGGCAGTGCCGCCCAGCCGATCGGCCATCGGTACCGCCAGCAGCATGGCTGCGACGCCGTTCGAGCGTTTCAGCGCGTCCTGCCCGGTGCGCTGGCCGTCGCGGCCCTGGCCCTTGCCCTGGCCGGGGTTCGACTGGTCCTGCCCATCCTGCTGGCTGCGGCCCTGCTGGTGCTGGCTGCCATTACTCCCCTTGCCCGACTGTGGCCGCTGCTGTGACGCGAGCGGAGAGGGGGAGGGCGCCTGGTTGCCTTGGGTGCCGCTGCTCTGGGGCGTGCTGCCCGCGCGCCTGGTCGCTTCGCCGTCGGGCGCGGCGCGGTCGCCACTTGCCCGATCCGCCTGGCCAGCACGCGCTTCCTGCGTTCCGGTGGCCCGATCGGCATCCTGTCGGGTGCCGCTGTGCGCACTGGCGGACGCTGCACGTGCCGATCCCTGCGCTGCTGCGGTGCTGCCGCCTCGGCTGGCGCCCGGCGTATCGAAGCCGCTGGCCGGAAGCGTTCCACCAGCCCCCGCTTGTTCCCGGCCGGCTCCGTCGCTGGAGCGGCTTGCATCGTTCCCGGCGACGGCCGGAGCAGGGGCATTGCTTGCGGCCCCCATGCCCGCAGCTGCGCGCGCGGCGGAGCCATTCCGGCCGCTGTCATTGTCTGGTGTGTCGCCGGCTGGTAGCACCCCGTTGCCGCGTGCGGCGATTCCTGCGCGCGTCAGGGCATCCTTGATCGCGTCGATCTCGACGGCGGCGGGCGCGAAGATCTGTTGCACTGCCGTTGCGAGCAGCAGCGCCAGCGCGGCGGCGGCGAAGGGCCAGCTGGGGTTTGCTTCGGCCGACCCCGCCGTTGGCAGTACGGCGGTGCTCGCGCGTGCTATCCAGGGCGCCGCCTCCTGAACGGCTGCAGCTTTGAATGCATTCGGGCGCACGTCGTGGAGAAATTCGTCCGTTGCGGCGATACGGTCTTTCAGCGCCAACTGACGATCGAACAGGGCAATGGCTTGTTGACGGGACACCCGCTGCTTTCGCCATTCGCGCAGGAAGATGGCGCCGAACACGGCTCCCGGCACGAGGGTGGCCGCGGTCAAAAGGACTTCCCAGCGGAGCACGGCGAACCAGCCGGCGGAAAAGCCGAGTGCCGGCACCGCCAACGCGGCCGGCAGCGCTGCCTTCAGTCCCTTGTGGACTGCCATGGTTCGGCTGACCGCGCGCAAATGACCCGTTCCGCGCGCTTCGATCGCGGAAATCCGTTCGGCCAGATGGAGGTCAACCTCGTGAAGCATCCACGGTCCTGGCTAGGTCGGAAGGCGCAACGCGCTGGGGGCCGTCTGCGCAATCCCGACGGGAAGAGCAACAATGTCCGTCCGGCAACGTCGGGAAGTCTGCCTCGGACCCTGTAGGGCTAGGGGACAAGGCTTGCACCAACCTTGCGCACGCTCCCCGGTCGCGGGCGCTGCAAGGCTGCTGCAAGCTTCCCGTGCAGGATGCGCACCGGGCGCCAGTCCGCCCGACCATGACAGGATTTCCCCTTGAACCTTTCCCGCAAGGCCCGGTGTTTCGGGTTGCTCGCCAGTGTGTCGTTTGCCGCCGCGATCACAGCGCCTGGCTGGTGCCGGCCGGCTCCAGCAGCGCCGCAGGCTGCGCGCATGAAGATTGACTATCGGCGTTTCACGCTGCCCAACGGGCTGACTGCGATCGTCTATAGCGACCATTCCGTACCCAGCGTGTTTGTGGGGGTACGGTACCGCATCGGCTCCAAGGACGAACCGGTCGGTCGCAGCGGCTTCGCGCATCTGTTCGAGCATCTGATGTTCCAGTCGACGCGCAACCGCAAAGGTGATTTCCTTTCCGCGCTGGCGGGGATTGGCGCCAGCAACATCAACGGCCAGACTACGAGCGACTGGACGGACTATCACGAGACCGTGCCGACGGGCGCGCTCGACTATGCCTTGTGGATGGAGTCTGATCGGATGAGCTATCTGGCCGACGGCATCACCCCGCAGGAGCTGGAGGAGCAGCGCGGCGTGGTGAAGAACGAAAAGCGCCAGGGCGAATTGCAGCCGGGTGCTGCTGCCGGTGACCGGTATCTGGCGGGCTATTACCCGGCGGGCCACCCTTACGCCCACTCGGTGATCGGATCGATGGACGATCTGGACCACGCCTCGCTGGCGGACGTGAAGCAGTGGTTCAACTACTATTACGGCGCATCGAATGCGGTGCTGGTGATCGCCGGCGATGTTGATTTCGATACCGCGCGTGAGAAGATCACGCGCTATTTTGGCGCGGTGCGGCCCGGCAAGGTCGCCGACCGTGTCGATCAGTGGCTGCCCGTCCTTTCAGACATCAAGCGCGAAACGGTCTACGATGCCGTCAGCACTGCAAGCGTTACCCGCAGCTGGCCCATTTCCAACGACGATCCGCGCGAGAAGACGCTGCTGCAACTCGCTGCCCGCACCATGGCGGGCGCGCAAACGACGCCGCTGGTTCGTGCGCTGGTCGACGAGGCGAAGGTTGCACTGGGCGTCAGTGCGGAAGTCGACGAGAGCCAGCTCAGCAGCACCTTCAAGCTTTCGGTCGCGCTACGTCCCGGCGTGACGCCCGAACAAGCGCACGCGGCAATTGATGTCGCGATCACGCGCTACCTGGCGGAAGGACCGGATGCGCAACGGCTAAAGGCTGTGATCGCCAGTTCCGACATGGCGTTGTTGCGGCTGATGGAAAGCGCTCCGGCCGTGGGTGGCTGGATGCTTGCCAGCACCGTCGACCATGACGATCCCCTTTACTTCGTGAAGCAGCGTGACTGGATCGGCGCCGCAACTGCCGCCGATGTGCGCAGCGTGGCGGTCAAGTGGCTCGCACGGCCTTACTACGAACTGCGTCTGCTCCCCCGACCACTTCACCAGGCGGCCGGACAAGACGCAGACCGCAGCCATCCACCGCTCACCACTGCAGGTGAGGGCGCTGTCCGTTTTCCGCCGATCCATGAGACGCGGCTCGCAAACGGACTGAAGATCGTCGTTGCCGAGCGGCCGAAGTTACCGGTCGTCAGCGCGCGCCTGCAGTTCGCCACCGGCACCTTGCTTGACCCTCTCTACACGCCGGGAGCTGCTCGCCAGGCCCTCGAGATGATCGACGAAGGTACCGTCACGCTGGACCGCACGGCGTTTGCAAATCGGCTGGCGGCGATCGGGTCTGGTATTTCTGTCGACGTGGGCGGTCGACAGTCCGCGCTGAGCTGGAGCGCGACGACCGCCGAGCTCGATCCTGCTTTTGCGCTGGTGGCGGATGCCGTCCGACACCCCGCCTATCCCCAGGCGCAGATCGACAGGTTCCAGGGTACGATCGACGCGCAGTTTGAGGGGCTGGTCCGCAATCCGGTCGAGGCGGCCGGGCCGCTCTTCGCCCGTGCGGTCTGGGGCGCGGACCATCCGCTGGGCCGCCTCATCACGCGTGAGGCCGCGCATACGCTCAATCGCGCGGCGATCCAGCGCTTTCACGATACCGAACTCGGACCCAATGACGCGACCCTGTACTTGATCGGCGACATCACGCTCGATCAGGCGCGGGTGCTTGGCGAACGCTATTTCGGTAACTGGAAGCCTGTGCAGCCAACGGTGATCGCGCCGACCCCGCCAGCGAGAGAGGAGGGCCCGCGCATTATTCTGGTCGATGCACCGGGTGCGCCACAGACGAGCATCACGGCCGGTCATCTCATCGGTCCCTATTCCAGCAAAGATGCGGCGACGGAAAGGCTGGTCGATGCTGTGTTGGGGGGCAGCTTCGAGAGCCGGCTGAACACCGACCTGCGCCAGAGCAAGGGCTGGTCCTATGGGTTTTCCGCCAGCATAGCGGATAGTCCGGCCGGTCCGCGACTGTTTGTCGCGAGCGGCAGCGTCCAGACCGACAAGACCGCCGCAAGCATGGTCGAGGTCCGCAACCAGATTCGCGATATAGTCGGCAGCCATCCGATCGGTGCAACGGAGCTGGAACGCGAGCGCGCTGCTGCGACCCGTTCCATTCCGCTCGGCCTTTCGGGTAATGCCGCATTTCTGGGGGCAATCATCTCCGCGGACCTATACGGCGAGCCGCGCAACTATGCGGAGGGGGCGATCGGCCGTCTGTCGCAAGTCACGCTCGATCAGGCACAGGCGCTGGCCGCGCGCACCTATCATGCGGATGCACTGACATGGGTGGTCGTGGGCGACCTTTCGCGGATTGAACAGGATATCCGCGCGCTCGGCTTCGCACCGGTCGAGGTTTGGGACGTGACCGGCAAGCGCCTGCGCTGACCGGATGCGGCCCCGGTGCTGCCGGGGCCGCTGCGGTTCAGTGCTGCACGGCGGCGATAAGATCGGCGATAAGGTCGTCGGCAGTAATGTTTGCGGCCTGGGCGTGGAAGTTGACTACGACGCGATGCCGCAGGACAGACATTGCCACCGCTTGCAGGTCGTCGGTACTGACGGCGAAGCGGCCGTCGAGCAGCGCCTGCACCTTCGCGGCGAGCATCAGTCCCTGAATGCCGCGCGGCGAGGCTCCCAGCGCTACGTTTCGGTTGATCGCGTCGGTCGCATAATCGCTGCCGGGTTGCGTCGCCATCACTAGCCGGATCGCATAGGCCTTGGCGAATTCGGGCACGGGCACCTGGCGTACCACGGCGCGCAGCCGGTTAAGCGTTTCCGCATTGGTGACGGCGCGGAGTTCGACCCGCTCGTCGCTGGTAGTGCGGTCGATGATGGCATGATATTCGGCCTCGCTAGGATAGCCGACGATCAGCTTGAACAGGAAACGGTCGAGCTGCGCCTCGGGCAGCGGATAGGTGCCTTCCTGATCCACCGGATTCTGCGTCGCCATTACGCAGAACGGCTCGGGCATCCGGATCGTTCGCCGACCGACTGTGACCTGGCGCTCCTGCATCACTTCGAGCAGTGCCGACTGGGTTTTTGGGGTCGCGCGGTTGATCTCGTCTGCGAGCACGAGGTTGGACACAATCGGGCCTTCCTGGAAGCTCAGCGCGTGGCCGCCGCCCTCGGCCTCAGTGAGCACTGAGGTGCCGATAATGTCCGCCGGCATCATGTCCGGCGTAAACTGGATGCGCGAGAAGGGCAGGTCGACGGCGCGGCTGATCGAGCTGACCAGCATCGTCTTGCCCAGTCCCGGCACACCTTCCAGCAACACATGACCGCCCGCCATCAGGGCGGTGAGTACGCCTTCGATTATCCCTTCCTGCCCGACGATCATCTTGCCGACCTCGCTGCGGATCGCGTCGAAGGTCAGCTTGAATTCGGCTGCATCCTGTCGGACCGCCTCAACCATATCGTACATCGGGTCAGAATTCCGTTGTGCTGGAGTGAATTGGGAAAAGGTGGCCTTCGCATGGCTGGCTTGCACCAGTCTTGCGGAGGCGGGCGGCCCTCGTCATTCCACGACGAGCTGATAGCCCATGCCGCGCACGGCCTGGATCTTCACCTGGTCGGTATATTCGCTCAGATTGCGGCGCAGGCGGGAAATCTGCGATTCCAGCGAGTTGGCGTTGACGAACTTATCATAGCCATAGACGCGCGATTCCAGCGTCTCGCGCCGCACCAGCTGGCCGGGCCGCGCCATCAGCGCCTCCAGCACCAGCGCCTCGGTGCGGCGCAGGGCGAGCGGTGTGCCGTCGACGGTGAAGCCGCATGCTTCGACGTCGAGGGTGAGCGGGCCGAAGCTGCGCAGCTCGCGCTCGGCGTTGAGCGGGCGGCGCAGCGCGTTGCGGATGCGCGCCAGCAATTCGCGCGGCTCGAACGGCTTGCTGAGATAATCGTCAGCGCCGAGTTCGAGCGCGTCGACCCGGTCGTCGATCTCGCTGAGCGCGGTCAGCAGCAGGAAGCGCTGGGGATTGTTGCGCGCCTTGGCATGGCCGATCAGCGATACGCCATCGCCGTCCGGCAGCACGCGATCGAGCAGGATCAGGTCGAAGCCGCCCCCCTCGATCGCATCCTCGGCAATGGCGAGCGAGTCCGCGACGTCAACGACAAAGCCGTTGCGTTCCAGAAACGCGACCAGCGTCTCGGCGATATCCGCATCGTCCTCGACCAGCAGCAACCGCATTATCCGCTCTTGCTCCCTCCTCCCTGGGGAGGGAGCAGGCCCGCGAGAGAATGGGCCTGCCCCCACCGGGGCCCGGTGATCCTGCCGACAGACAGATACAATGCCGTCGCCATGGTGCGCCAGCCCCCGGTAACTAGAAGGAGAATTGCAGCTCGAGTGAGCCCGTCCGCCCGGCGACGTTGTAGCGCGCCGTGTCATAGGGCAGGCTGTCGATCACCACGAAGGGCGGCTTGGCATCGAAGATGTTGCGCGCCGCCAGGTTAAGCCGCACGTCCTTGCGCACCCGCCACGATCCGGTGAGATCGAAGGTGGTGTAGGAACGCACCGGGCGGATCTGGTTGGTGTCGTAGTAGACGCCAGCCGCCTGGTAGACCGTGTAGTTGTTGGTGTAGCCGGGCGTGTAATAGCCCCAGAGCATGGCGTTGAAGTCGCCCTTGCTCCAGCCCAGCGAGCCGACGATCTTGTACTTGTCCGGCCCCAGCACCTTGCCGAGCTGCGAGATGGGCGCGGAAGCCTCGGTGATCTTGCGTTCGGACTTGAGGTTCTGCAGCACCGTCAGGCTGGGCTCGAACCGGCCAAGCCCGGTCTCGATGCTGTAGTTCAGCTCATAGGTGATCGAGGAATAACGCGAGCCGGCGATGTTGAAGATCAGGTTGCGCTGCTGGGTGATCCGCCCGCTCGCGTCGCGCGGGAAGAACTCCGGAATCTTGTAGGTCTGGAGGACGGGCGTGACCTGATAGAGGTCCTGAAGATTGGCGTATTCGTTGCTGATCTTCGTATAGTTGTAGGTCACGGTGGCACGCAGCCCGCGCAGCACCCCCTCGGGCGCCCAGGTGCCGCCGAAATTATACTGGTTCGAGGTCTGCGGCTTGAGGTTGGGGTTGGGCGCCTGGACGACGGGTACCTGATAGCCGGTGCCGTTGCGCGAGACGATGCAGTTCACGGTGCAGGTGTAGAGCGGATCATTGTAGATCGGGGTGTAATAGGTGTTCGTGCCGGTCAGGCTGAACAGCTGGGTATAGGGTGGGGCGCGGAAGCCCTGCGACCATTTGCCGCGCAGCGTGAGCGTCCGCACCGGCTCCCACCGGAACCCCACCGAGGGCGTGGTGCGCGAGAAGCGGTTGTGGCCGAAGATGATCTGACCGCCCTGGTCATAGGGTACGTTGTTGACGGTGCCTACGGCGCCGTCGGTCAGATAGGTGTCGTTGCGCGCCGCCAGGCTGAACAGCAGCGAGCGGACCAGTGGCAGTTTCCAGCGGCCGCCGATCACCGGCACTGTCAACTCGCCGAACGCGGCATAGCGCGTGCGGCTCACGGCGGCACCGGTCTTGGTGTTCACTTCCCGGCTGTTGACGCCGTCGTCGTTATACTCGCCGCCGATCGCATAATTCAGCCGGCCGCCGGGCAGGTCGACCAGCACGCCGTTCATGTGCAGCTCGTAGTTCTTGTTCTGCGACTGCCGGTTTTCCTGCGCGTCGTTGTACAGGAATATCGAGGCATCGGCGCCGGGTGCGTTCAGATCGCTGCGCCACGGATTGAACGCGGTCGCCGGATCGGTGCTGGTCAGCGCGGCGCACTGGCGCTGGAAGGCCGCCTTGTAGGCGTCCAGGTTCGGCCCGCGATACTGGTTGTTGGCGATCGCGAAATTATAGCACGAATAGCCGGTCGGCGACTTTGGGTCCGCCTTGAACGAGACCAGCGAGCCCAGGACGGTCGAATCGGCGTTGGACCGCGACGTCGACGTGGTGAACACGAATTCGATGCGCGTGTTGCTGTTCAGCTGATACCGCAGGCCGGCATCGATCGTCCATTGCTGTTGCGTATTCTGGATGCGCGCGTTCGGGAACTTGCCGCTGTCGATCTCCGCCTGCGGATAGTAATAGACGCGCGTGCCTGGATCGAACCTGCTGAAATAGGTGGCGGGGAACGGGTTGTAATATTGCCCCGGGCCAAGCACCACGTTGAGGCCGAGCCGATAATCGGTGAGCTGCGAGTTCTTCGAGCGCGTGTAGAGCCCGTCCGCGAAGAAGCTGAGCCTGCGGGTGATTTCCTGCTCGAGGCTCATCGTCGCGGTGATCGTGTCGGTCTTCGGGCCGCCGAATTCGGGCACATAGTCGCGCTTGGCCGAATCGGGAAGCTGGATGAAGTCGCTGATCTTGGGCGCACCGGTCAGGCCGGGGCGAACGCTCATCCCGGTTTCGCGGGTGATCGTGTTGAACGTCACCGGATCGACGGTGCTGGTGCTGCTGACGATCACGCCCGGCTGCAGCCCGCGCGTGAAGGTGCGCCGGTCGAAGTCCGAATCGCCGTCGTAGAAGCCCGAATAGTCCTGCGTCACATAGCCGGTCTTGTAGTTGTTTACCGGATTGCGATGCGTATAGCTTGCGGTGCCCGAGAGGTTGCCCGAACCCCAGGCAACGCCCGAGGCGATGCTGAAGCGGGAGTTGCTGGCGGCGTTGCTCGAAAATTCGTGCTGCGCCGAAAGCGTGGTGCCGGTGTAGTTCTTCTTCAGGATGAAGTTGATCACGCCGCCCATCGCGTCGGCGCCGTATACCGCCGATGCGCCGCTCATGTTGATCTCGACGCGCTCGATCGCGTTGAGCGGGATGTTGTTGAGATTGGCGAAGCCTTCCTCGATGCCCGCGGCGCCGGCGACGCGGCGGCCGTTGACGAGGATCAGCGTGTTGCCCGCGCCGCTGCCGCCCAGATTGGCGGCCGAAACGCCGAGCTGGCCGAGGCTGGAGACGCCGACCTTGCTCGGCCCGGGCGCGGTCAGCGGGCCCTTGGAGCGATCGTTGGTGATCGCGCCGATCGTCGCGATGTTCTGCGGCAGGGTGCGGATCAGTTCCTCGACGCTGGTCACGCCGCGCGCCTGGATCTCCTTGGCGGTGATCACCTGGGTCAGGCCGGTCGGATCGCCGTTCTGCAGGCGGCTGCCGGTCACTTCGATCGTGTCTTCATATTGCACGATCTTGGCGCGCCGGGCGCGTTCCTCCGCGCTGGTCTCGGGCACATTGGTCTGCTGGCCATCGGCGGCGACGGTGTCGTCGGGCTTGCCGGTCTCAGCGGCCGTGGTGGTCTGCGCCATGGCAGGCAAGTGGACGACGGTGCCGAGCGCGACGCTCAGCGCGAGAAGCGACACACGCAATTCGATTTTCTGCAATTTTCAAGCCCCCGACGAGCGGCAACCTTTTGGAGGCGCCGGCGTTATCGTTCGCCAGCCACCCTTGCGGCCAGCGTCCCCGCTGCGTTTCCGCGGCTGCGCTTTCGCGCCCGCGGCTCTTGTAACATTTGTGTAGTGGGTAGGCGGGCAAGCTTGCACAAACCTTGCGCAGCTATGTCATAATTCGGCGCATTGCTGCGCGGGGGCGGCGGGCGGCCTGGTACCTCCTAGGGTCAGGACTTGCTGACCACAGCCAGAAGATGGCAGTGGCAGCGAGGGCGGTGCCGGAGAAGAAGGAGGCGAGGCAGCGGTCGTAGAGGGTGGCGACCCGGCGTCGTTTGCCGCAGCTTTGCGGAACACGCTGGAGCGAGCGTGAGATCGTTGCTTTGATCGCGAACGTCAAGGATGGCTTCAAGGGGAAGGCGCGAGGTGTAGGTGGAACCAACTTCCGCATCGCTGGCTGGCCGACAGCACATCGACGCAAGACTGTAGCATCAGAATGCAACCTGACCGCGAAGGTCTCCATTGGCAGTCATTTCCGAAGGTAACTGTCACGCCGCAAATTCTTGCAATTCAACGTATGGTCCTGACCTGCCCCCCGTTGGCTCCCTCGCTTTGATGTAGAGTCTGCACCAGGAGGAGCAGGCGAATGAGGAAGATGCGTCGCGCTTCTAAAGCGAGCGACACGTGCCAAACTTGCTGTTTCAACGCGTGCCGGATCCATAGAAAGGCGATATTGTCCCGGAGGTATCAGGGGAGATTCCCCTTGTCCGTTGCGAGATTGGGGCTTCGAATAGGCTATGGTGATGGCGGACGCGCTGGTGACGAGTAAGAGCGAGCGGCTCGCGCAGCTTACACCGACGCAGCTTCGCGTGCTGCGTGCCGGCGTCGGCGGGACATCAAAGTCGATCGCTCAGGAATTGGGCATGTCTCCGCACACGGTCGACGGCCATTTCCGGCAAATTCTGCGAACGCTTGGTGTCCTGTCACGGCAGGAGGCGATCCGTCTCCTGCTACAGTCGCAAACAACCGCTCAGCAATTGAGCGCTCAGTCACAAGCGGTTGATCAGGGCGCTAATCCGGTCAACTTGGGCGTGCCGCTGACATGGCAATCGCAAGGAGCGTCGTGTCGGACGGTACTGAGAGAGGAACGCGCGGTTTTTGGCGGTACCGATCTCGGGATCGAGCGAAGTCCGGAACAGGGGGAGAGTAAGGGCGCAAGCGAGAGGCTCAACTTTCTTCATCCTCTTGTACAGGCGGCATTGGCGGCGCTGGCACTTGCGATGCTCGCTATAGCAGCGCCTCGTCTGGGGGCCACGTTCCAGGCTCTTTCGAACATGATGCAACCCTATCACTAGCGATCCGGCAGGCGTCGCCTCCGGACGGAGGAGACTCTATGCCCAAGACTCGCAATGACGTGGTACAGAAAGTGATCGACGCCTTCGTTCCGACCGAACGGAGCGCGATTGAGACGGCCGATCGGGCGGCACAATGCATTTCCACACTAATCGCGCAGCGTGACCGCGCACGGGTTCATCCGAAGACCGGCAACGCCGCATTGCTGCAGATCGCTAACGGTCTGACAAGCGCGCTCGAGGCTGCCAGTGCATTCGCTGAAGCGCATGAAGAGCTCGCCAAGTTGCCTGCCCAGCTAGGAATTGAAGTGGGTATCGGCGCGGACTGTGCTCCGAACACTGCGACAGCCGATCCTCAGCCACTTCATATTGTCAAAGCGGCTTGATCTCGACGCGGCTGCTCGCATTGTCAGACGATGGTGATAGCCGCTTACACGTATGTTTTCGGATATTGGTTGCTGCTCTGCCTGCTGTGCTTGCTGGCCTGGGGGTGGGGCAGCGCCACCGAACGAATTTTTGGATGGCTGCTGTTGAGCGCCTCGGCGGCTTCGCTTGTTTCGAAGTCCAGTGTTCAAACCGGATATCGAAGCTTTGAGCCGGGCATTCTCGGGGCGGACCTGCTGTTTCTGGTTACAGTTGCTGTGTTGGCAACCCGCGCGCGGCGAGGATGGTTGATATGGGTATTGGCGTTTCATCTCGTGGCAATGACGGGGCACCTCGCCAAGCTGCTCGATCCGTCGCTCTCGCGGATGGCCTATGCGCTAGCGGTTGGCTGCCAAAGCTATCCGATCCTGTTGCTTTGGGCGCTGGCGATCTGGCAGCAGCGCAGGCGCCTTCTCGCGAGGGCTGTGTTACCCACCTAGCCAAGTTGCTGAGGCCAATCTGCGGCGCCGCGAGCGATCGACTTGCCGCGGCGTTGGTCGCGCGGTTTGGTGCGCTCCGCGATGTACTGAATGCGAGCCCGGTGCAAATGCTCCATGTCGTTGACGGTAACGAGGCGGTCGTGGCGCATCTCCAGGCGGTTCGTAATGCTTGCCTTTGGCAGCTGAAGCTCGACCTCGTCGAGCGGCCGCTGCTGGATAATTACGACGCTGTATTTCGGTACCTTCTCGCAGCCTATGGCAGCGCGCGATCAGAACATATCAGGCTTCTGCATCTCGACGCCAGTAACGGGCTGATCGCCGACGATTTGGTCCAGTCGGGAACGGTCGATGAAGTTCCGTTCCATGTCCGCGAGATCATTCGCTGCGCGCTAGACAGGGGAGGGGTCGGGATCATTCTGGTCCATAACCACCCCTCGGGCGATCCGGCGCCAAGCGCCGCCGACCAGGAGGCTACCCGATCGCTTCTGTCTGCTGCACGCGCCATGCGGATTGACCTGCACGATCATCTGATCGTCGGGCGCACGCGCGTCTTCAGCTTCAGAACTGCAGGTCTATTGTAACTTCGGCCACGGGGCGCGCTCCTGTCGGAGTGCCGATCCCTTGCGTTCGTTGAGGCGCTCGATCGCCCCGTAGACGAAGTCACTGGCGAGGGTCTCGCCCAGCACCATACAGAGTTGCTGGAGCTCATCGGCGAGCAGGCGCGCGCGTTGCAAGGCTTCGTCTTCCGTCATCCGATTCCAAGGTGCATGGCACATCAAGCTTCAACTACTGCCATAGCTGGCAGTGGTATCGCTATGCCGATTGCTAGCATGAGGTTTATGGCGGCAATACTAGGGAATCGCTACCATTTCGGATCAAGATTATCCTTTAATGGCAGCCATATATCGCCAGCCGTTTGTCACTATATGCTCGCGTGGCTCGAACAGCACGGGCATCATCCGGTCTTGGTAGAAGGCCGCCTGGCGGCTGCAGTCCGATTCGGGCGTACCCCTAAGGCCGGTCCCCTCAGCGAGGGGAAAAATTCAGCATCAGCGATCGACCGCCCCCTTTGGGGCGCGGCCGTTACCGGCGCCAGCGCCAGACCAGTGCGGGCAGCAGCAGCAGTGTCAGCACCAGCGAACTGGCGAGGCCGCCCAGGATCACCACCGCCATCGGGCCTTGCACCTCGCGGCCGGCCTGACCGCTCTCCAGCGCGAGCGGGGCGAGCCCGAAGGCGGTGATCAGCGCGGTCATCAGGATCGGCGTCACCCGCTCGCGCACGGCGCGAAGCAAGGTTTCGGCATTCCAGGGCGCGCCTTCCTGCTCGACCAGATGGTCGGCATGTGCCACCAGCAGGATGGCGTTGCGCGCCGAAATGCCGAACAGCGTGACGAAGCCGACCAGCGCGCCGAGTGACAGCACGCCGCCGCCCAGCGCCACCGCCGCAACGCCGCCCGCCAGCGCCATCGGCATGCCTGCGACGATCAGCAACGCCGGCCGCAAGCCCCGGAATGCGAGGATCAGCAGGGCGAGGATCGCCAGCGCCGCCAGCGCGACATGGCCTGCAAGCTGCACCTCGGCCGCCTTCTGCGCCTCGGCCGCGCCGCCCCAGGACAGATAGACGCTCGGCGGTAGCGGCAGATTGGCGGCGATCCGTGCGCGCGCCGCCGCGACGAAGCCGGACACGTCCGCCGTCCGGACATTTGCTGTCACCACCTGGCGACGCTGGCCCCCTTCATGCGCGATCAAGGCGCGGCCTTCCTCCAGTCCGATCGTCGCGAGGCTGGCGAGCGGAACGGCCTGGCCGGCAGCCCCGCGCACCAGCATGGCGCCGACCGCTTCGGGATCGGCACGCAGCGCCGGCGGGACCACCACCGCGGCCGGTACGGTGCGATCGGCGAGAGTGAGCTGGCCGGCAGGCACGCCTTCGAACAGCGTGTCGATCGCCTCACCCGCATCGGCGGGGTCGACGCCGTGGAGCGCCATCGCCTCGGCATCGAGCGCGACGTGGAGGATCGGCGTGCCGGGCTGGGCCTTTACCAGCACATCCGCGGCGCCCGGCGTTGCGCGGAGCTGGGCGGCGACCTGATCGGCTACCTTGTCCAGCGTATCGAGATCGCCGCCCATCACGCTTACCGACACGGCTGCCGTTTCCCCCGACAGCGATTCACCGATCCGGTCGCCGAGGAAGGTCGTGACTTCGCTCTGCACTGCCGGCGTGTGCTCCAGGATCGCGCGGATCTTTGCCAGCGCCGCGTCTTCGCCGGCACCGCTCACCGGTTTCAACCGGACATGAAACTCACCGCGATTGGGGCTCCAGGTGTCCTCGCCTGCTTCGGCGCGGCCGATCTGTTCCTCGACGCTCAGCACTTCGGGCAGCGCCAGCAACTGCCGCGACAGGGTGGTGCCGGTGCGGCGCATCCAGTCGATCGAAGCACCGACCGGGCCCGTGACCTGCACGACATAATGGCGTTCGCGGAACGACGGTAGGAGCTCGCCGCCGAAGCGCAGTGCGCCGAGCAGCGCCGCCAGGCCGATCACCGTCGTCACCAGGGCGATGCGGGCGGGGAAGCGCAGCAGCTGGGCAGTGAGGCGGCCATGCCAGTCCTTGAAGCGCGTGAGCAGACGCGGTTCGGCATGGGGCGCGCCGCGGCCGAGCAGCAACAGCGCCAGCGCGGGTGTAACCGTCATCGCCACCGCCAGTGAGGCGAGCGTCGCGAGCAGGAAGGCGAGGGCGAGGGGGGAAAAGAAAGCGCCTTGCAGGCCGGTGAGAAACAGGATCGGCAGGATCGTCAGCGCTAGCACGAAAGTGGCGTAGACCACTGGCCCGCGCACCTCGACCGAGGCATCGGCGATCAGCGCGCGGCGGTCGGCATCGGCAGGCGCCTCGCGCAGGCGGCGGACGATATTTTCGATGTCGACGATGGCGTCGTCGATCACCACGCCAAGCGCGACGGCGAGGCCGCCGAGCGTCATGGTGTTGATCGTCTGGCCGGTCGCATCGAGGATGGTGAGCGCGGCGAGCAGCGAAAGCGGGATCGACAGAAAGGTGATCGCCGCCACCCGCCAGTCGCGCAGGAACAGCAGTAGCACCACGGCGATCATCGCCGCGCCGATCCACAGGTCGCGGGCGATGCCGGCCAGCGCCGTTTCGATGAAATTGGCCGGGCGATGCATCGCCGGATAGACGGTGATGCCTTCCGCTTTCAGCGCGGGCAGCAGCTCTGCCAGCGCCGCCTCCACATTGCGGGTCGTGTCGAGCGTGTTGGCGCCATATTGGCTGGAGAGCGTCATCAGCACGCCCGGGCGCCCCATGATGAGCGAGTCGCCAAAGGCAGGAGCAGGGGTCTCCACGACATCGGCCACATCGCCGATACGCAGCGCGCCGCCAGCGCTGGCGGCCGTCAGCACCGTATGGGCGATGGCGGCGGCGGACAGGTTACGGCTGTCGGGCTCGATCAGGATGCGCTGGTTGGGCGTATCCGCGAAGCCGCCGCCATTGATCGTCAGCGCGTGGCGGGCGGCGTTGGCGACGTCGCTGACGGTGACGTGGCGGGCGACGAGATCGGCGGGGCGCACGCGGATTTCGATCCGGCGCTGCTCGCCGCCGAAGATGTTGGCGCGCGCCACGCCCTGCGCGGCGAGCAGGCGCGGCCGCACCGTCCACTGGACGCGGTCGCGCAGGTCCATCGGGCTCAGCCGGTCGCTGACGAAGCCGATCTTGACCAGATCCATCGTCGAGGAAGTGAGCGGGGTGATCACCGGCGCGCCCACGCCGGCGGGCAACTGGCCGGCGGCATTGGCCAGCGCTTCGGCCACCTGCTGGCGGGCGCGGAACGGATCGACGCCTGCCTTGAAGGTCAAGGTGAGCACCGAGAGGCCCTGGATCGTTTCCGACCGCACCGTCTCGACGCCGTTGGTGCCGCCGACGATCGCCTCGATCGGGCGCGTTACCAGCGCCTCGACCTGCTCGGCGACATAACCGGGGGCCTCGGTCTGCACCACCGCCTGGGGCGGCACGAATTCGGGGAACACGTCATAGGCGGCATGGCGGACCGTCTGCACGCCCAGCACGAGCAGCAAGCCGGACAGGAACAGGACCAGCCACGGAAACCGCAGCGACTGGCGGACGATCCAGTGGAGCATCACTTAGTCCTCGTCCGCCGGTACCGGCGCGCGCTCCAGCCCGAGCAGGGTGGTGGCGCCGGACAGAACGATGCGATCGCCGGGGTGCAGTGCGCCGGGCGGAAAGAACCAGCCGCCGGCGCTCGGCGTGCCGCCGGTGAGCGCAACCCGGGTGAAGCGTCCGCCAGCCTCGGCGCGATAGACGAACTGGCCGCCGTCCGCCCGCATCAGCGCCGTGCGCGGGACCAGTATGCCGCTCGCCCCGCCTGTACCGGCGAGCATGACCGGCACCACCCGGCCTACACCCAGCCGCGCCGCGGCCGGTCCGCGCACCAGCGCGAGCACCCCCGCCGACTGCAACTGCGCATCGGCCGTGGCCGCGGGGCCCAGAATCTGCGCCGCCACAGCGTCGCCGCCGCTGCCCAGCATCACGGTGCCGCTGGCGGGCAGCGCGCCGGTGGTTGCGTCGATGCGTACCAGCGCCCCCTGTCCGGCAGCGGCGGCATGTACCAGCGCCGAAATCCCATCGCAGCCGATCCGCATGAGCCCGGCGCCGAAATCCAGCCCGATACGTCGGCAGGCGAGCGTCAGTCGTGCCCGGTCGGCAGCCAATTGGGCGCGGGCAGCCTCGACATCGCGGGGCGCTGCGCTCTGGTCCTGCCCGGCCAGCGCCGCGAGCCGCGTGACTTGCCGCGCGGAGGCCGTCACCGCCGCCCGCGCAGCTTCGGCATCGGCGGCCAGCGCGGCGAGGGGGCTCAGGTCGAGCGCGCGGGCATAGCCGGTGCCGCCGGCGCCGTGTTGCGTGGCGGCGCTTACGGGTCCGACGATGATCCCTGCCGCGCGCTGGGCGGCCGCGTCGAGCGGCTTGCTGCCGCTTGCGGGCGCGGAGGCTTCGGCCGCCGGCTTCCGCGCGTCATCGTCGGCGTCGTGCAATAGCGGTGTTGCCATGGCCATCAGCATCGCGCCGATCGCGGCGCCTCCCGCAGCCCAGATTGCGGCCGTCCAGCCTTTCATCGCACTTCCTCCAGCCGCTCGGGCCTGATCTTCGTCTCCGGCCCCTCCAGCGGGCGCCGCATCGCGTTTTCGAGCGCGGCATCGGCTGCCTGCACACGGGCCAGCAGGTCGAGCGCCGCGAGCCGCGTGGTCAGTGCCGCAACTCGGGCATCGGCCCATTCGGCCCGGCCGATCTGCCCCCGGGCAAGCCGTGCCTCGGCCTGGGCCGCAGCGCTGTCCAAGGCCGGCAATTCGCTCGTCTGCAGGCGATTGAGCGCCGCCGTTGCCGCGCGTCGTTCGACCAGCGCCGCGTCGATTTCGGCAGCCGCATTCGCCAGCACGGTCTCGATCGCCGCCCCCGCCTCGTCGCGTTTGGCGAGTGCGGTGCGGATCGCGGCGCGATTGCCGTCAAAGCTGGGCAGGGTGAGGTTGAGCGCGAGCGGCAGCTTTACCAGCCCGCGCTCCCAGGTATAGCCGGGGCCAATGCTGATGTCTGGATATTGGCGGGCGATCTGCTGCCGCACATCCGCTTCGGTCTGGTCATAGGCGGCGAGCGCACGCAGCACGTCGGCCCGGCTGGTTACGGCCTGTTGTCGCATCGCCGGCGTAATGGCCGCGTCGGGCTCGGCGGCGGGCGCGTCGAAGTCGGGCCAGACAAACGCGGTATCGCCCAGCGCAGCGACCGGCATGGCGAGTAGGCCGGCAATCGTCGTGCGGGCGGCGAGCATGCGCGCGCGAGCATCTTCGGTCGCGCGGCGCTCCTGCGCCTGCAGTGCCTTGTAGAGCGATAGCATTGCCCCCGGCACTGCGCCGGCGGCGATCTGGTGCTCGACCGCGGCAATCTGGCGCGCGCGCAGCGTGGCGATCGCTTCGCCAAGCGTCACCTGTCGGGCGGCAATCGCACTGTCGATCAGCGCGCGGCGCATCGCCATGCGTTCGCTCCACAGCGTCTCGGCATAGTCGTCGCGTGCGATGAGCACCGCTAGATCTGCGCGGTCGAGGCGTGCCTGTCGACGTTGGCCGCGGTCGATCGGTAGTGTCAGTGCGCCGCCCAGCAGCCAGGGCGAGCTGGCGCTGGGATCGTTGGCATATTCGGTACTGAGCGTGAAGCCGGGGCTGGCCGCGTGGCGGCTCGCATGTGCTTCGGCCTGCGCAGAGGCAATGGCAGCGCGGGCCTGCGCCACCTTGGGATCGCGCGTCAGCAGCGCCGCGAACAGCGCAAGCCGGTCTAGCCCGGCCGGAGCCGCCGCGTCCGGGGCGATGCGCTGCGCCGTTGCGGTGATGGCAGCGGAGTCGAACTGCTCCTCGGCGCGCGCCTGCACCCGCTGCTCCAGCGCGATCGGGACGGGCGTATAGCGTGCGCAACCGGCCAGCAACGCGAGCGCCGGCAGGACCAGGGCATGGCGGATCGCCGTCACGAAGGCTGGACAACCAGGATGTGGAACGAGCCGGGCAGCGGCACCGGCCGGCCCGGGGCCGGCGCCGGACCGGCAAAGCGCGCGCTGGGCAGATAGACGATTCCGCTTGCCGGATCGACCGCGCCGGTGCGGGCGCCGACTTCGGTCTTGACCCGGCCGGCAACAGTCACGGCTTCGGCAGAGCCCAGCGAAAGCAGATCGAGCACGCCGTCTTCGCCGCAAGGGATGAAGGCGATGCCGCGCGCATCGTCGACGATCACGGCATCCGGCCCATGGCCGATCGGCACCAGCGCGGTCAGCCGCCGGGCGGCGACCGCGACGATCGCAGCTTTGCCATTGGCGCAGGCGCTGATCAGCCGGTCGTGCTGCGCATCATAGCCAAGGCCGGTCGGCCCCTCGCAACCGGGCAGGGCGATCGGCGCCAGCGCCTTGCCGCTGGCAAGGTCGATGACGTCGATGGCACTGGCATCCTCGTTGTTGACGTAGAGTTTCCCGCCGGCGAGCGCCGCATATTCCAGCCCCGGCCGCACTGCGATCGTCTGCACGACTTTGGTTGTCGTAATGTCGATCACCGAAATGCTGCCGCCGACGGCGTTCATCACATAGGCGCGGCTGGCATCGGCGTTGAGAATGGCGGCGTCCGGCTTCTTGCCGACGGCGATCCGGGCGCGCTCCGTGCCGCTGGTGGTATCGACGATACGGACGCTGTCGTCCTTGCCGCTCGTCACCAGCAGCCGGCCGCCGGGCAGCGGCAGCACGGCATGGCCGCGCGCGACGGCGCCGATCGAGCGGGCAGTGCCGGTGCGCAGATCGACTGCGGTGACGGCGTCGGTGCGGGCGACATACAGCGTCGCGCTGGCCGGATCGACACGGGCATAGTCCCAGCCGCCATCCGGCCCCGCGATCGGCGTAGCGAGGTGATAGGCGGGTGTCGAAGGCGCGGCGAAGGCGAGCAGGGCAAGCGCTGAAGCGAACCGCAACATGATGGCATCTCTCCGGGCAAGGGATGCGGCGTATCTGCAATGATCGGGGCGGCCTAACCAGCGCCCGGGGCGACATTGGGAAAATATAATGTTCGTGGCGTGCCTCGGGGGCTGGCGGAGCGCGCGGGCGCGGCGCAACAAGAGCGCCGCATGCGCCTGTTGATCGCCGAAGACGACGCCGAGACTGCGGCCTTTCTCGCCACCGAGTTGCGCGGGCTGGGGCATGATGTGGTGTGTGCGGCAACCGGCGATGCCGCGCTGGCCACGGGCCTTGAAAGCGCCTTCGATCTGATCTTGCTCGATCGCATGCTGCCAGGGCTGGACGGCGTGGCGGTGCTGCAGCGGCTGCGCGCTGCGCATGTACGCACGCCGGTGCTGCTGCTGACGGCGCTGGGCGGCATTGCCGACCGGGTCGAGGGGCTGGAAGCAGGGGCGGACGATTATCTGGTCAAGCCCTTCGCGGTTGCCGAGCTGGTCGCACGGCTGCACGCGCTTGCCCGCCGCGCGGCGCCCGCCGAGGCGAGCATGCGGCTGGAGATAGGCGAAGTCACGCTCGACCTGCTGCGACGCGAGGCCTTGCGGGGCGGGCGGGCGATTGCGCTCCAGCCGCGCGAATTCGCGCTGCTTGAGCAGTTGATGCGCAATGCGGGGCGGATCGTCACGCGCACGATGCTGCTCGAACAGGTATGGGGGTTCACCTTCGATCCCACCACCAATATCGTCGAAAGCAATCTCAGCCGCTTGCGCGCCAAGCTGAACCACGGTTTCGCAAGCGACCCGATCGAAACGGTGCGCGGGCTTGGCTACCGGATGCGGGCGGATGGCTGAGCACCGGCCGAGCGCGGCCTATCGCATCGCCTTCATCTATTCGGCTGCCTTTGCTGCGGCGATGCTGGTGCTGGGCATCGCGGTCTATTTCGCTGCCGATGCGGAGTTCCGTCGCACGCGCGATCAGGCAATCGCCGAGGAAGTTGCTACCCTTGTCAATGAAGGGCGCGGCGGCCATTTGCGCGACGAGATCGCTGCGCGTGAAGCCGCACGGGGGCCGCGCGCCTTTGCCTATGCGCTGTTCGATGCGCGCGGCCGCCGTATTGCCGGTTCGCTCGATACTGCGCCGCCGCCGCCGGGCTTCGGCCTGATAACGTTCCGCGATCCGGTGGAGGGACCGGACACTGCCCGCGCGCAGACAGTGACGTTCGGTGACGGCAGCCGGCTGGTGGTGGCAGTGGATTCGGAAACCATCGAAACGATCGACGCGACGATCTTGACGCTGTTCGGCTTCGCTTTTGCGGGCATTGTCGCGCTGGGGCTGGGCGGCGCGCTGCTGCTCGGCCGCTATCTGCGCAACCGGCTCGCGCCGATCCACGATACCGCCCGCGCGATCATGGCCGGCGACCTCGGCCCGCGCGTGCCTGTGGCCGGGCGCGGCGACGAGTTTGACGATGTGGCGCTGGCGCTCAACGCGATGCTCGACCGGATCGGCGGGCTGATGACCAACCTGCGCCAGGTTTCGAGCGATGTCGCGCATGACCTGCGGACGCCGCTGCTTCGCCTGCGCAACCAGCTCGATCAGGTCGGCCGGGTCGAAGGCGCCGCCGAGCGCGCGATCGCGCTGGGCGACGAATTGCTGCGCCTCTTCGCGGCGATCCTGCGGATCAGCGAAGTGGAAGGCGGCGGCCTGGTCAGCGACTTTGTTCCCTTCGATCTCTCCGCGCTGGCGTGCGAGGTTGCGGAGACGTTCGAGGCAGCGATCGTCGACAGCGGGCGCAGCTTCGCTGTGGATGTGACGCCCGGCGCCACGCTGCTCGGCCACCGCGAACTGGTGGCGCAGGCGCTGGCCAATCTGCTTGACAACGCAATCCTCCATACGCCCACCGGAACCCATGTTGCGCTCCGCCTGCGCGCCGATGAGAGCGACATTGCCGTCACGGTTTCCGACACCGGCCCCGGCGTCGCCCCGGACGAAAGGGGGCAGCTCACCCGGCGCTTCTTCCGGGGGAGTGCAAGCCGCACCACTCCCGGCAACGGGCTGGGGCTAAGCCTGGTGCAAGCCGTGGCGGAATTGCACGGCGGCCGATTGGCGATAGCGACAGAGGAGGGGTTCGCGGTAACGCTGCATTTTGCGACGACCTGGCACGGCGACAACAAGTAAAATGTTCCATTTGGATAGAGATGTTTCGTAACCTGCGTAATGCCCAGAAATATAAACCGGTGCACGTGGCGGTTGTAGTTGCGTTATAATGCCATAAAAATCCCGTACTTCGATGGTCTTGTGGTTTGTAACAATATAGTAATAAAAGTCACGAAAGTTTAACAAAATTCTTCTGTCCCCGTTGGGAAGGAAAACCCCTCTTCCCGGTCGAACCGCGCGTCCTGCGCGGGACATGCGCGACCAAATTCTAGGGGGTTATCCAGATCATGTTGAACAACCGCACCCTTTGGCTGGTGACGACGGCGCTCGGCTGCGCCGCGCAGCCGGCCCTTGCCCAAGACCAGCAGCCCGCCGCCGATGCGCCGCAGGAAGTTGTCGTCACCGGCTATCGCGCCAGCCTGGAACAGGCCCGCGACATCAAGCGCAAGTCGGCCATCATCCAGGATTCGATCGCGGCCGACGACATTGCTGCCTTCCCTGACCTCAACCTCGCCGAAGCGATCCAGCGCCTGCCGGGCGTCGCGATCAACCGCGAAGCCGGCGAAGGCCGACGCATCAGCCTGCGCGGCCTCGGCCCCGATTTCACCCGCGTGCAGCTGAACGGCATGGAAGTGCTGGGCAACGTGGACTCGCCGCAGGACAGCCGCGGCCAGAATTCGCGCGACCGCGCCTTCGACTTCAACCTGTTCGCCGCCGAACTGTTCAACCGCGTCGATGTCGAGAAGTCGTACCAGGCGATCCAGACCGAAGGCGGTCTGGCGGGCACCGTCGGCCTGCATACCGGCCGGCCGTTTGACTACACGGGTACCAAGGCGGTGGTCTCCGCCCAGCTTGGCACCAACACGCTGACCAAGGACGCGCAGCCGCGCTTCACCGGCCTGCTTTCCAAGAACTGGGGTAATTTCGGCATCCTGATTTCGGGCGCCTATAGCCACCGCAACACGCGCGAAGAGGGCTTCGACACCTATCGCTGGCGCCGCAACAAGTCGAACGGCAGCGACATTTCCGCGCTGACGCCGGACCAGCAGGCGAAGGTCAATTCGGGCGATCTGCGGTTTGCGCGCGGCAACCGCCTGTCGGTTTGGGACAGCACCCAGGATCGCCTGGGCCTGACCGCCGCGATCCAGTGGAAGCCCAGCGACAAGATCAATCTCGCGCTCGACGGCCTGTACGGTGAGTTCAAGGGCGATCGCTTCGAAACGCACCTCGCCTCGCGCGGCGGCGGCGGCTCGACCTGGCTGGGTGGCGCGCAGACCTTTGCGGGCGTGGTGTACAAGAACTCGAAGATCAACGCGATCCACTGGAACGACCAGAACGAAGTCGACTATCTCGACGTATCGCAGGCCAACACTGCCACCGAAACCCGCACGCAGAAGACCAAGAACATCTTCAAGCAGCTGGTGCTGAGCGGCGATGCCGAGCTGAACGACAAGCTGAAATTCTTCTTCACCGCCGGCCTTGAGCGTTCCAGCTACAACATGCCGATCAGCGACAAATTCTATCTCGAAGCCTATGGCGACGTGATTTCGGATTATCGCGGCGGTACCTATTCGCTGGTCAACACCTATAAGTGGGACACCGGCAACCCAGCGCTGTGGCATGCCCACAACCTGCTGATCTCGTCCAACTATCAGGACTCGGCGTTCGACACGGCCAAGGGCCGCTTCGAATATGCGCTGAGCCCCGACGACAAGCTGTCGTTCGGCGGCGAATGGCGCCGGTTCGAGAATAGCGGCTATAGCCGTGGCGGGCAGGTCAACGTCTACCAGACCGAGTTCCAGACCGGGAAGGTCAGCGCCAACATCGCCAATTATGCCCAGGTCTATACCGGCTATACCGGCCAGAACTGGGTCGTGGTCGATTACAACAAGGCGCTGAGCCAGCTCGGCATCGATCGCAATGCCTATCTGGGGCCGAAGCTGAGCGTCTTCGCGGTCGAAGAGCGTACCGGCGCCGGCTTTGCCCAATATGATTGGGACCATATGCTCGGCGGCTTGCCGTTCCGCGGCAATATCGGCCTGCGGTATTATCGCACCGATCTGACCTCGAGCGGCGTGTCGAGCGGTCCGCTCGGCAGCGGCACCGCCAGCATCAAGAAGCATTATGACGGCGTGCTGCCGGCGATGAACCTGACGCTGGAGCTGCAGAAGGGCCTGCAACTGCGCTTCTCGGCGGGCAAGAACATCAACCGTCCGACGCTGAGCGCGCTGGCGGCCAATGCTTCGGTCTCGCTCAATGACGATGGCACCTATAGCGTCTCGGTGGGCAATCCGGCGCTGAAGCCGTACAAGTCGACCGACCTCAACCTGTCGCTCGAGCGCTATTTCGGGCGGGTCGGCTATTTCGCGCTGGGCGGCTTCTACAAGCATCTCGACGGCTTCATCGCCACCAAGACGCTGTCGAACGTGCCGTACAGCGTCACCGGTCAGCCGACCACGCTGGCGCCGAACCTGACGCCGAACACCATCATCACCAGCTATTCGATCCCGGTGAACCTCGACGGCACCGATCTGGTGGGCATGGAGCTGGCCGGTCAGGCGGACTTCACCTTCCTGCCGGCCCCGTTCGACCATTTCGGCGCGAGCGGCAACTTCACCTATCTCGACGCCAAATATGATTACACAAAGATCTATGGCCCGGACGCGATCCGCACGACGCTGGAAGGTCTCAGCCATGTCAACGCCAACGCGACGCTCTATTACCAGGACCGCAAGTTCGACGCGCGTGTCTCGGTCAATTATCGCAGCGGCTATGTCTATAGCGCCTCGCCGGTCTCCACGAGCCTCGGCAAGGATCAGGACCTGACCGGTTATGCGCCGACCACCTATGTCGACGCATCGGCGCATTACAACCTGACCGACAAGATCCAGCTGACCTTCGACGCGATCAATCTGACCAACCAGCGCGAGAAGCAATATTCGGACAGCACCCAGCGCCTCTATGTCGTCACCCGTTCGGGCACGACGGTGATGGGCGGCGTCCGCATTTCCTTCTGAAGTTCCCCTGGGAAGGGGCAGCAATGCCGCTCCTTTCCACCCCCCGGGGAGGAACGGCGCTGCCGTTCCTCCCCGCCCCTGTACGGCCGGGTCAATATTCTGTCATGTTGCGCTGGTAGCCGCACCTGCGGAGGCAAAGGGTCTGCGCGGGCGTCGTCAATCGTACCGGTGGGTTTCGGGGGTGGCGCTGGTCGTTGGATCGCTTTCGCCCGAGGTCGCGTATTGCCAGACGCAGGCTGCCGCTACGCGAGCCTCCTTCCGCTTCGACATAGCAGCCGGTCCTTTGCCCGACGTGCTACGCGCGATCTCGCGCCAGACCGGAATCCAGATCGTCACCACGCAAGGGGCCAGGTTGCGCGTCGCCCGGCCGATCCGCGGCCGGATGTCGGTGGAAGCCGCAGTCGCACTTGCCATAGCGGGCCTGCCACTGATCGTGCGGGCCGCAAGCGGCGGCTATGTCGTGTTGGCGGGACCAGCGACGCGGGCTGCCGTACCAGCGCCATCGCGCGCCATATCCCCTGAAACGGCCGAGCCGCAGCTTATCGTTGTCACCGGCTATCGGGAAGCCGTGCGTCAATCGATTGCGCTCAAGCGCCGCGGCGCCGGGGTACGCGAGGCGACGCGCGCCGAGGATATTGCCGATTTTCCCGACCGCAACGTTGCCGATGCGCTGCAGCGCCTGCCGGGCGTCGCGATCAGCCGTGACAATGGCGAGGGGCGCCAGGTCTCGCTGCGCGGGCTGGGGCCGCTTTTCACGCGCACCACGCTGAACGGCATCGATGCGCTCGCTACCACGGCGTCCGGCCTCGACAATCGCGGATCGGTCAGCCGCGAGCGCCGCTTCGACTATTCGGTGTTCGAGGCCAGCCTGTTGTCGCAGACCGTGGTGGAGAAAAGCTGGGCGGCCGATACGGACGCGGGCGGCATCGGCGGCACGGTCGCCTTGCAGACGGTACGGCCGTTCGACAGACCGGGCAACGAGACGCTGGTGTCGCTGCGCGCGCGCGCCGGCGGCAACGGTATGGCGCTCACGCCGCAAGCCACCGCGGAAGTGTCGCGGCGGGGCGATCATTGGGGCGTGCTGGCGGCACTATCGTACAGCAGCAACGCTGTTGCCGAATATGGCTATCGCAATTGGGACTGGGCGCCGATTACCTTCGGTGCGGCCAATCTCGGGCCGGCCATTCCAGCCGACCAGCGCGCGCGGCTGACCGGCACCGCCGGCGCTCCGGTCTACGGTCCCCGTGCTGCGACCTATTCGAGCTGGCTCAACCGGCTGGAACGCCTCAACCTGGTCGGTGCCGTCCAGTATCGGGGCGACGACGGCTTTGCCGCGGCGCTGGACTGGGTCCATGCGGCGCTGGCGGACCACCGGCACGAATATTCGCTGGCGGCGGCGGGCGCGAACGGCCTGAGCGGCGACGTCGTCGGTACCCAGCGGCTGTTATCGGCAACGATTGTCGGTAACACGCTGGCAGCCGCCCGCTATTCGGGCGTCGACCTGCGCACCGAGGCGAAGCGGAGCGAGGACCGGACGCAGTTCGATCAGGCGACCTTGTCGCTGCGCAAGCCGCTGGACGCGGCGACGGTGGTGGAATTGCTCGCGGGGTATAACCACTCGGCGTTCCGAGGGCCGGTGTTCGACAAGGTGTTTCTCCAGTCGAAAAATCGGGACTTTGCGACCGTTTCCACCGGCGCGGCGCCGCGCAACTGGTACGGCTTCGATCCCGGCGATCCGGGGGCATGGGGGCTGATGCGGGCCGATCCGCGCGAGGACGCGATCGACAACAGCAATGCCCAGGCACGGCTGACACTCGAGCGGACGCTTGCGCCCGGGCTCAGCTTGCGGACCGGCGGCAGTTGGCGCCGGTTCGTGAACGGCGGCTATCAGCGGCGAACGCGCGTCGATTATCCCGATGGCGGGCCGGCGGTCACGACGTTGTTCAGCGGGCCGACGCTGGCACCCTATATCGTCGCCGATGTCGATGCGACCTATGCCGCCACGGGCCAGCGTCGCGATCTGAATGCCGGCGACAATGTCCCCGGCACCGATTACCGCCTGCGCGAGGAGAATGGCGGGGCCTTCGCGCTGCTCGACTGGGACGGAGAGGTGGGCACAATGCCGCTGCGGGTGCGCGCCGGGCTGCGTTATGAGGGCGTGCTGACGCGGTCGACCGGCACCGCCAGCAGCGATGCACTGGCAGCGCCCATTTCGCGCCGAAGCATCAGCCGCGCCTGGCTGCCTTCGCTGGAGGTGCGGCTGGGACTTCGCCGCGACCTGTTGTTGCGGCTGGCAGCCAGCGAGAACGTCAATCGGCCCGATGTCGCCGATCTGGCGGCCGCAGCGGTGGTTTCGGTGTCGCCCTTTGGCGGTACCATCACGACCGGCAATCCGGACCTGAAGCCGTTCCGCGCCCAGTCGCTCGACTTCGCGCTGGAACAGTATGGTGGTGGCGGGCTGATCGCGCTCGGGCTGTTCTACAAACATATGGATTCGTTCATCACTTCGGTGACGACGGTGCAGCGCTATGCCGATACGGGCTATCCGCTCGCCTTTCTGTTCCCGGGGCAAAGTGCCGGTACGCTGTTCAACGTCATCCGGCCGTTCAACGGCGGCGGCGCGTCGATAGTGGGGGCGGAACTGACCGTGCAGCGCGAACTGCGGTTTCTGCCGGCGCCGCTCCACCGGCTGGGTGTGCAACTGAACGGCACCTATGCCGATGGCCGATCCGACGTTGTCTATGGCGCCGTGCCGGTGCGGCTTACGCTGATCGACCTGTCGCGCTGGCAGGGCAACGCCACGCTTTACTACACCGGGCGCGGCTGGGACGTCCGCGCCTCGCTCGCCTATCGCGACCGCTATCGCACCGCGATCGGCAATAGCGGCAATATCGGCGAGTGGATCGCACCCAGCGCCACACTGGATGCCGCCGCGCACATCGCGCTCGGGCGTCGCGCAAAGCTGGTGCTGGAGGGGCAGAATCTGACCAACGCGCCGGTGATGCAATATACCGATCGCGACGCGCGCCGGCTGCTCGCCTATACCCATAGCGGACGGGTGGTGAGTGCGGGGATTCGCTATGCCTTTTGACTGCGAAGCGGGAAGGGGCGCCGCCGATTGTCCCCATTCCCGCCTGGGCGCACTCTTCCCTAAGGTGACGCTGTTGCCGGAAAGATGCGACTAATGGGGGCGGCAGAAACGCTCGCCGAACATCGGTCGCGCCTGACGGCCTATGTCCGCAGGCGGCTCCGTGATCCGGAGCAGGCGGACGACATCGTGCAGGAGACGTTTGTGCGCGTGGTGGAACAGGAGCGGCGGCAGCAGATCGAGCAGCCGCTCGCCTATGCCTTTCGAGTGGCGGATTCGATCGTCTACGCCGGCGCCCGCAAGGGAGCGCGGCCGACCGAGCCGCTCGATCCCGAACTCGCCTGCACGCTGCCGCTGCCGGAGGAAGTGCTGGACTATCGCCGCCGCCTGTCGCGGTTCGAGGCACGGCTGGCGTCGCTGCCGCCTCTGCGCCGCGCGGTGTTCGTCCAGCGCCATCTCGACGGCAAATCGCGCGCCGAAATTGCCGATGACCTGGGGTTGAGCCTGGAAGCAGTTAAAAAACATCTGGTACGCGCGATGGTCGACCTTTCGGATTACGTCGCCCTGAACGAAGACGTGGCCGGAGAGGATGTCGGACATGGTTGAAGAAGAGGTGCTGGAAACGGCCGCCGACTGGGCGGATCGGCTGCCGGAGCTGGACGCGGCCGAACGCCGCGCGCTGATCGGCTGGCTCAATCAGTGCGAAGCGCATGTTCAGGCGTTTTCGCGCATGTGCACCGTGTTGCAGGACACGGCCTTGCTGGAGGTGCTGGAGGCTGAAAGGCGCGTGTCGATGGCGCCCGCGCCCTTGCCGGAACCAGTGGAGCCGCGATCGGCGCGCCAGCGTCGGCTCCGGCCGGTGCTTCGCCGTGTCCGCGGAGTGCGTGTCGCGGCGGTGGCGGCGGGGCTGGCTGCGGCAGTTGCCGTGCCGGTGCTGCTGCGGGAAGCGACGCCGCCATCGGCTCCGGTTGCTGCTGCCTCGCGCTTTGCCAGTGCATTGGGCAAGCGTGAAGTGATCCGCCTTTCGGATGGGTCGACCATGACGCTCGACGCGGCTTCGGCCGTGCAGGTCGCTTTCGCTGCCGGTGCTCGCCCGGTTACGCTGGAGAAAGGCGCGGCGCGGTTCGAAGTTGCGCACGATGCCAGCCGCCCCTTTTCGGTGGCGACTTCGCGCGCAAGCTTCACTGCGCTTGGTACCAATTTCAGTGTCGATACGCTTGCCGATGCCGTGGAACTACACGTCTATCGCGGGCGGGTACGGGTCGATCAGGCGGAGCGCGCGCCGCTGGTCGTAACGGGCGGCGAATGGCTTCGCATTGGGTCCACCCCGGCGCGGATCGCGCACTTCGACGCGAAGAGCGACGACAGCTGGAGCGACTATTGGCTGAACGCCGATCAGATGCGGCTCGACGCCGCGCTGGAGCGGATCGGCCGGTACAGTGCCGTCCCGATCCGCCTCGCCGATCCCGCGCGGGGCGCCAGCCGCTTCAGCGGCCGTTTCCGGCTGGATACGCCCGAACAAAGCGCCGCGCTGATCGGCGCGCTGTTCGGGCTGGAGGCGCAGCGCCAGGACGGGGCCATTCTGTTGCGGCCTGCCCGGTCGCGGTAACGGCCGGGCAGCCCTGCGCTGCTCAGTCTTCGCTTTCCATCAGCAATACCGACTTGATGACGGCGCCGGTCTCGGAGTCGTGCACCGCCTGCTCGATCTCTGCGAACGGGTAGGTCTTGACCAGCATTTCCATCGGCAGGCGCCCGGCCCGATAGTGCGCGATGAGTTCGGGCACGAAGCGCTGCGGATCGATGCCCCCCTCGACCACGCCGACGATGCGCCGACCCATGCTCATGATGGCCGAGGCATCGATGGCGAGCTTCGGATCGGAGGGATAGGCGCCGACCAGTGCCAGCGTGCCGCGCCCGGCGAGCAGGTCGATGGCGGGCGCAAGCAAGGCGGGAACGCCGGTTGTGTCGACGATATAATCGAACGGCCCTGCCAGCGCATCGAGGCTGGTTGTAGATTCGGTGGCCCCCAGCGCTTCGCCCAGTGCCAGCCGATGCTGATGCCGGTCGAGAAGGGCGATGCGGCCTGCGCCCGCAATGACGGCCGCCATCACCGCGGCGAGACCTACGGCGCCCGCCCCGAAGATCGCGATCGCCTGACCCGGCTGGACCTTCAGCGTTTCCAGCACCGTGCCTGCGCCCGTCTGGATGCCGCAACCGAGCGGTGCAAGCAGGTGCAGCGGCAGGTCTGCATCCACCTTCACCACGTTGCGCTGGTGCGCCAGGGCATGCGTGGCGAAGGCCGACTGGCCGAAGATGTTGCTGCCGACCCGCGCCTCGCCGCGCCACAGGCCGCCCTGATCGGGGCCCAACGCACCGAGGAAATTGCGCGGGAAGAATTCCGGGCAATAGCCGGGCTGGTGATCGTGGCAGGCGGGGCAGGTGCCGCAGCTGTCGAAGCTGAGCAGCACCCGGTCGCCGGGGGCGAGGCCGGCAACTGCCGGCCCCACCGCTTCGACCACGCCGGCGCCTTCATGCCCGAATACAGCAGGGAAGGGCACCGGCAGCGCGCCGTCGCGCATCACCATATCGGTGTGGCACACGCCGCATGCCACGATCCGCACCAGCACCTGGTCGCCTCCCGGTGAATCGATCCGCAACCGTTCGATCCGGAAGGGGCCGCCCGCTTGTTCGGTGACGGCTGCTGCGATTTCCATGAAACGGCTCCTCAGAATTTGAAGCCGAACCGCGCATACCATTCGCGCGGGCGGTTATAGGTGCCGAAGAACGCGCCGACCGAGACGTTGGAATTGCCCGAGGTCAGGTAGCGATTGTCGGTAAGGTTGGTGCCGCCCACCGTGAGCGTCCAGCGGCCGTTCGGCTCCTCATAGCTGACGCTGGCATTCACCTGGTCGGAGGCAGGGCGGTACAGCAGATAGGTGCGGGCAGTGTCGTTCCAGACGCCGCTGGCATGGCTCCAGTCCGCCAGCAGAATCACCGATCCGCCATTGGCCAGCCGCGTTTCGTAGCGGGGGCTTAGGCTGGTCTTCCAGTTGGGCGTCTTGGGGAGCGGCGCGCCGACCACCGCGCCGGCCTGGAACGGGCCGGGCCCGCTCACCGCCGCCGCCGTCGCCGATACCCGCGTGTAATAGGCGTCGATATAGCCGAGCGAGGCATTGATCGTCAGCCCGCGCACCGGGGCTGCGACGGCCTCCACTTCGAACCCGCGAATGCGGGCGTCACCGGCATTGGCGATGGTCGGCGAGGTGCCGATCTGGATGTTGAGCTGGATGTCCTTGTAATCGGTGGTGAAGGCGGCTGCGTTGAGCTGCAGCTTGCGGTCGAGCAGGGTCGACTTGACGCCGGCTTCCCAGGTGGTTGCCTTTTCCTCGTTGAAATCTGGGGCCACGGCGCCCTGCGGGTTGGTCAGGCGGGTCGTCCAGCCGCCGGTCTTGTAGCCCTTCGACCAGCTTGCATAGAGCATCACATTGTCCTGCGGATGCAATTGCAGGCCCAGCTTCGGCGAGAAATTGCTGAAGCTCTTGTGGTTCACGCCGGGCACATAGACCCGCACCGGATTGTTGGGATCTGGATAGCCGAGCCCGGTCTGGCACGTCACGGGCGCGAGCGGGAAGGGGCCGTTCGGGGTGATGTTGCCATTGGCATCGGTGCAGCCGAACAGCTTGTAGTTGAAGCCGTTCAGTTCCTGCTGGCCGCCCTCGAACTGCTTCTTCTCATTGGTGTAGCGGCCGCCGACGGTGATGCCGACCAGGTCGATCGGGCGATAATCGATCTGTCCGAACGCCGCGAAATTCTCGGTCTCCAGCCGGTTCGGCCCGTCCACCTGCACCAGTCCTTCGGCGAAGGTGACATAGTCGTGCAGATTGCCGGCTTCCTTGAAATAATAGCCGCCAAGGACGTAGTTCAGCTTGTTGTCCAGCGCCTTGCCGAGCAGCTGCACTTCCTGGCTGAACTGCCACTGGCGCATGGTGAAGCTGAGCTGCAGGAAATTCAGCGGGGAACCGTCGGCATCGAGCCCGGCCGCCCATTTCAGCTCGCGATAGGCCGTGATCGACTTCAGCGAAATCGACTTGCCCAGATCATAGTCGAGGACGCCGGAAAAGCCCCAGTTCTTCAGGTCCGAAAAGCTGTTGCCGGTGGCGTAGCTCTTGTCCGGATCGGCGATCAGGTAGCGGCCGTCCCAGGGAAGGCGATCATTGTTGGGATTGTTGTCGACATTGACCCCGGCATAGCTGGGCAGGCGCCAGCGCGGGTTGAACTGGGTGCCCGACACGCCGCACAGCGCCTGGGCATTGCGCGCGGCGATCTGTTGCGGCGTCGCACCGATGCAGAAATTGTATAGTCCGGCGAACAGGAAACCGGTGGTGCCGGTGGGATCGAACGCCGTGCCGGGCAGGTCCGCCGTGCCGGCGAAATTGCCGGGCACCGTCTCTGCCGTGCCAAGCAGCTTGTTGGCGCTGGTGCCCTTGTCGCGGCTATAGTCGCCCGACAGCGTCAGGGTGAGCGGTCCGCCGTGGTTCCATTTCAACTTGCCGCGCAGATTCCAGTTGTCGTTGCCGCCTTCGCGATTGCTGTTACCATAGCTTGCTGCGTCGAACGCGGTGTAGGACGGCGAGTTATTGGCCCGGGGATCGGGATAAGGGATGCGCTGCAGGAAGCCGTCGCGCGTCTTGACGCCGAAGCTGAGGATAGAACCCAGCCCGTCGGCAATGGGAATATCGACCGCGCCGCGGGCCTGGAGCAGATTATAGCTGCCCGTCGTCACATCGCCCTGCACCCGGAACTCCTTGCCCGGATCGCGCGTGACGATCGAGATGGCGCCGCCGATCGTGTTCCGGCCGAACAGCGTGCCTTGCGGGCCCTTGAGCACTTCGACGCGCGAAACGTCCATCAGATCCTGATTGGCGCCCACAGTGCGGGCCAGATAGACGCCGTCGAGATAGAGGCCGACGCCCGGGTCGATGTTGAACGCGAAGTCATCCGATCCGATGCCGCGGATATAGGCCGAAAGCACTGCGGGGGAGCCCGAAAAGGGCGTGCCGGCATCGAGATTGACGTTGGGTGCGATGGCCGAAAGCTGGGCGACGCTGCCCACCGCGCGTTCCTGCAGCGTGTTGGCGCTGAAGGCCGAAATGGCGATCGGCACGTCCTGGACATTTTCCGCGCGCTTCTGCGCGGTGACGACGATTTCGGCGATGCCGCTGTCCGACTGGGCTGCTGGTGCCGGTGCGGCGGGCTGCTCGGTTGACTGGGCAAATGCGGACCCGGCCCATGCCGTGGACGCAAGCAAGGCCGTTGCGAAACGAATGCGCATATCCTCTCCCCTTGTGAACTGCACCTTTTGGCGCTTGACGGAGAGGCTAGCGGCGTATCGGCCGATCGTCTTGGACCAGCGCGAACTGCGATCAGGACGGATGCGAACCCGCGCAGCCCTTCATTCAGGCGGCAGCAGCAACGTGCGATAGGTCTGCACCGCCTCCGCCAGCCACTCGCGTCCGGCGCGGACGCGGGCGAGCTGGTGCGAATCCTTATGCGTAACCTGCCAGAAGGAGCGCAGGATGCGGCGCTCGGGCAGCACAGGCACCAGCGCCGGATCTGCCCTGCCGATAAAGGACGGAAGCACGCCGATCGCTGCCCCGGTGCTGACCATCCGATACTGTGCATTGATGCTCGAGGAGCGCAGGTGCGGCGTCAGCCCCTCGCAGAATTCGTCGAGATAATGGAGCTCGGGCGCATAGATCAGGTCGGGAATATAGCCGACAAAGCGATGCCCCTCGCGCAGGTCGGCCGGCATGCGGGGAGTGCCGAATGTTTCGAGATAGGCGGTCGTCGCGAACAGCTGCAGCGCATAGTCCGACAGTTTCTGCGCGATCACCGGCCCCGCGCGCGGGCGGGACAGCATGACGGCAATGTCCGCCTCGCGCTTCGAAGGGGAAAGAAAGCCGCTGTTCGCGACAAGGTCGAGCGTCAGGCGCGGATGGAGCGCGCTGAAGGCGGCGGCCTGCCCGGCGAGCAGGCGACTGCCGAATCCTTCCGGCGCGCTGATCCGCAAAGTGCCCGATATGCCGGGAAAGCGATCGCCGCGATGGGCCTCGATCTCGTTTGCCGCGAGCGCGATCGTCTCAGCGAGCGCCAGCAGGGCCTCGCCCGCCTCGGTGAGTATCTGGCCTTCGCGCGTTTGCTCGAACAGCGTCGCGCCCAGCGTCGCCTCCAGCCGGCGCAGGCGGCGCGCGATCGTGGTGGCGTTTACACCCATCGCCTTGCCGGCGCGTCCCATCTGGCCGGTGCGGGCCAACGCCAGGAAGGTTTGCAGATCGCGCCAGTCCATTGCCTGCATTTTTGCAGATGTTCCCTGCATTATTCGTCATTGCGAGCGAAAATGCATATTCCTACAATCGGGCAAAGCAAGGCGGGTTTTTGGAGAGGATTGCCATGCGTATCGTCGATCACGTCATCGTCGGCGGCACTGCCGGACTGGCCGCAAGCCGCAAGGCGCCTGTGTTCGATCCCAATACCGGCGCTGTGCAGGCCGAGGTGGTGCTGGGTGGACAGGACGTGCTCGACCGTGCCGTCGCGGCGGCGCAGGCTGCGCAGCCGGGCTGGGCGGCGACCAACCCGCAGCGCCGCGCGCGGGTGATGTTCGCCTTCAAGGCGCTGGTCGAAGCGAACATGGATGCGCTGGCGCACATGCTCTCGATCGAACACGGCAAGGTGCAGGCGGACGCGAAGGGCGACATCCAGCGCGGCCTGGAAGTGGTCGAATTCTGCTGCGGCATCCCGCACGCGCTGAAGGGCGAATATACGCAAGGGGCGGGGCCCGGCATCGACGTCTATTCGATGCGCCAGCCGATCGGCATCGGCGCGGGCATCACGCCGTTCAACTTCCCGGCGATGATCCCGCTGTGGATGGGCGCGGTGGCGATGGCGACGGGCAATGCCTTCATCCTGAAGCCCAGCGAGCGTGACCCGTCGCTGCCCAACCGACTGGCCGAACTGTGGCTGGAGGCCGGGCTGCCCGAGGGGATTTTCCAGGTCGTCCACGGCGACAAGGAAATGGTCGACGCGATTCTCGACCATCCCGCGATCGGCGCGGTGAGCTTCGTCGGCTCGTCGGACATCGCCCATTATGTCTACCAGCGTGGTGTTGCGGCGGGGAAGCGCGTTCAGGCAATGGGCGGCGCCAAGAACCACGGCATCGTCATGCCCGACGCGGACCTCGACCAGGTGGTCAACGACCTGTCGGGCGCGGCGTTCGGCTCGGCGGGCGAGCGCTGCATGGCGCTGCCGGTGGTGGTGCCGGTGGGCGACGAGACGGCAGAGCGGCTGAAGGCCAAGCTGATCCCCGCGATCGAGGCGCTGAAGGTCGGCACCTCGACCGATCCCCAGGCCCATTACGGCCCGGTGGTGACGGCACAGCACAAGGCGAATATCGAACGCTGGATCCAGACCTGCGTCGACGAGGGGGCCGAGCTGGTCGTCGACGGGCGCGGCTTCACGCTTCAAGGGCATGAGAACGGCTTCTTCGTCGGCCCGACGCTGTTCGACCATGTGACGCCGGACATGGAAAGCTATCGCAACGAGATTTTCGGACCGGTGCTGCAGATGGTGCGGGCGAAGGATTTCGAGGAAGCGCTGACGCTGCCGAGCAGGCACCAATATGGCAATGGCGTCGCGATCTTCACCCGCAACGGCCATGCCGCGCGCGAATTTGCGGCGCGCGTGAATGTCGGCATGGTGGGCATCAACGTGCCGATCCCGGTGCCCGTCGCCTATCACACCTTCGGCGGCTGGAAGCGTTCGGCATTCGGCGATACCAACCAGCACGGCATGGAAGGCGTGAAGTTCTGGACCAAGGTGAAGACCGTCACCGCCCGCTGGCCCGATGGTGCTGGCGATGGCAGCAATGCCTTCGTCATCCCGACGATGGGGTGAGGGGAGTGCTCCACGTCATCCTCCCCATTCCGGGGAGGATATTGTCAGATCCAACACGGCTGAACCCATGACCCACCAGTTCGACCTCACCGACGACCAGCGCCAGATCCAGGAGATGGCGCAGAAGTTCACCGCCGATGCGATCACCCCGCACGCGGCCGAATGGGACGAGAAGCACCTCTTCCCGCGCGAGACGATCAAGGCGGCGGCCGAACTGGGTTTCGCGGCGATCTATGTGTCCGAGAAATCGGGCGGTATCGGCCTCGGCCGGCTGGAATCGGCGCTGATCTTCGAGGCGATGGCCTATGGCTGCCCGTCGACCAGCGCGTTCATCTCGATCCACAACATGGCCGCCTGGATGATCGACCGGTTCGGCGCGCATGCGGTGAAGGACAAATATCTCCCCAGCCTCGTCACCATGGACCGGCTGGCCAGCTACTGCCTCACCGAACCGGGCTCGGGCTCGGACGCGGCGGCGCTCAAGACCCGCGCGGTGCGGGACGGCGACCATTACATCGTCACCGGCTCGAAGCAGTTCATCTCGGGCGGCGGCGAGAACGACCTTTACGTCACCATGGTCCGCACCGGCGAGGACGGGCCCAAGGGCATTTCCTGCCTCGCGATTGAGAAGGACATGCCCGGCGTCAGCTTCGGCGCACAGGAGCGCAAGCTGGGTTGGCACAGCCAGCCGACGGCACAGGTGATCCTCGATCAGGTCCGCGTGCCGGTGGAAAACCTGATCGGTGCCGAAGGCGAAGGCTTCCGCATCGCGATGATGGGCCTGGACGGCGGCCGGCTCAACATCGGCGCCTGCTCGCTGGGCGGTGCGCAGCGCTGCCTCGACGAGGCGATCCGCTACACGCAGGAGCGCAAGCAGTTCGGCAAGGCGATCGCCGATTTCCAGAACACCCAGTTCATGCTCGCCGACATGGCGACCGAGCTGGAGGCCGCCCGGGCGCTGCTCTATCTCGCTGCCGCCAAGGTGACGGCGGGCACGCCGGACAAGACCCGCTTCGCCGCAATGGCCAAAAGGCTGGCCACCGACACCGGTTCGTCGGTGGTCGATCGCGCGCTGCAGCTGCATGGCGGATACGGCTATCTGATGGACTATCCGATCGAACGTTTCTGGCGCGACCTGCGGGTGCATTCGATCCTGGAGGGTACCAATCAGGTAATGCGGATGATCGTCGGCCGCGATCTGGTGCGCGAATGAGCGACATGATGCAAATCCTCACCCAAGCCGACGGCGCCGCCGGGCGTATCCGCCTCAACCGCCCGAAGGCGCTGCACGCGCTCAACACCGCAATGTGCCAGGCGATGCTCGATGCGCTCGATGCGTGGGAGCATGATCCGGCGATCCGCATCGTCCTGCTCGACCATGCCGAAGGCCGCGGTTTCTGCGCCGGTGGCGACATCCGGCTGATCGCGGAGAGCGGTGCGGGCGACGGCGCGGCAGCCGCGCACTTCTTCCACACCGAATATGGCCTCAACCACCGGCTGTTCACTTATCCGAAGCCGATCGTTGCCTTTGCCGACGGTATCGTGATGGGCGGCGGTGTGGGGATTTCGCAGCCCGCCCGCTTTCGCATCGCCACCGAGAATACAAGGTTCGCCATGCCCGAAACCAGCATCGGCCTTTTCCCGGATGTGGGTGGCGGCTGGTATCTGTCGCGTCTGCCGGGCCATATGGGTGAGTATCTGGCGTTGACCGGCCACCGGCTTGACGGTGCCGAATGTCTCGCGCTGGGGCTGGCGACGCACTTTCTGCCGGCAGAGGCGCTGGAGACGGTCAAGGCCTCCATCCTCGCCGATCCCGAACAGGTGGAGTCGATTCTGGCCGGTCTCTCCGTGCAGGCGCCTGCGGCAAAGATCCTCGATCACCAGCCGGTGATTGACCGGCTGTTCGCCGGCGAGACGGTAGAGGCGATCTTTGCCGCGCTGGAGGCTGATGGCAGCGAATGGGCCACCGCCACCCTTGCCACGCTGCGCACGAAATCGCCCCAGGCCTGCAAGGTGTCGCTGCGTATCGTTCGCGAGGGGCGTGCCATGCCCGATTTCGCGGCCGAGATGACGCAGGAATATGCCGTCGCCACCCGCGTCTGCCGTCTGCCCGATTTCGCCGAGGGGGTCCGTGCGGTGATCCTCGACAAGGATAATAGCCCTCGCTGGGATCCGGCGACGCCGGACGCGGTTACGGCCGAGCAGATCGACGCGATTTTCGCGCCGCTGCCCGCGCAGGAAAAATGGAAGCCGCTGTAAGCGGTCGGGTTACTGGAAGGATGGCCGTATGAGGATCGCGTTCGTCGGACTGGGCAATATGGGCAGCGGCATGGCCGCGAACCTGGCCAAGGCCGGGCACGACGTCCACGCCTTCGATCTGTCCGCAGAAGCGCTGGATCGCGCCCGCGCCAATGGCTGCGCGGTGCATGGATCGGTGCGCGAAGCGGTTGTGGATGCCGAGGCAGTGGTCTCGATGCTGCCCAATGGTGCGGTCGTCGAGCGGGTCTATACCGAAGAGGTGATCGGCCATGCGCCGGCCCATGCGCTGCTGCTCGACTGTTCGACGATCGACGTCGCGACCGCGCGGCGCGTGGCGGAGGCGGCGCAGGTGGCGGGGCATGCGATGGTGGATGCGCCCGTTTCCGGAGGGATCGCCGCCGCCAATGGCGGTACGCTCACCTTCATGGTCGGCGGCTCCGCCCAGGCCTTTGACCGCGCCGAACCGATCCTGTCGGCGATGGGCAAGGCAGTAATCCATGCCGGCGCCAGCGGTGCAGGGCAGGCGGCGAAGATCTGCAACAACATGATCCTCGGCGCGACGATGGTGGCGACATGTGAGGCATTCGCGCTGGCCGAAAAGCTGGGGCTGGACCTGCAGACCTTTTTCGACATTTCCAGCAAGGCGTCGGGCCAGTCCTGGTCGATGACCAGCTATTGCCCGGTGCCTGGCGTCGGCCCGCAATCCCCGGCCGACAATGGCTATCAGGGCGGGTTCGCGGCAGCGCTGATGCTCAAGGATCTGACGCTGGCGACCGACGCCGCCGCCGATGTCGGCGCGCAGGTGCCGATGGGCACCCGCGCCCGCGAACTCTACGAAGCCTTCGCAGCGGCCGGGCAGGGGGGGCTGGACTTTTCGGCGATCATCCGGTCGCTGTAGAGGGGCGCATACGACCCAAGGTTGAAACGAGCAGTTCCCTTCCCTGAAAGGGAGGGGGTGGGGGTGGGGCCGCCGCCATCAGGCGGCGGCGCTTGCTGTCAGAAAGGCGAGAGTCTCTGGGGCGCGCAGACGCGCGCACCCACCCCCAACCCCTCCCTTGCAGGGAGGGAGCGAAGAAGTGTGGCGTTTTCCTCTATTTCACGCCTGCGCCTGCCAGCCGCCGCCCAGCGCGCGGAACAGGTCGACCTGGGTTTCGGCAATCGCCGCATCTGCCGCTGCCAGCGAAGCCTGGGCATCGGCGAAGGTGCGTTCGGCATCGAGCAGGTCGAGCGAGTTGATGTCGCCTTCGGTCTGGCGCGCGCGGGCGATGCGCACCGCCGCTTCCGCCTCGTTCAGCGCCGCCTGCAGCGCGGTGCGCCGTTCGAGCGCGCGGGCATAGGCGGACAGCGCCGTCTCGGTTTCCTGCAGCGCGGTCAGCACCGTGCCGTCGAAGGTCGCTAGCGCGACCTGCGTGTCCGCCTGCGCTGCGACGATGCGGGCACGGGCCGGGGCGGGATTGACTGACCAACTGATCAGTCCGCCCAGCAGCCAGCGTAGCGGACCTGCCCCGAAGATGTCGCCGAAATCATTGCCGGTCGAACCGCCCGAACCTCCCAGCGTGATGCGCGGATAGAGATCGGCAGTCGCCACGCCGATCCGCGCGGTGGCGGCGGCAAGCCGGCGTTCGGCGGCGCGAACATCGGGCCGGCGGGCGAGCAAGGTTGCGCCGTTCCCCACTGGAATCGGCCGGTCGAGCCGCAGCGTCGTGCGGCGCTCACGGGCTTCGACCGGCAGCTCGGCGGGGGTTTTGCCGATCAGCGTCGCCAGCCGGAACAGTGCCGCGTCGCGCGCGGCGGCGAGCGCCGGCACATCGGCCTGACGCTGGTTGCGGAGTGCCGCGATGCGGGCGACATCCAGCCGGGTTGCCAGCCCGACATTGCGGCGGCGCTGGGTCAGGTCGATCGACTGGTCGAGCAGCGCGACGATATGTTCCGCCACGGCCAGTCGCTCGGCAGCGGAGACGGCATCGGCATAGGCGCGGGCAGTATCGGCGGCGACGATCACCCGCACGGCATCGGCATCGGCCTGTGCGGCGGCGACATCGCCGCGCGCCGCCTCGACATTGCGGCGGATGCGGCCGAACAGATCGACCTCATAGTTGACGCTCAGCCCGGTATCGACCTGCCAGTCGTCCATTGGGGCGCCGGCCGGCCGCTGGCTTGCCGGCAGGCGACCATAATTGGCACCTGCGCTCGCATCTACCTGGGGCAGACGATCAGCCGTGGCGCCGCGCAGCGTGGCACGGGCGCGCTCGATCCGGGCAACGGCGACGCGGATGTCGGTATTGGCAGTGAGTGCCTGCTCGATGAGCCGGTCGAGCACCGGATCGTTATAGAGCCGCCACCAGTTGCCCTCAACCGGCGCAGTGGTAACGGCCGGGCTGGTGGAGAGGAACGCACCTGCCGCGCTTTGCGGGCGGGCGGGGGCGGTATAGTTCGGGCCGGCGGCGCAGGCGGAAAGCGCCAGCGCCGAGACTGCGGCCGTCATGGATGCAATGCGTTGCATGCGTAATCTCCTGCTCGTTACTCGGCGGGCTGAAGCTGCGGCGAAAGACCGCCCTCGCTCCGCCGTGCGGCAAGCCGCGCGCCCAGTGCGCGGCACACCACGTAGAAGGTCGGCGTGAACAGCAGGCCGAAGCCGGTGACGCCCATCATCCCGAAGAACACCGCCGTGCCCAGCGCCTGGCGCAGCTCCGCACCGGCGCCGCTGGCGATCAGCAGCGGCACGGCACCCAGGATGAAGGCGAAGCTGGTCATCAGGATCGGCCGCAACCGGTCCTGCGCCGCCCGCACGGCGGCGTCGACGGGCGACAGGCCATCGCGGACTTCCGCCTGATGGGCGAACTCGACCACCAGGATCGCATTCTTCGCGGCAAGCGCGATCAGCACGACCAGCCCGATCTGCGTAAGGACATTGTTGTCCATGCCGCGCAGGTTCACGCCCGCCATCGCCGCCAGCAGGCACATCGGCACGATCAGGATGATCGCCAGCGGCAGCGTCAGGCTTTCATATTGCGCCGCCAGCACCAGGAAGACGAACAGCACCGCCATCGCAAACACCAGTCCCGCCGTGCTGCCCGCCATCTTCTGCTGGAAGGCGATGCCGGTCCATTCGGCGTCATATCCGGCCGGCAACTGCGCGGCGAGCTTCTCCATCGCCGCCAGCGACGCACCGGAGCTGTAGCCCGGGGCCGTATCGCCATCGACTTCCACCGCCGGGAACAGATTGTAGCGTGTAACGCGATACGGCCCGGTCTTGTTTTCGAACGTCGCGACCGAGCCGATCGGCACCATCGCGCCGCTGTCCGACCGCGTCTTCAGGTTGGCGATGTCCGCCTCGGTTGCCCGGAACGGCGCATCGGCCTGCGCCGTCACGCGATAGGTGCGGCCCAGCATGTTGAAGTCGTTGACGAAGGTGGAGCCAAGATAGACGTTGAGCGCCTCGAACACCCGCTCCGACGGTACGCCCAGCATCTCCGCCTTGCGCCGGTCGATATCGGCGAAAACGCGCGGGGTGGCGGTGTTGAAGAAGGTGTAGACCTGGGTGAGCCCGGGCGTCTGGTTCGCCTGTCCGATCAGCCCGAAGGCCGTCTTGCCGAGCGCGTCATAGCCATGCTCGCCGCGATCCTCGACCATCAGGCGATAGCCGCCGGCAGACCCGATGCCCTGGATGAGCGGCGGCGGCACCACCAGCAGCATGGCCTCGTTGATGTCGGCGGTGCGCTTGCGGGCCTCGGCCATGATGCTGGCCAGACTGACGCCCAGCTTCTGCCGCTCCTCGAAGCTTTGCAGCGGCACATAGGCTGCGGCGCTGTTGGGGGCGAGCGTCTGCGAAGGACCGTCAAAGCCAGCCAGCATCACCGAGCCTTTGACGCCCGGGATCGGCAGGATTCGCGCCACCACCTTGCGCATCACCGCGTCGGTACGTTCCAGCGAGGAGCCCGGCGGCAACTGGATGACGGTGAGGAAATAGCCCTGATCCTGCGCCGGGATGAAGCCCACCGGCGTCACCCAGAAGGTCGCGACGGTTGCGGCGATCAGCCCGGCATAGGTGAGCATCATCCGCTTCGGCCGGGTCACCAGCTTGCGCGTAAGGCGGGCATAGCCGTTGCTCATCCGCTCGAAGCCGCGGTTGAAGCCATTGGCCGCACGACCCAGCCAGCGGCCGATCGAACCCTTTGCCTCGCCCTCGTGGTGCTGGAGCAGCAGGGCAGCGAGTGCCGGCGACAGCGTCAGCGAGACGAGCAGCGAAATTGCCGTCGCGACCGAGATCGTTACCGCGAACTGCTTGTAGAAGGCGCCCGACAGCCCATTGAGGAACAGGGTCGGCAGGAACACCGCGAATAGCACGAGCACGATCGCGACCAGCGCGCCCGACACTTCGTCCATCGAGGTACGCGCGGCCTGAAGCGGCGTCATGCCATGGGCCAGGTTTCGCTCGACATTTTCCACGACGACGATCGCGTCGTCGACGACGATGCCGATGGCGAGCACCAGCCCGAACAGCGACAGGTTGTTGAGCGAATAGCCCAGCGGCAGCAGCACCGCCATGGTGCCGATCAGCGACACCGGGATCGCCACGACCGGGATGATCGCCGCCCGCCATTTCTGAAGGAACACGATAACGACGAGGACGACGAGAAGCACTGCCTCGCCCAGCGTATGGTACACTGCATCGATCGACTGGGCGATGAAGGCGGTGGGGTTGTAGATCACGCGATATTCCAGGCCCTTGGGGAAGGTCTTGGAGATCGTGTCCATTTCCGCCTTGATCCGTTCGGCGGCGGCGAGCGCATTGGAGCCCGGGCGCTGGAACGCGGCCAGAATGACGGTGGGCTGGTTCGAGAGATAGGTGTTGGACGAGTAATCGGCGGCGCCCAGTTCGACGCGCGCCACGTCGCTCACGCGAACCTGACGGCCCTGCGCATCAGTGCGGATCACGACGCGGCCGAACTCGGCCGGGCTCTTCAGCCGGCCTTGCGTTTCGACATTGAGCTGGAAGGCATTGCCGCTGGGGGCGGAGCCGGGCTGGCCCAGCGTACCCGCCGCGACCTGGATATTCTGCCCACGCAGCGCCTGGACGATGTCACCGGCGGTGAGGTTCAGCGCGGCGGCACGGCCGGGGTCGATCCACACCCGCATCGCATAGTCGCGCGCACCGAACATCCGCACGTCGCCCACGCCTTCCAGACGGGCGAGGCGATCCTTCACCTGCGTCAGGGCGTAGTTGGAAATGTAGCTGCGATCGATCGAGTTGTCCGGCGAGATCAGGTTGACGACCATCAGGAAGTCGGGGCTGGTCTTGCGCGTGACGACGCCGAGGCGCTGCACTTCCTCCGGCAGGCGCGGGATGGCGACTGCCACGCGGTTCTGCACCAGCACCTGCGCGGCATCGAGATTGGTACCGGACTTGAACGTGACGGTGATGGTGACATTGCCGTCGCCGGTCGATTGCGACGACTGGTAGAGCATGTCGTCGACGCCGTTGATTTCCTGTTCGATCGGCGCCGCGACGGTTTCCGCGACGGTCTCCGCCGACGCACCGGGATAGCTGGCCGTCACCGTGACAGTGGGCGGCACAATGTCGGGATATTGCGATATGGGCAGCGCGAAATAGGCGATGCCGCCCAGGATCGTGATGATGATCGCGATCACTGCCGCGAAAATCGGGCGGGTGATGAAAAAGCGCGAGAGGCGCATGGCCTTCTCCTTCTTGCGAGCGGACGCGGCCAGTCGCGCCCGCGTGGGACCACGCGGGCGGGCCGAGCGAAAACTGCCTGCCGCCGGGCTTTGGGGGGATGGGGGAGCCCGGCGGCAGTTCGGTCAGCGGGCGAAGGTTGCCTGGCCCGTAACCGGAGCGGAAACCACGGGGGTGCCGGACGAAGCGGTCGGCGTGATGCTGCCGGGCTTCGGCTGCACCTTGGCGCCGGGCTGTGCCATTTGCGTCCCGGCGATGACCACGCGGTCGTTCGGGCCGATGCCGGAGCGGACGATGCGCAGCCCGTCAACGACCGGACCGAGCACCACCGGCTTGGGCACCACCGTTCCGTCCGCATTGACCGTCATCACCAGCTTGCGTGCCTGGTCCGTCTGCACGGCAGCGTCGGGCACCAGCAGCGCGCGGGCCTTGCCGCCGGCTGCCAGCCGCATGTTGCCGAACATCCCCGGCGTCAGGAACATGTCGGGGTTCGACAGCACCGCACGGCCGCGGATCGTACCCGACTTGGGGTCCAGCCCGTTATCGGTGAAGTCGATATGCCCCTGCCAGCGATAATCGGTTTCGTCCTGCAGCCGGATTTCTACGGGGCTGGCCGCCGATCCCGCAGCGCGCTTGGCCTTGAGGAACAGCGCCTCCGATCCGTCGAAAGTGAAATAGATCGGGTCGAGCGCGTTGATCGTGGTCAGCAACGTGCCGCCCTGGCCTTCACCGGCGGCAACCAGATCGCCCGGGTCGACGCGACGGTCGGAGATGCGGCCCGAAATCGGCGCGCGCACCTGGGTGAATTCGACATCGAGCGCCCGGGCGCGAACCCGTGCCTGTGCTGCCGCCACCGCCGCAGTCGCGGCGCGGACGCGGGCCTGCAGCCGCTCGACATCGCTCTTCGAAACGGCCTCGACACTTACCAGCCGCTGCGCGCGGTCGAGGTCGGAACGAGCCAGCGCCAGATCGCTCTGGGCGCTGGCCAGTCCGGCCTTGGCCTCGGCCAGAGCTGCGGTGAAGGGGCGGGGATCGATGGTGAAGAGAAGCTGGCCCTGCTTCACCACGGCGCCGTCCTTGAAGTGGATGGCCGTCACAGCGCCCGAGACGCGCGGGCGCACTTCCACCGTGCGGCTCGCCTCGAAGCGGCCGACATAATCATCCCATTCATTCACTTCACGGGCCAGTGGCGTGGCTACGGTGACGACGGGCGGCGGCGGCGCGGCATGGGCAGGCGTGTTGCGACCGCTGATGCCGAAGCCGATCGCGACGGCGCCCAGCGGCACGGCGACCAGCGCGGCCTTTTGCCAGCCTTGCAGCCGGGTGGTGCGGCGGCGTGCCGCGGTATCGCCCTCAATGGGCGCGTGCATGTTCATGAAACTTCCCCTGATTCAGTGCCGCGCGACCGCGGCTGATGCTGGCAAGCAGCGTCTCGAGCTGGGCGGGTGAGTAGCCCGCCTCATGAAAGGCGCGGATTTCGGATTGCGGCACGCGATAGCCGCGATGCCAGGCAATCACCGCCACGCGGCGAAGCGCTTCGAGCCTCGGGTCCGCGAGCCGCGGATTGGGCCGCTCACCCCCGAAAATCACGCCAAGCGCAATCGACAGGCGGCTCGGCGCTTCGAGCGACGACAGGCGATCATGCTGGGCAATCGCCACCACCTGCCATTCGAGCGCGGAGAGTTTGCCCTCGTCAGCGGTCTCGACGCGGGCGACGATCGGCAGCACCACGGCGTTGTGCTGCATTTCGGTGAGATCAAGATAGGCCATGATCGTTCTCCCTCTGTTGGTGCCGGCGGGGAGCAAAGCTCCGCCCTTCCGCGCGGCGCCTGTCGCCTGCGGTTGCCGGTTCGGTGTCTTCAGGGCGCACGACGCCACCGCTGCGAATGCAGCGTCGTGCGACTGCGTGGAAATGGTTGCGGGCGTTTACCGCGGGCTAGGGGTGGGGCTCACCCGCAGCCTAGCGACAGACAAACTCCGGACTGAAAGCTGACCTTGCCATGCGACTGTCTCCTTCGGCGCATGTTTCGTACCGATTGGTATATAAGTCGTGCTGCGGCGCGTCAACGGTCTTTTTTATACCGGGCGGTATTTTTGTGCGCAAGAGCCCGTTTTAATTGCGTGTTTGCGCAGTTTACCGGGTCGGCCAGAGGGAAAGGCTGGTTTGCACAAGCCGCTCCAACTCGCCGCAGCAGGTACCGGCACCGCCCTGCAGCGCGATTCCCTGCATCAGCGCGACCAGATAAGCCGTCAGGCCCTCCGCATCGATATGGTCTGGCAGATCGCCTTCGGCTTTGGCCCGCTCGAAGCGGGCTACGAGCGCGCGTTTGGCGGATTCGCCACGCTTGAGCACTTCCTCGCGGATCGACTCGGCTTCGACGCCACAGGCGACCGAGTTGATAACGCCCATGCAGCCCTTGGGGTCACTGCTGTCGCGTTGCCGCTCCAGCGCGCCGCGGAGCAGATTTTCGGCAACGCCGCGTGCTGTGGGCGCTTGGAGCGCGCGGCCAATATAACAGAGCTTCTCGCGCTCATAGAGGTCCAGCGCCTTGCAAAACAAGGCTTCCTTGTTGCCGAAGGCGGCATAGAGGCTGGGCCGGGTGATGCCCATTGCCTCGGTAAGGTCGGTCAGCGAGGCGCCTTCATAGCCCTTGCTCCAGAATACGCGGAGCGCAGCGGTTAACGCCTCGTCGACGTCAAACTCACGGGGGCGGCCCTTCGACACGGTACAGGCTGCGGTTTTCATAACGAGCGGTACATAAGCATTTGGCCCGGAGATTGCTAGCAGGAATACAGGTTCCGGTACCGTCCTTAAGCGCCCGGGAAGTGTTCGGCGAGCCAGGTGTCGACGATGGCGAAATGCTCCGGCCATTCGTGTTCGTGAAAGTCCGCCGCGGCCGCAATCTGCCGGGCCCGTCCGGGGGAATCGGTGCAATAGTCCAGCACCGCATGTTCCCAGGCAGGCAGATCGTCTGCACCCAGATAGAGCGGTATCTCCCCGGCGATCTCGCGATAGACGGGCAGGTCGCTGGCGATCACCGGTATCCGGCGTTGCAATGCCTCGATCACCGGCAGGCCGAAGCCTTCGACGAAGCTGGGCATAAGCAGCGCGCGGGCGCCATCCAGATAGCCGACCATTTCACCGTCGCTGCACCGCCCGAGTTCGATGACATGCCGCTTCATCGCCGGGCTGGCATGGTCGAGTATCGCGAACACGTCGTTCGCTTCCCAGCCGCGCTGGCCGATCAGCAGCAGCACCGGCGCCTCGGCCCCGCGCTCGTCGACCAGCTTTTCCCAAAGACGCAACAGCAGCAGGTGGTTCTTGCGCGCTTCGATCGTACCGATCACGACGAAATAGGGGTTCTGCGGCCGGTCGACCGGCGCGGGTTCGGCGGGGTGGCTCGCTGCCAGCCAGGCAGTGACGGCAGGTGGCGGCGCCGGATATCCGTTTGCCCGTGCAAACGCTGCCAGTGCGTCCAGTGTCGCTGCGGAATTGCCGATAATGCCTGCGGCGCTGGCCAGCACATTACGCATCCGGTCGGCATGGCGTTCCGCTTCGCCCGGGCGGCAATATTGCGGGTGGGTGATCGGAATCAGATCGTGGATCAGGTAGATCGGGCGCAGTGCGTGCCGATGCAGCCAGGCGGGAAGTCCGGCTGCGTTGAGGCCTGTATGGCCGATGTTGAGATAGAGCATGCCCGGCTTCAGCTTCGGCTGCCGTTGCAGCAGCGCGCCGGCCATAAGCCGCAGGAACCGGGGGCGAAATCCGTTCGGGCCGGCTGCCAGCAGCGCGAACAGGCGGTCGCTCGAACGCGCATTCAGGACGATCCGGTGCTCACCGCGTTGCACAAACGCCAGCGCACGCGGGCCGTAATGCTCCATATAGGCCAGGCAGACGCGGTCGATTCCGGTGGGTAATCGGCCGCTCCAGATCCGCCAGATCAGCCGGCTGACGTCGAACAGGAAGGGGCGGGTGGACATTGAGGCGCGGCCATGCGGCATTGCCGGCGGCTTGACAAGCATCGCTTGAGCGAGTGAGGCAGCGGGCTATAGTGTCGGCCGGGCTGCCGCCGGCTTCGGACGAGGAGTGGCACGATGCTTCGCCAGCGCGCGATCCTGACGGTATTTCTGCTGTCGGTTGCGGCAAATGCCTGGTTTGCCCTGCGACACCCGCATTGGCTGGCGATCCCGGCGATGCTGCTCGCCTGGTATCTCGCCGATCTGATGTCGGGGCTGATCCATATGTACATGGATTACCGCCCGTGCACGCCCGGCAAGCGGTTGAGCGACCTGTTCTTCTACGAAGGCTCGCGCGAGTCGGACGAATATCTGGCGATGTTCCGCGCGCGCATGGCGAGTATCGGGCCGTTCGAGCGCATCTCCTATGACTTCAAGAACCACCATCCCCGGCCCGACGCGCTGGGGCGCCGGCCCCTGTGGCGGCTGATCGGATCGACGGTCATCATCGCGGCCTTGCCGCTGTCGATCGTCGGCAACATCGCCGGCGGGTTCGATCTGGTGCCCGGCTGGATGATGGCGGGGCTGGCCGCGTTCCTGATCGGGGGTGGCTTTGCACAGTATTTCCACGGCGAGCTCCATCGCCGCAACAACCCTTGGTATATCCGCGGCATGCGCCGTATCGGGCTATTGATGACGCCGGCCGCTCATCAAATCCACCACGACACATTGCAACGCGATTTCGCTACCAATTGTGGCTGGTCCAACCCTTTGGTAAATCGCCTCTTTCGCTACCTTCGCGCGCGCGGGAAGCTCATTGACGCAGGTCTTATTCCCTCGCCCTGACCGCCCCGATCTGGGCGAGCATCGCGGCCCGCCGACTCAGCGCGCCCTCATCTTCGGACAGCAGCCGGTCAACGCTGTTGCGAACCAGAATGTCGACGCCCGATTGACTGGCAAGGCCGCCGCGGACCAGGCATTTCGCGTGCAGCACGCGCTTGAACGCAGCATATAGTTCAAGGTTGGGCTTTTCAGGCCATTGCCAGAAGCTGTCCAGCCCGGCCTGGTGCGTAACGCCCCGCACGTCATACACGGCCTCTCCCAGCACCACTACCGGCGTGCCCACTTCGAGTGCGAGGGTTCCGGAGGTGGAGTTGACGCACACCATACCCAGGGCGTCCTTGGCGAGGCTGACAAGGTCGCCACCATCGATGTGCAGCACGCGATCGGCGATACCGAGCCGCCGCGCCATCCGTGCAATGCGCGCGCGCCAGCTGCGATGGGAGCTGTCGAGAGGGTGCTCCTTGACGACCAGAATTGCGTCCTCGGGCGCGAAATGCGCGAAACTTTCGAGCACATATTCGACCGCGACCGCCATCGATCCGAAGGGGGAATGCGCCCGGATCTGGTAATCGCCCGTAAGCTGCAGCGGGAACAGGAAGTAGTTGCGGTTCGCGATGGTTGCCAATGTCGCCTTCGCCTGTCGCTCCCGCAGCCCGCGACGCAAGAACTTGAAAGCCCAGCCGATGCCGTCGAGCATCAGCGATCCCTGGCGGTGGCTGGAATAGTAGGGGAAGCGCAGCTTGCCCGTCACCACATAGTGATAATGCCAATAGCTGTCGCGGGCGCGGCGTTTGAAGTCTGCCGTGATGGGAGGGAGCTTCGGCACGTCGGGCAGCCACCGCGCCATGGCCCGGATCACTTCCGGATCGCGTTCCATCGGCGAATGGCCGTTCACGCCGTCGCGTTCCAGCGTCATCCAGTCGGGCCGGATATAGCCTTCTTCGAACACATGGATGTGGATGCCGCGCAGCTGTGCGAGCCGAACGGCAGTCTTGTGCATCGGCCGGCAATCGCCGAACAGGACCAGATCGGTGATCCCCTGGTTGCGCACGAACCGGTCGAAAAAGATCGGCCATTTGCCCATGGGTCCGCGGTAGTCGATCCCTTCGCCCGGCCAGTCATATCGGTCGCCGCCACAAAGGTGGATGCGGTGCACGCCTACGCCGCGTTCGCGAAGCGCCGTCGCCAGTGCCCGGAAGAACGGTCCCGGTGGCCCCTGGAGGAACAGAAATTCGCGACGGAAAGTTTGCGGCGTATGCAGCATTATCGGTTCACCGAACGGCGCAGGAGCGCGTTGAGCCGGCCTTGCCAGGTGCGCAGGCGCACCAGCGGCGAGGAAATCGCAGCTGCACCCGCAGCCATGCGTTCAACCAGGATTTCGGCGGGGCAGGGAAGGTGCGTCACCGGATCAATATAGCGGGGATAGAGCAGTAAGGTGGCTGCGACCAACTCTTCGAGCGAACGTCGCCGCGTGCGGCGTGCCGGCACCGCGCCCAGGTCGCGCGTCAGACCCCAGCCCGCATAGAAGGGTACGCCATGCGTGGTCACAGGCTTTCCCCGCAAGAGAGACTCGAACCCGGCAAGCGAGGTGATGACATGGACCGCGTCAACGGCATCGATGAGCGCAGTGATGGGAGCATCACGCTGAACCTCATCGGCAAAACGAAGCGCTTCGACTTCTGGCACATGGCCCTTGCGGTGACCTGCTTCCACATCCGGATGCGGCTTATAGATGATCCAGGCGTCGCCTTCTAGATGTCTCACCTGCGAAAGTAGGCGTATATTGCTTACATTTCCGCCGCCGCTAAGAATCGAGCGGTCATCTTCGACCTGGCCGGTGACAAGAATCTGTCTTTTTTTGTTAACCTGTCGTTCAAATGTCACAGGCCCCTGCGCGTACTTGCTTATTGCGCCCGAAACGATTTGCTCGCGAAGCCGGCGCGCGCGCCGGCAAAGTTCGTCGTCTATTTCGCTATATTGCAGTATGTTTTCTAGGTCGCTCGGCTTCGCCGGGTCGAAATAGACGCCGGCATGGTCCACAATGGCCGACAGCGGCGGCACGCAATTCGCACCAAGGCCCACAGAGCGGATGAAACCGTCCTCGATCTCACCAAGCGGTACCCGTCGAGTTTCAAGCACGTTCAGAAGGTCCGGTGAAGTGCGCGATTTCCACGCCAAAGCGTTGCATGGCGGCGCCTTACTTCCGATTTGGGTGCGGCGATGCGGGACTGGTCCTTGCCCGTTCCAGAGCAGAGGATCCAGCGTAATGCGCTTCCAGCCGGCGACGCCATATACTGCGTCGACGCTGCGATTGCTGTCGATCAGGCGGCGCCACGCCCCAAGTTGGGCGATTGCCGTTGCGACGGACCATCCGCTGTCGTGAAACGGGTCGGCATAGCGGCAGGCGCCCACGACGCGAGCGAGAGTTGCGGCGGGGTCGGTATCGCAACCGGAAAAGGCGCCTTCCCCGAATACGCGCACCGCCTTGCCGGCGAGCGCCGCTACCAGCGCGAGTTCCTGGCCGGCGCCAGCCCAGATCGCGGGCGCCGTGTTCACCAGGTGCCACGGGTCGATATCGCCGCCGATGCTCGGGATATCCGATGGCGCGCGAATGCCCCTTGCTGCGAGCAGGATTGGTCGCTCCGTTACCGCGGCAGCCAGCATTTCGTGAAGCTGAGCATTGCTGTCTGGGGCTAGCAACACTGTGCAGCCTGCGGGAAATTCCGGTTGGGCACCCCAGAAGCTGCCGCCGACTCGCTCTTGCACCAGCGCGTCCGCAATCTGCTCCGCGTCCACCGTCGTCGTTCCGGGGCGAGCGAGGGGGGCAGCGCGATGCCCTGGGAAGGGCGGGATGCGCAGGAAAGGGTGAGCAGGCGCTGCCGCCACGGGTCAGGCCTTGACGGCTGTGTCGATGGCAAAAAGCTGGCGCAAGAATGGCTCCAGCTCGGCCAGCGGTAGCGCGCTGGGACCATCGCACTTGGCCTTGGCGGGATCGGGATGGGCTTCCAGGAACAGTCCGGCAATGCCGACCGCTACGCCGGCGCGGGCTAGCGCCGCCGCCTGTTCCCCGCGCCCGTCGGCGCTGTCGGGGCGGGCACCGGGTTTTTGCAATGCATGCGTAACGTCGAACAGCACGGGCGCCATCGGCTTCATCAGGTCGATGCCCAGCATGTCGACGACCAGATTGTTGTAGCCGAAGCTGGTGCCGCGCTCGCACAACAGGATGCGGTCGTTGCCTGCCTCATGGAATTTGGTGAGGATATGGCGCATTTCCTGCGGGGCGAGGAACTGCGGCTTCTTGACGTTGATGACCCGGCCGGTGCGCGCCAGCGCCAGCACCAGATCCGTCTGGCGCGCCAGAAAGGCAGGCAATTGCAGAATGTCGGCGACTTCTGCAGCAGGCGCTGCCTGCTCGGGTTCGTGCACATCGGTCAGAATGGGGACGCCGAACCGCTCCTTGATTTCGGCAAGCGCCTTCAACCCTTCCCGCAAGCCTGGCCCACGAAAGGAATGAACGGAGGAGCGGTTGGCCTTATCGAAACTGGCCTTGAAGACATAGGGGATGCCGAGCGCGCCTGTTACCCGCACCATATGCGCCGCAACCTCATGCAAGGTCTCGCGATCCTCGATGACATTCATGCCGCCGACCAGTGCCAAAGGCGCGTCGTTGGCGAAGCGAATACCTGCTTCCAGGGTAACGGAACTGTGCATCGGGCGCGCCTAGCGCATTCCCCTTTCGCGTAAAACCGCTTCGATAGCGGGGACGTCTTCGGGATTGTTGAGTTCTATACAATCCCATTCGAGCGGTTCGAACGGCACCATGCGGATCGGCGCGTGCGTATCGAGGAAGCGCAGCTGTTCCAGTCCCTCCAGCGCCTCGAGCGGCGACGGCGGGGTAGCCGCATAGGCCCGCAGCGCGGCCGGGCGATACGCGTAGACTCCAAGATGCAAGTGCACATGCCGATGCGCATCGGCCACCTCGTCCCCGACAAAGGGGAGCACGCGCTTCGAGAAATAGAGGGCGCGGCGCTCGTGGTTGAACACGACCGTCGTGCCACCGACGCGACCTTCGGCCTGATCGGTGACGAGATGGCGGTACAGGGTTGGGGAACAGCGTACCGCCGGTGTCGCCATTGCCGCATCGGAATCACCGGCCAGCGCCGCAACCAGATCACCAACGACAAAGGCTGGGGTTAGCGGCGCGTCGCCCTGGAGGTTGACGATCAACGGAGCGACGTCGCCCAGAATATCCAGCGCCGCGGCGCAACGTTCGGTGCCGTTGCGGCATTCGGCAGGCGTCATCACCACCTGGCCGCCGAAATCCTGAACGGCTTCAGCAATCCGTGCATCGTCAGTGGCGACCCAGACATGGTCCGCGTTCGTGATGGCCCGGGCGGCTTCCCAGGTGCGCTGGATCAGGCTGCGCGGCTCGCCGTCGGCGCCACGAAGCAGCGCCAGCGGCTTGCCCGGGTAGCGTCGCGACGCAAACCGCGCCGGGATGATGACGGCGAAATCGGTCATGACCTGATCAGCTCAGGCCGTGGCGAAGCAGGTCGTGGATATGGACGATGCCGACGGGACGGGGCTGGCTTACGGTCGGGTCATCGACGACGAAGGCGGCGGTGATGACGTTTTCGTTGAGGAACAAGAGCGCGTCCGCCGCTGCAATCTCGCCGACGATGACCTTGGGACCGCGCGTCATCACCTCGTGCGCGCAGGCCGTTGCGAGTACGTCGAAATGGCGCCGCAAGTCGCCATCGGTGATGATTCCCAGCAATGCACCGGTGCCGTCGATAACACCCGCCAGACCGAACCGGCCCGATGTCATTACCGAAATTACTTCCGGCATTCGTGCGCGCATGTCGACCAGCGGCATCTCGTCCGGCCCGTGCATGATGTCCGAAACCGGGGTTAGCGCCAGGCCGATATTGCCGGCCGGGTGCAGCTTGCGGAGGTGGTTTTTCGACACGCCGCGCATGTCCATCACCGTCATCGCCAGCGCATCGCCGAGCGCGAGCTGCATCGCGGTCGACGCGGTGGGGGCGACATTGGCGGAGCAGGCCTCACGCACATCGGGAAGAAGAATGCCGACTTCGGCCTGATCCATCACGATCGACTTCTTGCGAGATGCGACACCGATGACGGGAATTCCGGTCCGCTTGGCATATTGGATGATCGGCCGCAGTTCAGGCGTGGCGCCGGAGTTGGAAAGCACCAGCAGCACGTCGCCACGCGCGAGCATCCCCAGATCGCCGTGACCGGCCTCGCTGGGATGGACGTAGATCGCCGGGGTGCCGGTAGCGGCAAAGGTGGCCGCTATCTTACGGGCAACATGACCCGATTTTCCCATGCCGGTGATGACGATCTGACGCGCCGCGTTCAGGATAAGGGAGCAGGCGGCAACAAAGCTCTGGTCGAGGCATTCCTCCAGGCGGCCAAGCGCCTCCCGCTCGATACGCACCACCTCGCGTCCACGCAGCACCACCGCTTCACGTTCCAGCGGCTCAGCCTCAGCGAGCAATTTCATATGCGGCCTTTTCCCCTTCTAGACCTTTGGCAACGTTCGATTTGCTAAAAGGTTGTCACGTGCCCGAAATAAGAAATCGCGAATCTGCCATCGATCTTTTTTCCGGCAAAATCATGCCTTTTCCAATGAACCCGGCGTGAACCTCATCGGCAATTCCGCACCGCCCGGCCGGGGACGGTCGAGAGGCGGCCGTACAGGAGGGCGGCGATCCTTTGCAAGATATTGATCCATGAATCGCAACAGTGTTGCCGCCCGCCCGCGATGATCAATGGGGGGCGAACTATTGCGATTCACTCCGGGAGAAGCCTGCCCACCATAAGCTAATCCTTTCAATTCAAAGGAAAGTCACTCTTGCCTGGAAAGGTTTTTGTCCCACCCGACGGTTTTACCCCCATCCTGCAGCGCCCGGCCTTGTTTCCGCCCGCGCCACATTTGAGAGATGGAGCCATTTCGGACCTTAAACAAATAAGGGGAAATGCGGGGCAACCTTATTCCGTCGGTCGGGGAGGCAGGGCCGTCGCGGCGGCTCGGAGGGGCGTTGTGCTGCGGACGACCAGATCGGGCGCGATCCGGATCGTTTCGGGGGCGGCTCGTTCCCCCTCCAGCTGATCGATCAGGCGGCCCACCGCGCGGGCGCCCATCTCGGCGATCCGTACCTGCACGGTGGTGAGGTCGAGATAGCGGGCCAGCGGCACGTCATCGAAACCGGCGATCGCAATGTCGCCCGGCACGGCCAGCCCGGCGCCACGCAACCCATGCATGCAGCCCAGCGCCATCATGTCGTTGGCAGCGAAAATCGCATCGCAGGGGAGGTTGCGGGAGAGGATGTCCCGGGCCGCTTCCTCGCCGCTGTCCTCGTTGAAGTCGCCCTGGAGAATGCGCGGTTCGATGCCCGGCAGATACTGTTCCATCGCCCGGCAATAGCCCTCGGAGCGCTCGCGCGCGTCCACATTGCCGATCGGCCCCGCAATATGGAGGATGTGACGATAGCCTCGCGCAGCCAGGTGCGCGACCACGGCCTCGGCCCCGCCGCTGTTATCCAGCCGGAAGCTGGTCCGCCCCGGCGGCGCCGCCGTGCAGTTCATCAACACGACAGGCTGGGTTGGGGGCAACGCCTGGGCCAGCACCTCGAGCGACAGGCGCGGCGCCATGACCAGCAGCCCGTCGACGCGGCCGCGCATGGCGCGTATGGCACTCATCGCCTGATCGCGGTCGTCATGCATGTTGGAAAGCAACAGCAGATAGCCGTGTCGACTGGCTTCGCGATCCATGCCGCGCACGCATTCCGAGAAGAATTCGCCATGCAGATCGGGCAGCACCACGCCGATCGCGTTGGCGCGCGCCATGCTGAGGCTGCGCGCCGCAGCATGCGGCACATAGCCGAGCGTCGCCGCTGCCGCGAGGATGCGATCGCGGGTATCCGGGTGCACATTGTCCAGGCCATTCAAAGCCCGGGAGACCGTGGCAACCGAAACCTGGGCGAGGCTGGCGACATCCCGAATCGTGGCTTCGCCCATGATGTACTTACTCCCCCCGATACGCGCGCGATCGACTGTTTCAGGCCGCATCGGCGATTGCAATCCCTGTGCCCCCGCGGCTATGTAACCGGTTACGCAGGCTTGGCGAAAGCCACGGCCGGGAGAGAGCAAACCAGCGCCGGGGTAAGGCACTGGCGGGACGGAGAGGGTTGAACAGGATGGTCGATACCAGGATTTCGCGGCGTGCCGCGCTGCTCGGCGCGGGGGCGATCGCTGCCTGGATGCACAGTCCGGCGCGCGCGATGCTGTGGCGCGCGGGTGCACTGCCGGTGCCTGCCTTTGTCGATTCGCTGGTTTCCCGCATGACGCTCGCCGAAAAGGCGGGGCAGTTGACGCTGATGCCGAGTGCCTGGGGCGGCGGCGCGGCGACCGCGCTGAACCCGCCCACCGCCGGGCCGAGCTTCGATGCGCAGCTCGAGGAAGTCCGGCAGGGCCGCATCACCGGCGTGTTCAACGGCAATGGCGCGGAGATGGCCCGGCGGATGCAGGGCGCGGCGATGCAGTCGCGCCTCAAGGTGCCGCTGATCTTTGCCGGGGACGTGATCCACGGCCACCGCACCATCTTCCCGGTGCCGCTGGGTGAGGCCGCCAGCTTCGAACCCGACCTGGCCGAGCGCACTGCGCGGATGGCCGCATTTGAAGCCGCTGCGGCCGGGATCGACTGGACCTTCGCGCCCATGGTCGACATCGCGCGCGACCAGCGCTGGGGGCGCGGCGTCGAAGGCGCGGGCGAGGACATTCTGGTCGGCGAGATTTTCGCCGCCGCGCGCGTGCGCGGATTCCAGGGCAAGGATCTGAAGGCTTCGGACGCGGTACTGGCCTGCGCCAAGCACTTCGCGGCCTATGGTGCGGGCGAGGGCGGTCTGGATTACAACACCGTCGACGTGTCGGAGCGGACGCTGCGCGAAGTATATCTGCCGCCGTTCAAGGCGGCGGTCGATGCCGGGGTGGGGTCGTTCATGGCCTCGTTCAACGAAATTTCGGGCGTTCCTTCGACCGGCAATCCCTGGCTGATGCGCACCGTGTTGCGCGACGAGTGGCATTTCGACGGCTTTGTCGTGTCCGACTATACCGGCGATATGGAGATGATCGCGCATGGCTTTGCCGCTGATGCGCGCGATGCGGCCAAGATCGCCTTCCTCGCCGGCGTCGACATGAGCATGACCAGCGGATTCTATCGCGATCACCTGCCCGATCTGGTCGAAAAGGGCGAAGTGCCGATGGCGCTGCTCGATGCATCGGTGCGGCGCGTGCTGGCTGCGAAGGCCGCTCTGGGCCTGTTCGACGATCCGTTCCGGCGCATCGACCCGAAGCGCGAAAAGGCGCGGACCCGCACCAGGGCGGCGATCGATCTGGCGCGGGAATCCGGGCGCAAGTCCATCGTGCTCCTGAAGAACGAAGGCGATCTGTTGCCCTTGCCCAAGGCGGGCAAGCGGATTGCGATCATCGGTCCGTTCGCGGCAGGCGCGCATGATCTGGTCGGCCCGTGGGTCATTTATGGTGACGATCAACAGTCGGTCGATCTTGCCGCAGGCGTGAAGGCGGCGGTGAAGGATCCGGCGCTGGTCACGGTAACGCCGGGATCGGACGTTGAGACGCCGATTCCGGGTGGGATCGACGCGGCGGTGGCGGCGGCCAAGGCTGCCGATGTTGTGCTGCTGGCGGTGGGTGAATCGCAGGGCATGTCCGGCGAGGCGCAGTCGCGTGCGGACATCGTGCTGCCGGCGCCGCAACAGGCGCTGGCCGAGGCGGTGGCCGCTACCGGCAAGCCCGTTGTCGTATTGCTGAAGAACGGTCGCGCGCTGGCGCTGAAAGGCGCGGTGCTGGATGCGCCGGCGATCCTCGTCACCTGGTTCCTTGGCAGCGAGACCGGCAATGCCATCGCGGACGTGCTGTTCGGCGACCATGGTCCTTCCGGCCGCCTGCCGTGCAGCTTCCCGCGCGCGCCGGGGCAGCAACCCTATTATTATGCGCACAAGAATTCGGGACGGCCGAACCCCTCCGACGACAAGCTGGAGCCGTACAAGACGCATTATCGCGGCGTGCCGAACTCGGCGCTGTTCCCGTTCGGGCACGGTCTGACCTATGGCAAGATCGACTATGCCGATCTGCAGGTAACGCCGGCGATGGCGTGGGACGGCGAAGTGGTGGTCAGCGCGACTGTGACCAACCGCGGCACCCGCGCGGCGGACGAAGTGGTGCAGCTTTACATCCACGACCGTGCCGCCAGCGTGACACGGCCGGTGCGGGAGTTGAAGGCGTTCCGCAAGCTGACGCTGGCGCCGGGTGCATCGGAGCGCGTGACGTTCCGGCTGAAGCGTGCGCAGCTCGAATTCATCGGGCTGGAAGAAAAGCCGACCGTGGAGCCCGGCACATTCGACGTGTGGGTTGCACCTTCGGCGGAAGGAACGGGGCTGAAAGGCAGTTTCGCGTTGCAGCGGGGCTGATGGGGCATCTCCCGCTGGAACAAGGCGCTGGGGGTGACGAGGGTATTTACAAAACTGCGTGGATGGTGCCCCATCCCCATCGTCATGCCAGCGCAAGCTGGCATCTTCCGCAGGTGCGCTTTTCCGGTATCGCCCAGCCCCCGAAGACCCCAGCCTGCGCTGGGGTGACGGCTGGAGGAAAGGATTGCGATACACGGGTGAGTCCAGGTCAACGCAGCCTGTAGTAGGGGCGCCGCTTTCCTACCGCCTGTAGGCGGTCGCCCTGCTGCCGGCCTGGGACGGGATTTCATACCAAGGTGCATGGGTGGCGACGCATCCCGCTTCCCTCCGTCAGCCCGGCGGAAGCCGGGATCCATTTGCCTCTCCTTCTCAGCAAGAGCCGATAGCGAGACCCCAATGGACCCCGGCTTTCGCCGGGGTGACGCTTGGTGAAACAGCGATGGGTTCTTATCAACGCAACTAGGTATCAGTCGTGCAGGCGTGCTGCCGTGTCGCGGATCAGTGCGATCATGTTGGGAATGCCCTGGGTTCGGTTCGAGCTGAGCTGGTTCTTCAGGTTGAACGGCGCGAGCGCTGCCTCGATGTCGGTCGCGGCGATTTCAGCGGGCGTGCGGTCCTGCACGGTCAGCAATACCAGCGCGATGATGCCCTTGGTGATCGCGGCGTTGGAGTCGGCCAGGAAATGCAGCCGGCCATCGTCGGGGCGGGTGGGATAGACCCAGACGGAGGCCGAGCAGCCGCGCACCAGCGTGGCGTCGGTCTTCAGGGCATCGGGCATGTCTTCCAGCCCGCGGCCCAGATCGATCAGCAGCCGATAGCGGTCGTCTGCATCGAGAAACCCATATTCTTCCTGAAGATCGGCAATGCTCGTCATTCCGTTCGCGCTAGAGCCAAAGCGGCGGGATTTCCAGTCGCCGCGTCACTTCGCCTGCGTGCCGCCGAAGCGCAGGCCCAGCCGGGGGCGGGGGCTGCGTTCGGCGGCAGGGGCTGCGGCCGGCTGGTTCTGCTGGCCGCTCGCGGGGCGATCGGCGGAATTCACAGATCGACACCCGCCGCGATCGCCTCCAGCTTGCGGATGCGTTCCTTGAGGTCCGCAATTTCGATGCGCGAGGCGGCGGTAGGCAGGGCGGGCTGCGGATCCGAACCGCGGCTGCGCTCCACCAGTTCGCGGTGCTTGAGTGCCAGCCAGCCGCGCCAGCCGGAGAGACCCGCGGCGGTGAGCATCGCGAGGCCGGCGAGGCCCGATACCGCCATGGTCAGATAGAGTTGGGGATCGCTGGTCATGATTCCTGCTCCCGTCATAATCAGATGCGGTTCTTGTCGCGCAGCTTCTCGATCTCATGGTCGAGCCGCAGGCTGGTTTCATTGTCGGTGATGACGCGCTCGAGCACCTGCACGCGGTCCTTGAGCTGGCGGATCTCGTCGCGGAGGCGGGCGTTTTCCGCCACCTGGACCGCGTCCGGCTCCGCCGGGGCATGGCGGCCGCGTACCCGTTGCACGCCGTAGCGCGCCTGAATGACCCTGCCGACCGTCACAATCAGGATGATCGCTACGACCATTTCCGACCAAGCCATTGTTCAACTCCCCTCTTCTGCGCTCTTGGCGTTCAGTTATTCTGCGATGCCTCGGCGGCGCGGATAGCGCGGCGACGGGGACGATCACGGCTTTCGGCGAGGTAAATAGCTCCCCCGCACAGTGCCGTCAGCACTGCGAGAACGATAATCATCGAAATATTCCTTCTGGTTAGGCGCGATCCGCCCTAGTTCAGCGGTGCATCGCGCAGTCGTTCGATTTCTTCTGCCAGACCCGCACCACGATCGGTGATGATCCGTTCGAGAACCTGTACCCGTTGTTCCAGCCGCTGGATCTGCGCCGCATATTGGGCGGCCTTTTCCGCGGCCATGCCTGCTTCCATTTCCATCCGGCGTTCGCGCAGCTTCAGAAAGGGTTTCACGAACACGCCGCCGATGATGGCCACGAGGCCGCAGCTGATGCCAAGGATCGGGATGAGGAGCGGCGAAATCATGGTCGTTCCTTTCAGTTCGTCTTGCTGCGCAGCGCTTCGATGTCGCGGTCGAGCTGGTGGGCGCTGTCGGTTACGATCCGTTCGACATTGGCCAGCCGGTCCTTCATCGAGCCGAGTTCGGCGCGCAGTTGCGCATTTTCCTGGCTGAGCAGCTTGATCCGCTCGATCGCCTCATCGTTGCGCTGCGGGTAGACGGCCTTGCCCCAGCTGTTTTCCAGCGGATAGCCGTTCTTGACGCGGAGCCAGGTGGTGAACAGCCACCCACCGACCCCCATGAACCCCAGCGCAATGCCGCTGAGGATGATCCAGGGGAGGAAAGGGGCGAGGGTAATTTCGATCATCTTGTCTCTCCCGGTTCAGCGCAGCGCGTCGATGGCGCGGGCGGTGCGCTCGGCGGGATCGGTGGCGATCCGTTCGAGCACCGCAATCCGGTCTTCGAGGCGGCTGACCTGGCCGGTCAGGCGCGCATTCTCGGCAGCGAGCAGTTCGATCTTGCGGTCGCTCTCCATATCCCCGCGCGTGGTGATTTCACCGTTGCGTTCGCGGATGGGGTAACCGTGCTTCGTGCGTGCCCAGACCGAAACTGCCCAGGCCGTGGGGCCGACGGCGATTGCGGTAATGGGTACCAAAATCCCCAGGTCCATCGTCTTGCCTCCCTGTTGCAGCCCTTCGCCTCAGCGCAGGCTGTCGATTTCGTCGGCGAGCCGGGTGTTGCGGCTCGTATAGTACATCTCGATATCGGCCAGCCGACGATCGATGTCGCGGAACTTGGAGCGGACTTCCGCCGTGGACCGCTTGGGGCTGGAGCGTACGCCCTGCCAGAAGCGTTCGTCTTCGGGCGTGTCGTACAGGCCGGCCGGCTTCGGATTGGCGATCCAGGCGATCACGAAATAGCCGAGCGCGGCCCAGCCGGTGGCGAAGGTGAGCAGCACGGTGGCCACCCGAACCCAGGTCACGTCGATCCCGGTATAATCCGCGATCCCGGCGCAGACGCCCAGAAACTTGCCGTTCTGCTTGTCCAGGTAGAATTTGGTGCGAGCGGACATCTCAGTTCCTCCGTGAAGGATCATAAGGGCCGGGCTCGGGGCGCTGGGCCGAGAGCGGGCGATAATCGGGGTTGTCGGCGGCGATGATCCGCTCGACCGTGTTCAGCCGGTCTTCCAGCATCCGCGCCGTGCGATAGAGGTCGTCGAGCAGATTTTCGTCTTCCCGGGTGATCGTGCCGGCCTGTTTCCACTTGGTGACATAGTGGAAGACCAGCCACGGCAACCCGATGAAGAGCATCCCGCAGACGAGCACCGGGATCAGTACGTCCTCCATCGCCTCACGCTCCCTTGTTCAGCCGGGCCTTCAGCGCTTCGAGTTCGGCATCGACCTTCTCCGACGAACGGAGCTCGGCGATTTCTTCTTCCAGCGTCTTCGGCGCGCCACCCAGGCCCATCGCATCGGCGCGGCCTTCGGCCAGATCGACGCGGCGTTCGAGGATGTCGAAGCGCGAGAAGGCATCCTGCATCTTCGCGCCGTTGGTCATTTCCCGCAAGCGGGCGCGGTTGTTCGCGCTTTCCAGGCGGGCGACGATCGAGTTCTGGCGGACACGGGCCTCGCGCAGCTTGTTCTGCAGCTTGTTGATGTCCTCTTCCGAGGCCTTCAGCGCATCGTCGAGCACGGCGATTTCCTGATGCAGCTGGTCGCACATGTCGGCGGCCTTCTGCTTTTCGACCAGTGCGGCCTTGGCCAGGTCTTCGCGGTCCTTGGAAAGCGCCAGCTCGGCCTTTTCGGTCCAGCTTTCCTGCAGCTTTTCCAGCTTGGCGATGTGACGGCGCATTTCCTTCTGGTCGGCGATGGTGCGCGCGGCGCTGGCGCGAACTTCGACCAGCGTTTCCTCCATCTCGAGGATGATCATGCGGATCATCTTGGCGGGGTCTTCCGCCTTGTCGAGCAGGTCGGTGACGTTGGCGGCGATGATATCGCGGGTTCGCGAAAAGATGCCCATTTGAACTCTCCTTCGTAATCTGGTGTCCGCCGGAGGGGGAAGGGAAGATCCCCCTCCGGCGATACCCGGCCCGCCGAGGGAAGCAGCGGGCTGGGGAGACCTCGTGTGCCTCAGGCGACCGCGGGGCCGACTGCGCCGGCCATGAAGACCGCGCTGGCGAGAAAGGCGAAGCTTACCGCGACGAAGACGTTGCGAAGCTTGATGACCTGATAGTGCATGGTGGCATTCCTTGAAGCGTTGTTTCGGTGCCCGTCGCCGGGCTTGCCCACAGCTTTGCAGGGAGCGTGCCAAGTCGCGAAAACGGTGGATTTCCGTGCCTTTTTGCCGGTGATGGCGCAGAGTTGGGAAATTTCCCTTGCCAATTGTTGGGAAAATTCGCCAAGCTTGGGGAATGGAGCGCGTTACCCAGGTCATTGGCCAGTCATCCGTCTTTCTCGACGCGCTGGAACGCGCCAGTCGCGCCGCCGCACTCGACCGCCCGGTGCTGGTGATCGGCGAGCGTGGTACCGGCAAGGAACTGGTGGCAGAGCGCCTCCACCGGCTGAGCGGACGATGGGACCAGCCGCTCGTCACGATGAACTGCGCGGCACTGCCCGAAACGCTGATCGAAGCGGAGCTGTTCGGCCATGAGGCGGGTGCCTTTACCGGTGCCACCAAGGCGCGGGTGGGGCGGTTCGAGGAGGCCGATGGCGGCACGCTGTTCCTCGACGAGCTGGGCACGCTGTCGATGGGTGCGCAGGAGCGGCTGCTGCGCGCGGTGGAATATGGCGAAGTGACCCGGATCGGTTCGTCGCGGCCGATGCGGGTGGATGTGCGGATCGTCGCCGCCACCAACGAACATCTGCCCGACCGCGTGGAAAAGGGCACCTTCCGCGCCGACCTGCTCGACCGGCTGAGCTTCGAGGTGGTGACGCTGCCGCCGCTCCGCGTACGCAAGGGCGATGTCGAGGTGCTGGCAGACTTTTACGGTCGGCGCATGGCGGCGGAGCTGGGCCGCGGCGACTGGCCCGGCTGGGGCCCGCACGCGCTGGACGCGCTGCTGACCTATGACTGGCCGGGCAATGTCCGCGAACTGCGCAACGTCGTCGAGCGGGCGGTCTATCGCTGGGAGCGCGAAGGGCCGATCGACGCGATCGAGATCGATCCCTTCGCCTCGCCCTTCCGGCCGAAACCCATGGCCAGTTCGGCAAGCGGGCCGGTGGAGAAGCCCGCGCCCGCGCTCGAGCCTTCGCCGCTACCCGCGCCCGCCGAACCGATCGACAACGGCGGCGACTTCAAGACGCGCGTGGCGCGGTTCGAGCGGCAATTGCTCGCCGGCGCGCTTGCCGAGCATCGCTACAATCAGCGGGCGACCGCGGAGGCGCTTGGCCTCACCTATGACCAGTTGCGCCACGCGCTTCGGCGGCATGATCTGCTCAGCGCGGGCGCATAGATCGGCATATTCGATCACGTCCGAAACAAAAAATGTTGCGGCGTCGGCGCGTCCCGTGCGTTAGGCGAGCGACCGGAACGGTTTCCAATCCCAACCAGGAGGATGACATGGCCTTCGAACTGCCAGAACTGCCCTATGCCAAGGATGCACTCGCGCCGCACATGTCGGCCGAGACGTTCGACTTCCACCACGGCAAGCACCACAAGGCCTATGTCGACAACTGCAACAAGCTGGTTGCCGACATTCCCGAACTCGCCGGTGCCAAGCTGACCCAGGTGATCCAGTATGCCAAGGAAAAGGGCAACAAGGGCCTGTTCAACAACAGCTCGCAGATCTGGAATCACAGCTTCTTCTGGCAGTGCCTGACGCCCAACTATGCGGCGCCCACCGGCAAGCTGGCCGAGATGATCACCCGTGATTTCGGCAGCCATGAAGCGCTGATCGAAAAGCTGAAGGCTGAATCCGTCGGCCATTTCGCCAGCGGCTGGGGCTGGCTGGTGCTCGATGGCGACACGCTGAAGGTGACGTCGTTCCACGACGGCGACTCCCCGGTCGCGCACGGTGTGAAGCCGCTGTTCACGATCGACGTGTGGGAACACGCCTATTATATCGACTACCGCAACGCCCGCCCGTCGTTCGTCGACACGGTGCTGACCAAGCTGGCGAACTGGGACTTCGTTGCTCAGAACCTCGACGGCGAAGGTGCAGCACGCGCCGACCAGGGCTGATTTCGCCATTCACCCTCACCCTTCCGGCGCTTCGCGCCTCCCTCCCTCTCCCAATGGGAGAGGGAAGGGGCCCATCGCGATAGCGATGGGAAGGGTGAGGGTGATGGTTCTGCCTCAACTTTCCCCGTACAATTCCCGCTGGGCCTTCTCCAGCTCTTCGGCATAGCGACGCCGGGCGTGACGCTCGGTGATCAGGCCCAGCACCATGCCGTCCGGCGACAGCACGGCCAGATCGTCGGCAACGCTGGCGTCAAAGGCTTCCAGCACCTCGGCAATGTTCATCCCCGGGGCGAGCGCGGTGTCGCTCAGCTTGGCCAGCGCACCCACTTGCGCGACGGCATCGGCCGCCGGGCTCCACAAATCGGCGGTCTCGGCGATGCCTGCATAGCGGCCGGCGTTGTCGAGCAGCACCACGCGCTTGGTGGAGCCTAGCGGAAATCGCTTTCGGAAGGCGGCAACGCCGGTATCCGCCGCAATCTGCGCAATATCGCTGCGCATCATGCGGGCTGCGGTGAGGGCGCGCACCCAACCGACATCGCGGCCGCTGCGCAGCGTCTCGCCGCGCAAATGCAGCCGCCAGGTCGAGAAGCTGTATCCGAACAGTTCGCGGACGATCGTGCTCGCGATCAGCGAAGCGGCGATGGCGACGCCCGTGATCGAGAAATCATGCGTCACTTCCAGCACCAGCAGGGCCATGGTGATGGGGCCGCCCACCACCGCGACCGCCAGCGCCGCCATGCCGACGACGGCGGCGTCGTCCGCCACCAGCGGATGGAGATGCGGAACCTGCGCCAGAACGAGCTGATAGAAGCGGCCGACCAGGCTGCCGAGGAACAGCGAAGCGAAGAACAGGCCGCCGCGAAAACCGAAGCCGAGCGAAACCGCCGAGGCGAGCAGTTTCAGCAGGATGGCGATGCCCAGTGACAGGATCGTCGCTTGCGCTGCCAGATTCAGGTTGAGCGCGCCATGCCCGCTCGACAGCACTTGCGGCGAGGCAAGTGCGAGCGGCATCAACAACAGGCCGCCGATCAGCGGTGCCAGCGCCGGCGGCAGGGCAGTGCGCCGCACGCTGCCTTCCACCAGTGAGACCAGTCGCATCAGCGCAATGCCGAAGCCGGCGCAGCACAGGCCGAGCAGTCCGTACAGGGCATAGTCGGCAGAGTTCATCGGATGCGTGCCGCCTGCGCTGATGACATAGGGGGCGATGCCGAGCGCCCGCGCGATCAATGCGCCGGTCAGCGAGGCCAGCACCACCGGCGCGACGGTCGCGGGTGTATAGGCGCCCAGCACAACCTCAAAGGCATAGAAGGCGCCGGTAAGCGGGGCACCAAAGGCGGCGCCCAGCCCTGCACCGGCACCTGCCGCCATCAGCGTGCGCAGATCGGCGCGGCGCAGCTTCAGCCGCTGGCCGAGCAGGGATGCGATGCCACCGCCGGCCTGGGCATAGGCGGCCTCCAGGCCCACCGAAGCACCGAAGCCGTTCGAAATCAGCGTCTGCCCCACCACCGTGGCCGTGTCGCGTGCGGGGATGCGGCCGCCGTGCAGCGCATTCGCCTCGACCACGTCGATCGTCTTGCGGCGGCGGAGCAGCCACAAGGTCGCGCCGAGCAGCGCGCCGCCCACGGGAAGCGCAAGCAGGCGCAACGGGGCGAGATGGCTTGCTGCGCTCAGATGTTCGCCGATGTTCAGGCCGAATAGCAGCCGCTGCAGCCCGCGGGCCGACTGACCGATCGCAATTGCCGCGAAGCTGGCGGCGGCACCGACGGCAACTGCCAGCACCAGAAACCACAGGCTGCTCGACCGGATCTGCCGGCGCAGACCATTTGCCGCCCGCACCGCGCGATAGGATGCGGGGTGGTGCGGAACGCCCATTCTCGCTTCAGCCTTCCGGCGGCAGCGGAACGTCTTCCGGCTTTTCGAGCTGCAGTCCGTGGCGGAGCAGCATCGGGATATTGGCGGCCGCGAATACCAGCGTGAGCGGAATCACGCCCCAGGTCTTGAACGCCACCCAGTGATCCCAGGTCAGCCACTGCCGCATGACCTCGTTCAGGATCGCCATCGCCACGAAAAATGCCGTCCAGTTGATGGTCAGCAGCCGCCACCCCTTTGCGCTCAGGCCGGGATAGGCGGCTTCCAGCAGCATCTGGAGCAGCGGCTTGTCGGCGATCAGGCCATAGCCCAGGATCAGCGCGAACATCGCGTAGACGAAGGTCGGCTTCATCTGGATGAAGGCCTGATCGTGAAAATAGAGCGTCAGCCCGCCGAATACGAGCACCAGCGCGGCGGTGATCCACAACATTGGCGAGATATGCCGTGTCTTCCACCACGAAACCGCCAGTGCGATCGCCATCGCGACCATGAAGGCGAGCGTCGCGGTCAGTGCGCGCGCCAGTGCCGGCCCATGGGCCAGGGCGTTCACCGCGAAGAAGAGGAGCAGCGGCCCGAAATCGAGCGCCATGCGCAGGCCGGGCTGGGGGGCGGGGCGGGGGCTCTGCGGCTCAGCCACGGGTCAGTTCCTCCACGCCGGCGATGATGCGGGCGACTTCGTTGGCATCGAACGGGCGCAGGTCGTCGACCTTTTCGCCGACCCCGATCGCGTGAATCGGCAGGCCGTATTTCTCCGCCGCCGCGACCAGCACGCCGCCGCGCGCGGTGCCGTCGAGCTTGGTCATCACCAGGCCAGTGACGCCCGCAACTTCCTTGAACACCTCGATCTGGTTGAGCGCGTTCTGGCCGGTGGTGGCGTCGAGCACCAGCACCACGTCGTGCGGCGCCGCCGGGTTGAGGCGGCCGAGCACGCGGCGAACCTTGGCCAGTTCGTCCATCAGCTCGCGCTTGTTCTGCAGGCGCCCGGCGGTATCGACGATCAGCACGTCGGTACCGATCTCGGTCGCGCGCTTCACGGCCTCGAACACGATGCCCGCGGCGTCGCCACCTTCGGCGCCGGAGACGATCGGCACGCCGATCCGCTCCGCCCAGGTCTTGAGCTGGCCGATCGCGGCGGCGCGGAACGTGTCGCCGGCGGCCAGCATCACGCTGTAATCCTGGTCGAGCAGGCGATTGGCGAGCTTGGCGATGGTCGTCGTCTTGCCCGATCCGTTGACGCCGATGACCAGGATTACCTGCGGGCGCGGAAATGCTTCGATCTCCAGCGGCTTTGCCACCGGTTCGAGCACCTTGGCGATTTCCTCGGCAACGACCAGGCGGATGCCCAGCTCTTCCATGTTGCGCTCAAACTGCCCTTCGGCCAGCCGCGCGCGGACCCGTGCCGCCGTGGCGGGGCCAAGATCGGAGGCGATCAGCGCTTCTTCGATCTCATCGAGCGTCGCGTCGTCGAGCCGCGCGCCAGAAAGGCCGGCAAGGTTGCCCAGCAGCCGGTCCGACGTCTTGCGAAAGCCGCCGAGCAGTCTTTCGTGCCAGCTCGTCCCGCTCATGCCGCCAGCCTTCCGTCCAACACGCCTGCAATCGTCACGTCCACAATATCTCCAATCGGGGCGGGGGCAGTGAGGCGCACTTCAGCGAAATTGCCGGCATGGCCCCGGTCGCCCGGTCGCTCCACCAGAATCTGCTGGCGGCTGCCCACCAGACCCGCGAGCCAGCGCGCGCGTTCCGCCGCAGCCGCCGCGCGCAGCCGCGCCGCACGTTCCCGCACCACGGCCGGCGCCACTTGGGGCATCCGCGCAGCGGGTGTGCCCGGGCGCGGGCTATAGGGGAAGATGTGCGCATGTACCACGCCGCAATCGCCGATCAGCGCGAGCGTGTTGGCGAACATCGCCTCATCCTCGGTCGGGAAGCCGGCGATCAGGTCGGCGCCGATCGCGATGTCGGGCCGGGCGGCGCGCAGTCGCTCGGCGAGCGCCACCGACTGGACGCGGCTGTGGCGGCGCTTCATCCGCTTGAGGATCATGTCGTCGCCGGCCTGCAGCGACAGATGGACATGCGGCATCACCCGCGGTTCCTGCGTCAGCAGCGCAAACAGCCGGTCGTCGACTTCGATGCCGTCAAGCGAGGAGAGCCGCAGCCGCCTTAGCCGGGGTACATGGCGCAGGATGCGCTCGACCAAGGTTCCCAGCGTCGGGCTGCCCGGCAGATCATGGCCGTAGCTGGTGAGGTCCACCCCGGTCAGCACCACTTCGCCATGCGCCTCGGCCAGCGCGGCGATCCGGTCGATCACGGCGCCCGCCGGCACCGAGCGGCTGTTGCCGCGCCCCTGCGGGATCACGCAGAAGGTGCAGCGATGGTCGCAGCCATTCTGCACCTCTACGAACGCCCGGGCATGGGTGGAGAAACTGGCGGCCAGATGCGGCGCGGTGTCGCGCACGGCCATGATGTCCTGCACCTGCACCCGCGCTTCGTTCGCCCAGGCGGCGGGCAGCAGCTTCTCGGCATTGCCGATCACCCGGTCCACCTCGGGCATGGCGGCGAAACCGGCCGGGTCGATCTGTGCCGCGCAACCGGTGACGACCAGTTCGGCATCGGGCCGTTCGCGCCGGGCACGGCGGATCGCCTGGCGGGTCTGTTTGACGGCCTCGGACGTTACGGCACAACTGTTCACCACGATGGCGTCACGGTCCGCCAGCAGTGCGCGGATCGACTCGCCTTCGGCTAGGTTCAGCCGGCAACCCATGTTAAGGATGAGGGGCGAGGAGAGCGACATTGGCGAGCGATCTAGAGACGCCGACCGCAGAAGTCCACGCGAAGGCAGCGTTGGTGCTGGCCTTCTGGTTCGACGCGCTCATGCCCGAACAATGGTTTGCCAAATGCGACACGCTGGATGCGGAGATCGCCCGGCGCTTCGGCAAGCTGCGCGACACGGTGCTGGCGCGCCGCGCGGCGGGGTGGGACACGGCGCCCGACACGCTGCTGGCGGCGGTGATCCTGCTCGACCAGTTTTCCCGCAACATCCATCGCGGCAAGGCCGCGGCCTTCGCTGCCGACCCGCTGGCGCAGCGGCTGGCCAGCGAGGCGGTGGAGATGGGCTGGGACCGCGACATGCCCGCAGAGCGGCGCCAGTTTCTGTATCTGCCGTTCGAGCATGCCGAGGACCCGGTGCTGCAGGCGCGCAGCCTGGAATGCTTTACCGGGCTGGGGCTGGCACAGCCGCTGGCCTATGCCCGTGAAGATGCCGAGGTGATTGCGCGGTTCGGGCGTTTCCCCACGCGCAATGCCGCGCTCGGGCGCGACTCGACGCCCGAGGAGAAAGCCTGGCTCAGCCAGCCTGGCGTCGGCTGGTAGCGGCGTCGGTAACGACCGGGCGTGGCCTTTCGGGCGCGGCTGCCTGCAGGATCAGGCGGCGTTCGGCGAGCAAACGGCGCACGCTCGCGATGGAGAGCGGGCGGCCATAATGCCAGCCCTGTGCCTTGGCGCAGCCGAGCGCACGCAGCCGTTCCTCGATCGCCCCGTCTTCCACGCCTTCGGCGGTGACCGGCAGGTTCAGGCTTTCCCCAAGCCGGACGATCGCGTTGACGATTGCCGCCGAATCCGCGCTCTGGTTGAGCGAGGTGACGAAGCTCTTGTCGATCTTGATCCGGTCGAAGGGCAGGGCGCGCAAATGGGCAAGCGACGAATAGCCGGTGCCGAAATCGTCGAGCGCCAGGCGAACGCCCTGGTTCTTCAGGCTGCCGACGATCGACTGGGCCAGCGGGAGATTGTCGAACAGCGAGCTTTCGGTGATCTCGACTTCCAGCCGGTTGGCAGGAAAGCCGGTCTCGGTCAGCACCTTGATGATCTTCTGCGCCAGCCAGGCGTCGCGCAGCTGCCAGGGCGAAATGTTCACCGACAGCGACAATGCCGGATCCCAGTCGCGCGCGGCGAGGAATGCCTGCTGCATGATCGACAGCGACATGTCGCCGATCATGCCCGTTTCCTCGGCGATGGGGATGAACAGTTCGGGACTGATCGTGCCGCGGGTCGGGTGTTCCCAGCGCGCGAGCACTTCAAAGCCGTGCAGCCGGCCGGAGGGGAGATCGATCTGCTGTTCAAAATAGGGCACGATCTGCTGGCGCGGAATGGCCAGGCGCAGCCCGCTTTCCAGCTCGTTGCGCGTCTGAAGCTCGCGCTCCATCGACTGGTCGAACCAGGCATAGCGGTTCCGGCCGGTCTTTTTCGCCTGGTACATGGCGATGTCGGCCGAGCGGATCAGCGCGTCGATGCTGGCGCAGTCGAAATCGCTGCGGGCGACGCCGACCGAGCAGCTGATGTGCAGGCGCAGCCCTTCCGCCTCGAAAGGCTGTGCCATGCGGCAGACCAGGCGTTCGGCGACTCGCTCGACGGTTGCGGGTTCGCCGGGGTCGAACAGAAAGGCGCAGGCGAATTCGTCGCCGCCCAGCCGCGCGGTGAGCGCCACCGGCGGCAAGGCGCTCGCAATCTCGCCGGCAACCGCGCGCAGCAGCGAATCGCCGACCGGGTGGCCGTGCATGTCGTTGACCGATTTGAAATGGTCGAGATCGAGCACGATCATCGCCATCGCCTTGCGCCGCCGTTCCGCGCGCAGGAACATGGCAGCGCCTTCTTCGGCCAGGCTGCGGCGGTTGAGAAAGCCGGTCAGCGGATCGCGGCTGGCAAGATGTTGGGCGCGTTCTTCTGCCGCGGTGCGCATCTCCACTTCCATGCTCAGCGCATGGTGACGGCGCCAACCGAACAGGATCAGCGCGACATTGAGAAGCAGCGCGATCACCAGCGTGCGGTCTGCGGGGGGCGTACCCTCCGCATAATGCTGCAGCGTCTTCGACAGCACGGCGCTTCCCGTGCCGACGAACAACAGAATCGCGGCTACACTCGTCGCCCCTGCTATAATGCCGGAGCGACGGTTTTCCTGTCGATCGAGATCTTCGTCTAAAGCCAGCGCCATTGCCGGAGGACATCCCCCAAGGATTTGAATGGGGCCTTCTTCCATGGCGAGAGTGTAGATCAGGTTAAACCCGTAGCGCTTGCAATCGTCGGGGGCTGCGTCTAAAGGCCAGCGCAACCGTTCCTGACGAACGCGCGACATTTGCCACCCCAAGGGGTGACGCCGGCCGACGAGGTTTCGTCCGCCGGCGTGTTTTGCGTTTGGCGGTGCGAGACTGAATTTGGAGTGATCTGGGCATCATGTTCGAGAGTTTGAGCGATCGGCTGGGCGGCGTCTTCGAACGCCTGCGCGGGCGTGGCGCGCTCGCCGAGGCCGATGTCCGGACCGCGATGCGCGAAGTGCGCGTGGCGCTGCTGGAAGCCGACGTCGCGCTGCCCGTCGCCCGCGATTTCGTCGACAAGGTAACCGAGCAGGCCGTCGGCCAGCAGGTGCTGCGGTCGGTCACGCCGGGGCAGCAGGTCGTCAAGATCGTCCATGACGCACTGGTCGACATGCTGGGCGCCGACACCGCCGAACTGGCGATCGACGTTACCCCGCCGGCCGTCATCATGCTGGTCGGTCTGCAGGGCTCGGGCAAGACCACGACCACCGCCAAGCTGGCCAAGTTGCTGAAGAAGCAGGGCAAGAAGGTGATGATGGCGTCGCTGGACGTGAACCGTCCGGCCGCGCAGGAACAGCTGGCCGTGCTCGGCACCCAGACCGAAGTGACGACGCTGCCGATCGTCGCGGGCCAGCAGCCGGTCGACATCGCCCGCCGCGCGCTCCAGTCGGCGAAGCTCCAGGGCTTCGACGTGCTGATGCTCGACACTGCGGGCCGTCTGCACGTCGACCAGGCGCTGATGGACGAGATGAAGGCGGTTGCCGACATCTCCAAGCCGCAGGAAATCCTGCTGGTCGTCGACTCGCTGACCGGTCAGGACGCGGTGAACGTCGCCAGCAACTTCTCCGAACAGGTGCCGCTGACCGGCGTGATCCTGACGCGGATGGACGGCGATGCGCGCGGCGGTGCGGCGCTGTCGATGCGTGCCGTTACCGGCAAGCCGATCAAGTTCGCGGGCATGGGCGAAAAGCTCGACCAGATCGAGCCGTTCCACCCGAAGCGCGTTGCCGGCCGCATCCTGGGCATGGGCGACGTCGTCAGCCTGGTCGAAAAGGCCGCGGCCGCGATCGAGCAGGAAGATGCCGAGCGCATGGCGAACCGGCTCGCCAAGGGCCAGTTCGACATGAACGACCTGCGCGCGCAGCTGGCGCAGATGCGCAGGATGGGCGGCCTGGGTGCGCTGGCGGGGATGATCCCCGGCATGAAGAAGGCGCAGGCGGCGGTCGATCAGGTCGGCGGCGACAAGGTGCTGATCCGCATGGACGCGATCATCGGATCGATGACGCCCAAGGAGCGCGCCAAGCCTGAACTGCTCAACGCCAAGCGCAAGATCCGCATCGCCAAGGGCAGCGGCCTGACCGTGCAGGACGTCAACAAGCTCATCAAGATGCATCAGGAGATGCAGACCGCGATGAAGCGGCTGAAGAAGATGGGCGGGCTGAAGGGCATGCTGGGCATGCTGGGCAAGGGCGGCCCCGGCGGCGGCATGGGCGGCATCGGTAATGCGCTGGGCGGCGCCGAGCTCGGCGACATGATGGACAAGGTGGGCGCGGGCCTGCCGGGTCTTCCTGGTGGCGCGAAACTGCCCCCTGGCTTCGAAAATTTGCTGAAGAAGAAGTAATTTAGTTCAACTGGTTTCAACTGTATCTCAAGAAGGAAGTGAAGTAGAATGGCTCTCTCCATGCGTCTGTCGCGCGGCGGCTCCAAGAAGCGCCCGTATTACCGGATCGTCGTTGCTGACGCCCGTGCGCCCCGCGACGGCAAGTTCATCGAGAAGATCGGCACCTATAACCCGCTGCTCGCCAAGGATTCGCCCGAGCGCGTGAAGCTGGACGGCGAGCGCGCCAAGTACTGGCTGAGCGTCGGCGCCCAGCCGACCGATCGCGTCCTGCGCTTCCTCGACGCCGTGGGCATCAAGGAGCGTGCGGCCCGCAACAACCCGAACAAGGCGGTCCCGGGCGAAAAGGCCAAGGAACGCGCGGAAGAGCGTGCCGAGAAGGCCAAGGCCGCTGCCGAAGCCGCTGCCGCGCCGGCCGAAGAAGCTGCCGAGGCCTGAGGCTGACATTCCCTCCCGCTGCGCGCGGGAGGGACGCCTTATGCGTCGCGCGTTCGCTATATCATGTCCGAACCCTCATCTCCCTCGCGCCGCGGCGATCGCCCGGTGACGCTTGCCGCCATAATCGGCGCGCACGGCATTGCGGGTGAGGTTCGGCTGAAGGTGTTTGCCGAAGATCTGGCGGCGCACAAACGCTTCAATGGCGGCACGCTGACGCTCAAGACACTGCGCGATGGCCCGAACGGTGCCATCGCCCGATTCGCCGAAGTGAGCGACCGCAACGCCGCCGAGGCGCTGCGCGGGACCACATTGACGGTGCCGCGCTTCGCCCTGCCGCCGCTTGGCGAGGGCGAATATTACCATGTCGATCTGCTGGACCTGCCCGTGCTTGGCGAGGATGGCGCCACGATCGGTCGCGTCGTCGCGATCGATGATTATGGCGCGGGCGACGTGATCGAAATCGAGCGCCCCGACGGCAAGCGCTTCATGGTGCCGATGCGGCCCGAAGCGGTGCCGAGCTGGGATGAGACCAGGCTCGTCGTAGCGAGCGCTTTCATCGATTTCTAAAGTCCGTCGCGCGATGTTCGTCGCGGGACCGTCATGATTCCCGTATAAATAGGTGATGGGGGCCTATTGGCCGGCAATTGCGGGGGCGATTGACCGATGGGGCGAATTCTTTCTCTTGCAGCCATGCTTGGCTTGGTCTTCTCGCCGATCCCGGTGAAAGCACAGGACTGGGCAAAAGCGGACGCCTTGTTTGCTGCCTATGACCGGCTCGACATGCCTGGCTGTGCGTATGGCGTGTTCCGCGACGGCGTGTTGCTGCATGCGCGGGGCTTCGGCGCCGCCAATGTCGACGACCATCGCCCGATCACGCCCGACACGATCTTCGAGCTCGGCTCGATCACGAAGCAGTTCACTGCTTTCGGCCTGCTGTTGCTCGAGGCAGAGGGCAAGCTGAAGCTCAGCGATCCGTATGCCAAATATCTGCCCGAACTGCCTGCCTTCGCGCACGCGGTCACCTTCGAGCAGGGGCTGCACCATATGGGCGGGCTGCCGCCCTATCTCAACTATGCCTTTTTCCTGCAGAGCCCGGGCATTGAGCATGTCGATGCCGCCCAGCGTATGCGTTATCTGCAACGCGACACCGCGCTGATGTTCCCGAGCGGCGACGATTTCAGCTATGGCGACGTGCCCTATGGCCTGGCCTCGGTCGTGATCGAGCGGGTGAGCGGCATGTCCTTCGCGCGCTACATGCGCGAACGCGTATTCCTGCCGCTTGGCATGACGGAAACCCAGGTGTCGCAAGAGCGCGAGCCTGCGCCGAACCGCGCCTATCCGTATCAACTCAACCAAGCAGGCGTGCCGCTGCTGACGATCGTGTCGATTGCCGATCTCGGCGGCTGGGGCGTGAAGTCGAGCATCCGCGACCTGGCGCGCTGGGAAGCCAATCTGCGCAGCGGCGCGGTGGGCGGCAAGGCGCTGATCGCGAAGATGCTGACGCCGGGACGGCTGAACAATGGCGAGCCGGTTGCCTATGGTCTCGGCTTGGAATTGATGCCGTATCGCGGCATGCGGCTGTATGAGCATAACGGGACGGCGGACGGGGTTGCGACCGACATCATGAGCTATCCCGATGCCGGGATCGGCATGGCGATCGTCTGCAACCGCGACGACCTCGACACCTATTTCACCATTCGCGACCTCGCCGACATCGTGCTCGCGGACAAGGCTGCACCGAAGCCGCCCCAGGCAACCGTGGCGGAAGATGGTGCGCTCGTTGGCGGCTATATCGACACGCGCGACAGGAGCTTCGCGATCGAGGCGCGCGAAGGGCGCCTCTATTATCGGAGCGGCGGCTACAGCGAGGCGCTAGTCCGGGTTGGTCACGGGCGATACGCGCTGGTGGACACCGAATTTGAAGTCGAAGGCACGGGGCTGCGCGAACATAATCCCGCGCGCGCCGACGAATCCTTCCGTCGCTTCACCCCCGTGACGCCGGACCAGGCGACGCTGCGGTCCTATCTCGGCCTGTATCGCCATCCGCAGTTCGACGGTGTGATCCGCGTCGAGTTCGCCGGGAACGGCATTGCGCTCCGCTTGCTCGACGGCACGGTGAAGCCGCTGACGCCGACGATCGCCAATGCCTTTAGCGGTTCGCACCAGGGCAGCTTCGGGCTGCGCTTCACCGCCAACGGCGCGGGCATGACCATGACGATCCGCCGGTTCCGCGGGCGCGACATGGTGCTGACGCGGATCGCGGACTGATCCTGCCTAGCGCCAGAGCGGCGCCTGGGCGTTGAGCATGTTGCGGATCGTCGTCGCCGCGACGCCGGCTTCGCCCATCGCATGGCTGATCTGGTCGAGCCCCTTGGCGACGTCGCCGGCAGCGAACAGGCCGGGGAGCGAGGTGCGCTGGTGGTCGTCGACCTCGAGGCAGCCGCTGGCGTCGGCTCGGGCACCCGCCTCGACGGCAAGCTCCGATCGGATGTGCGAGCCGAGCGCGGGGTAGAGGCTGTCGAACGCCAGCCGCCCGGCGGCCGTGGATAGCACTAGCTGCCCGTCTTCCAGCGCCCAGCCGGTAGCCGGGCCGTTGATGCAGGGAATGCCCGCGGCGTCGAGCTGGGCCAGCTGTTCGGCGGGCAGCGCGTGGCGATCGGGGGCGATCAGCGTCACGTCCTTGGTGAAGCTGCGCGCGAACAGTGCCTCCCGCGCGCCGTGCGTGCCGGTTCCGAGGACAGCCACGCGCCTGTCGGTAACTTCATAGCCGTCGCAGACCGGGCAATAGCGGATCAGGCCGTGCGCCAGCGCTGCGTCGTGCAACGCATCGGGCATCTCCGGGCGGTGATTGACTACGCCGGTTGCCAGCAGAACCGCCCGCGCACTTGCCTCGCGCTCGCCGATTTCGATGCGGAAGCCTTCGTCCAGCACCTCCAGCCTAGTCACCCTGGCTGCCTCGCGCACGGCGCCATATTTCTCGGCCTGGGCGCGCATCCGCCCGAGCAGGTCCAGACCTGAAATGCCTTCTGGATAACCGGCGTGGTTGCGGGTGCAGGGAATCAGTGCGGCGCGGCTCGATCCGCAATCGAACAGGCGGATATTCAGGTGAAAGCGGGCAAGATAGATGGCCGCGGTCAGCCCGGCCGGCCCGCCGCCGATGATGATGCAATCGTCCATGCCGCCGCCAGCGCGCGGGGGCGGGACAGGTTCCCGGCCGGGATGCTAGAGGAGGCATATGGCTGCGCCTGACTATTTGCTCGATACCTGTGTCTGCATTCGCCTGCTGCGGGGCGGCGGCGCACCGCTCGCGCGACGGATTGCAGCGGCGGAGCGGGGGAAGATCGCGATCTCGGCGATCAGCCATGCCGAACTGATCGATGGCGCTGCGCGAGGCGAGGCGGCGAGGCTCGCGGCGCTGGAAGCGCTGCTGGAGAAGGTGCCGGTCGCCGCCTTCGATGCAGAGGCCGCGCTTAGCTTTCCGGCGGCGCGTTTGGCGCGGGGGCGGTACGACCGCTTGATTGCCGCGCATGCGCTGGCGCTGGGCGCGACATTGGTGACGCACAATGCCGGCGATTTTCGCAAGGTGCCGGGGCTACGGATCGAGGACTGGTTCTGAGCGCATTGCTTTCCGAGAGGTGTGTATATACATGCCGTATATACGGAGGCGGCATATGGGCGAGGAATATCGCGCCAGGATCTTCAAGTCAGGCAATTCGCTGGCGCTTCGCCTGCCCAAGGCGCTTGGCCTGAAGGAAGGCGCTGAAGTGGTACTGCGCGAGGGGCGCCGCGGCTTTTCGGTCGAGCCGGTGGACGGCGAGGAGAAGATCGGCGGGGACTGGATCGGCGCGCTCCCGTGGCTGAAGCCGATTCCGGACGAAGATCGCGAGATTGAGGAACGCGAACTCGACTGGGAATTGCGAAAATTGCGGCGCGATGACTGATCCGCTTTTTCTGCTCGACAGCAATATCTGCATCGATCTGCTCCAGGGGGCGGTGGAGCGGTTGAATGCGCGCGTCCGTGCGCAGGCGCGGGGCAGTCTGGCGGTTTCGGCGATCAGCTATGCCAAGGTTCGGCTGGGCGTTCGCGACGCGCACGGCGAAAGGGCGCTGCAGGGGTTTTTACGCGACGTGCTGTTGTTGCCCTTCGACGCCGCCGCTGCGGAGGCCTATGCCCGGCTGCCTTTCCGTCGCGCCCGGCTGGACCGGCTGATCGCGGCGCAGGCGCTGGCGGCCGGGCTGACGCTGATTACCAATAACGAGCGGGATTTCGCCGACATCCCGGACCTCAGGCTAGAGAACTGGACGCTGTGACCTTCGCCGCCACTATCCTTACGCTTTATCCGGAGATGTTTCCCGGGCCGCTTGGCATTTCGCTTGCCGGGCGTGGCCTGCGCGAAGGGCTGTGGGCGCTGGAGACTGTGCAGATCCGCGATTTCGCCACCGACAAGCATCGCTCGGTCGATGACACGCCCGCGGGCGGCGGGGCGGGGATGGTGCTGCGCGCCGATGTGGTCGCCGCCGCCATCGACAGCGTTGCGCGGGACGGCAGGCCGCTGCTCGCCATGACACCCCGCGGGCGACCGCTCACGCAGGGGCGTGTGCGCGAACTGGCGGCAGGGCCGGGGGCAATCGTGCTGTGCGGCCGGTTCGAGGGATTTGACGAGCGAATCTTCGACGCGCGCTACGTGGAGGAAGTTTCGATCGGCGACTATATCCTTTCCGGTGGCGAAATGGCAGCGCTGACGCTGCTCGACGCTTGCATTCGTCTCCTTCCCGGCGTAATGGGCGCCGCTTCCAGCGGTATGGACGAGAGCTTCGAAACGGGGCTGCTCGAATATCCGCAATATACCCGACCTGTAGAATGGGAAGGGCGCACGATCCCCGAAGTGCTGCGATCGGGGGATCATGCGAAGATCGAAGCCTGGCGACGCGCCATGGCAGAGAGCGATACACGGCTAAGGAGGCCGGACCTTTGGGAGCGCCACGAGGGCGCTCGGGTTCAGTCTCCCTCTGGCGCGCGGCGAAAAAATGGGACTGACTGAGATGAACCTCATCCAGACGCTCGAAGCCGAGCAGATTGCCAAGTTCAATGAAGCCAAGAAGATTCCGGAATTCCGTCCGGGCGACACCCTTCGCGTCGGCGTGAAGGTCGTCGAAGGAGAGCGTACCCGCGTGCAGAACTTCGAAGGCGTGTGCATCGCCCGCGCCAACAAGGGCATGGGTTCGAACTTCACCGTTCGCAAGATCTCGTTCGGCGAAGGCGTCGAGCGCGTGTTCCCGCTCTATTCGCCGAACCTCGATTCGATCGAAGTCGTGCGCCGCGGTGTCGTGCGTCGTGCGAAGCTCTATTATCTGCGCGGGCGCACCGGCAAGTCGGCACGTATCGCCGAGCGCCGGGATACCCGTACGGAGACCCAGGCGGCCGAATAAATCGGTTCCCGATTATCAAATTGCAGGGCGCGCGACCGAAAGGTTTGCGCGCCCTTTGCTTTGTGCAAACGGTTGGCCTCTTTTCGCGTTGGTGCTTTTGTCAACGGGTTCAGCGAACTGGGAGGTAACTTTTCGATAACCGCTATTGGTTATACCATCTACTCATAATGATACAAAAACCGGTCTTCTGACCGGATTTGATTTGAGATTTAAACATTTCCGAGATCATAGTCATTTCAGGCTCCGGTGCGTTAATACATTACTAACTATTGTTAGTAATGCTCGAACCCGGTGGGGTGCGTAGAGTCGCGTTGGGTAGATATCCGTAATCGATACAATGGGGTGCGATCGCATAGATCGGCGCTGGGGGCTGTACGGGAGTAAGTAAAATGACGGGGCGTCCGGAAACTATCGATATCGCGACGCGTCCTCTTCGTGAGGATGCTTTCCTGATCGGGGATGCCTGGACGAAGTCCCATCTCGACAAGCTGGCAGAGGCTGCGCTCGGGCTTGTAGGTGGCGATATTGCCATTGCCCGGATGGACCGGGTTGGTACGATTGCGCGTTCCGAGCGGGGACTGGACGCAACCATCCCGAACGCCGTGCTCGCCCAGCCTGCTCTTGCATTTCGCAATGGCTATATTTCTCAGCTCAGCGTGCCGCTTCGCGCCGGGGATCGTCAGGTCGGCATGTTGACCGTTCTGCGCAAGGAGGCACGGGCCTTTTGCCGCGACGACATCGCCGCGCTGCGTTGGCTAGCCGCCGGGATGTCGGAACGCACACCCGAAGAGATCCGGCAGCTCAACTGAGCCGCCGGCTACGCGTCAGCCCACTGCGGTAGAATTTGGCCGTCAGTCGACAGGCCAGGTGCGCGCTGCCAAGGCAGCGCGACCGCGCGCGGTGAGCGCTGCATCAATGACAACGGGCCCGCCCGGCTGGACCAGCAGCGCCTCATAGGTAAGGAATCCGCAGTCGCTGAGCGATTGCACGATCTCGAGAAACTGGATCGTCGAGCGGGTGTCGTTGCCCAAGCCGAGGCTGGTTGGAGTCAGCACGGTCAGTGCTGGCCAACTTTCCTGCAGCAATCGGGCGGCGGCTTCCGCTGGCGCCTGTTTACGCGTGCCCATCTGGCCGTCCGAAGACATCCGGCCGATACTCCTTCAATGGACCTACTGCGCCCCGATCTCATGCCTTTAGGCCGTTGATTAAGCTCTAAATAAGAATCGTTAAAAAATCCTTAAGATGTCGCAACTGCGGCGGAATCGTGCTTTTCGCGCCGCCAATATCCGGCTGCCGTAAGTTTACAGCAGTCAGATCAGGGCTATTTTATACCGCGAAATATAAAAAGGTAGGTATATTCCGGAGGACGGCTCTCGAATGATTTTAGTATGAGAAATTTTAACAACGTGCTTACGAATATTTTGTTGCAGCTTGGATGGCCATGACGGGCATTTTTTCTGAGTTCTTGGCCGCAAGGTCAGCCTCTTTACGGGTCGGCCCTCCCTCGCGATAAGCCTCGTTCGCCCGCATGCGGGTTTAGCCCTCTGGAGCGTTGGGATGCGCAAATGGATGACGGGACTTGTGATCGGAAGCTGTGGTGTGTTGGCGGGCATGGGTGAGGTGGTGGCACAGACCCAGCCGCAGCCGCTCACGCTGGAGCGCGTATTCGCCAGTCCTCCCATCGATGGGCCGGCGCCGCGCGCGCTGAAACTGTCGCCCGACGGCAAGCTGCTGACCCTGCTGCGCAACCGCGACGACGAGAAAGAGCGCTACGACCTCTGGGCCATGGATACGGCCACGGGCGCGTGGCGAATGCTGGTCGATTCCAGAAAGCTCGGTTCGGGTGCCGAATTGTCCGAAGCCGAGAAGATGCAGCGTGAACGTGCGCGGATCAGCGGCACCAAGGGCATTGTCAGCTATGACTGGGCGCCCGACGGCAAATCCGTCCTCGTTCCGCTGGACGGCGAACTGTTTCGCGCAGGGACGGACGGCACCGTCGACAAGCTGCCCGCCGCTCCAGGCGCGAAGCTCAACGCCACGATCAGCCCGGCCGGCACCTATGCCAGCTATGTGCAGGACCGGAATCTTGTGGTGATGGATCTCGCCACCCGTAAACCGACGCGCCTGACGCGGGACGGCGCCGGAACGGTGCACTGGGGCGAAGCGGAGTTCGTCGCGCAGGAGGAAATGGGGCGCGATCAGGGCTATTGGTGGGCGCCCACCGATGCCTATGTCGCCGTTGAGCGGTTCGATGAGGCGCCGGTCGGCATCGTAACCCGCGCGGCGATCGGCGCCGACGGCACGAGCATTTTCCAGCAGCGCTATCCGAAGGCGGGCACGCCCAATGTGCTGGTCGAACTCTATGTGATCGATCCGCGTCATGGCGGCCGGGTGAAGGTGGATCTGGGGAGCGATCCCGACATCTATCTGGCGCGGGTGAACTGGTCGGCCGATGGCAAGACGCTCTATGTCCAGCGTGAGAACCGCGCCCAGACCCAGCTCGACCTGCTGGCGGTCGATCCGGCGACCGGCGCATCGCACCTGCTGTTCAGCGAGAAGGCGGCGCCGAAGAGCTGGATCAACCTGTCCAATGCCTTCACCCCGCTGGCGGACGGCAGCCTGATCTGGTGGTCCGAGCGCGACGGCCATGGCCATCTCTATCGCTGGAATGCCGGCACCTGGACCCAGCTCACGCACGGGGCGTGGGAAGTCACGCCGGAGGCGGTGAGCGTCGATCAGAAATCCGGCCGTCTGTTCTTCCAGGGCAACAAGGATGATCCGCTCGAGCGGCATCTCTACTGGGTCGATTATCGCAAGCCCGGTGCCATTACCCGGCTAACCGAACGCGGATGGTGGAACAGTGCTTCGATGGATGTCGGGGGCACCCGCGCGATCATTGGTCGATCGAGCCCGAACCAGCCGCGTCAGGTCTATCTTGCCGAGGCCGACGGCAAGCGGCTGGCCTGGGTGATGGAAAATGCCGTCACGGATCCGGCGCATCCCTATCACCCCTATCTGGCCGCGCATCGCGAGCGGACCTTCGGCACCGTCAAGGCCGCCGACGGCACCGAATTGCATTGGGAAATGATCGCGCCGAAGCTGGAGCCGGGCAAGCGCTATCCGGTATTCTTCCAGCATTATGGCGGCCCGCATGTGCAGACTGTCAGCCGCGCCTGGGGCGGGGCGCTGCAGCAATATCTGGTCGGGCAGGGCTATATCTGGTTCCAGATCGACAATCGCGGCTCGGCCAATCGCGGGGTCGCGTTCGAAAGCGCGATCTGGCATGCGATGGGCACGGTAGAGGTGGAAGACCAGCTATCCGGCGTCGCTTACCTAAAGACGCTGCCGTTTGTGGAAGCCAAGCGCATCGCGACCTATGGCTGGTCCTATGGCGGCTATATGACGCTGAAGCTGCTGGAAGCTGCGCCGGGCACCTTCGCGGCGGGCGTGTCCGGTGCGCCGGTGACGAAATGGGAACTCTACGACACCCATTATACCGAACGCTATATGGGCGATCCGAACAAGGTGCCTGAAGCCTATCTCCGCTCCGGCGCGATTGCCGATGCAGGCAAGATCGCCGATCCCTTGCTGATCCTGCATGGCATGGCCGACGACAATGTCGTTCTGGACAACACCACCGCCATGGCAGCGACCCTGCAGCAGCGGAATATCCCGTTCGAGATGATGCTCTATCCCGGCTCCACGCATCGCGTCGGCGGCCCCGGAATTAGTGAACATCTATGGGGAACGATCTTGAAATTTGTGGAAAATACTTTGAACGATCCTCGCAGGGCGCGGTAGTCGCTGTATAAATCCTTAGGCATGAGAAGCACTTGTGGCGTCTCTGCCTCCTATAACTTCCAGAAGGACAATAGCGCCCGCAGGAGAGGCGCGAGGCTTTCTGGAAGGATCGCGACGTGCAATTTCTCGCAAACCTGAAGATACAGTTCAAGATCATGCTGTTGCTGGGCCTGCTGGGGGCCATCGCCTTCGGCATGTCCTGGTATGCCGGTAACCGCATCATGAGCGCCGACGCGGACTATAGCGTGCTCGTCGGGGACCGGCTTCCCGACACGATCAAGCTGGTTCGGATCAATCGCATCGCTTCGACGATGATCTATGACACCTATCGTGTCATGGCCTATGAAGGCACCTCGCAGGAGGCGCGCGACGCGGCGGCCGATGAGCCCAAGGTCTACAAGCAGGCGCTCGATGCGCTCGATGCCGTAGGAAAGGTTGAGCCGGCAATCGCGCCTGCCCTGAACGGTTTCCGTGCACAACTGGGCGAAATCCATGGCCAGTTGTCGCGGGCGATCCAGTTGGGCTTGCGCAACCAGGACGAGCAGGCGCGACAGGTGCTGGTGCAGACGGACGTCGCGATGAAGCGTTTCACCAGCGACCTTCGGGCATTCAACGATCGCCGCGTCGCTGAAGCCAATGAACAGTCGGATCAGTTGAGCGCTGCTGCCGCTAGCACGCGGACGATGTTGCTGGTGACGGCGGTGATCGCGATCCTGTCCGCCATGGGCTTTGCGATCTTCGTGGCACGCAGCCAGATCGTCCGGCCGCTTGCTCGCCTTCAGGACGCGATGCGGGCGCTGGCCGGTGGCGACAATGGCGTCGATGTACCCGGCACCGAGCGCGGCGACGAAGTGGGCGCGATGGCGAAGTCCGTGCTCGTTTTCAAGGACGCGGCGATCGAGCAGGCCGCTGCGGCCGTCGCCAAACAGCGCGCAGATGCCGAACAGAAACTGGTCGTCGACACGCTCGAGGACCGTCTGGGCAAGCTGGCCGATGGCGACCTGACCGCCACGATCGATGCAGCCTTCGCCGCGCAGTATGAAAGCCTGAAGGGCAATTTTAACGCGGCCGTGGTTGCGCTGCGCGATCTGATCTCCGCCGTGATGGACAGCGCAGAAGCGATTTCGACCGGATCGGCTGAAATCGCGCAGGCCTCCGAAGATCTGGCACGTCGCACCGAAAGTGCTGCGGCCAGCCTGGAAGAGACCTCGGCGGCGGTCAGCCAGATGGACCAGCGCATCAAGGCGACCGCGACCGCCGCGACGCGCACCGTCGAGCGGGCCAACGGCGCGATCGAAGTGGTGGACTCGGGCCGCTCGGTGGCCGACGAGGCGGTGCAGGCGATGAACCGTGTGTCGGACAGCGCCAAGGGCATCGACAACGTGATCGAGGGCCTCGACAAGATCGCGTTCCAGACCCGCGTTCTGGCAATGAACGCCGCCGTCGAAGCCGGTCGCGCCGGCGAGGCTGGCCGCGGCTTCGCGGTAGTGGCCGACCTTGTTTCTGCCCTTGCGATGCGGGCTGAGGAAGAGGCCGGGCGCGCCCGCGACCAGCTCACTGCGACGCAGACGGACATCACCGCAGCGGTGGACATGGTCCGCCGTGTGGATGGCGCGCTGGGCGACATCGTCGGCGACGTCAACGAGGTCCACTCGCTGCTGTCGACTATGGCCAATGACAATCAGGTGCAGGCGGCAGCCGTCACCCAGGTTGCGACTGCGGTCAACTCGATCGATCAGTCGACCCAGCAGAACGCTGCGATGGTTGAAGAAACCTCCGCTGCGGCACGCAATCTGAGCAGCGAGGTCGCTTCGCTGTCGGAGCGCGCTTCGCGGTTCAACACCGGCCGCAGCGCCGCAACGCGCCGGCCGGTCCGCTCGACCGTTCACGCGCTGCCGGTCGCCTCCTCCAAGCCCCACGCTGCGACGGTTTCTACCGTTCGCCAGGTGGGCGCCGATGTCGAGGAGTGGGCGAGCTTCTGATCGCCCGCCTGCCAAGTATAGACTTGGTGCAGGACGAACTATAGGCTCGCCCCCGATCGAAGCGGGGGCGAGCCATGGTCGTTGATGCGGAGGTGTCACTTGCGCCGGTGCGCGATACTGCGCGGATCGATATTCTCGACATATTACGCGGCTTGGCCATTCTCGGCATTTTCTTCATGAATATTCCGTTCGAGGGGCAGACAGTGCTCGCGGAATTCGGAACGCCGCAGCGGATTGGCTGGAGCGTCGCCGATCAGTGGAGCTGGGCCGTCATCAAGGTGGCGCTGGAGGGCACTCAGCGCGGCGTGCTGGAGATTCTGTTCGGCTGCGGGCTGATGGTGCTGGCGTCGCGGGCGATGCGGCCGGATGGCCCCGTGGCAGTCGCCGACCTCTATTTGCGTCGCAACCTCTGGCTGCTCGGCTTTGGGCTGGTCGACATTTTCCTGGTGCTGTGGTCGGGCGACATCCTGCACCTATATGCGCTGGCGGCGCTGTTCCTTTTTCCGTTCCGGGTGCTGGGGCCAAGGCTGTTACTGGCGCTCGGCTCGGTCTTTGCGCTGGCGATGGCAGTCACCGGTGGCCTGCAATATGCCGAGCGCGCGCAACTGGTCGCGGCGATGCCGGCAATCGAGCAGAAGGTGGCGGCACATCAGCCGCTGACCGCAGCAGAGCAGGCGAAGCAGCAGGCGTGGCACCATTGGTTTGAACTGCGTAGAACCGGCGGCGAGATCGGCAAAAAGGCGCAGCAACTCGAGAAACAGGGGCTGTCCGGCGGCTTTGTCGCCTATGCGACGATGAACTACGCCTTCTATTTCACCTTCCTCCTGCCCGAACTCGGCATGGGCATCGCCGAAGCGTTCTGCACGATGCTGATCGGCATTGCGCTGTGGAAATGGCGCGTGGTGCAGGGCGGACGGAGCACGCGCTTCTACTGGCTGTTGCTGATCGGCTGTTACGGCCCGGGGCTGCTGGCGCGCGCGGTGGGCGCGCATCTCTACTTGTCGCCCGTGCCGATCGCACAGACATTCTGGATCACGGATGAGCCGGCGCGCCTGCTCGTGTCGGTGGGGCACATTGCGCTCATCAACCTGCTCGTGCGCAGCGGGGCGGGGCTGGTTCTGCTGGCGCCGTTCAAGGCGGCGGGGCGCACCGCCTTCTCGCTGTACTTCCTGCAGCAGATCATCGCCCTCTACATCCTGTTCGCGCCCTGGGGGCTGGGCCTGTGGGGCAAGCTGAGCTGGAGCGGGCTGTATCTGGTGGCGCTGGCTGTGCTGGCGTTTGAAGTGGTGGTCGCCAATCTGTGGTTGCGCAGCTTCGCCGTGGGACCAATGGAATGGGCGTGGCGTTCGCTTGCCTATGTCCGCTGGCAGCCATTGCGGCGGGGCGATCCGGTGAAGGCCTAACTTTCGTACGAAATTTCACCAAATGGTCTCGCCACGCAGCTTTGTTTCTGCTAGCGGGCTCCCGATGCTTCGAAAACGCGCCACACTCACGCGAATTACCCCGCGCCCGTAATCGGGCGCGATAGCTGCTTGTGCAGCGAAGCAGCGGAATGCACGTGCATTCCACCTTTCTCTCACACTAAAGAGCACCCACGCCGCACTGCCGGCGCTGGCAAGAAAAAGAGGTACAGATGGGTTACCGTGTCGTCGTCGCAGGCGCCACCGGCAATGTCGGTCGCGAAATGCTGAACATCCTGGCCGAGCGGGAATTCCCGATCGACGATCTCGCCGTGCTGGCGTCGTCGCGCTCGACCGGGGACATGGTCGATTTCGGCGAGACCGGGAAACAGTATAAGGTCCAGAATATCGAGCATTTCGATCCCACCGGCTGGGACATGGCGCTGTTCGCCATCGGCTCGGAAGGCAGCGCGATCTATGCGCCGAAGTTTGCCGCCGCAGGCTGCACGGTGATCGACAATGCCTCGCTCTACCGCATGGACCCGGACGTGCCGCTGATCGTGCCGGAAGTGAATCCGGAGGCGATCGACGGCTACAAGGCGCGCAACATCATCGCCAATCCGAACTGTTCGACCGCGCAGATGGTGGTGGCGCTGAAGCCGCTGCACGACGCCGCAAAGATCAAGCGCGTGGTGGTCGCGACCTATCAGTCGGTCTCGGGCGCCGGCAAGGCTGGCATGGACGAACTGTTCAACCAGAGCCGCGCGATCTTCGTCGGCGATCAGGTGGAGCCGGCCAAGTTCACCAAACAGATCGCGTTCAACGTGATCCCGCACATCGACAGCTTCCTCGACGATGGTTCGACCAAGGAAGAATGGAAGATGGTCGCCGAGACCAAGAAGATACTCGATCCCAAGATCAAGGTGACTGCCACCTGCGTGCGCGTGCCGGTGTTCGTCGGCCATTCGGAGGCCATCAACCTCGAGTTCGAGAACGAGCTGTCCGCCGAGGACGCGCAGAAGATCCTGCGCGAGGCGCCGGGGGTGATGCTGGTCGATAAGCGCGAAAATGGCGGCTATGTGACGCCGATCGAGTGCGTCGGCGAATATGCCACCTATGTCAGCCGCGTCCGCGATGACTCGACGGTCGACAATGGCCTGTCGCTGTGGTGCGTGTCGGACAATCTCCGCAAGGGCGCCGCGCTGAACGCCGTGCAGATCGCCGAGCTGCTGGGCCGGCGGCATTTGCAGAAGGCCTGACCATGGCAGTGACGGGCGGCTGCCGTTGTGGCGCGGTGCGCTACACGCTGGCACTGGAGGCGCTGCCGCCCGTCTATTGCTGTCATTGTCTCGATTGTCAGACCTGGTCGGGCAGCGCCTTTACGCAGCAGGCGCCGGTGGAAGAGACGGTCTTCGCGGTAGCCGGGCCGCTGGTGGAATATGCCCATCCCGGTAGCAGCGGCAGCACCTCGCACCAGTTTATCTGCGGCATTTGCCATACGCGCATCTTCAACCGGCGCAGCGCACGACCCGGTCTGGTGCTGTTGCGCGCCGGTACGCTGGACGACAGCGCGGCGATCGTGCCGCGCGTGCACATCTGGACACGGCGCAAGCAGGCATGGGTGAAACTGCCCGATGAAGTGCCGCAATTCCCGGAGAACGCGCCGCTGACGGAATTGGCCGCGTTGTTGCGCGGGTGAGGCTGGCGGCGCTTCAGCCTGCCTTGCGGATGATGATCCCGAACGATGTGCTGACGAAGCCGTCGATCGACAGCTTCAAATGCGCGGGGGAGCCGATCGTCATCTGATTGCCGTCAGTTCCGTCGAACAGCCAGGGTGGAAGATCGATGAACCTGTCCATCACCTTGTCGCCAAAGTCGAAATCGAGCGGCGATACTAAGTGGCCGGCCGCTGCCAGCCGGGCCGAAAGCGCTTCGATATGGCGCCGCTGAAATAGCACGGTCACCCAGTTGTCGATCGAAGGGCCCACATTGTCGACGTTCAGTTCCAGCGTGTGGACCGCGGTGCCGCCCGGGCGAAGCGTGTCGAGCGAGCGTTCGATGAAGCGTAGCCCGTGCTCGATGCTGCCCAGATGTTCCAGCGCACACATCGACCAGCAGAAATCGAAGCCCTGCAAGCGCTCCGGAACCGCGTTCATGTCGACGGTGTCGATGGCCACGAACTGGTCGAAGGTGGCGCGATCGACCAGATGGGGTACGAACGGCGATGCAGCCGAGCCCAGATGCTGGTTGGTCGCGGTCCATCCCGCCGCATGGGCGGCCTCGCTCGAATAATCTGTTGCCGTCACCAGGATGCCGCGCGACGCGAGATAGCTGGGGATAGGCTCCGCACCGCATCCGAAACCCAGGCCGCGACTGCCCGGATTCAGATGGCCGTGTTCGAAAAGTACCTGCAGCACATAGACGAGTTCCCACAGCTTGCGATGATAGACGCGTCCCGTCTTCAGTTCGGACGCCCAGTGTGCCGCCCAGTCGCTTTCGATATCGGCCTGGGTCGCCGGCTTGCAGGTCAGGCCCACCGGGCGGGCCTCTGTCGGTCCAGTGACCGGCAAGGCCTCGGCCAAACGCCGCGCCAGTTCATAGCCCATCGCCTTCACGTTCAGCTCCAGCGCGCGCACTTCCTTCACAATGTCATTGAGCGCATTGAGATTCGGCTGCGAGTCCTTGGTGACCAATGCCAGCAGGCGCCTCAGAGTCCGCGCCTCGATCTTTTTGCGAAGTGACAAGCCGCCTCCTGCGTCATGCTATGTCTGGTAGACACATGGCGCCGCCCTTTTGGCAAGCGCGCACCGGAAAGCTTCGGCGCAGACCGCTCAGTGCCCTGCTGCTGAAGGATCTGGCTTTTCGGCAGGCCCTTTGGGGCGGCGGAGTAGCAGCACCAGCGGCACGCTGATCGCCGTTACGATCGCCATCAGCCAGAAGTCGTTGAGATAGGCGATCATGGCTGCCTGCCGCGTTACTTCGCTGTCGAGCATCGCCAGCGCGCTGGTGCCGGCCCCGCCCAAGGCGCGGAGCAGGCCGGGGTCGAGCCCGTTCAGCGCTTGCGCGGTGACATGGCTGCCCAGATACTCATGGCTCGTCTGGGTGCTGCGGGCGAGCATGGCCGTTACGATCGATATGCCTACAGACGCGCCGATGTTGCGCATCAGGTTCATCAGGCTCGATCCCTCGGTACGGAAATGGGCGGGCAGGCCGGCAAAGGCCAGCCCCTGCAGCGGCATGAACACCAGTCCCAGGCCCAGGCCCTGCACGAAGCCCGTGATGATGAAGGGCGTCGAGCCCATCTCGATTGTCCATTGCGACATCTGCCACAGCGACACTGCCGCCACGGCGAGCCCGCCACCGACCAGAATGCGCGGATCGAAGCCGCGCTGGGTAAGGGTTGCGGCCAAGTACATGGTGATCAGCACGCCGACGCCGCGCGGCATCAGGAGCAGGCCGGTATCGAACACCGAATAGCCATAGAGCGCCTGCAGCATGGGCGGCAGCAGCGCCATGGTGGCCATCATCACAAGTCCGATGACCAGCATGAAGAAAATGGCGGTGACGAGGTTGCGGTTCTTCCACAGCTCCCGGTCGAACATGGGCTGTCGGCCCGTGAAGAGATGGACCGCGAACGTCCAGAAGCCGATGACGGCAAGGAGCAGCTCGATCCATATTTCTGTAGAGCCGAACCAGTCCTGATTTTGCCCGCGGTCGAGCATCAACTGCAAACCGATAATGCCTGTCGATAGCAGCGAAAAGCCGAGCAGGTCGAATGGACGCATCCGGATCGGGCGGCTGGGCAGCAGCCACCACAGGATCGCGAAACAGACCACGCCGACCGGCAGGTTGACGTAGAAGACCCAGCGCCATTCGAAATTATCGGTAAGGTACCCGCCGATCAGCGGACCCATGATCGGGCCGACCATGATGCCCATGCCCCAGATCGACATTGCCTTGGCCTGGCGCTCGGGCGGGTTGATGTCGAGCAGCACGGTCTGGCTGAGCGGATTGAGAAACGCCGCCGAGATGCCCTGCAACAGGCGGAAGGCGACCATCTCCTCCAGGCTCTGCGCCGCGCCGCACAGCGCCGAAGCGACGATGAAGCCGATGGTGGAGGCAAGGAACAGGTTGCGCGACCCGACCCGGTCGGCCAGCCAGCCCGTGATCGGGATCGCGATTGCCGAGGCGACGATATAGCTGGTCAGTACCCAGGTGATCGTGTCGGAGGTCGCACCCAGCGCGGTCTGCATATGGGGCAGGGCGACATTGGCGATGGTGGTATCGAGGATCTGCATGATCGTCGCCATCATCACGCCCAGGGTCAACAGGCCGCGATACTTTACCGGCAGGGCAGCGACACCGGCCTGTGGGCCGGAAGGTTGGGCGCGTGCTGCGCCCGCCCGGCTGGCGCCGCCCGGGGCCGCCGTCGCCATGGTCAGTTGCACTTTCCGGTGAAGGAGACGTCGATATCGGCCGACAGGCCCGCGATCATCTCGCGCGGGCTCTTGCCGTCGATGGCGATGCGAACCGGCACGCGCTGCGTCACCTTGACCCAGTTGCCATTGGCGTTCTGCGCCGGCAGCACCGCAAAGGTGGAGCCGGTGCCCGCACCGATCGACTGGACATGGCCACGCAATTTCAGCTTCGGATAGGCGTCGAAGCGGACGGTCGCGCATTGGCCGACGCGCATCTTGTCGAGATCGGTTTCCTTGAAATTGGCCTCGATCCAGGCGGGCTTGTCCGACACGATCGAAACCGCGGGCAGGCCGGTGATCATCTGCTGACCGACCTGTAGGCTCTTGGTCTGGCTGACGATGCCGCTGATCGGTGCCCGCACGACGGTGCGCTGCAGGTCGAGCTCGGCCTTGGCCAGCTGGACCCGGGCAGCGGCGATGGCGGGGTTTTCGCCCGGCACGGCATTGCCGGTTGCCAGCTTGGCGCGTGCCTCGGCCGCGCTCGCCTGTGCATTCTCCAGCGTGGCGCGGGCCTGTTCCAGCGCATGTTCGGCGGCCTGATAATTGGCGCGCGTGGTGAAACCGGCCTTCATCAGCGCGGCCTGGCGATCATAATCCTCTTTGGCCTGCTGGATGCGGTCGCGCGCCGCCTGAATGTTGGCACCGGTGCCCTGGTAGCTGACGCGATCGGTGTTCAGTTGCACCTGTGCGGACGCGATGGCCGCCTTCGCCTGCTCGACGGCGATGCGATAGGGCTCGGGATCGATGCGGAACAGCAAATCGCCGGCGTTAACGTGCTGGTTTTCCTGGACCGCGACTTCGACGATGCGGCCCGCCACGTCGGACGATACCGACGCCTTGTCCTGCTGGACATAGGCATTGTCGGTCGAGACGCTGTGGCCGGAGGTCAGCCAGAAATAGCCCGCGACCAGCACCAGCACCAACGGCACGCCCAGCATCAGCACCGGGCGGAGCCAGTTGCGCCGGCGGTGGCGCGCAGGCTGTTCCGTGGCAACGGCCGCGGCGGCTTCGTCTTGCGAAGGGGAGCGCAATTTCGGGTCTGCGTCAGCCATGAGCCGCCTCTTTGATTTCTGCGGATTGCGACAGGTTGTCGCGAATGGTCAAAAGCGACTGGCGCAACGCCGCGCGCGCTTCGTCGTTCAAGCCGGCAAGAATTTCTTCGAGCCAGCCGCTGACGACGATGTGCAATTCTTCCAGCACCGGGGTGGCGCGGGGCGTCAGGTGGATGCGCCACATGCGCCGGTCGGCGGGATCGCGGCGACGCTCGACCAGACCTGATTCCTCCAGCCGATCGATCATCCGGCAGCAGGTGATAGGCTCGACTTCGAGAAGTTCGGCAATCTGTCCCTGGTTGAGGCCCGGCTCGCGCTCAAGGATCTTCAGCACGCGCCATTGTGTTAGACTCGCGCCGATCGAGCGCGCACGTTCGTCGGCACGCCGCCGCATCAGGCGCGCGACATCGCTGATGAGGAAGCCCAGAGTTTCGGTCATGACGGCACAGATAATAAGGGTGCTTATTAACTTCAAGCGGGTGAACCGGTCGATTCTGTCCGTGAATGGAGGGTGAGAATGGATGAGGAATTGGGCGGCGGGTGCCAGTGTGGCCGCATCCGCTATCAGGTGCGGGTACGCGATGCCGATGCCTATCTGTGCCATTGTCGCATGTGCCAGCGGGCAACTGGCGGCGTTTCCATCGCCTTTAAGAATGTGCGGAAAGACGATGTCCGGTGGGAACGCGAGCCGGATCGCTACGCGTCCTCGCCGATCGCAAAGCGCGGCTTTTGCCGCGAGTGCGGGACTCCGCTGACGTTCGAATTCCCCGACAGCGAAACCATGGATCTGACGGTCGGGAGCCTCGATGCACCGGGCCGGTTCCAGCCGACGCACCATTTCGGCGTGGAAAGCATGCACGAACAGTGGCTCGACACGACGGCGCTGCCCAGATACCGGACCGAGGACAATCCCAATGTCGTACAACGCTGGATGCATAGCCTTGGCAGACTTCCCGACTGAAACCTACCGCTTCCACAGCTTCGATGGGGTCGAGATCGCCTGGACGGAGATGGGCGAGGGGCGGCCGGTGGTGCTGATCCACGGCTATTTTTCCAATGCCGAGGTCAACTGGATCAAATACGGCCATGCCGCCAAGCTGGCCGCGCGCGGTTGCCGGGTGATCATGCCGGACCTGCGTGCCCATGGGCAGAGCGACAAGCCGCACGATCCCGCCGCCTATCCGCCCGACGTGCTGATGCGCGACGGCTTCGCGCTGATCGCGCATCTGGGCCTGACCGACTATGATCTGGGCGGCTATTCGCTGGGCGCGCGGACGGTGGTGCGGATGCTGGCCAACGGCGCCGCGCCGCACCGGGTGGTGCTCTCGGGCATGGGGCTGGACGGGCTGGTCGCGACCAAGGGGCGCGGCGCCTATTTCCACCGGGTGCTCACCAATCTCGGCAGCTTCGAGCGCGGCAGCTCCGAATGGCTGACCGAGGCGTTCCTGAAGACGACCAAGGGCGATCCGGTGGCGCTGCTGCGGATCCTTGACACCTTTGTCGACACACCACGCGACGACATTGCGGCAATCGGCCAGCCGACCGTGGTGATCGCCGGTGCCGACGATTACGACAATGGCTCCGCACAGGAAGTCGCGGACCTGTTGCCCTGGGGGCATTTTGTCGAGATTCCCGGCAACCACATGAGTGCCGTGACGCGGCCCGAACTGGGCGACTCCATCGCCGATTTTCTGGTCGGTTGACGGGGGCGGGGGAGGCGCGGCAAGGTCGCGCCTTTCTTGATTTCGGGAACCTACCATTATGATCCGCAAGGGACTTTCGCTGCTGGCGCTGGGTATCGCGCTGGCCGGCACGGCGCAGGCGCAAACCGCCAAAGCGCCAACGGCTGCCGAGGCCGCGACGTTTCTCGATCGCGTGCAGCAGGAAATTACGACGTATAACTTGACCGCGCAGCGCATCGCCTGGGTCAACGCCACCTATATCACCGACGATACCGATGCGCTGGCGTCGGAGGTCGGCGCAAAGGGCACCGAAATGTCGGTTCGCTTCGCGCTGGAGGCGGCGCGGCTGCAAAAGGCGCCGGGGCTGACCGCCGAACAGCAGCGCCAGCTGACGATGCTGCGCGCCGGGCTGGTCCTGCCGGCGCCGACCCGCGCGGGTGCAGCGCAGGAATTGAGCGACATTTCGACGCGGCTCGGTTCGGCCTATGCCAAGGGCAAGGGCACCCGGAACGGCAAGCCGATCAACGGCAGCGACATCGAAGCGGCGATGGGCAAAAGCCGCGATCCAAACGAACTGAAGGAGATGTGGGTCAGCTGGCACGACAATGTCGGTGCACCGATGCGCGGCGACTTCGCCAGGATGGTCGGCATCGCCAACCAGGGTGCGCAGGAACTGGGCTTTGCCGATACCGGCGCGCTGTGGCGTTCGAGCTATGACATGACCCCGGCGCAGTTCGCACAGCTGACCGACAAATTGTGGGGCGAAGTGAAGCCGCTCTACGTAGCGCTCCACACCTATGTCCGTCGCAAGCTCAACGAGCAATATGGCGATGCGGTGCAGCCCAAGACGGGGCCGATCCGCGCCGACCTGCTCGGCAATATGTGGGCGCAGGAATGGGGCAATATTTACGGCCTCGTTGCGCCCAAGGGCGCGGGCGACCTGGGCTATGACGTCGGCGACCTGCTGACCGCCAAGGGCTATGACTGGAAGAAGATGGTCCAGACCGGCGAGGGCTTCTATTCCTCGCTCGGCTTTGCGCCGTTACCCGCGACTTTCTGGGAGCGTTCGCTGTTCCTGAAGCCTGCGGATCGCGAAGTGCTGTGCCATGCATCCGCCTGGGACATCGACGAGAAGAACGATGTCCGCATCAAGATGTGCATCAAGGTCAATTCGGACGACTTCGTCACCATCCACCACGAGCTGGGGCATAATTATTACCAGCGCGCCTATCAGGCGTTGCCGGCGCTGTATCGAAACGGCGCGAACGATGGTTTCCACGAAGCGATCGGCGACTTTATCGCGCTGTCGATCACGCCCGAATATCTGGTGCAGATCGGCCTGCTCGACCGCGCACAGGTGCCGAGCGCCGACAAGGACATAGGCCTGTTGCTCCGTCAGGCGATGGACAAGGTGGCGTTCCTGCCGTTCGGCCTGCTGGTCGACAAATATCGCTGGCAGGTCTTCGACGGGACGATCCCGGCCGGCCAGTATGAGGCTGGCTGGAACAAGCTGCGCCTGCAATATCAGGGCATCGTGCCGCCGGTCGCGCGCGACGAGAGCAAGTTCGATCCGGGCGCGAAATACCATGTCGCCGGTAGCGTGCCCTATGCCCGCTATTTCCTTGCCCGGCTGTTGCAGTTCCAGTTCTACAAGGCGGCGTGCGACCAGGCCGGGTGGAAGGGGCCGCTGCATCGCTGCTCGTTCTTCGGCAACAAGGAAGTCGGTGCGCGGCTGAACAAGATGCTGGAAATGGGCGCGTCAAAGCCCTGGCCGGAGGCGCTGGAGGCGTTCACCGGCACGCGCGAAATCTCCGGCAAGGCGATGATGGAATATTTCGCGCCGCTGAAGAAATGGCTCGACGAGCAGAATAAGGGGCAGCCCCAGGGATGGTGACGCGGTCGGAGTGCTGGTGAATCTGCAAGACTTTCTCCCCCGTTTCAGGCAGGAGCAGCCCGTAATGGGGGAGAAATCCATGCGAATCACGAATTTCGTTACCGCGCTTGCGTTGCTGTCGCCGGGCCTTGCGCTGGCGCAGGTGGGGAAGCCCGCACAGCCGGTTGCGCTGGAAATCGTCGCTTCGGGCGGTGTCGATGCGACGGCGACCAAGCTGACGATGACGATCAGTTTCACCGAAGAAGCCAAGACCCAGGACGCTGCCGACAAGGCCCGCACCGCCAAGATGGCGAAGGTAGAGGCGGCGCTGAAGGCACAGGGGCTGACCAGCGCTGCGCTCAGCGATCTCTCGGCATCCGAGCAGACCAAGATCATGCTCGCCAGCGGCAAGGGCAGCGGCGACGACGACAGCGAAGACGCTGACGCCAAGGATCCGAAATTCTCTGCGACCGAAGCCAAGAAGCTGACGGTCGCTTCCGCAGCGCAGGCGGAAGCCGTCAAGGCAGCGCTGGAAAAGCTCGACGTGACCGTCGGCGAAACAAATTCGGAACTGGACGACGCGGGCTTCGCTGCGGCTCAGCGTCAGGCGAAGGCCAAGGCGCTGCGCACTGCGCGTGCCGATGCCGATGCTTATGCGAAGGAAATGGGTCTTCGTGTGAACCGCGTCGTCCGGATCAGCGAAGTTGGTAACAACCTGCTGCTGCCGGGCTTCCAGGCCAAGATGGAAGAGGCAATGAGTAAGGGCCCGCAGGCGCTGGCCAACCTGTTCAAGAACCCTGAGGGCGCCGTGCACGTCGAAAAGTCGATCGTCGTCGAATTCGAACTGGCCCAATAAGACTTGATGCCCGGCGCGTTGGGGGCGCCGGGCGTTATTCTTCCGGATCGTCGGGGATCATATTCTCGTCGGCGATCCGGGCGTTCCACTCTTCGGAACTGTCAGTGCGGTCGGGCTGATGCGCGTGGCCCTTGGCGTCTGTGTGCTCTTCGGGTGTTCGTTCGGGGTTGGCCATGATGCTTCTCCTCGCGCGGAGAACGCATCGCGCGCCGGGAATGTCCTTGCGGCTTGTCGCCCTCACCCTTCCGTGGCGGCGGGAAGGGTGAGGGCGATCCGACCCGCTCTTACCGGAACGGCGGCTCGTTGAACGCCCGCAATTTCCGGCTGTGCAGCTTGGCGCCTTCGCGGCGCAGTTCCTCGCAGGCTTCAATGCCGATCTTCAGATGCTCGGCGATGGCGCGCTCGTAGAAGCGGTTTGCCTGGCCCGGCAGCTTGAGTTCGCCGTGCAGCGGCTTGTCCGACACGCAGAGCAGCGTCCCATAGGGTACGCGGAAGCGATAGCCCTGTGCCGCCAGCGTCGCCGACTCCATATCCACGCCCACCGCGCGGCTCAGCGAAAAGCGCAGCGCCGACTGCGAATAGCGCAGCTCCCAGTTGCGGTCGTCGGTGGTGACGATGGTGCCGGTGCGCAGCCGCTGCTTGAGCTCGTCCCCTGACTGGCCCGACACCGTCTCCGCTGCGCGGGCGAGCGCCTGCTGCACTTCGGCGATGGCGGGGATGGGGATTTCCGGCGGCAGCACATCGTCCATGATATGATCGTCGCGCAGATAGGCGTGCGCCAGCACATAGTCGCCGATCCGCTGGCTGGGGCGCAGGCCGCCGCAATGGCCTATCATCAGCCATGCCTCGGGGCGCAGCACCGCCAGATGGTCGGTAATCGTCTTGGCGTTGGACGGACCGACGCCGATATTGACCAGCGTGATGCCGGTGCCCCCGGGCGCCATCAGGTGATAGGCGGGCATCTGGTGCCGCCGCCATGCGCCGTCGCTGACCAGCCGGTCGGCGTCCGCCGCATCCTCGATCACGATTCCGCCCGCGCCAGACACGCCGGTGAAGCGGCTTTCCTCACCCAGCTGGCTGCACGCCCAGCGCACGAATTCATCGACGTAGCGATGATAGTTGGTGAACAGGATATATTGCTGGAAATGCTCGACCGGGGTGCCGGTATAGTGCTTCAGCCGGGCCAGCGAGAAATCGGTGCGCAGCGCATCGAACAGCGCCAGCGGGCGGGTGCCGTCCTGGCTGATCCACAGGCCGTCGGCGATCTCGTCCCCAATGTGCGACAGCTCGGTTGCGGGGAAATGCCGGCCCAGCTCGGTGGCGGAGATATCGTCGAGGCTCAGGATCGTGCTGGGATCGAGCACATAGGGAAACGGGATTTCCTGGCGACCGGTCACCGCGTGTACTTCCACGTCGAAATCCTCGATCAGGAAGGTCAGCTGTTCGGTGAGATAGTCGGCGAACATTGCCGGTCGCGTGACCGTGATGCGATAGTCGCCGGCCTCCACCAGCCGCCCGAAGGAGCGGCGCGGCGTCGGCTTGGCCGGACCGCCGCGATAGGTGATGCGAAGTTCCGGATAGGCGAAGGAGCCATCGGTCCGGCTTTCCGGATCGGGCGTGGTGCCATCGGTGATATAGCGATTGAGCGCCTGCTGAAGCCGTTCGACTGAGGCGCGATAGAGCCGATCAAGGTCGGCGACGATATCGGAGGCTTGTGTCATCTTCCATGGCTAATGGCAGATGATGACGCTGGCAAGACATCGCCGGTTTACACGGCGCAGTTGTGCGCCCTCCCGCACGCGGGAAGGGCACTTCGTTCGGGTGCGGATTACTTTTCCGTCGTGCCGTTGCCACGCAGCTGGGTCGCTGCATAGGCCGCACCGCCAATGGCTGCGACCGCGCCGGCGGCGATGGTGGCAGCAGTAACGGGACGTTCGCGGACGGCGGCGACGGTAGCATCCCAGGCGTTGCTTACGCTTTCCTGTGCCTGGGCGATGAAGGGCTTGCCCTGCTGCCCGGCAGCGGGTTCGCTCGCGACGTTGGACGTCAGATCGGTAGCCATGGGTCTGTCCTTTCCCTTCGGAATCAACCCCCTGTCAACTCCGTCGACAGGGGGCGGTTCCGGGAAATCGATCAGAGCTGGCCCAGAAGATATTCGGCCGAGCTCACTTCGAACTGGCCGCCCTGTTCGACGTTGAGCTGTTCGATGACGCCATCATTGACGATCATCGAGAAACGCTGGCCGCGCGTGCCGAGGCCGAAGGCCGAGCCGTCGAGCGTCAGGCCCAGCGCTTCGACGAAGCTGCCATTGCCGTCCGCGAGCATCGTCACCTTGCCGGCCACGCCGTTGGCGTCGCCCCAGGCCTTCATTACGAAGAAGTCGTTGACGGCGGTGCAGGCGATTTCGTCGACACCCTTCGCCTTGATCTCTTCGGCCTTCTCGACAAAGCCCGGCAGATGCTTGGCCGAGCAAGTGGGGGTGAAGGCGCCCGGCACCGAAAAGAGAGCGACCTTGCGGCCGGCGAAATAGGCGGGTGCTTCGACCTGTTCGGGGCCTTCTGCAGTCACCTTGACGAGCTTGGCGTCGGGGATGCGGTCACCGGTCTGGATGGTCATGCTGCTCACTCCTGCGAATCCTGCGGCCGTGCGCAGATGCCCGGCCGCCGCCTCCATCGGCATGTGGCGTGGCATTTTCAAGCTTGGCCACGCCGAAGCGGTAGCGATATGTGGGAGATATGGAGTCGACACCCTCGCTTACCGGCCAGTTTCTGCTGGCCATGCCCGGCATCGGCGATCCCCGCTTCGAACGCGCCGTGATTGCAATGTGCGCGCATGATGTCGAAGGCGCGCTGGGCATCGGCATCGGTGCGACGATCGAGGGAATCGGCCTGCACGAGTTGCTCGAGCAGTTTGAAATCGATCCGGGCGATGCACCCGATGCACCGGTGCATTTCGGCGGGCCGGTGGAGCCGCAGCGGGGCTTTGTGCTCCACACGCTCGATTGGGGCGGGCAGGACACGATCGACGTCGCGGGCCGTTGGGCGCTGTCCGGTACCGTCGACGTGCTGCGCGCTATCGCCGCAGGCACCGGACCCAGCCGCTGGCTGGTCGCGCTCGGCTATGCCGGCTGGGGTGAGGGGCAGTTGGAGGGTGAATTGACCCGGCACGGCTGGTTCAACACCAGTGCCGACCCGGCATTGATCTACGACCAGCCGGTGGAGGGGAGGTGGGCCGCTGGCTTCACCGCAGCCGGGATCGACCCGACGTTGCTGGCGGGCAGTTCCGGACGCGCCTGATCGATTTAATGGTCTTTGGTTGGCTCCACGCTAACCTGCGGTTCGACCATATTGATGCGCACTACCGAGTCCTGATGCGGTGCGGTGCAAAGGCTGGTCCGGCCGTCAACTGTCACCTTTTCCTTCGTCTCGCGGCTGCGCAGCGTGAATCGCACCGACGCCTCGCACGTTGCCGGTCCGCCGGTCTTGAAACGCAACGTCGCCTTCATTGGACCAAGTGCCACGGGGAACTGGTTTCCGCTCCAATGAGCGGGCTCGCCCGGCTTTGCCGTATCGACCTGAAAGGCGATCACGTCATAGCCATGGGTCTGGTTGATGATCAGAAGGCAGCCCAGCTTCCAGCAATTGTCGCGCGCCTGTTGCTGCATGCGCATCTGGTTCACGACGCTCATGAAGGAGTCATGGGACGATTCCGACGTGCGGATGGTGCCTGCGCTGTCCGCTGGCGGATCCTCCTGGGCATTGCAGTTGCCGGCCATAACGACCGTCGACAGGAACACTGCTATCGGAAACCGCACGGACAATCCCCCGAATCGAGTGGGCAGCATAGCCGGGGGGGCCGTCTGGCTGCAACGAGGGAGCCAAATCGGAGGCATTGGTTGAATAGCCCCGAAAAAGCATATAAAGATATCTTTATATTGACGTTGCGCGGTAGGCGCGAAGCGGCTAGGTGCGCACCTATGCGGCCGGGAGTGACTCCCGGTGCGCCTGCATTTTGCTTGAACTGGAGAAGCAGCCCGTGGCTACCAACGACTATGTCATCAAGGACATCGCGCTCGCCGATTTCGGCCGTAAGGAGATCGAGATCGCCGAGACCGAAATGCCCGGTCTGATGGCGCTCCGCAAGGAATTCGGCCCGTCGCAGCCGCTGAAGGGCGCGCGGATCACCGGTTCGCTGCACATGACGATCCAGACTGCGGTGCTGATCGAGACGCTGACCGCGCTGGGTGCGCGGGTTCGCTGGGCGACCTGCAACATCTTCTCGACGCAGGACCATGCCGCCGCCGCCATTGCCGCGACGGGCGTGCCGGTGTTCGCGGTGAAGGGTGAGACCCTGGGCGAATATTGGGACTATGTCGGCGACATCTTCAACTGGGGTGCGGACACCGACGGCACCACCGCCAACATCATCCTCGATGACGGCGGCGACGCGACCATGTTCGCGCTGTGGGGCGCCAAGATCGAAGCCGGTGCGACCCTGCCGGAGCCGGAAAATGACGAGGAAGTCGAATTCCAGCGCGCGCTGAAGGCGTTCGTCGCCAAGTATCCGGGCTACCTCACCAAGACGGTGCAGAACCTGAAGGGCGTTTCGGAAGAGACCACCACCGGCGTGCACCGCCTGTACGAGATCGCCAAGAAGGGCGAGCTGCCGTTCCCGGCGATCAACGTCAACGACAGCGTCACCAAGTCGAAGTTCGACAACCTCTATGGCTGCAAGGAATCGCTGGTCGACGCGATCCGTCGCGCCACCGACGTGATGCTGGCGGGCAAGGTCGCGTGCGTCGCCGGCTTCGGTGACGTGGGCAAGGGCTCGGCCCAGTCGCTCCGCAACGGCGGCGCCCGCGTGATGGTCACCGAAATCGACCCGATCTGCGCGCTGCAGGCGGCGATGGAAGGCTTCGAGGTCGTCACCATGGATGAGGCCGTGAAGCGCGCCGATATTTTCGTGACCGCCACCGGCAATGCCGACGTCATCACCGCCGATCACATGAAGGCGATGAAGCCGATGTCGATCGTCTGTAACATCGGCCACTTCGACAGCGAGATCCAGATCTCGGCCCTGTCGAACTACAAGTGGACCGAAGTGAAGCCGGGCACCGACCTGGTCGAATTCCCGGACGGCAAGCAGATCATCGTGCTGGCCAAGGGCCGCCTGGTGAACCTGGGCTGCGCCACCGGGCACCCGAGCTTTGTGATGTCGGCCAGCTTCACCAACCAGACGCTGGCGCAGATCGAGCTGTGGACCCGCGGCGAGCACTACAAGAACGAAGTGTATGTGCTGCCGAAGCACCTCGACGAGAAGGTTGCGGCACTCCACCTCGAGAAGCTGGGCGTGCAGCTGTCTAAGCTGAGCGACAAGCAGGCCGCCTATATCGGCGTGCCGGTCGAAGGGCCGTTCAAGCCGGACCATTATCGCTACTAAGGCGCCTGTCGGCGGAAATATTCCGCTGCGGTTGCATCTTTCGGGGCCCGGCCTGTGCCGGGCCCCTTTTCGTATGCCGGTGCTTTGCCCTAAGGACAGTGCGATGGACGTTCGGTTGGGGCACCCGTGATCCTCGTATCGCAGACTGGCGCGGCGCTGGCGGGCGCGGGCATTGCCTTTGCCGTGCTGGGTGCGGCCTGGGCGCTCTATGCCGGGTTGCGGGCGCGAGCGGAGGCGCGCGCCACCTATGACGAGAATCGCCGGCTGCTCGCCTTTTCCCGCGCCGCACCTGCCCAGGCCATGGTGGTGCGTGCAGACGGGCGGCTGGACCTGTCGCGCAAGCTGGCTGGCTGGCTGGGGCTCGAGCAAATGCCCCGGTTGCTCAGCGAACTGGCCGGCGAGGAAGGCGGCCTCGACGAAGAAGAGGCGGCATTGCTGGCCGACCGCGTGAACGCCGCCCATCGCGCGGCGCAGCCCTTTACGATGGCGGTGCAGGCGCGCGGCTCCGAGCGGACGCTGATGATCCTTGGCGAGCGTGCGTCCGAACTGGTCGAGGCGCCGGGCAGCGTGGTGCTGTGGTTTCTCGACATGACCGAGAACCAGGCCGAGGTGCGTCGACTGGAGCGCGAGGCGGATCGGCTGCGTACCGCCTTCGATGCGCTCACCGCGCTGATCGAGGCGGCGCCGATGCCCATGTGGTATCGCGGTCCCGATCTTCGGCTGCTGATGGTCAATTCGGCCTATGTCCGCGCGGTTGAAGGCCGTGATGCCGAGGATGTCGTGGCGCGCGGGCTGGAGCTGGTGGAAGGCGCCGGCCTAGGCGGACCGCTTGCCAATGCGGCTATCGCGCGCGACACGCAGGAACCGCAATCGGCGGCCATGCCGGCGACGATTGCGGGCGCCCGGCGGATGCTGCGCCTGCACGACGTGCCCCTGCCGACCGGCGGCATTGCCGGTTTCGCTGTCGATATCGAGGAGCTGGAACAGGCACGCGGCGGGATGAAGCGCTTTGCCGAGGCGCAGCGGGCAATGCTTGACCGCATGTCTTCGGGCGTTGCGCAGTTCGGGTCGGATCGCGGGCTCGTTTTCTGCAACCAGCCGTTCCGCCGCATGTTTGCGATGCGCAACGAATGGCTGGCCGACCGTCCGGAATTCGACCGCGTCCTCGAACGCATGCGCGAAGCGCGCAAACTGCCCGACGTGCGCGACTTTCCGGCCTGGAAGGCGGAGCGGCGCGAATGGTTCACCGCGCCTGACGCGGTCGAGGAAAGCTGGAGCATCGGCACCACCCATTTGCGCGTCGTTGCTCAGCCACTGCCGGAAGGCGGTCTGTTGCTGATCTTCGAGGATCAGACCCAGCAGTTCGAGCTGCAGCGCGAACATGGCGAGATGCAACTGGTGCGCACGGCCACGCTGGACAGCCTGGCCGAGGCGGTGGCGGTGTTCGGCAAGGGGCGGTTGCAGCTTTGGAACCGCAAGTTCCGTCAGGTTTGGGACTTCGAGGACGGCTTCCTGGACGGTCATCCGCAGATCCCGACGCTGATCAAGGCGGCCAGCACGAAATTGGCCAATCCCGCGCGGGCGGATACGCTCGGCGATCTGATCCGGCTTGCCGCTAAGGACAGGCAGCAGCGCGGCTCGGCATTGGTTTTCGCCAATGGCCGGCATTTCGATGTCGCCGCCGTGCCGTTGCCCGACGGGAATGCGCTGGTGACGATGCTCGACACGACCGATCGCCAGCGGGTGGAACGCGCGCTGCGGGACCGGAACGAGGCGCTGGAGGCGGCGGACCGTGTGCGTACCGCCTTCGTCGCCAATATGAGTTATGAACTGCGCACCCCGCTTACCTCGATCAAGGGCTTTGCCGAAATGCTGCAGGGCGGCTTTGCGGGCAAGCTGAGCGCCGATGGTGCCGAATATGTCGATGCGATCCTGATGTCGGTCGAGCGGCTGGGCGGGCTGGTAGATGACGTGCTCGATCTGACGCTGAGCGAAGGCGAGCCGCTGGAGCGCAGCCGGGTCGACATCGCGGTCGCGGCAGGGGCTGCTGCCGAGGCGATCGGGCCGCTGGCCCGCAGCCGCGCAATTGATCTGGCAGTGGAAGATACTGGCACTGCCGGACAGGTGCAGGGCGATGCCCGGCGCATTCGCCAGATAGTGGAGCATCTGCTGCGTCATGCCGTTGCCGGTACCGGCGAGGGCGGGCGCGTGCTGCTTCACCTCGACGGCAATGCCCGGGTTGCGCGGATCATTGTCTCCGACGATGGCCCCGGCATGTCTCGGGAGGCTGTGGCGCGGGCGTTCGACCGGTTCGCACAGGTAGGCGCGCCACGCAGCGGTGAGCGGGCGTTGGGGCTTGGCCTTCCGCTTGCCAAGCAGTTTGTCGATGCCCATGGCGGGCGGATCGAAATGATTTCCGAGCCGGGCGAGGGTACGCTCGTCACGGTTGAGCTGCCACGTGGATGACTAATATTCGGCTAGAATCGCTCGAAGCGGCGCTGGCGCTGGGTGCGCGGCTGGCGGCTGTGGTTCGGCCGGGGGACGCTATCGCTCTTTCCGGCCCAATGGGCGCCGGCAAGACCAGCATCGCGCGCGGGTTGCTCGCGGCACTGGGGTTGGAGGGCGAGGCGCCTTCGCCCAGCTTCGCGATCGTTCAGCCTTATGATCCACCCGAAGTGCGGTTGCCGGTGCTGCATGTCGATCTTTACCGCGTCGAGGATCCGGAAGAGGCGGAGGAACTGGGCCTCGACGACGCCCGCAGCGACTCGTTGCTACTGGTCGAATGGCCCGAGCGGCTGGGCGAGCGCTGGTGGCGCGACGCGCTGTGGCTCAGCCTGGAAGTGTTGCCGGATGGCGCGCGCGCCTTGACAGCGCGAGTGCCGGCGGCATGGGAGGACCGATGGCCCCTGACATGAATCCGCCTTCTGCGGCACCCGATTTCCTGATTTCGGCTGGCTGGGAAGGCGCGCAGATCCTGCCGCTTGCCGGCGATGCGTCGTTCCGCCGCTATTTTCGCGTGGTTGATCATGACCGGAGCGCGATACTGATGGATGCGCCCCCGCCGCACGAGGACCCGCGACCGTTCATCGCGGTTGCGCGCTGGCTGACAGACCATGGTTTCGCGGCGCCCGAAATCCTCCATCAGGATCTGGGCGAGGGGCTGGTGCTGCTCCAGGATTTCGGCGACGCCCGGCTGCGCGAAACCGCCGACGCGGCGCCCGAAAGCGAGCTGCGGCTGTACGAGGCGGCGGTCGATCTGCTGGTGCGGCTCCATAACCAGCCTGCGGGTGTGGCGCGAGCATATGACATGGCAGAGTATCAGCGCGAGGCCGGACTGTTCCCTGAATGGTATTGCCGGGCGATCGGCCTTTCGGTCGATGCGGAAGCCTATAAGGCGGCCTGGGAACAGGTGCTGACCCCATTGCTCGCCGGCACCCGCGCAGTGACCGTGCTGCGCGATTATCATGCCGAAAATCTGATGTTGATCGACGGTAGCGAGACGCTGGGCCTGCTCGATTTCCAGGACGCGGTGGCAGGACATGCCGCCTATGATCTGGTCTCGCTGCTGCAGGACGCCCGCCGCGACGTGGCGCCGGCGCTGGAGACAGCAATGCTTGACCGCTACAAGCGGATCACCGGTGCCGCCGATGCCTTCGATGTCGCCTATCATGTGCTGGGCGCGCAGCGGAATGCGAAGATCATCGGTGTCTTTACCCGACTGTGGAAGCGCGACGGCAAGCCCCGCTATCCGGGCCTGTGCCCGCGCGTCTGGACCTATCTGGAGCGTGACCTGAAGCATCCCGCACTCAAGCCCGTGGCCGACTGGTTCGCGGCGAACGTGCCCGCCGACCGCCGCGGCGACCCGATGGCTTTGGCGGCGGCATGAGCACGTCGGCGACCTATTCGCTCCGCCCGCAGCCTGCGGTGGCGGTGCCCGAAACCGCGATGGTGATGGCAGCGGGGCTGGGCAAGCGGATGCGCCCGCTAACCGCATCGCGGCCCAAGCCGCTCATCGAAGTGGCGGGCAAGCCGCTGATCGACCATGTTTTCGACCGTCTCCGCTCGGCAGGAGTCAGCCGGGCGGTGGTCAATGTCCATTATCTTGCCGACCAGCTCGAGGCGCATCTGCGCGCGCGGGTAAAGGGCATGGAGCTGCTGATCTCGGACGAGCGGAAGCAGTTGATGGAAACCGGCGGCGGGCTGGTGCAGGCCCGTGACCTGCTGGGCGACAAGCCGTTCCTCTGCGTCAACAGCGACAATCTGTGGATTGACGGTCCCAGCGATGCGATCCGCCTGCTCGCAGCGCAGTGGGACGACGCGAAGATGGATGCGCTGCTGCTGCTGGTGCCGCTGGCGCGCGCCTATTGCCATAGCGGGCGTGGCGATTTCCGGCTCGATCCGTTCGGCCGGATCACCGAGCGGCGGAAGCCGGGCCGGCTGGCGCCGTTCGTGTTCACCGGTGTCCAGATCCTGTCGCCGCGCCTGATCCGCGACTGGCCGGAAGGGCCTTTCTCCACCAATCTGTTCTGGAACCGCGCGCTCGAGACCGGGCGGTTGTGGGGCGCCGTGCATCAGGGCCTGTGGTTCGATGTCGGCTCGCCCAAATCAATCGGCGAAGCACAGGCTGCGCTGGCGGGAATGTGAACGCACCCCCTCCCCAACGGGAGGGGATGTCGCAGCACGAGCCTTGCTCCCGTCGTCGCGCGCGCTACCTTTGCGCCTCACCCCTTGCCGACGAGCCGGATGCCGCACCGTCTTCACCTCTATACCATCCCGCCGCACCGCGCCTTTGCCGATGCACTGGCGATCGGGTTGATCCGGCGGTTCGGCGCCGATCCCATGCGGCTGGCGCGCGGCGTCGTGTTGCTGCCCAACAACCGCGCCAAGCGGGCGATGCAGGATGCGTTCGTGCGCGAAAGCGGCGGCGGATTGCTGCTGCCGCGGCTGGTGGCGGTGGGCGATCCCGAACTCGACGAGGCGGTGTTCGAGGCGGTGGAGGACAGCGATCCGGTGCCGCCGGCGGTCGATCCACTGCAGCGGCGCATGATCCTTGCCCGGCTGATCCAGGCGCACGATTCCCGGCTCGACGCGGCGGAGGCGGTGCGGCTGGCCGGGGAACTGGCGACCACGCTCGACCAGTTGCTGGTCGAGGAAGTCGCGCCGTACCGATTACGCGAGCTCGATCTGGGGCCGGAACTGTCGGCGCACTGGGAACGCTCGCTGGCGCTGTTCGAGATTGTGCTGTCGCGCTGGCCCGAGGAACTGGCGCGGCAGGGGCGGGTCGATCTCGCCGAGCGGCGGCGGCAGTTGCTGGCGCGCGTTACCGACCGGTGGAAAGCGGCGCCGCCATCGGGCTTCGTCTGTGCCGCCGGGATCACCACCAGCGCTCCTGCCATCGCCCGGCTGCTGCGTGTCGTCGCCGGGTTGCCGAGCGGCATGGTGGTGCTGCCCGGCCTTGCCACCACCATGGGCGATGCCGAGTGGGACTCGCTCGGCCCGCACGCCCCCGACCCCGTCACCGGGCGGAGACGCCGCAGCCTGGAGGCGCATCCGCAATTTCATCTGAAGCTGCTGCTCGACCGGATGGGCGTGCATCGCAACGAGTTCGATGTCTGGCGGGTAGCCAGCGAACTGGACGCACCGCCGGCGCGCAGCAAGGCGATCGCCTCGGCGATGCAGCCGCCCGAACTGACGCATCGCTGGACCGACCTGCCGCCCGGTGAGCGCCGGCTGGATGGGGTGCGGGCACTGGCACTAGCCACCCCTGCGGAGGAGGCCCAGGCAATCGCGCTGGCGTTGCGCGAAGCGGTGGAGACCCCCGGCCGCACTGCTGCGCTGGTAACGCCGGATCGGGCGCTTGCCCGGCGGGTAGCGGCGCATTGCGCGCGCTGGGGGATCATCGTCGACGATTCCGCCGGTCAGCCACTGTCTCTCACTCCTCCGGGCACGCTGTTGCTCGCGCTGGCCGATGCCGCTGCGCAAGGCTTTGCGCCGATGCCGCTGCTGACGTTGCTCAAGCATCCGCTCGTCCAGCCGGACGCCCGCGCAGATTGGCTGGAAGGCGCGCGCGCGCTCGACCTGGCGTTGCGCGGGCCGCGGCCGGCGCCGGGGCTGGAGGGGGTCAACCGGTATCTGGCCGAACAGAGCGGGCGGGAAGGGGCGCTTCGCCGCGTTACGGCCGGTTGGTGGGAAATGGCACGGCCGTTGCTCGCGCCGCTGGAGGCGATCTTCGCCGCCGGTATGCAGCCGCTACCCGGCCTCGTGGCCGTGATGCGAGAAACGGCACAGGCGCTGGGCGGCGACATGCTGTGGAGCCGCGAAGATGGTCGTGCGGCCGCCGCGCTGCTCGACGATCTGGAGCGCGAGGCAGCGCATGGTCCGGCGCTAGTAGAGCCGGACAGCCTTGCGCCTATGCTGCGCACGCTGATGGACGAGGTCGCCGTGCGACCGCCGCAGGGCGGACACCCCCGACTGGCCATTCTCGGTCTGATCGAGGCGCGGCTGCACAGCGCTGACCTGATGATTCTGGGCGGGCTGAACGAAGGCGTCTGGCCGGGGCTGCCCGCACCGGACCCGTGGCTGGCGCCGCGAATCCGCGCCGAACTGGGCCTGCCGGGGCTGGAGCGGCGGATTGGTGTATCGGCGCATGATCTGGCAATCGGGCTGGGGGCGAAGCAGGTGCTGCTCACCCGCGCGCGCCGCGACGCCAGCGCGCCGACCATCGCCTCGCGCTTCTGGCTGCGGCTGGAAGCGCTGTCGGGCGGGCTGGAGCGTGCGGACGATCTTGCCGAATGGCTGGCGGCGATCGATGCACCGGGTGCCTTCGCGCCGGTCGCCCGGCCGGAACCCGCGCCGCCCGCCAGCGATCGCCCCAAGGCGATCTCCGTCACCGAGGTCGACCGGCTGAAGGCCGATCCCTATGCCTTTTACGCCCGCCGGATGCTGCGGCTGATGCCGCTCGATGCGGTCGATGCCGATCCCAGCGCCGCGTGGCGCGGTACAGCTGTGCACAACGTGCTGCAACGCTGGTTCGAGGATGATGATTGCCGCCCCGACCGTTTGCGCGCGCGTGCCGAGGCGATGTTGGCAGACACGCGCACCCATCCGCTGATCCGCGCATTGTGGCAGCCGCGCCTGATGGAGGCGATCGACTGGATTGCCGACGAACTGGCCGCCAATGTCGCCAAGGGCCGCCGCGTGCTGGCGGTGGAGCGGGACGGCGCGATCGATTTCGCCGGGGTGACGCTGCGCGGCAAGTTCGACCGCGTCGACCGGCTAGGCGACGGTAGCCTGGCGATCGTCGACTACAAGACCGGCCAGCCGCCTAGCACCCGCGCCGTGAAGGCGGGTTTCAGCCTGCAACTCGGCCTGCTGGGGCTTATCGCCGAGCGTGGCGGGTTCGAGGGAATAGCAGGCGAGGCGCGCTGCTTCGAATATTGGTCGCTGGCGCGAAATTCGAGGAGCGGCGGGTTCGGCTTCGTCGATTCGCCGGTCGATCCGAAGAAGCGCGACCCGATACCGGTCGAGGATTTCGTTAGCATCGCCGCGCGGGAATTTGCCGAGGCGGCGAAGGATTGGCTGACGGGCGAGCGACCGTTCACCGCCAAGCTGGTGCCGGAATATGCGCCGTACGCCGAATATGACCAGCTGATGCGCCGGGACGAGTGGTATGGGCGGGACTAGAGCGGTGCCGATTTTCGCTCCCCTCCCGCTTGCGGGAGGGGCTGGGGGAGGGGGCGACGTAGTAGAAGCGCAGCGACTGTTTAGCCCCTCCCCCGACCCCTCCCGCAAGCGGGAGGTGACCGCATGCTGCCGCCGTTCTGGTGTTGGGGGGCTCGAATGACCCGCGGCCCCGCCAAGCTCCATCCGCTGAGGGGGAACCAGAAGCTCGCCAGCGACCCGCGCCGGCATGTCTGGCTGTCGGCCTCGGCCGGCACTGGCAAGACGCAGGTGCTTGCCGCGCGAGTGTGGCGCTTGCTGCTCGCGGGCACCGATCCGTCGGCGATTCTGTGCCTTACCTTCACCAAGGCTGGCGCCGCGGAAATGTCCGAGCGGATCACCGGCAAGCTGGCGCATTGGGTGCGGGCCAAGCCGGAGGAGCTGGTTGCGGACCTTGAGGCGCTGGGGGAAAGCATCGCTCCTGCGCACCTCGCCCGTGCGCGTACGTTGTTCGCCAAGGTGCTCGACGCGCCGGGCGGCGGTATTCGCATCCAGACGATCCACAGCTTCTGCCAGTCGCTGTTGTCGGCCTTCCCGGTCGAGGCGGGGCTGGTCCCGGGCTTTCGCCCGTTGGAGGCACGCGAGGAAGCGGTGCTGGCGCGCGAGACGCTGGCTGAGATGCTGGTCGATGCCCGGCGCGAAGGGCGCGAAGGCGTGATCGAGGCAATCGGCGCGCTCAGCCTGCGGCTGGGCGAGGGCGGAGCGGAAGGTTTCCTGCAGGAATGCGCGCGGGCCGGCGAGGCGCTGGAGGCGCTGCCCGCCGGCATCCAGCCCTGGCTACGGCGCGCCTTCGATTTGCCCCAGGGCGACATCGGCGAAGAGGTCGAGCGCTGCTGTACCGATGAGCTGTTCGATGTGCGAACGCTACGCATTATCGCTGCGAATAATTCGCAATGGGGAACCGCACGTGGTCTTGAACGTGCCGATGTGATCGCCGCTTGGCTTGCCCGCTCGCCCGTCGAACGCGCCGTGACGCTCGACCAGCTGCACCTCGTCTGGGCGACCGCCAAGGGCGATCCTCGCAGCTTCGCCAAGGGGCAGGCGCCGCAGGAGCCCGGCTATGCCGAAGCGGCGATGCGGTTGCACGAGCGCTGCGGCGAACTGCTCGCGATGCAGGTGCGTGCCGGCTATGTCGATCTGCTCGCGCGCGGGCTGGAGGCAGGGCGCGACTATGCCCGCGCCTATGCCGGGGCCAAGCGGCGGCTGGGCGCGGTCGATTTCGACGACCTGATCGGCCGCACCATCGCGCTGCTCGGCCAGCCGGGGATGGGCGAATGGGTTCGTTACAAGCTCGACCAGACGACCGAGCATGTGCTGATTGACGAGGCGCAGGACACTAATCCGCGGCAATGGGCGATTGTCGGTGCTATGGCCGACGAGTTTTTTGCCGGCGAGGGCGCGCGCGGCGACATGGTTCGGACGCTGTTCACCGTCGGCGACTATAAACAGGCGATCTTCGGCTTTCAGGGCACCGACCCGGTCTTTTTCCGCGCCGCGTTTGAGCGGTTCAAGGCGCTGGCCAATATCCATAGCGACTATGAGGTGGAGGCGCCGCCGCTCGAATCGCTGTCGCTTACCCACAGCTTCCGCTCGACCCGGCCGGTGCTGGAATTCGTCGATGCCGCGCTCGCCGCGTTGCCGGCGCCCGGCATGGGGCCGATGAGCGACCGCGAGCCGCATGCCAGCGAAGTACCGGGGCCGGGCACGGTAACGCTGTGGTCGCCCGTCATCGATGGCGGCAGCGAGGCGGACGAAGAGGATTGGATCGGCGACGCCACTCGCGCGCTGGCGACGAAGATCGCGCGCCAGATCCGCGACTGGGTCGGCACGCTGCCGCTGGGGAGCAAGGGCCGGCTGCTCGCCCCGGGCGATGTGATGGTGCTGGTCAAGCGGCGCGGCGAGCTCGCGTCGCTGATCGTCGCGCGGCTTTATGCCGAAGGCGTGCCGGTGGCGGGTGTCGATCGGCTGCGGCTGAACGCGCCGCTGGCGGTGCAGGACCTGCTGGCGGCGATCCGCTTCGTGCTTCAGCCCGAAGATGACTTGTCGCTCGCCGCTCTGCTGGTCTCACCGCTTATCGGCTGGAGCCAGGAGGAACTGATGGCGGCGGCGGTGCGGCCGCATGGCGGGCTCTGGCGGCATTTGCGCGCCACCCAGTCGGCCGAACCGCTGGCGCCGCTGTACGAGCTGCTACGCCGCGCGGACATCGCCACGCCATACCGATTCCTGGAGGAAATCCTGTCGGGGTCGATGCAGGGGCGACGCAAGCTGCTGCTCCGGCTGGGCGAGGAAGCACGCGATCCGATCGAGGAACTGCTCAACGCCGCGCTGACCTTCGAGACGCGGGCGACGCCGTCGCTCCAGCGCTTCCTCGACTGGTTCGATCGAGGCGATGTCGAGATCGTTCGCGATGCCGCCCAGCCGCAGCCGGCGGTGCGGGTGATGACGGCACATGGATCGAAGGGATTGCAGGCGCCGCTGGTGATCCTGGCCGATGCCACGGTGGACCCGACGCGCAGCCCGCGCAGCTTCCTGAAATGGGCGCCGGAGGAAGCCGAGAAATTCCCGATCTTCCGCCCGCGCAGTGCTGAGCGCGACGGGCCGCTGGCCGAGGCGTTGGCCGAGGCGGACGCGCGTGAGCTGCAGGAGCATTGGCGGCTCTTCTACGTCGCGGTGACGCGGGCGGAGGAGCGGCTGGTGATTGCCGGCGCGCTGGGGCCGCAGGCCAAGGGCCAGCCGCCCGAAAAGAGCTGGTATGCGGCCAGCGCGGCGGCGTTCGATGCACTGGGCGTCGCGGCGGACGAGGTAGGGGTGCGTAACTTCCACGGGCTTTCCCCGCAGTCGGCGGTAAAGCCGGTCGCGCCGCCTGCACCGGCGATCGCGGCGCCCGCCCCGGTGCTGCCAGGCTGGCTCCACGCCTCGGCGCCGGAGGAATCGCGCCCGCCGCGCCCGCTGGCGCCTTCGTCGCTGGGCGAGGATCAGGTTGCCGATCCGCCGCCCGGCCCCGCGATGCGCGCCCCTGCCGAGCGGGGACGGCTACTTCATGCACTGTTTGAGAGGCTGCCGAGTGTCGCTCCCGACGCGCGCCGCGCCGCTGCAGATCGCTGGCTGGTGGGGGCGGGCGGGCTGGCCGAGGCGAACGAGCGTGCTGCGCTGATCGATGCGGCGCTGGCAGTGACGGAAGACCCGCGCTTTGCCGAACTGTTCGGGCCAGATTCGCTGGGCGAGGCGCCGATTGCGGCGGTGGTGGCGGACGGCGTTGTCGTTTCCGGCATGGTGGACCGGCTCGTGGTGCTGCCCGATCGGGTGCGGGTGGTCGATTTCAAGACCGGCCGCCGCGCGCCGGCCACGCTGGCGGACGTTCCCGCCTATCACCTGCGCCAGATGGCGGCCTATGTCGCGGCGCTCCGGGTGATCTTTCCGGGCCGGGAAGTCGAGGCCGCGCTGCTCTATGCCGCCGGTCCGGTGCTGTACGCATTGCCGGACGCCCTTCTCGACGCGCACAAGCCGGGCTACGCGGGGTAGGAGCAAAGCTTGGTACGATGCGCTTGAGCGAAAGCCACGCCGTACATAGATTACCGGCCAACACGAAGTTCAGGAGATTATGATATGGGCACCGCCACCCTGGCGACCACCGACGCCACTTTCGAAACCGACGTGCTGCAGGCGGACAAGCCGGTGCTCGTCGATTTCTGGGCCGAATGGTGCGGCCCGTGCCGCATGATTGCCCCGGCGCTGGAAGAACTGGCCGAGGAACTGGCGGACAAGGTACAGATCGTGAAGATCGACATCGACGAGAATCCGGATGCGCCGACCAAATATGGCGTGCGCGGCATTCCGACGATGATCCTGTTCAAGAACGGTCAGCAGGCCGCCACCCAGGTCGGCGCACTGCCCAAGAGCGCGATCAAGCAGTGGATCGAAAAGGAACTTTGAGGGACTGAGCCTTGCCCAGTCTTCGCTCCCCTCCCGCTTGCGGGAGGGGCTGGGGGAGGGGAGGAAGGTGTAGTGTACTGTATCGTCGGGGATGGGGCCGCCACGTCAGTCCCTCCCCCGACCCCTCCCGCAAGCGGGAGGGGAGTGTGTGCTTCAGCCGAACAGCAATTCCGTCGCGCGCCGGCCTAGTTCGGGGGTGGAGGCGGCGACGATCCCGATCCCGTCATAGCCGATTCGGTAGGGGCTGCCGTCCCAGCGCGCTACATAGCCGCCGGCTTCGGTGAGGAAGAGAGCGCCGGGCGCATGGTCCCAGACCAGCGTGCGACGGAAAACGGCGATGTCATTCTGTCCCAGCGCCAACCGCGGATAATTCTCGGCCGCGCAGCGCGGCAGCGGAACCAGATCGAAGGCCGCACCGAAACGGGCGCTACGGGCGGCATGTTCTTCTTCCGACTGGCCGACCTTCGACACCGCCGCCAGTGGCCGTCCGCCGCTTGGCCGAGCGCGTACCGCCGCATCGTCAATAAACGCGCCGCCGCCCAATAGGGCATGGCACATCCGCTGCGCCACGGGATCATAAAGCCAGCCCGCCTGCGTTACGCCGCCTTCGACCAGCGCGATCATGATGCCGAAGGGCGGCTGACCGCTCGCGAAATTGGCGGTGCCGTCGATCGGATCGATTATCCAGGCACGCGCCGCCGTCGCCTGCGCCATCAGTGCCGGGTCGGCGGCACAGGCTTCCTCGCCGACGATCACCGTGTCGCCATCGATCGCGGCGAGGCCCTCGGTCAGCCGTTCCTCCGCCTCGCGGTCGGCGATCGTCACCAGTTCGCCGGGCATCTTTTCCACCACCTCATGCGCGGCGAGATTGCGGAAGCGCGGCAGGATCACCGCCTCGGCCACCGCCCGCATCAGGCGCGATACGGCTTCGTGGTGGCGGTGCATCGGCTCAGCTCCGGTAATCGGCGTTGATCGAGATATAGCCGTGGGTCAGGTCGCAGGTCCAAACCGTCGCGCGGCCTTCGCCGAGCCCGAGATCGACGCCGATCTCGATTTCCTGACCTTTCAGGTGCGTGGCGACCGGCGCCTCGTCATAGCCTTCCACCGCCAGCCCCTCGCGCGCCACCTGGGTGGTGCCGAAGCGGATGGCGAGCCGGTCGCGCTCGGCGGGCTCGCCGGCTTTGCCTACCGCCATCACCACGCGGCCCCAGTTCGCGTCCTCGCCGGCGATGGCGGTCTTCACCAGCGGCGAATTGGCGATCGACATGGCGATGCGGTGCGCGCTGGCGTCGGACACCGCGCCCTCGACCGTGATCTCGATCAGCTTCTGCGCGCCTTCACCGTCGCGGACGACCAGCAGCGCGAGCTGGCGGCACAGGTCGGCCAGCGCGGCGCGGAAGGCATCGGCGCCGGCATCGTCATCGCTGGCGAGCGGGGCATTGCCCGCCTTGCCGGTTGCGAAGGCGAGCACCGTATCGCTGGTCGAGGTGTCGCCATCGACGGTGATGCACGAGAAGCTGGTGCCGTTGGCCTCGGCCAGTGCGCGCTGGAGGAAGGCGGGCTCGATCGCGGCGTCGGTGAAGATAAAGCCCAGCATCGTCGCCATGTCCGGCGCGATCATGCCCGACCCCTTGATGATGCCGGCCAGCGTCACCGTGCGGCCATCGACCACCGCCGTCGTCACTGCGCCCTTGATGAAGGTGTCCGTCGTCATGATCGTCGCGGCGGCGGCTTCCCAGGTGCACGGCTCCGCCCCATAGGCGGCATCCAGCCCGGCTTCGGCCTTGTCGATCGGCAGCGGTACGCCGATCACGCCGGTCGAGGCGACGAATACGTCGGAGGGTTCGCAGCCGAGATGGCGGGCGGTGCGGACGGCGATCGCCTCCACCGCCGCGCGGCCGCGATTGCCGGTGAAGGCGTTGGAATTGCCCGCATTCACCACCAGCGCGCGCGCCTGCCCGAGAGGAAGCGCCTGGCGGCACCATTCGACTTCGGGGGAGGGGCATTTGCTGCTGGTCAGCACGCCCGCGACGCTGGTGCCCGGATCGAGCGTGACGAATGTCAGGTCGCAACGATCCCAGTTCTTGTACCGCGCCCGCGCGACGCGCAGCGTGACGCCGGCAATTTCGGGCAGAGCGGGGAAGGGGAGGGCAAGCGGAGAGGTGCTGGTGGACATGAAACCGCCTCAGGTTAGGATGCGGCGCGTGCTTCGTGCATGGAGGGGTAAAGATCAATGCTTTTGGTGATGGCGCTGCTGGCGGCGCAGGCGCAGGATGTTAGTACCGTTGCGGTTGCCGCCAAGCCGCTGACGAATCCTGGTCTCTGGGTTAAGCCGGACGACTACCCAGCCGCGGCGATGCGAGCAGGCCATCAGGGAAGTGTAACTTTTAGTTTGAGCATCGACGGTAGTGGCATCCCTACCGCTTGCACGGTTCTAGAATCTACCGGCTTCGATGAACTGGATCAGGCGACATGCCGGATCATGATGAAGCGTGCGCGGTTCTCCCCGGCGCGCGACGGTAAGGGGAAAGCGGTAGCTTCAACATACGTCAGACGCTTTAACTGGAAGCTGGATGATCCACAGCCGGTTCTCAAGGCGGGGCTAGGCCATATTGAGATTGAAATGTCGCCGTCCGATAAGGTGCTGGCTTGCTCGGCAACAAACGCGGACCTTTTCGGCGGAAAATCGCCGTGCGAGGCACTTCCGACAGGAAGCTCCTCAAATACCTTTTCCGGAATCGCTAGTGGCAAGCATCGTCAGATCATCACCGAATTTGCTGTCGAAACCCAAGCCGCCCCTGTTGATTTACTATTTGATGCGGCAGGTGATGGGAGGGTGGGCAAGTACGTGGCCCGTTTCGAGGCCGACGCGGACGGACGAATGACAAAGTGCGAAATGGAAAATGAGCTGCACGGCTCGATCTCGATTCCCGCGCCGCCAAACCTTTGTGCAGCGCCGCTTCCGCTCGTGGGGGCACATCTTGGACCTGATGGAAAGGACGGGCCTGTTCGCGGAGCACTGGTGGTGGCGGTTTCCTGGAAGGAACTACCATGACGGCCTATGCGTGATAGGCTTGCCTTGCGCAGCTTTTGATTAGACGAACCGTGTCCCATTCCCTATGTGACGTGCGTTGTGCCCGGATCGGGTACGATGCCGTCGCTGTGTAAATCAGGGTTTCGCTTGGAACTGCTGCTGCTCCTCACTGCACTTTTCGCCAGCCTGACCGGCGTGTCGGGCGAGCGCGGCGTGCGGCCGGTGCAGGGCGTGGCGGTGGTGCGCGTGGCCGAGGTTGCGCAGGCCGTAGTCCAGCCGGCCCGGCACATCATCGCAGCGGCGGCGGTTGCGCCGGCGCTGCCCCGTGTCGCGAACGAGACCTTCGCCTATCTCGCCGCAGCGCCGCTGCCGCGGCTGCGCCTCGCCTTCGAGCAGCGGCGCGAATAGCGATCCGGCCCGCCGCGCGCGCGGGCCTATCCCTTTGCAGCCGCCCCCGTGCGGCGCACGCCTGCGGATGCCGTGCCGTTCCGGTCGCGTCCGCCCGAACCCATTCAGAACAGGTCAGGAATTTCCATGCTCGGCGCCATTGCCAAGACGCTTTTCGGTTCGTCCAACGATCGCTACGTCAAGTCGCTCAACCCGATCCTCCAGAAGATCGCCGGCTTCGAACCGGCGCTGCAGGCGATGGACGACACGCAGCTTGCCGCGCAGACGGTGAAGTTCCGCGAACAGCTCGCCAACGGCGCCAAGCTTGACGATCTGCTCCCCGAGGCCTTCGCCACGGTGCGCGAGGCAGCGCGCCGGGTGATCGGCCAGCGTCATTATGACGTGCAGATGGTGGGCGGCATCGTCCTCCACCGCGGCGAGATTGCCGAGATGCGCACCGGCGAAGGCAAGACGCTGGTGGCGACGCTCGCCACCTATCTCAACGCGCTGCCGGGCGACGGCGTGCATGTCGTTACCGTCAACGACTATCTCGCCCGCCGCGATGCCGAGTGGATGAGCCAGATCTACGGCTTTCTGGGCCTCACCACCGGGGTGATCGTGCCTAACCTGTCGGACCAGGAACGCCGCGACGCTTATGCCGCCGACATCACCTATGGCACCAACAACGAGTTCGGCTTCGACTATCTGCGCGACAATATGAAATATGATCGCGGGTCGATGGTGCAGCGGCCGTTCAATTTCGCGATCGTCGACGAAGTCGATTCGATCCTGATCGACGAGGCGCGCACGCCGCTGATCATTTCCGGCCCGACCGACGACAAGTCCGAACTCTATATCGGTGTCGATGCGGTGGTGAAGCAGCTCGATCCGGCCGATTACGAGAAGGACGAGAAGCAGCGCACGATCGTGCTGACCGAGGAAGGCACCGAAAAGGTCGAGCGGATGCTGGAATCGGCCGGCCTGCTGGTCGGCGCCAATCTCTATGATTTCGAGAATACCCAGGTGGTCCACCACCTGAACCAGGCGCTCCGCGCGAACGTGATGTTCAAGCGCGACACCGACTATATCGTGAAGGACGGGAAGGTCGTCATCATCGACGAATTCACCGGCCGCATGATGGACGGCCGGCGCTGGTCGGAAGGTCTGCACCAGGCGGTCGAGGCCAAGGAAGGCGTGAACATCGAGCCGGAGAACCAGACGCTCGCCTCGATCACCTTCCAGAACTATTTCCGCATGTACCCCAAGCTGGGCGGCATGACCGGCACCGCCGCCACCGAGGCGGCCGAGTTCTACGACATCTACAAGATGAACGTCGTCACCATCCCGACCAACCTGCCGGTGCAGCGCGTCGACGAGGAAGACGAGTTCTACAAGACGACCGAGGAAAAATTCGCGGCTATCGCCAAGAAGATCAAGGATCATGCCGCGAAGGGTCAGCCGGTGCTGGTCGGTACGGTTTCGATCGAAAAGTCGGAACTGCTCTCCGCCTTTCTCCACAAGGAAGGGGTGAAGCACGAGGTGCTGAACGCCCGTTTCCACGAAAGCGAAGCGCATATCGTCGCCCAGGCGGGCCGGCTGGGCGTGGTGACGGTTTCCACCAACATGGCCGGTCGCGGCACCGACATTCAGCTTGGCGGTAACGTCGAGTTCCGCGTCGCCGACGAACTGCGCGACATGCCCGAGGGGCCGGAACGCGACGCCGCAATCGAACGGATCAAGGCCGAAGTCGCCGAGGAAAAGGAAAAGGTGAAGGCCGCGGGCGGCCTGTTCGTGCTGGGCACCGAGCGTCACGAGAGCCGCCGCATCGACAATCAGCTCCGCGGCCGTTCGGGGCGTCAGGGCGATCCGGGTCTCAGCCGCTTCTACCTCAGCCTCGACGACGATCTGTTGCGCATCTTCGGCTCGAACACGTTGTTCGCACGGATGATGCGCTCGAACATCGAGGATGGCGAAGCGATCGGCAGCAAGTGGCTGTCCAAGGCGATCGAGACCGCGCAGCGCAAGGTCGAGGCGCGCAACTACGACATCCGCAAGCAGGTCGTCGAATATGACGACGTGATGAACGATCAGCGCAAGGTGATCTACGAACAGCGCGCCGATATCATGGACGCCGAGACGGTCGGCAGCGTGGTGGAGGATATGCGCCACGAGACCGTCAACGCGATCGTCGGCGAGGCATGCCCGCCGAACAGCTATCCAGAGCAATGGGATGTCGAGGCGCTCAAGGCCCGTCTGGCCGACACGCTCAATCTCGAACTGCCGGTCGACCAATGGATCAAGGACGAAGAGGCGATCGACCCGGAAATTCTGGAGGAGCGAGTCCGCAACGAGGCCGATGCGCTGGTGCGGGCCAAGTCCGACGATCTCGATCCGGAAACCTGGACCAATATCGAGAAGTCGATCCTGCTCCAGAATCTCGACCATCACTGGAAGGAGCATCTCGCGATGCTCGACGCGCTTCGCCAGGTTGTGCACCTGCGGGCGTATGCCCAGAAAACGCCGATCAACGAATACAAGCACGAGGCGTTCTCGATGTTCCAGCGGATGCTCGACAATATCCGCGAGGACGTGACGCGCACGCTCGCCTTCGCCCAATTCCGCATGGCGCCAGCGCCCGAACTCCCCGAGCTGCCGGCGTTTCTCACCTCGCACATCGATCCGCTGACCGGCGACGACAACAGTGCCGATTGGGACGGTGGTTCGGCCGGGCTGGTCACCACCCGCCTGCCGCCGCTGTCGATCCCGCAGCCCTCAGGCGAGGCGCTGGGCGACGATCCAGCGTCGTGGGTAGGCGTGGTCAGCCGCAACGCGACGTGTCCGTGCGGCTCGGGGTTGAAGTACAAGCACTGCCACGGCCAGGTCGCTTAATCGCGCGGCGACCCCTCTCGCGTGCGGGAGGGGAGCAAGCCGGAGGTACAAAAAAGAAGGCGCCGGGTTCCCCCGGCGCCTTCCTCGTTTTCAAGGCCCTGCCGCTTAGTGCGTCTGCGGCATCTGGATCTTCGGGCCGAGCCGTTCCTTGACTTCGTGCGCGTCGAAAGCACGCAGATTGTCGGCCGGCTTGGGGCCCTTGCCCATCACGATCTCCGCCGAAGCCTCGTACCGGTCGACGGTGCGGATATCGACATCGCGGTCCCAGAACGGATCACCCCAGAACGGATCCCAGGTCCGCCAGCCCCAGCGCGGGCGATAATAGCGCCAATAGGGGCTCCAATAGCCCCACGGCCCCGGGCCATAGGTCGGGGTCGCGTAGGTTTCGCTCTTCTTCTCCGTGTCCCGGTTGGAGAGCACGAAATAGTCATAGCCGTTCTGCAGCGTCAGCTCGGCCGACCGGTACAGCAGGTAGCGCTCGACTGTTTCGCGCGACGTCAGGCTGTTGCCGGAGAAGGTGACGCGGAAGCGGTTTTCCTCGATCTGCTCGTCCGAATAGCCGTTGCGCACCGATCCGCTGGCCGATGCAGGCTGATAGGGGGTGGCGGTCATGCATGAAGCGAGCGACAGGCTGGCTGCGACCGCTAGGCCCAACGCCGCGATTCTCCGGCCCTTGCTTGATTGAATTAACATTTTTCCTCCGACACTTGAGGGTATTCCTTCGCCGCCTGCCCCTCGAACGCGCGCACCGGCGAAAGTGTCCGCGCGTCCACGCGGTGAACCGTGGCATTCACACGATTGACCGTAGCTGAACAAGGCATTCAGGCGAGCCGGTCCGGTACCGCACGCGCATCCTCTTCCACGGTGGTGTGCGGCGCCATCGCCTCCCACGGGAAGATGAACCAGTCCTTGTCGACTGCGCGGTCGATGGTGCGCGCGCGATATTCCACGCGCTGGCTCGAGCGGATATTGTCGAGCAGCACGGCGAAGCGGATCTGGGCTGCGACCGCCCCTTCCGCTGCCAGCGCGGCGCGCAGTTCGCCGATGGTCTTGCCGCTGTCATTGATATCCTCGACGAACAGCAACCGGTCGCCGTCGCGCGTGCGGCGGGCGAGCACCGCCACCAGCTCCTCGGCAAACTGTGCGATCCGCGTGGAATAGTCGACCGACACCAGCGGCAGGCCGATCCGGTGCGACAGATATACCGCTGGCGTAAGGCCGCCGCGCCCGACGCCGACCAGCAAGGTGGGCGCCCAGTCGCCGATCGTAGCGGCAATGCCGTGGACGCCGGCCACCATCTCGTCATGCGTGAAATGGGTGAAGACGATGTCGCCCATCACGCTTTCTCCGCCATCCAGGCGTCGATGCGGGCGAGATGCGCGGCAACCTCGGCATCGGGCAGGAAGGAGCCGAGGAAGCTGTTGCGCGCCAGCGTTGCCAGCGCCGCCTTGTCCAGCCCGCGCCCTTTTGCCACAGCGCGGTAATTTTCGCCGATATAGCCGCCGAAATAGGCCGGATCGTCCGAATTGACGGTCGCGCGCAGGCCGAGTTCGAGCATCCGGTCGATCGGGTGCGTCTCGATTGAGGCAACGTTGCACAGCTTGACGTTGGATAGCGGGCAGACGGTGAGCGTCATTCCCGATCGCGCCAGCCGGGCGACCAGCGCGGGATCGTCGAGACTGCGGTTGCCATGGTCGATCCGGTCGACGCCGAGCAGGTCTAGCGCCTCCCGTACATAATCGGCCGGGCCTTCCTCCCCGGCATGCGCGACGCGCTTCAGGCCCCTTTCGGCGGCGGCTGCGAAGACGCGGGCGAATTTGGCGGGCGGGTGCCCGAGTTCGGCGGAATCGAGCCCCACGCCGGCGATGCGATCGAGCCAGGGCTCCGCTTCCGTCAGCGTCCGGAAAGCATCTTCCTCGTCGAGATGGCGGAGGAAGCACAGGATCAGCTTGGACGTGACGCCCAGCCGCGATTCCGCCTCGGCCATGCCCGCCAGCAGCCCCTCGACCACCGTGCCGAAGGCAATGCCGCGCTGGGTATGCGTCTGTGGATCGAAGAAGATCTCGGCATGGACTACACCGTCGGCGGCCGCGCGTTCGAAATAGGCGAGGGCGAGGTCGCGGAAATCGGCTTCGGTGCGCAGAACGTCGGCACCGGCGTAATAAATGTCGAGAAAGTCCTGGAGATTGGAGAAGCTGTAGGCGGCGCGGACCGCCTCGACGCTGTCGAAGGGAATCGCCACGCCGTTGCGCCGGGCGAAGGCGAACATCTGCTCGGGTTCCAGGCTGCCTTCGATGTGGAGATGCAGTTCGGCCTTGGGCAGGCCGGTGATGAAAGTGTCGAGATCGTCCATCACCCGAGCATCGCAGGGGGGAAGACGAGTCGCAAGCGCAACGCTTGCCGTCAGGGGCGCCTGTGTTCAGGCGGCATGCGATGCCCCGGCCGCGCGCGCAGCCGGGGCAGGAGGGTCAGAATGCATTCCAGTCGTCGTCGCGGCCTGCCATCGCCGTGACCGGCAACGCCTTGACGGGCGAGACATAGTCACTGGCTTTGGCGGCGGCGCGGGCCGGCGCCGGGGTTGCGGCTCTGGGGCGCGCCGTGGGCGTCTTGTTCCCGATGTTGAAGCGCATGGCGGCGCTGGCGAGCTGGTTTACTTCAGAAGCGAGGTTACGGGCGGCGGCCGATGTTTCCTCGACCATCGCCGCATTCTGCTGCGTGGCCTGGTCCATCGAACCGATCGCGCTGCTGATCTGGGTGATCGCGCTCGCCTGGGCATTGTTGTCATTGGCCATGTTGCCGAGCAGGTCGTGCACCTCGGCAACATCGCTGGAGATCGCCACCAGCGCATCATCGACCTTGCGGACCATTTCGACTGCCGACAGGATTTCGCTCTGCGTCGAGGTGAGCTGGTCGCGGGCGCGCCCGGCTTCTTCCTCGGCACGCATCGCCAGCGCCGAGACAAGGTCGGCGACCACGGCGAAACCGCGCCCCGCCTCGCCGGCACGGCCTGCCTCGACGGCGGCGTTCATGGCGAGCACCCGGGTCTGGAAGGCGATCTTGTCGAGGCCTTCGATGACGCTGTCGATGCCCTTGGCGCTCTCGGACACGCGGCCCATCGCCGATACCGCCTCGTCGGCGATGACGCGACCGCCCGAAACTGTACCCATCGCGCCGTCTGCACGGCTGACGGTGCGGGCAGCGGCCTGCGCCGTCTGCTTCAGCCGCTGGTCCATTTCCGCGACCGAGGTGGTGGTCTCCTGCAGGCTTGCGGCATTGGCTTCGGTACGGCGGGCGAGGTCTTCCGAGGCATGGGCGATTTCGGCCGAGCCGGTCTCGATCGTCTGGGCACTCACCGACACCGCGCCGATCAACTCGCGCAGGCTCGCCAGAGCCAGATTGAAGTCGTCACGCAGCAACATATAGGATTGCGGCACCTGCTGCTCGATGGTCGCGGTGAGGTTCCCCTCGCGCAACTGCCCCAGCGCCTGTGCGAGGATGCTGACCACTTCCGTCTGTTCGGCCGCCGTGCGCTGCTGGTCGAGGGCGTTGTCGCGGAAGGTCTGCATCGCCTTCGTCATGCGGCCGACGCAGTCGGTAAAGTGGGTATAGGCGATCGGGCTTGTCAGATCGCCGGCGGCCAGACCTTCCATGCGCACGACCGTGTCCACATACGGATCGGCGATGGCGTGGCGGAACTGCATGGCAAGGACGAACGCGACTATCGTCATCGCAAGATTTAGGCCGGCAGCCAGCCACGCGCCGGAAACCAGCGTGACCACCGTCATCGCCGCCATCAGCGCGACCATGATGCCGAAGGCGACCTGCAGTTTTTTTCGTATCGGGAACTCGGCCTTGAACCGTTCCATCCCTTATCTCCTTGCCTTGCGATTCCCCGCAAGTTTCGTGGTTTGTGTTCAAAGGATTATAGGAGGACTGGTTTAGGAACTGTACGAAGGTGCATCGGGAGATTACCCGTAGTGGTGCGCCCGAAGTTAGGGGACTATACGCAGGCGCATTGACAATGCCGCGATACCGCGCGGGAATATTCTAGGAATGTGCTGGGAGGCGGTTACAGCGGACATGATGGAGGTGGCTCCCCGAGTAGGATTCGAACCTACGACCATTCGATTAACAGTCGAATGCTCTACCGCTGAGCTATCGGGGAACACCTTGTGTCCAACCCCTAGGCGGTGTGTCACCGCGTCGGGAGGCGCGCCTATAGCAGCGGCTTTTCGGACTTTGCAAGGGGTATTACGCGATGAATTGTTCCATCGTGATTCTGTCGTCCAGCGCATGCTCCGGATCAAACAGCAGGGTCAGGCTGCGCATCAGGTCGATCGCCACATCGACACGCGCGACATCGCGTACTTCGCGCTGATCGGCGACGGCGCTGACCGGCCTTTTGTCGGCTTCCAGCACGCGCAGGCTGATTCGGGTCTTCTCCGGCAGAATCGCCCCGCGCCAGCGACGGGGGCGGAAGGGGCTGATCGGTGTCAGCGTCAACAGCGCCGAGCCGAGCGGCAGGATTGGCCCCTGCGCCGAAAAATTATACGCGGTCGAGCCCGCCGGCGTCGCCACCAGGATACCGTCGCACACCAGCTCGGGCATCACCACCCGGTCGTTCACCGTAACTTCCAGCTTTGCGGTCTGGCGGGTCTCGCGCAGCAGCGAGACTTCGTTGATCGCCGCCAGCACGCAGCTTTCGCCCTCCACCGTCACCGCCGTCATGGAGAGCGGCGAGACCCGGAACGGCCGCGCGCGCTCCAGCCGCGCCTCCAGCCCTTCCAGCGCCCAGTCGTTCATGAGGAAGCCGATCGTGCCGAGGTTCATGCCGAACACGGGCAGGATACGCCGCCGTTCCAGCATGGCGTGCAGCGTCTGGAGCATGAACCCGTCGCCGCCCAGGGCGACGACTTGTTCAGCCTCCTCAAGTGGCGCCCAGTCATAGGCATGGCGCAGCTCCTCGGCCGCCACCTGCGCAGGGGGCGTCGGCGATGCCAGCAATGCGCGTGCTACGCCGCTCATCCGCCGGTAACGCTCATATGGCGGGAAACCGCAGGGGCAGCGCCGCGCGCGATACGGAAGTCATGCGCCTCGGGCTTGGCGGCCATCGCCGCGTCGATCCCTGAATCGACCGCTGCCAGCCCGCCGGTGCGAATCGCCGCCTTGAGATCGACCGAATCGTCATGGCCAAGGCACATATGGAGTCGTCCGTCGGTAGAGAGCCGCACGCGATTGCAGCTCGCGCAGAAATTGCCGGTTAGCGGCGAAATGAGCCCAAGCCGCGTCGCCGTTCCCCCAACGCGCCAATAGCGGGCAGGGCCGCCACTGTCGTGCGTATCGGGCTCCAGTGCGAACCGTAACCGCAGCTGGTCGAGCACGCCGGTCAGGGGCAGGAAGCGATCGGCGCGATCTTCGTCGATCATGCCGAGCGGCATTGTCTCGATCAGCGACAGGTCGTGTCCTTCCGCTACCGCCCAGGCGAGCATCGGCGCGATTTCGTCCTCGTTCAGTCCCTTCAGTGCGACCATGTTGATCTTGATCTGCAGGCCCGCCGCCTGCGCCGCGGCGATGCCGGCCAGCACCTCGGTCACGTCGCCGTGGCGCGTGATGTGACGGAAAATCTCGGGGTCGCGGCTGTCGAGGCTTACATTTACGCGGCGGACGCCTGCATCGAACAGGGCGTCGGCATGGTCCGCCAGCCGTGTGCCGTTGGTTGTCAGCGTCAGCTCATGCAGTCCGGTGCCGACATGGCGGCCCAGTCGCCGCACCAGCGCGATCATGTCACGCCGGACCAGCGGCTCGCCACCGGTCAGACGAATTTTGGTCACGCCGCGTGCGATGAAGCGCTCCGCAATCAGTGCCAGCTCTTCCAGCGACAGCACCTCCGAACGCGGCAGGAACGTCATTGCTTCCGACATGCAATAGCGGCAGCGCAGATCACATCGATCAGTCACGGAAATCCGCAGATAGCGGATCGCGCGCCCATGGCGATCGACCAGCATGGGTGGCGTCGCGGGGGCGTGGGCGCTGGCCATGCGATGGACGTAAGGGCTTGTGCGACGGGAAACAAGCCTTGGATGGCGGTGCGCGAAAGGAGTCGCTATCGGTATCGCATGGATGAAGGTTTCACCGTCGTACAAACCAACAGTGCCGCGCCCGAAACGCCGGTTTTCATTTTGTCTTTCCGGCAGCGCGACGAAGTGGCGGCGGCTGCCGCCGGCGGCGGCTGGCGTGTGGTCGCGGCGCGGCGCAGCGAGGGGCTGGAGACGCGCTTCCTGGCCAGCGGCGCCTCGGTAGCGGTGATCGACGCGCGCGGTGCCTTCAGCGAAGGGCTGGAAGCGGCGCGGATGCTGGGCCCGGTGGTTCGGGCGCACGGCGCGGCGATGCTGATCCTCGTCTCACAGAGCGACACCGTGCATATGGGGCGCTTCTACGATGCCGGCGCCACGCATTTTCTCGGCAGCCCCATGTCCTCGGCGGCGATGGCGCACGCGATCCGCTTTGCCCAGCGCCACGTCGAGCGTCTGTCGGGCTGGCTGGGGCAGGGGAGCGGCCCGGCCGAGCCGCTGGGCTGGCACTTCGATCGCGGCCTCCGCTCGCTGGAACTGACGCCGGCGCTGGCGGAAATGCTGGAGCTGCCGGAGGCGCCCGGCTTGCGCGCGCTGTTCGCGCGGCTTGATCCGGCCGACCGCCGGCTGGCCCGCGCGGCGCTGAAGCGCTTGCGTGAAGCGGGCTCGACCGCGTTCGCCCATGACCTGCCGGGCAAGGGGCGGGTGGTGCAGCATCTGCAATATGATCCCGACACACACCGGGTCGATGCGCTGGTTGAGCCGCTGGGCATGGCGCCGGATCCCGGCGCGGCAGTCCGCGACGTCCTGACCGGATCGCGCGATGGGCCCAGCGCGCGGCGCTGGATCGAGCGCCAGCTCGAAACCGGCGCGCGGGTGGGGTTGCTGCTGATCGGCCTGACGCGCTTCGATACGGTCAATAATGCCTATGGCCGTGCTGCCGGTGACGAACTGCTGCGCGGCGTTTCGCGCCGTGTCGCCGATGTTGCGCGCGAAACGCTGGGCGGAGACGCGATCGTCGCGCGCATCGGCGGATCGGATTTTCTTGCCGCCGCAGTCGATCCTGGCCTCACGGCGCTCCGTGGGGCAACGCGGCGCATGGAGGAGGCGCTTGTCCGTCCGTTCGTGGCAGGCGGCGAGCTCGCGCATCTTGGCGCGCGCGTGGCCATTGCGGAAAGCATGGCAAGCGACACTGCCGGCACCCTGATTCGCCGCGCGAGCGAAGCCCTGCTCGGCGATGGCAGCCAGCAGTCGGCCAGCGGCCCGTCGGTTGAGTCTCTGATCGGTGACTTGCGGCGCGGAATTGAGCGAGGCGAGATCGGCGTGTTGTTCCAGCCCCAGGTTGCCATTGCCATCGGCCAGGTGACAGGGGTCGAGGCGCTGGCGCGCTGGCAGCATCCGCACCATGGTGAGATCGGCGCCGAACTGCTGTTCGCGGCGGCAGAGCGTGCCGGGCTGGAAGCGGTGCTGAGCGAACATGTCCAGCGGCGTGCGTTGACCATCGCGGCGCACTGGCCGCAATCGCTGAAGAGAATGCGGCTGTCGATCAATGTCACGGCGGGGGATGTTGCCAGGGCAGGGTTCGTCGATAGCTTGCTGGGCTGGATCGATTCGACCGGCTTCCCGCGCGGAAGGCTGACGGTGGAAATCACCGAAAGCGGAATCATGGCTGATCTGAGCGAAGCTGCCCGGCTGCTGTCCGAACTGCGCACCGCCGGCTGCCGGGTGGCGATCGACGATTTCGGAACCGGTTATTCCAGTCTCGCCTATCTGAAGGCGCTGCCGCTCGATTATCTGAAGATCGACAAGAAGCTGTCGCACGACATCACTGGATCGGCCCGCGACCGGATCGTGGTTCGTGGCGTGATCGATATGGCGCGTTCGCTGGGACTGGCGGTGGTCGCCGAAGGGGTGGAGACCGAGGAACAACTGGACATGCTGGCGAAGGAAGGTTGCCAGTATTTCCAGGGGTATCTCTGTTCCGGCCCCATCGACGTGCCCGCGCTGGCAGCGCTGGTGCGATAGGGCCGGCGCTCGATCAGAGGTCCGGTCGCGTCAGGGCCGACACTGCACCGGCGGGCAGCGGCTTGAACCCCGGTAGCGGCCCCTTGCGACTGGTCCGCTCGACGTGAAACTGCGACGCCAGATTGGAGAGGTCGGCCACTTCGGAGGTAAGGTTCTGGGCGGCGGCAGACGTTTGCTCGACCATCGCCGCGTTCTGCTGCGTCGCCCGGTCCATCTCGCCGATCGCCTTGGAGATTTCGCCGATGGCGGTCGATTGCGCTTCGTTGTCCGTCGCCATCGACGACAGGAGCGAGTGTACGACGCCGACATCGCCGGAGATGTTGGCGAGGGCGCCGTCGACCTTCTGCACGGCGTCCACGGCAACGACGATTTCCGCCTGGGTCATGGTAAGCTGTTCTCGGGCGCGGCCGGCTTCTTCCTCGGCGCGCATCGCCAGTGCAGAAACCAGATCAGCGACGACGGCAAAGCCTCGGCCGGCTTCCCCGGCGCGACCGGCTTCGACGGCGGCGTTCATCGCCAGAACGCGCGTCTGGAACGCGATCTTGTCCAGGCCTTCGATGACGCTGTCGGTGCCCTTGGCTGCTTCAGAAACACGGCCCATCGCCTGCACTGCCTGATCCGCCACCGATCGGCCTTCGCCGACCGTGGAGATGGTCTGGTCGGCGCGGTGTACGGTGTTGCGCGCCGCTTCCGCCGTTGCGCGGATGCGGCCGTCCATCTGCGAAATCGCAGCGGTGGTTTCTTCCAGCGACGCCGCATTGCTCTGGGTACGGCGGGAAAGGTCGTTCGCCGCATCCGAGATTTCGGAAATGCCCGAGCGGATACGCTGCGTGCCTTCGGTAACGCCGCCGATCATGTCGCGGATGCGGACGAGCGTCTCGTTGTAGCTGCGTTCCAGTGACGCGAAGCTGGGGGGCATGCCGTGCAGATCCTGGCTCAAGTCGCCGTCCGCCAGGGTCTTGAGCGAGGTCTCGAGCCGTTCGATCGCGGCGTTGCGCTCGACCTGCGCCTCTTCGAAATAGATGGAGAGCGACACTTCCATGTCGAGCAGCGCCGCCTTCACGACGGCGATGATTGCGGTTTCCTTGCGGCGGTTGAACCAACGGGTCAGGAAGCTCCAGGGCTTCTTGCTGCCGGACATGCCGGCGATCAGCTCTTCCAGCACGATCGCATAGGCGCCGACGTACCAGCGCGGTTCCAGCCCGATACGGGCATGGGTGGCGCCGATCCGCCGCGCGCTCTCATAATAGCCGGTGCTGAATTCAGCCGAGGCGATGCGTTCCCAGTGCTTTTCCTGCGCCGCCTTGGCCTGGCGCATATGCGCGGGATCGCGAAAGAACCGCGCGGTTTCCGGCGTTGTGCTGGCGCGGGCATAGAAGCGGTCGAGGGCGCCACCGATCAAAGAGTGGACCTGCGATTGCGCCGAGCGCAGAGCCTGACGCTGAACCTCATCCATTTCCATGAAGGTGAGGCGCGAGGTCATATGGTCGGACAAAGCACTCTCCTTGATACGCGAACTTTGGTAAATGTTGATCGAACAGGCATGTGGCCACAGTTCCGTTTCATCATAGCAAGGAAGTGGTTGGCAGTGGGGCACTAGGTAATTTTACTGCCCTTTTCCGTAACTTCGTAAGCAGCAGCTATCGCTGTTGTAAAAACGCTGTCGGGTCGTGCTATCTGTTGCCCCGTCTGTAACGGGGAGGCGAGGATGTGGTTTGCACTGGGACTGGTGATCGCCGTGCAGGATGCCGATGCTCGCGACAGGGCGGCGGTCGACGCGGCGATGGCGGATAGCGTGGCGGGGTGGAATGCCGGTGACGTCGACCGTTTCATGTCGGTCTATTCCACCGGACCTGATACGAGCTTTGTCGCGGGCGACGGTCTGATACGCGGCAAGGCTGCGATGACGGCCCGCTATCGTGCCAAGTACGACTTCGGCGATCCGGCGAAACGCGGTGCGCTGGTTATCGAGCGGCTCGACTATCGCGCGCTGGGGCCGGACTATGCGCTGTATATCGGTCGTTATACGCTGCGCTATCCCGACGGACATAGCGCTTCCGGCCCGACCAGCCTGGTGTTTCACCACGAGGCCGGCGGGTGGAAGATCATCGCCGATCACAGCAGCTAAGGCGGCTCAGCCGGCCGCCTTGGCCAGCCCTCGCGAGAGCTGGAGCGCACCGTGCAGCCGCGCCGCGGGGTTCGCCCAGACGCGGTTGATCACCAGCTTCATGTCCGGCCGCAGCCGCGCCGTCTCGCCCAGCTTTTCGACATAGGCGATCAGCCCGGCGGGGTTGGGGAAGCTGTCGTTGTGGAAGGTGACCAGCGCGCCTTTCGGCCCAAGATCGAGCTTGGCGATGCAGGCGCGCTTCGCGTTCAGCTTCGTCTCGATCAGCCGCAGCAGATTGTCGGTCGCCTCGGGCAGCTTGCCGAACCGGTCGATCAGTTCGGCGGCGAAGCTCTCGATGCCGTCGGTTTCCTCGATTTCGTTGAGGCGTCGATAGAGGCCCATGCGCAGGTCCAGGTCCGGCACATAATCCTCGGGGATCAGGATCGACGCGTCCACGGTGATCTGCGGCGACAGGTCCTTGGGCCGGCTCTCGTCGCGCAGGCCGCCGGCCTTGGCGTCGAGAATCGCCTCTTCCAGCATCGACTGGTAGAGTTCGTAGCCGACTTCCTTGATGTGGCCCGATTGCTCGTCGCCCAGCAGGTTGCCGGCGCCGCGAATGTCGAGATCGTGGCTGGCGAGCTGGAAGCCCGCGCCTAGGCTTTCGAGGTCGGAGAGCACCTTCAGCCGCTTCTCCGCCGCCTCGGTCATCTGCCGCTCGGGCGGCGTTGTCATATAGGCATAGGCGCGGGTCTTGGCCCGGCCCACGCGGCCGCGAAGCTGATAGAGCTGGGCGAGGCCGAACTTGTCGGCGCGGTTGATGATCAGCGTGTTGGCGCTAGGAATGTCGAGCCCGCTTTCGACGATGGTAGTTGAGACCAGCACCTCGAACTTCTTGTCGTAGAAGGCGGACATCCGCTCTTCCACTTCGGTCGGCGACATCTGTCCGTGCGCCACGACATAGCGCACCTCGGGTACGTCGTTGCGGAGGAATTCCTCGATCTCGGGCAGGTCGGCGATGCGCGGGGTGACGAAATAGCTCTGGCCGCCGCGATAATGCTCGCGCAGCAGCGCCTCGCGCAGCACCACCGGATCCCAGGGCATCACATAGGTGCGCACCGCGAGACGATCGATCGGTGGGGTCTGGATCACCGAGAGTTCGCGCAGCCCGCTCATCGCCATCTGCAGCGTGCGCGGGATCGGGGTGGCGGTGAGGGTGAGGACGTGGACGTCGGTCTTGAGCGCCTTCAGTCGTTCCTTGTGCGTCACGCCGAACCGCTGCTCCTCGTCGACGATGACGAGGCCGAGGCGCTTGAAGTCGATATTCTTGGCGAGCACCGCATGGGTGCCGACCACAACGTCGATCGTGCCGGCGGCGAGCCGTTCCTTCACCGCCTTGGTTTCGCTGGCGGTGACGAGGCGGGAGAGGCGGCCGATCTCGATCGGGAAGCCTTCGAAGCGCGCCTTGAAGTTGTTGTAATGCTGGCGGGCGAGCAGGGTCGTGGGACACACCACCGCCACCTGCATCCCCGCCATCGCTGCGACGAAGGCGGCGCGCAGCGCGACCTCGGTCTTGCCGAAGCCGACATCGCCGACGACCAGCCGGTCCATCGGGCGCCCCGCAGCCAGGTCGGCCAGCACGTCGCCGATCGCGCGGTCCTGATCGTCGGTTTCCTCATAGGGGAAGCGGTCGACGAAGGCCGGGTAGCCGCCATGATCGGGCTCGGCGATTTCGGCGCCGCGCGTGGCGCGGAGCGCCGCGGTGGCGATCAGCTCGCCCGCAATCTCGCGGATGCGCTCCTTCATACGCGCCTTGCGGCGCTGCCACGCCTCGCCGCCCAGCTTGTCGAGGCTCGCGCCTTCCTCGCCCGAGCCATAGCGGCTCAGCACTTCGAGATTTTCGACCGGCACGTAGAGCTTGTCGCCGCCGGCATATTCAAGCGCGACGCAGTCGTGCGGCGCCTTCTGCACCGGGATCTGGGTCAGCCCCTCATAGCGGCCGATGCCATGGTCGATATGCACGACGAGATCGCCGGGCGAGAGCGTCGCCAGTTCCTGGAGGAACGCATCGGTATTCTTGCGGCGCTTCGAGCGGCGGACGAGCCGATCGCCGAGCATGTCCTGTTCGGTGAGCACCGCCACGTCGGGTGCAGTGAAGCCATGGTCGAGCGGCAGCACGACCAGCGCCACCTGCAGTCCGCTGCCGTTCGGGTTCGCCACGCCCAAGGCAGGCTGCCAGCCATCAACCGGCACCGCGCCGGTGAGGCCGTGATCTTCCAGCAGACCCTTCAACCGCTCGCGTGCGCCGTTGGAATAGCTGGCGAGCACCGGCTTGCGGCCGTCCTTGCGGAGCGCCTTGAGGTGCGCGACCACCGCCTCATAGACATTGCTACCGGCGGCGCGCTCGGGCGCGAAATCGCGCGGACCGTCGACGCCGAACTCTACCACACGGTCCGATTCCGGCTCGTGGAACGCGGTCGCCAGATGCATCGGCAGCGCGTCGATCCTGCTCTGCCATTCCTTCGCCAGCAGATAGAGGTCGCCGGCCTTGAGCGGGCGATAGCTGCCCGGATCGGCCGACTGCGCCTTGATGCGATTGTCCTGATAATCCTTGATAGCCTCGAAGCGTTGTTCGGCCGCCGCCGGCGCACCGCTGTCGCGAACGATCACGGCGCTGTCGGGCAGATGGTCGTACAGAGTCTCCAGCCGCTCCTCGAACAGCGGCAGCCAGTGCTCCATGCCGGCGAGGCGGCGGCCCTCGCTAATCGCCTGGTAGAGCGGATCGCCGGTCGCGGTCGCGCCGAACCGGTCGCGATAGCCGCTGCGGAAGCGCTTGATGCTTTCCTCGTCGAGCAGCGCCTCGCTGGCGGGCAGCAGGGTGAAGCCCTCGACGCGGCCGGTGGTGCGCTGGTCCTGCGGATCGAAAGTACGGACGCTTTCGATCTCGTCACCGAAGAAGTCTAGTCGCAGCGCCTGTTCGGCGCCGCTCGGGAACAGGTCGACCAGGCCGCCGCGCACCGCGAACTCGCCATGATCATTGACTGTCTCGACCCGGACATAGCCATTTGCCTGTAGCAGCGCCGCAAGACGATCGAGCCCGATGCGCTCGCCGGGCGCGAGGCGCGCCACGAGCTGACGGATGCGGAACGGGGTCAGCGTGCGCTGTGTCGCCGCGTTGACGGTGGTGACCAGCAGGCGCGGCGTTTCGCTCTTTCCTTGCAGTGCATGAAGCGTCGCCAGTCGTTCCGCCATCACCCGCAGGGTCGGGCTGGCGCGATCATAGGGCAGGCAATCCCAGGCGGGGTAGGTGAGCACCTCCAGCTCCGGCGCGAAGAAGGCCGCTGTGCCCGCCACCGCGCGCATGCCTGCCTCGTCAGCGGCGATGAACACTGCCGTCCGACTGGCGCGGGCCAGGTCTGCCAGCATCCAGGGCAGGAATCCCCCCGGCACCCCGGCAAGGGTGAGCGGATGCTGGGCGGAGAGAATGGTCCTCAGTTCGGGCATGGGGTCTCGTGTCGATAGGTTGGCCTGGTCACCCTCACCCTTTCGGCGCTTCGCGCCTCCTTCACCCTCCCAAAGGGAGAGGGACTTTTACACCTCTCCCTTTGGGAGAGGGAGGGGCACGCCGCCGAAGGCGGTGGGAGGGTGAGGGTGGCTAAAGCCTTTTCATTCGGAAATCGGTACGTAATTCAGCGTCTTGAGTGCATCCAGGATCGTCCCCCGGAAGCGCTCTGGTGCCTCGGCGGTTCCCATCGCCCAGGCCATGATGTCGACATCCTGTTCTTCCAGCAGCGTTTCGAACAACGCGATTTCCGCGTCGCTCCAGCTTTCGCCATGCTGGTCGAAGAAGCCGCCGATCAGCAGATCGGCCTCTTTGGTGCCGCGATGCCAGGAGCGGAAGCGCAGGCGCTTGAGGCGGGTTTCACGGTCCATGTTCGCTCCAACGGCAAATGGCCGACGGCGTGCGAAAGGGCACTGTCGGCGACGGGTTTCGGTTGGCCGACCAGATAGGGGCACGAATGCCGAAACGCTACGGGAGATTCAGTACGACCGGCTGGACGGGTTATTAAGCATTTTGGGCTTCTATGCCGACCTTAACGTGAATGAACGAGGCGATTCGAATGACTGATCAGACGCATACCCGGCCTCGGTTCGTGATGCTGAAATCGATAAACGGGGAACCGATGCTGGTGAACGTCGCATCGATCCGGACCGTCTCGACCATCCATATGGAAGGAACCGAGTTCGGCGTGATTTCCTTCGGCAACGATCATGAAGTGGTGATCGGCTCCTCCGTTCCCGAAGTGCTACAGGCAATCGAAGCTGTATAATATGCTGGCGGCCCTGGCCGCGCTGAGATTTGTCAGTCGCCCCTGTACCGGATAGGGCAGGGGCTATGCGGCCCGAGCTTCTCAATCCCCTGTTCGCCGAGGTCACTGCGCTGAAGGGCATTGGCCCGGCATTGGCGCGTCCAATGGAGCGGCTGGGGTTGGCGCGCGTCGTCGATGTGGCTTTTCATTTGCCGACAGGGTTTGTCGACCGCCTTCCGCGCGACGAACTCGACATGGCCGATTTGGGCAAGGTGATCGCGATCACGCTGACGCCGGTGCAATACCGCTTCGGCGGTGGCCCCCGCTCGCCGGCGCGGGTGCAGGCGGTTGACGGCAAGGGCAATCACGTCACGCTCGTCTATTTCGGCGGCAATTCCGGCTGGGCGAAGAAGCTGCTGCCGCTGAACGAGCCGCGCTGGGTTTCCGGCAAGCTCGAACATTATGGGCAGGAACTGCAGATGGTTCACCCGGACCATGTCCTGCCGCCCGATCAGGTCGAAAGCGTCGGCGGGCGAGAGGCGATCTATTCCTGTTCGGAAGGCATCACCTCGAAGCGGATTGCCGCATTGGCGGCGCAGGCTATCGAGCGCGCGCCGGAGCTTCCCGAATGGATCGAGCCGAGCCTGAAGGCACAGAAAGGCTGGCCCGACTGGCGCGACGCGCTGGGGCGTATTCATGCCGATCCGGCCGATGCCAAGGCGCGCGAACGGCTGGCCTATGACGAAATCTTCGCCAACCAGCTCGCGTTGCTGCTGGTACGCGGCGAGGCGCGGGCGAAGCGGGGCAGGGCTCTGGTCGGCGACCATCGGCTGCGTGACGCGCTGAAGCTGCCTTATGTCCCCACTGGCGCACAAAGCCGCACCATCGCCGAAATCGAGGGCGATATGGCGCAGTCGCAACCCATGCTGCGGCTGCTCCAGGGCGATGTCGGCTCGGGCAAGACGCTGGTGGCGACGATGGCGCTGCTGATCGCGGCGGAAGCGGGCGCGCAAGGCGCGCTGCTGGCGCCGACGGAAATCCTCGCGCGACAGCATTATGAGACGCTGCGCCGCACGCTTTCCGGGCTGGGGGTGAACGTCGCGCTCCTCACCGGACGCGACAAGGGGCGTGTGCGGGAGGCGACGCTTATGGGCCTCGCCTCGGGGGAGATCGACATTCTGATCGGCACGCACGCGATCTTTCAGGAAGGGGTTACCTATCGGGATCTTGGGCTGGTGATCGTCGACGAGCAGCATCGCTTTGGCGTCGCCCAGCGGATGATGTTGCAGGCGAAGGCCGAACGCCCGCCGCATCTGCTCGTAATGACCGCCACGCCGATCCCCCGCACCCTCACGCTCGCGCAATATGGCGAGATGGATGTCAGCCGGCTCGACGAGATGCCGCCGGGGCGCCAGCCGATCGAAACCAGCGTGATTTCGGAGGAGCGGCTGGGCGAAGTGGTCGGCGGCCTCGGGCGTCACCTTGCCGGCGGCGGCCAAGCCTACTGGGTGTGCCCGCTGGTCGAGGAGAGCGAAAAGATCGACATGGCCGCCGCCGAGGCGCGTGCCGTCGAGCTGGAGGCGCATTTCCCCGGCAAGGTCGGGCTGATCCATGGCCGGATGAAGGGACCGGAAAAGGACGCGGTGATGGCGCGCTTCGCTGCCGGTGATCTGGGTGTGCTGGTCGCGACGACCGTGATCGAGGTGGGCGTGGACGTGCCCAACGCGACCCTGATCGTGATCGAGCATGCCGACCGGTTCGGCCTCGCGCAGCTCCACCAGTTGCGCGGTCGGGTGGGGCGGGGCGGTGGGCGCTCGGTGTGCCTGCTGTTGCGCGGCAATGCGCTCAGCGAAACGTCGCGCGCACGGCTGGCGCTGATGCGCGAGAGCAATGACGGCTTCCGCATCGCCGAGGAGGACCTGCGGCTGCGTGGGGCGGGTGAACTGCTCGGCACGCGCCAGTCGGGTGACATGCAGTTCCGGCTGGCCGCCCCCGAGATGCTCGGCGATCTGCTCCCCGCCGCCAATGGCGATGCCCGGCTGCTGGTCGATCGCGACGGCGGACTGAAGGGCGAGCGCGGGCAGGCGGCGCGGGTGGCGCTGTACCTGTTCGAGCGCGATGCAGCGGTGGGACTGCTGCGCGCGGGCTAGGAAAGACCCGTTACAGCACCAGTCCGGCGACGGGATCGAGACCGGCCATGATGTTCAGGTTCTGCACGGCTGCGCCGGCCGCGCCCTTGCCGAGATTGTCGAGCGTCGCCACCAGCCGCGCCTGGCGGGTATCGTCATTGCCGAACACGCGCAGGCTAAGCCGGTCGGTGCCGGCATTCTCCTCGATCGTCAGCACCGGTACGTCCGCCGGCAGCACCTTCACTACCGGCGAATCGCGATAGGCCTCGCGCAGCACATTTTCGAGCGACTCGATCGACGGCTTTCGGGTGAAGGCATGGAGCGGCAACGGCACTTCGACGATCATGCCGCGATAGGTGTTCGCCACTGCCGGCAGGAAGATCGGCGGATTTTCGATCCGTGCGTGCTTCTGCATTTCCGGCACATGCTTGTGTGCCAGCGACAGGCCATAGGGCCGGAAGGCGGTTGCCGCCTCGCTACCCTCGAACTCGGAGATCATCGAACGGCCGCCGCCCGAATAGCCGGAGGTGGCGTTGACGCTCAGCGGATAGTCATGCGGGATCAGCCCAGCGCGAATGAGCGGCCGTACCAGCGCCAGAAAGCCGGTCGGGTAGCAGCCGGGATTGCTGACCCGCGCCGCCTCGCCGATAGTTGCGGCCTGGCCGGGTTCCAGCTCGGCAAAGCCATAGGTCCAGTCCGCGGCGACGCGGTGCGCGGTGGAGGCATCGATCACACGGGTGCGCTCGTTGCGGATCATCGCCACCGCCTCGCGCGCTGCGTTGTCGGGCAGACACAGGATCACGAAATCGGCGTCGTTAAGCGCTTCTTCTCGCCGCAGGGGATCCTTGCGGTCCTGTTCGTCGAGCAGGATCATCTGGATTTCGGGGCGCCCCGCCAGCCGCTCGCGGATTTCCAGCCCGGTGGTGCCCACCGCGCCGTCGATAAAGACACGTGCAATCATGCGACACCTTCTAGGGCAGCGGCATCGATATAGCCGACCAGTCCTGTGCCCGGGGCACGGCCCCAGGCATGGGTGCCGGCCAGCTCCAGAACCTCGAAAACATCGCCGGGTGCCAGCGAGGCGACCGGATCTGTGCCGGCCGCGGCGGCGGCACGCAGTTCCGTTGCGATGCGGATCACCCGCGGCATTGGAGCCGCGTAGTGCGGTGCGAACACGCGGTCGGCAAGGCGCACATCGGCCAGATCGGGCCTGACTGCTTCGGTACGCGGGTCGATCGCCTCCGATCGCCCCTGCAGGGCGAATCGCTTACGCGCTGGCGCTGTGGGCGACTGGCTCGCTGAGGTGGTTGCCAGCGAGGAAATGCCCGAACTCTGCAAGAAACTCTGCCCCTTCAGCCGTGCGCGCTACGAAGATGTTGCGCTTGTCGGTATCGTCACGTTGGCGGCGCAGATAGCCGAGCGTGCCCAATCGATTCAAGGCGCGTGTGACTACCGGCTTCGAGACGTTCAAAGCCCGCGCCAATCCGCGCACCGTATGGGGGCCGGGATCAAGATACACAAGCATCAGAAGCGCCATCTGGCGATTCGTCAGATCAGGTTCGCCGGACCGCACATAGTCGATCAGGGTGTTCTTCCACGAATAAAGTGGTTTGTCCGACATTGCGTTCACCGGTTCTACTCACACGTTTCGAGCGCGGCATGGCCCTGAATTAGAGGGGGAAACGCCCGTTTCGCGACTAGGTTTCAGTGCGCGTGCGAAATGTTTGCAGCGCTGTAACAAAGGTCGGCGGGGCGGGGCTGTGGTGCATTGTCCGGAACAGGCGGTTGATTGCCGGGGGCCGCTCCCCTATGTCGCGCCCTTCACCAACAGGTCCCGGGCTTCATGTTCACCTTCCTCCTCGTCGTCCAGTTCCTCATCGCCGCCATGCTGGTGGGGGTGATTCTTCTGCAGAAGTCGGAAGGCGGCGGCCTGACCACGGGCGGCAGCCCCTCGGGCCTGATGTCGGCGCGCGGCGCAGCCGATTTCCTGACCCGGACCACCGCGATTCTGGCGACGGCATTCATCGCGATGAGCATCCTGCTCGCCTTCATGGCGGCCAGCCGGCACTCGACGACGATCGACCCCAGCCTGCAGCGCAAGGCGGCGCCGGTCAGCTCCATTCCGGGCCTGACGCCCGCACCGGCACCGGCTCCGACCACGGCGCCGACGGGCAATGCCACCCCGGCAGGCAACAGCCAGGTTCCGTTCAGCCAGTAATTTTCCGTAGTTCGCCGCCGCTGCGGCGATCCATCCACAAAAAATCGTGCACCGGCGGGATTCGGACGCTTGCCGGTGCGCGGTTATTGACGTTAGGCGTTTCCTCCCATGGCGCGGTACATATTCATCACCGGCGGCGTGGTCTCCTCGCTTGGCAAGGGTCTTATGGCGGCAAGCCTCGCGGCGTTGCTCCAGGCCCGCGGCTATCGGGTCCGCATCCGCAAATTCGATCCCTATCTGAACGTCGATCCCGGCACGATGTCGCCACACCAGCATGGTGAGGTCTATGTGACCGACGACGGGGCGGAGACCGACCTCGACCTCGGCCATTACGAGCGCTTCACCGGCGTCGCGTCGCGCCAGGCGGATAACGTCACTTCGGGCCGCATTTACAAGACGATCATCGAGCGCGAGCGGCGCGGCGACTATCTGGGCGCGACCGTGCAGGTCGTCCCGCACGTGACCGACGCGATCAAGGCGTTCGCCCAGGCGGAAACCGAAGATCTCGACTTTGTGCTGTGCGAAATCGGCGGCACCGTGGGCGATATCGAATCGCTGCCGTTCATCGAAGCGATTCGCCAGCTTCGCAATGATCTCGGCCGCGGCCAGACCGTCAGCATCCACGTCACGCTGGTGCCGTACATCGCGGCGGCGGGCGAGCTGAAGACCAAGCCAACCCAGCACAGCGTACGCGAGCTCGCGGCGCTGGGCGTACAGCCCGACGTGCTGGTATGCCGCGCCGAACGGCCCCTGCCGGCCGGCGAGCGGGCGAAGATCGCCCAGTTCTGCAACGTGCCCGCTTCGGCGGTGATCCCGGCGCTCGACGCGAAGAGCATCTACGCCGTTCCCTTGCAGTATCATGGCGAAGGCCTGGATGTCGAAGTGCTCAAGGCCTTCGGCATCGAACCCGGCCCGTCCCCCGATCTCGCCCGCTGGAGCGGCATCGTCGAGCGGCTGGAAAATCCCGAGGGCGAAGTCACGATCGGCGTGGTCGGCAAATATATGGGCGTGCCCGACGCCTATAAGTCGCTGACCGAGGCGCTGGTTCATGGTGGCATCGCCAACCGGGTGAAGGTCAATATCCGCTGGCTTGACGCCGAATTGTTCGAGCAGGATGAGGCCGAAGTCGCCGCGCTGCTCGAGCCGATGCACGGCATTCTCGTCCCCGGCGGCTTCGGCGAACGCGGTAGCGAAGGCAAGATCGCCGGCGTCCGCTTCGCCCGCGAGCGCAACGTGCCCTTTTTCGGCATCTGCCTCGGAATGCAGATGGCCTGTATCGAAGGCGTCCGCGCGGAGGGCATCGCCAACGCCTCGACCACCGAATTCGGCCCTACCGAAGAGCCGGTGGTCGGCATGATCACCGAATGGATGACCGCCGACGGTCTGCAGAAGCGCGAGGAAGGCGGCGACCTGGGCGGCACGATGCGGCTGGGCGCCTATACCGCCAAGTTGGGCGGCAACAGCGTCGTCGCTTCGATCTATGGCGCCGACACGATCAGCGAGCGCCACCGCCACCGCTATGAAGTCAACACTGCCTACAAACCGGTGCTCGAACAGGGCGGCCTGGTCTTTTCCGGCATGTCGCCCGACGGCACGCTGCCCGAAATCGTCGAGCGGCCGGACCATCCCTGGTTCGTCGGTGTGCAGTTCCACCCCGAACTGAAGTCGAAGCCGTTCGATCCGCACCCGCTTTTCGCCAGCTTCATTGCGGCGGCGTTGAAGCACTCGCGGCTCGTCTGAACGTGCTGCGCTGCGCGTTCGTTGCCGGGCTTGCGCTGCTCGCCGTGTCGGCGGCGCCGGCGCCACAAAGGCCTGCGGCGCCCGGCATGGTGCGCGTGCGGCTGGTGACGAGCATGGGTGCGATCACCGTCGCGCTCGATGCGAAGCGCGCGCCGAAGACCGTCGCCAATTTCCTCGCCTATGTCGATGACGGCCGGTTCGAGGGCACGCAATTCTATCGCGCCGCGCGGCGCAAGGGCGATCCGGGCAAGGGCTTCGTTCAGGGCGGCGTCGGCACCGATGCGCGGCGGATGCTCGATCCGTTGCCGCTCGAGCCGACCAGCCAGACTGGCATCCGCCACACGGACGGCACCATTTCGATGGCGCACGGGCCGAACCCCGATTCGGCCAATGGCAATTTCTCGATCATGGTCGGCGACAATCCGGGGCTGGACGCGCGCGGCGCCTATGGCGGCTTTGCGGCATTCGGCCATGTCGTCGCGGGCATGGATGTGGTGAAGCGCATCCTCGCGCTGCCCTCCGGCGGCGGGCGCGACGCGATGAAGGGGCAGATGATCCTGAAGCCGGTGACGATCCTGCGCGCCGAACGGCTCGACGGCGTCGCCCGCCCCACCGGTCGGGTACGGCCGTGGCTGCTGGGGGTAAAGCCGGCGGGGTGACCGGGCGGCGCTGACGTACACGTCGTAAAGTTTCGCGGGTAACCATCGCATTGCTAAGGTCCGTTCTGCGGTATAGGTTTAGCGCATTGCTTTTGATGGACCTGAATAATGGAATATCTTGGCGGAGCTCTGCTCATCTGCGTTGCCCTCGCCGCGATAGCTGTTGGTGCTAGTACTTTAAGGTGGATCGGGAGCGAGGAAGTTCCGACCTTAAGCCGAACCTCCCAACGCTTGGTCTCTCGCCGAAAGGAGCCCGCTGGTTTCTGGGCGACGATGGGAACAGGTCTTCTCTGGACACTATTGGGCGTGTTTCTTCTGGTTTGCACGGTCGGCGGTATGTTCGGGTTTTTATAGTGTGCGCACTGGGCGTTGCCGGCGCGTCCGTTTCTCACCGGTTGGGTTCCCAAAGAAAAGGCGCCCGGGCCGAAGCCCGAGCGCCCCGTCGCGGCGCCAAAGGGAGTGGGCGCCGCGCGCGCGTGAAGAAGATCAGGCCGCGTCGGCGCGGTGCTCGATCGGGGTCGGCACGCTGCCGGTGCCCACGGCGATCTTCTTGGGCTTCATCGCTTCCGGCACTTCACGGACCAGCTCGATGGTGAGCAGGCCATCGGCCAGATCGGCGCTCTCCACCCGCACGAAATCGGCGAGTTCGAAGCGGCGCTCGAAGCTGCGGTTGGCGATGCCGAGATGCAGGAAATTGCCCTGGTTATTCTCGTTCTCGCCCGCCTTGCGGCCTGCGACGAGCAGCAGGTTCTGCTGCGCGGTGATGTCGATTTCGTTCGCCTTGAATCCGGCCACCGCAATCGTGATGCGATAGCGATCCTCGGCCAGACGCTCCAGGTTGAACGGCGGATAATTCTCGCTCCCCGCCTGGCGCGCGCTGGCTTCGAGCAGGTCGAAGAGGCGATCGAAACCGATGGCGGAACGGCGGAACGGGGTAAAATCAAACTGACGCATCTTCAAATCCTCCATTGAGCAAAATGAACGTCTTATCCGGTGCCCGGACCACCCGCGGCACCTTGTGCACGGCCCGTATTGGCACCGTGCAGCGCTGATGTTGGGTAGCGGATCGGCAGTTTCAAGCCTCCAACAAGAGCCGCTTCGCTGCCCTAAACAACTGCTTGTTCGCCAATTCCCACTTTGTTGGTGGAGATTGTCGTCAACCAGAATTGGGGGACGGGAATGAGTCTATCTTCGCTGACGCTGCTGTTGCTCGCCGGTACTGCGCCGATCGGGCTAGACCCCGATACCGCGGCGCCCGCCCGCGTGGCGGTGCCGAACGTGCAGCCGGACAAGGGCCAGCCCGCCAGCGACCAGCCCGCAGCGGCCGATGCGGGGCAGGAAGCGCCCGGCGAAGTCGTCGTCACTGCCCGGCGGCGGCAGGAGCGCGTGCAGGAAGTGCCGCTCGCCGTCTCCGTCATCAGCGGTCAGACGCTGACGGATAGCGGGGCGTTCAACGTCTCCCGCATCCAGCAGTCGCAGCCGGCGCTGCAATTCTATTCGAGCAACCCGCGCAACACCGCGATCAATATCCGCGGCCTGGGTGCGCCGTTCGGCCTGACCAATGACGGCATTGAACAGGGCGTCGGCTTCTATCTCGACGGCGTCTATATCGGCCGGGTCGGCGCATCGACCTTCGACTTTGTCGATGTCGAGCGGGTCGAGGTGCTGCGTGGGCCGCAGGGTACGCTCTATGGCAAGAATACCACCGCTGGCGCCATCAACATCACCACGCGCGCGCCCAGCTTCACGCCGGAGGTCCGCTATGAGGCGAGCACCGGCAACTACAACTTCCTGCAGGTAAAGGCATCGGCCTCGGCCCCGATTGCCGATGACAAGCTGGCGGTGCGGATTTCCACGTCGGTCACCAGCCGCAAGGGCACGATCTACGACACGAAGAGCGATACCAACCTGCACCGGCTCGATAATTACGGCGTGCGCGGGCAGTTGCTGTGGCGCGCGGCGCCAGGCATCGACTTCACGCTCTCGGGCGATTTCAACCTGCAGAACCCCTTGTGCTGCGTGCAATATTATGTGCGTACCGGCGCGACCCAGCGGCCGCTCAACCGCCAATATGCGGCGCTGGCGGCGGCGTTCGGCTATGCACCACCCAGCACCGATCCGTTCGATCGCAAGACCGACCTCGATGCCGACATCAATTCCCGGCAGGAAATCGGCGGCGTGTCGCTGCTCGGCAACTGGGATGTGGGGCCGGCGACGATCACTTCGGTAACCGCGTGGCGCTATTGGGACTGGAAGCCGGCGAACGACCGGGATTTTGTGGGCCTGCCGATCACCACCGTGTCGCAAAACCCGTCGCAGCAGAAACAGGTGACGCAGGAACTGCGCATCGCCTCCAACGGCAAGAACCGGCTCGACTATACGGCCGGCATCTTCCTGTTCCACCAGACGATCGACACGCATGGATCGCAGGTGCAGGGGCCCGCCGCCAGCCGCTGGCTGCTCAACCCGGGCACTGTCGCGCCGGGATCGAGCGGGTGCGCGTCGCCGACCGCCAATGCCTGCAACCCGGCGGTGCTGAACGGGCTGACCTCGAAAAATGCGATCAGCTTCGACAACACCAGCTTCGCCGTGTTCGGCAAGCTGAACTGGGAAGTGCTGCCCAAGCTGCGGCTGCAGCCCGGCCTCCGGCTGAACTATGACAAGAAGAGCGGTTCCTATGTCGCCACCGTGACGACGGGAACGGGCAGCACCACGCTCAACAGCGACCAGCGCGGCGTGCTGGCGCCGCAAAGCTATTCGCCCCGGTTCAGCGACTGGAACGTGTCGGGCGACGTCACGCTTTCCTATGACTTCGCTGTCGACGTCCATGGCTATGCCACCTATGCGCGCAGCTTCAAATCGGGCGGCATCAACCTGTCGGGCCTGCCGCTCGATGCCAATAATAACCCGATCCTGGCAGCCGCGACGGTGAAGCCCGAAAAGGTCAATCATTTCGAAGTGGGGTTGAAGACCCAGTTCCTCGACCACCGCGCGACCTTCAACCTCGCCGGCTTCTGGACCGAGGTGAAGGATTATCAGGCGACCGTGACCAACGGGCAGCTGGGGGTGATTCGCGGCTATCTCGCCAATGCCGAAAAGGTGCGGGTGCGGGGTGTCGAATTCGATTCGCGCTTTCAGCCGAGCCCGCGCTTCAGCGTCTATGCCAATGGCGCCTTCACCGATGCCAAATATGTCCACTTCCGCGATGCGCCGTGCCCGCCCGAGCTGTCCGGCGGATCGAGCGGGGCCACGCCCAGCGCCCCCGGGACGCCCGGCGGTGTCAGCCCGGTAAATTGCGACATTTCCGGCCAGGTGCTACCCGGCATTTCGAAATGGGCTGCTGGTTATGGCGCCGAATATAATGTGCCGGTAGGCGAGGGGCAGGTGTATCTGGGGTATGACGGCAGCTGGCGCTCGCGCTTTTCGTCGAACCCGTCGCCATCTGCCTATACCTGGATCGACGCTTATTCGCTGTCGAACTTCCGGCTCGGCTATCGCCAGGGACGGGTGAATGCGTTCGCCTGGGTCCGCAACGCCTTCGACCAGCACTATTTCGAGCTGTTGTCGGTTCAGTCGGGCAGCACGGGCCTGATCGTCGGCCAGCCGGGCGATCCGCGCACTTGGGGCTTCACGATCAGCGGTTCGTTCTGATCGGGTAACGCACTGACCTCCTGCTTTGGCCGGGGGAGGTTGGCGGGCGGGGCGGGCAAACCTGCTCCGCCCGAAATCATGGTCCGAACGGATCGGAAAAAGCAAACGCCCGGACCGTTTCCAGCCCGGGCGCCTGCGTGACGAATGCTCGTCAGCCCCCTTGAACAGACCCTCGCTCTGACGCCTCGCTTGCGCGAACGGAGCTGAGAGCCTCCCCGAACCACGGCCTTTTTGCCTGCGCTTCGACGGTTTTTTGGTACGAGCCGCCGGTCCGTTTGTCACCGGTTCAGAAACCAAGTCTTGCCGATTGGCGGCACCCTGTGATGATTCCGCAACAGCGGGGTAACTGCGGTCGGCTGCAAGTCCGCGCTTCCGTTCGCTCCCCAGTCGCCCTAGAGGGGGGCCCATGCTGCTATCGCGCTATGAGCGGATGATTGCCCGCCGTTACCTGCTGCCCGGGCGCAGCGAAGCCTTCATCGCCGTCGTTGCGGGGTTCAGCCTCGTCGCCGTCATGCTGGGTGTCGCTGCGCTGATCGTGGTGATGAGCGTCATGAACGGGTTCCGCGCCGAACTGTTCGACAAGATTTCCGGGTTGAACGGCCACGCCGTCATCCAGGGCTATAATAACCAGTTGCGCGACTGGCGCCGCGTGGCCGAGGAAGCGAAGCACACGCCGGGCGTGACCAGCGCGACGCCGCTGATCGAGCAGCCGTTGTTCGCGGGCTATAACGGCCGGGTCGAATTCGCGCTGGTCCGCGGGATGCGGATGGAAGACATCCTCACCAACAAGACGCTGAAGGGCAAGGAGATCGCCGGCTCGCTGAAGGCGCTGAAGCCGGGCAGCGAACAGGTGGCGATCGGCTCGCGTCTGGCGGAGGCGCTGGGCGTTACGCTCGGCAGCCAGATCTCGATCATCAACCCGCAAGGCGCGGCGACGCCGTTCGGCACCATGCCGCGGATCGTCCAGTACAAGGTCGCGGCGATCTTCGAGGTCGGCGTCTATGACTATGACAAGGCCTTCATCATCATGCCGATGCAGGACGCCCAAACGCTGATGCTGATGGGCGATTCGGTCGGCATGGTGCGGATCGACACGGTGAACCCGGACAAGGTGGGCGAGATTCTGGCGCCGCTGGCGGACAAGATCAGCGATGTCGGCCAGATCACCGACTGGCGCCAGATGAACCGCGAGTTGTTCGAGGCGCTGGCGATGGACCGCGTGGTCTCGTTCACCATCCTGTCGATCATCCTGCTGGTCGCGTCGTTCAACATAATTTCGTCGCTGATCATGCTGGTGCGCGCCAAGACGCGCGACATTGCCGTGCTGCGCACCATGGGGGCGACGCGCGGCGGGCTGATGCGCATTTTCGTGACGGTGGGAACGACGATCGGCGCGCTGGGGGTGGCGGCGGGCGGCGTGCTCGCCTTTTTCTTCATCACCTATCGCGAGCAGGTCGTGTGGCTGATCGGCGTCGTAACCGGTCAGAAGGTGTGGGATCCGCAAATCCGGTTCCTGACCGAGCTGCCGGCCAAGACTGACCCGGTACAGACCTTCACCATCTGCGCGATGGCGTTGCTGTTCGCCTTCCTTTCCACGCTGTATCCCGCCTGGAAGGCAGCGGGTACCGATCCTGTGCAGGTGCTGCGCTATGAGTGAGCCGGTTCTTCAGACGCGCGACCTGCGGCGCAGCTTCTCACAGGGCGGCGTGGTGATCGATGTGCTGCGCGGCGTGGATCTGGATGTCCAGCCCGGCGAGATCGTCGCGCTGCTCGGGCCGTCCGGCTCGGGCAAGTCGACACTGCTCCAGGCGGTCGGGCTGCTTGAAGGCGGTTTTGAAGGATCGATCCGCATTTCCGGGCGCGAGGCATCGAAGCTATCGGCCAGCGCGCGGACGGAGGTGCGGCGCGACCAGCTCGGCTTCGTCTATCAGTTCCACCATCTCCTGCCCGACTTCAACGCGACCGAGAATGTCGTTCTGCCGCAGCTCATCCGGGGCACCACCCGGGCCGAGGCGGCGGTGCGGGCGGAGGCGCTGCTGGCGGTGCTGGGCCTGGAGCATCGTCTCACTCACCGCCCGAACCAGCTTTCGGGCGGCGAGCAGCAGCGCGTCGCGGTTGCCCGTGCGCTGGCCAATCGACCGGCGCTGGTGCTGGCAGACGAACCGACCGGCAATCTCGACGAGGCGACGTCGGACCGGGTATTCGGCGAATTCCTCAACCTCGTCCGCAACGAAGGCTCGGCAGCACTGGTCGCCACGCATAACGAGCGGCTCGCGGCGCGGATGGACCGGGTGCTGCGCCTGCATGAGGGGCGGCTGCAATAGCGGGAGGGCATATGACCGAAGCGATCACCACAATAGCGGTACAGACCGCAGACGGGCAGGAGACCAACCTGGCCGATTATGCCGGCAAGGTTCTGCTGGTGGTGAACACCGCATCGAAATGCGGCTTCACCCCGCAATATGCCGAGCTGGAGGCGTTGTGGCGCCAGTATCGTGACCGCGGCTTTGCCGTGCTGGCCTTCCCGTGCAACCAGTTCGGTGCGCAGGAACCCGGCGATGCCGAAGAAATCGCGCGCTTCTGCTCGCTCACCTATGACGTGACCTTTCCGGTCTATGCCAAGGTCGACGTGAACGGCGACGACGCTGCGCCCTTGTTCCGCTTCCTGAAGGCGGCGGCGCCCGGCGTGCTGGGTACGCAGGCGATCAAGTGGAACTTCACCAAGTTTCTGATCGATCGCGCCGGCAACGTCGTCGAACGCTATGCGCCGACCACGTCTCCACGCGACATTGCGGGCGCGATTGAGGCGCTGCTCTGAACCAATGCGGCGGGGGGCCAACGGCGCCCCCGCCTGTGGGGCCTCAGGGGTGCCAGCTCGCCGGCAAGGTGCGCGCGGGCACCTGTACCGTCACCGTAGCGACAATATCGTCGGACGCATGGCCGAGCAGCAGCTTGTAGCTGCCACCGGCGATCTTCCAGCTATGCGATGCGTCGTCGAACACCGCCAGCAGGCGCGGATCGACTTCGATCGTCACGCTCTTCGACGCGCCGGGCGTCAGCGTCACTTTCTCAAAGCCGCCCAGCCGCTTCGGTGCTTCCCAGCCCTCGCCAGAAACATAGAGCTGCGCCACATCGGCACCGGCACGCGCGCCGGTGTTGCGGATCGAGAAGCTGGCTCTCACCGTGCCGCCGGCAACTGCGCCCTTCAGCCCGCTATAGGCGAAGCTGGTATAGGAGAGGCCGTGGCCGAACGCGAACAGCGGCTTGTCGCCCTTTGCGTCATACCATTTATACCCGACTGCGGCGCCTTCGGTGTAGCGGGTTTCGCCGTCATTCGGTGCCGCGGGGCGGGGCAACTGCGACAGGCTGCGCGGGAAGCTCGCGGGCAAATGCCCCGACGGATTGACCTTGCCGGTCAGCACATTGGCAATCGCTTCGCCGCCGGCGGTGCCGGGGTACCAGGCCTCGAGAATCGCGGCGGCCTTGTCGGCCCAGGGCATCAGCACCGGTCCGCCGGTTTCCAGCACCACCACCGTCTTTCCGTTGGCGCCCGCGACCAGCTCGATCAGCTGATCTTGCTTGTCGGCAAGCGTCAGCGACGGATCGAACGACTCGCCAGCCCATTGCGTGGCGAAGACGATCGCGACATCGGCCTGTTTGGCGGCGGCTGCCGCGGCGGCGGGGTCACTGCCGTCGAGATAGGTGATCGTCGCGCCCGGCAATTGCCGCTTCAGCGCGGCGAGCGGGGCGGAGGGGTGGTACATCACCGGCCCTGGCCAGCTCGTCGGCTCCTTGCCCGGCACTGCGTTGCCGCCGACCGGATAGACCAACGACGATCCGCTGCCCGCCATCACGCCCTTGTCGGCATGGCCGCCGATCACGACGATGCGCTTCGCCGCTGCCGCCAAGGGCAGGGCGTTACCCTTGTTCTGCAGCAGCACGATGCCCGCCTCGGCGTCGGCGCGGGTAACGGCGACATGGGCGGCGAGCATATCGGCGGGAAGGTCCAGCGGCGCGCCCGCGATCGGGTGATCGAACAGGCCGTGCGCGAACATCGAACGCAGGATGCGATGCGCCATTTGGTCGAGCCGTGCCTTGCTGACCTCACCCTTCGCGACCGCTTCCTTCAGCAGCGGGCCGAAAAACGGCCTTTCGTCGAACGGGTGGCCTGATTGCTGCTCCAGCCCGGCATTGGCGGCGGCAACCGTCGAATGGGTAGCGCCCCAGTCCGACATGACATAGCCCGGCCAACCCCAGTCGCGGCGCAGCACGTCGTTCAGCAGCCAGGGCTGTTCGCACGCATAGATGCCGTTGATCTTGTTGTACGCGCACATGACCGAGCCGGGGTTCGACTTCTCGATCGCGATCTCGAAGGCGAGCAGGTCGCTCATCCGCGCGGCGGCGGGGTCGATCACCGCGTCCATCTTGAAGCGGTCGGTCTCCTGATCGTTGACCGCATAATGCTTGATCGTCGAGATGATGTGGTTCGACTGGATGCCGGCGATCTGCGCGCCGACCATGGTGCCAGCGAGCAGCGGATCTTCGCCGCCATATTCGAAATTGCGGCCGTTGCGCGGCTCGCGCAGCAGGTTGACGCCGCCGGCCAACATCACGTTGAAGCCAGAGGCGCGCGCCTCGGCACCGATCATCGCCCCGCCCTTGAAGGCCAGTGCCGGATCCCAGGTCGCCGCAGTAGCGAGTCCGGACGGTAGCGAGGTGCGCCCCCGCTTGTGCACTGCCGAACCCTGGGTGGCTACGCCCACGCCTGCATCGGTCTGCCACTGCGCCGGAATGCCAAGACGCGGGATGCCCGGAACATAGCCGGCCGAACCCTCGCGCGCGCCGGTCGGGTAGCTGTAGTCTTTGGGCGGAAAGGTGGAGCCGAAATAGCCGAAAACCAGTGTCAGCTTCTCGTCCTCGGTCATCTGGGCGAGCACCAGTTCTGCGCGCGCATCGGGCGCCAGCTTGCTGTTCATCCAGGCATGGCCGGCCTGCTGCGCCACAGCCTGGCCCGGCACGGCGAAAAGGGCGGCGATTGCGACCATCGAGCTGGTCCAGGCAATCTTTTGGCGTGTCATTTCGTCCTCTCCTCCGGATTCTGTCAACGCTGTCTTTTGGCCAGCATAAGCGAATGCGCAGGCGCATGCCAGTCATTGCTGGTATTATGGTTGCTTCAGATGCGGATGCGCACAGGCACCGATTTGGCGGCGGGCGTTTTCGATGCCTGGTCGTGATGATCCAGCGCAATCAACGGGTTGAGCTCAGGGTAATAGCCGGCGATGCAACCGTCAGGCAGGCGGAAGGGGAGGACTTCCAGCCCCTCGACTACGCGCTCCACGCCGTCGTCGGCGTCGCTGACCAGCGCCACGCGCTGGCCCTCCACCAGCCCGGCGCGGGCCATCTCCTCCGGGTTGATCAGCACCACGTCGCGCTTGCCTTCGATGCCCCGCAGCCGGTCCGAATAGCCATAGACAGTGGTGTTGAACTGGTCGTTCGAGCGCAGCGTCATCAGCCGGTACCGACCGTCGGCATCGGCAAAGCCGGTCGCGTTGAGCGCGCCGGGCACGGTGAACTCGGCCTTGCCGCTTTTCGTCAGCCATTTGCGGTCGCGTGCGCTGTTGCCCTTGAAGAAGCCACCGGGCGTGAACAGGCGTTTGTTGAAATCCCGGAACTTGTCGGGATAGGTCGTCTCGATCGCGTCGCGCACCAGCGCATAGTCGCCCACCCATGCGTCCCACGGCACATTGGGATTGGGGGCCAGCGTCTCTTTCGCGATCCCCGCGACGATCGCCATTTCGGACTTGAGGTGCTGGCTGGCGGGCTTGGCCTTGCCGACCGAGCCATGGATGCAGCTAAGGCTGTCCTCCATCGTCACCACCTGGCGACCGGTCGCCTGCACATCCTCTTCAGAGCGGACGAGGCAGGGGAGTAGATAGGCGGTCTCGCCGCAGAACAGCTGGCCGCGGTTGAGCTTGGTGGCGATCTGCACGGTCAGGTCCATGCCGGTCCAGGCGCCTTCCATCAGCCCGTGGTCGGGCACCGCGCGCAGGAAGTTGCCGCCCAGCCCCAGGAAAGCGCGCACCTTGCCCTCGACAATCGCCTGGCAGCCGGTGACGGTGCCCAGCCCATGGTCGCGCGGCGGCTGGAAGCCATATTGCTCGGAAAGCTGGTCGAGCGGGACGAGTTCGGGATTCTCCGCAATCCCCACGGTGCGCTGGCCCTGCACATTCGAATGGCCGCGCACCGGCGACACGCCCGCCCCCAGCCGGCCGATATTGCCCCGCAGCAGCATCAGGTTGACGACACTGGCGACATTGTCGAACCCGCGGACATGCTGGGTCAGTCCCATGCCCCAGATCCCGATGGCGCGTTCGGCATGGATATAGACTTCGGCCGCGGCGATCAGGTCGGCGCGGGGCAGGCCGGTCTCCGCTTCGATTGCTTCCCAGCTCGTGCCGCGCACCTTGTCAGCAAAACCGTCGAAGCCATGCGTGTGCGCGGCGATAAAGGCGTGGTCGATCACGCCGCCGCGCCGGTCCTCCTCGGCCAGCACATGCTTGCAGATGCCCAGAATCGCGGAGATGTCGCTACCGGGCTTGAGCTGATAATATTGTGACGAAATCTTGGTCTTGCCGCCCGTCATCATCTGGAGACTTTGGGGGTTGCGAAACTCCAGCAGGCCCTTCTCGCGGATCGGGTTGAAGGTGACGATCTTCGCGCCGCGTTTCACTGCGCGGGTCAGCGTGTGGATGAAGCGCGGGCTGTTGGTGCCGGTGTTCTGGCCGAAGAAGAAGATCGCATCGACATGGTCGAAATCCTCCAGCAGGCAGGTGCCGACCGGCGCGCCGATCGTTGTCTTCAACGCAACCGAGGTGGTCTCGTGGCACATGTTCGAGCTGTCGGGCAGGTTGTTATGGCCATAAAGCCGCGCGAAGAGCGCCCAGGCATAGCTGGTTTCGAGACTGGCCTTGCCCGATGCGTAGAAGATCGTCTCGCGCGGAGCATAGCCTCGTAGCTTCGCGCCAATTTCGCGGAACGCCTCTTCCCAGGTGCAGGGGGCATATTTGTCGGTGGCGCGGTCGTAACGCATCGGCTGCGTCAGGCGCCCGGCCTGTTCCAGGTCGTAATCGCTCCAGCCGCGCAGTTCGGCCAGCGTGTGCTGCGCGAAGAATTCGGGCGTGGCGCGGCGGGAGGTCAGATCCCACATCGTCGCCTTGGCGCCGTTCTCGCAGATTTCGAACATGTGAGGCTTGGCCGGCTTGGTCCAGGCGCAGGAGGTGCACATCACGCCGCCGGGCTTGTTCTGGCGCAGCAGCGTGGAAAGCGCCTCGGCGCTCGGCTTTTCGGCACCGGCAACCAGCGCCATGCCGCGAACCGATCCCCAGCCGCCTTCGGCACCCGAATAGTGAATCGTGCCGTCCTTCGCTCTGGCCATTGGTTCGTCTCCTCGTCCGCCGCATCCGCACTATACTGGCGCGATCCGATCTGCCTATCTGTCCCGGTGATTGGAAGTTTCGACCGGATCGATCGCGCGGGATCGCACCTGCGCACGGAACGCCCGCTCGCGCAGGAAGTGCCAGTCGCGGTCGAGCTAAACGGCATCGGCTATGCCGTGATGATGGCGACACCGGCGGATCTCGAGGATTTCGCGCATGGCTTTGTCGCGGCCGAGCGGCTGGGCAGGGTGGCGGACGTCGAGGTCCATGCTGCGGAAACGGGGATGCTGCTGCGTGTCACGCTCGACGATCCGGCGGTGGTAATCGAACGGGTGCGGCACCGCACGACCGATTCCGCCTGTGGGCTGTGCGGGGTCGACGCGCTGGAGGCGGCTATGCGCCCGCTTCCTGCAGTAACGACGACGAGTGTCGCGACGGCCGAGGCCGTTTTTCGCGCGGCCGATGCGCTGGGTGACTTTCAGCCGCTCAACCGCGCGACGGGCGCGGCCCATGCGGCGGCGCTCTGTGCGCCCGATGGCACGATCCGCCTGGTGCGGGAGGATGTCGGCCGCCACAGTGCCATGGACAAGCTGATCGGCGCGATGTTGCGCGCGGGGCTTGGCTGGGACGGGGGATTTGCGCTGGTCAGCGCGCGCTGCTCGTTCGAGCTGGTGGAAAAGGCTGTGCTTGCGGGATGCCCGTTGCTGGCCGCGATCTCGGCACCCACCGAATTGGCGGTGGAGCGGGCGCGGGCAGCTGGCATGGCGCTGGCGGTGCTGGTGCGGCGCGATTCGCTGTTATGGGCAGCCGCATGAAATTGCTGGGCGCCGTGCTGGCGGGCGGCGAGGGGCGCCGCTTTGGGTCAGACAAGGCCATGGCCATGCTGCGCGGCAAGCCCTTGATCGATCATGTGGCTGCGGCACTCGAGCCCCGCTGCGCCGCAGTGCGGATCTGCGGGCGTGATGACCTGGCCGACCGGCCTGGGCCAGGGCTGGGGCCGCTCGCCGGGATCAATGCGGCGTTGCATGTCGCGGGCGCCGAAGCATTTGACGCCGTGCTTGCCAGCCCCTGCGACACGCCGATCCTGCCGCCCGCACTTCTGGATTTGCTCACGAGCGCACGGAAGCCGGCCTATATTGCCCAACTGCCGCTGCTCGGTTTCTGGCCTGCACCGTTGGGCAGCGCGCTTGATGCGTATCTGGCTTCAGGTAAGAGCAGGTCCGTGCGCAGCTGGGCAGATTCCGTCGGGGCGATAGCGATTTCGTGGCCTGATCCGCTCCCGAATGTGAATTTTCCCTCTGATCTGACTGACCTTTACGGTCTTTCTCCGTAGTTTCGGTCGACGCGCCAATCGGTTAAGTGTTGAGGCAGAAGCGGGCGGGAGGCCCGGGACGGGGATCGCCATGCAAAGCCTTTTCGATGCGTTTTGGAGCGGCAACTATTCGCCGCATGGCTATTGTCTTTTCTGGCAGCCCCCACTGCTTTATACCCATATCGTGGCCGACGCGCTGATCGCTCTCGCCTATTTCTCCATTCCCGTCGTGCTGGTTTTGCTCATCCGGCGTCGGCGTGACTTGGCATTTGGCTGGGCATTCTGGTGCTTTGCGCTGTTCATCATGGCATGCGGGTTCACGCATGTGATGTCGATTGTAACGCTCTATGTCCCGCTTTACGGGCTGGAGGCGTTGATAAAGGTTGTTACCGCAATTGCATCCATTGCGACGGCCATTCTTATTTGGCCGTTACTGCCGCGGGCCATCGCCTTACCTTCTGCGGATAAGTTACGGGAAGCAAACGAAGAACTTGCTGCGCTGGTGGCGCAGCGCGATGCTGCGCTGGGTGAGTTGCAGCAGGAGGCGGAGCAGCGCCGGGCGGTGGAGGCGGCGCTGTTGCAAGCGCAGAAGCTGGAGGCGGTGGGGCATCTTACCGGCGGTATCGCGCACGACTTCAACAACCTGCTGCAGGCGATCGCCGGCAATCTCGAGTTGATCGCGCGCAAGCCCGGCGATGAGGACCGGGTGGTTCGCTGGACGTCGAGTGCACTCGACGCGGTGGAGCGCGGGCGCCTGCTTACCGGCCAGCTGCTGGCCTTTTCCAGCAAGCAGCGGCTGGATGTGAAGTCGGTCCGGCTTGCTGAATTGCTGGGCGGCATGGCGGGGCTGGTCGAGCGTGCCGTCGCGCCGCTTAGCCGGGTGCGGATGGAGCGGATCGACCCTGTCTGGAATGTACAGACCGATGCGCTGCAGCTCGAACTCGCCGTGCTCAACCTGGCGTTCAATGCGCGCGATGCGATGCCAGAGGGCGGCGTTCTGACGATCGAGGCGGAATTGCGCAGCGGCCGGCCGGCGCCGGACCTGGCAGAGGGCGACTATGTCGCGGTGACGGTGTCGGACACCGGGACCGGCATGACGCCCGAAGTCGCCGCGCGTGCGGTCGAGCCGTTTTTCTCGACCAAGGGCGTCGGCAAGGGCACGGGCATGGGCCTGTCGATGGCGTTCGGCGTGATGCGTCAGTCGGGCGGCACGCTGACCATCGACAGCGAACCCGGGCGGGGGACGGCGATCACGCTGTTCCTGCCGCTTGCCGCTGCCGAACCGCGCCGCGATACCGGCGACGACGCTGCGCACGACGTGCGTGTCAGCATCGAAGGTGCGCGAGTGGCGCTGGTCGACGATGACGATCATGTGCGCGCGACACTGGCAGACACGCTGCGCGCTGCCGGGGCGCTGGTGGAAGAGGCGCCCGATGGTGAGCGCGGCATCGCGCTGGTCCGCGCCGGGCGGTTCAATGTCCTTGTGGTCGATTTCGCGATGCCGGGGCTCAGCGGCAGCGACGTGGCCGAGCAGGTTCAGGCAGTCGATCCCGGACTTCCGGTAATCGTGGCCACCGGCTTTGCCGATTCCAGCCGGTTGGACGCGATTGCCGACGGAAATGTGACCGTGTTGCGCAAACCGTTCGAATCACAGGAATTGCTGCGCAGAATCAGCCAGGTGATGCGACGCTAAACGGGATTACGGCAGCGCCCGCCGCAACTCCTCGATCCAGGTCGTCGCCACGCTATCCGACGGTGCCCGCCAGTCGCCGCGCGGGCTCAGCGCTGCTGCGGGCGAAACCTTGGGTCCGTTGGGCAGTGCCGACCGCTTGAACTGGCTGATCTGGAAGAAGCGGAACAGGAACGTTTCCAGCCACTTGGCAATCGTCGCCAAATCATAGGCGTTGCGCCCCTCGGCCGGAAAGCCGATCGGCCAGGCGCCTGCCTCGGCATCCTTCCATGCGTGCCACGCGAGGAATGCCACTTTCGAAGGCTTCAGTCCGAACCGCGCGATGTGGTGCAGGAAGAAATCGTGCAGTTCGTAGGGGCCGATGCGGTCCTGCGTGCTCTGCATCTTGCCGTCTGCATCGGCGGGCACCAGTTCCGGAGAGATTTCGGTATCGAGGATCGACAGCAGCACCTCCGCCGCCGCCCCGGTGAACTGCCCGCTCTCGACGCTCCAGCGGATCAGATACTGGATCAGCGTCTTGGGTACGCCGGCATTGACGCCATAATGGCTCATCTGGTCGCCGACGCCATAGGTCGACCAGCCCAGCGCCAGCTCCGACAAGTCGCCGGTCCCTAGCACGAAGCCGTGATTCTGGTTGGCGAGGCGGAACAGATAGTCGGTGCGCAAGCCCGCCTGCACATTCTCAAACGTGATGTCGTAGACCGGCTCGCCACCGGCAAAGGGGTGGCCAAGATCGGCGAGCATCTGGCGTGCGGCCGGGCGAATATCGATTTCGGCAGCGGTGATGCCGATTGCGCGCATCAGCGCCCAAGCGTTCGACTTGGTGCCGTCGCTCGTGGCGAAGCCGGGCATGGTATAGCCCAGAATATCGGTACGGGGGCGCCCCAGCCTGTCCATTGCCTTGGCGGCGACGATCAGCGCATGGGTGGAATCGAGCCCGCCCGAAATGCCGATCACCAGCGTCTTGCTCCGGGTCGCGGCGAGCCGCTGGCGCAGCCCTTCGACCTGAATGTTGAAGGCTTCGTAGCAATCCTCTTCGAGCGCTGCGGGTGTATTGGGCACGAATGGAAAGCGCCGGATCGGCCGGATCAGCCCGCGATCGGCAAAGTCAGGCTGATGGTCGAAGGCGATGCGGCGGAAGCGGGTTTCCGGGTGGCCGGCATTGCGCGCGTTGTCGTTGAACGTGCCGTCGCGCATCCGCTCCAGCCGCAGCCGCTCGAGGTCGAGATCGGCATAGGTGATTTCGGTGGTCAGCTCGAACCGCTCCGACGCCGCCAGCTTTTCGCCAAATTCATAGATCAGGCCCTGGCCATCCCAGGCAAGATCGGTGGTGCTCTCGCCCGGTCCCGATGCGGAATAGAGATATGCGGAAATTGTCCGCGAGCTTTGCGAGGCGCATAGCAATTCGCGCTCGCGCCCCTTGCCGATCACGATGTTGGAAGCAGAGAGGTTGCACAGCACTAGCGCCCCCGCCATCGCGCCTTCGGTCGAAGGCGGCTGCGGCGCCCAGTAATCCTCACAGATTTCGATATGGAAGACGAAGTCGGGCAGGTCGGTTGCCGCGAACAGCAGATCCGGACCGAACGGCACGGTCTGGCCGGCAATCGTGATGTCGAGGTCGCTGAGTCCTGCGCCAGAGGCGAACCAGCGCTTCTCATAATATTCGCGGTAATTCGGCAGATAGGTCTTGGGCACGACACCGAGGATGCGCCCGCGCGCGATTGCCACCGCACAATTATATAGCCGCCCGCCGCGCTCCAGCGCCGCGCCGACCAGTAACACCGGCTTTAGGTCACGGCTCGCCTCTACGATCTCCGCAATGCCTTTGCGGGTCGCGGCCAGCACCGCATCCTGCAGATGCAGGTCGTCGATCGCGTAGCTGGTGACGTTCAGCTCCGGGAAGACGAGGATGTCCGCCCCCTGCGCATCGCCCTGCTGCGCCAGCGCGATCGTGGCGCGGGTATTGGCGGCGGGATCGGCGACCGTGCCGACCGGCGTGCACACGCCAGCGCGGATCATGCCGTGGCGGTGCAGCGCGAAAAAGGGATGCGGATCGGCCATGTCCGTCTCCTATGCCGGGGACAAGACCATGCCAACCCCGCGGGCGCTGGATTGATCCGGCAGGGAAGGGAGCGTGCTCCCCCTCAGACCTTGGCCGAAAAGACCATCCGCCCCGGCCCGAGCCGCTCGAACACCTTGGCAAGCTGGCGCTCGCCCACGGCGAAGCAGCCCTGGCTGCGGCCGAGCTTGCCGTGCTTGGCGATCATGTCGGGGTTTGCGTACCATGCCGAATGGATCACGATGGCGCGTTCCAGCGCCTTGTCGTTGGTCGGGTCCAGGCCGATGAGCCGCTGCGAATCCCCATGCTTGCCGACATAATAATCGGCGGTCAGGAACGCGCCTTCGCAGGTCGCTTCGGAATTCACTTCGTTGGAGAAGCGATGCAGCAACCCGGTATGCCCCGGATCGGAACCGATCCCGTGCGCGACCAGGAAGCTTTCTACTTCGCCGGTGCCCATATTGACCAGGTAGAAACGCGGCTCGGACGAAGACTTCGAGAAATCGGCGATGGCGACGCGATCGTGTCGGTCGACGCGCATGGAATGGCGGTCGAGCGCGGCGGTCACTTGCCGGAACAATTCCGGCCGAATGCCCGGCGGGGTGGCACGGGCGGCGGCGGCCACGGTGGGCGCCTTCGGGATGGCGGCAACTTCAACCGGCTTTACCGGCGGTGGCACCGGAACCGGCGCGGCTGCTGCCGCAATACCCACCGTCCGTGATGCGCAGGAAGAAACCACTGCACCGCTTGCCATCACCAGCGCTGACCTGAGCAGCGCGCGGCGCGATTGCGCCGATCCGAACTTGTCCATCACCGTGTGTTGCGCCCGCTACAATATACTAGCCCCGGAAACACCCTATACCAAAAAGGGACTTAGCGGGGGCCTAAGGGATTCCATCTCCGGCTGCGACTCGGCGCAACTGACACCCGGTTCGCCGAAGCAGCGTGCCGAAAGGGGACGTTCGGCTGCGCCGCCACCCCTCGCTTCCCGCTTTGCGATTCGGCAAAGCCGTAAATCTGCGTTAACCACGATGCGGGGGCCTGGGGGGCTTCGCACGGAATTGGGGGAGTTCGGGTTTCGCGATGCGCGGCTTGATGCGCGGCTTGATGCGCGGCCTGCTGATCCTGCTGCTACTGGCCTGCGCTGCGACGCCCGCGGCGGCGCAGCGGCTCGCGTTGCGCAACGGCCAATATCGCTGGTTTGAGGCACCGGTAATGCTTCGCACCGGCGGGGTTGCCGGCGGTGTCTCGATTGCGGTCAGCATTCCCGAGCAACGCGCCTATGTCTATCTGGGCGGGCGGCTGATCGGCGTGACCACCGTGTCCACCGGCATGCGCGGCCATGGCACGCCGCCGGGCGAGTACACGATCCTTCAGAAGCAGGTGTTCCATCGCTCGAACCTCTATTCGAACGCGCCGATGCCTTACATGCAACGGCTCACCTGGACCGGCATCGCCCTGCATGCCGGGCATTTGCCGGGCTATCCGGCGTCGCATGGCTGCATCCGCATGCCCCGCGCCTTTGCCCGTACGCTGTATGACCTCACCGAAATCGGCGCGGCGGTTACGGTGGTGAATCACCGGATCGACGCAGTGCCGCCGGCAGCGTTCCCGCCGCCGGTGCAGGTCGCCCAGCGTGCACCGCGCCGGTGGGAGAATGCGGTCGCTTCCGCGCCGCTTCCTTCCATTCCTTATCCGCAGCCGATTCTGGTTGCCGATACGCGGGCGCTGAACGGTGCGGCGTTCGAGATCCTGACCATGGCGGGCGATCCCCCGGTCGGCACGGCCGAATGGGTGACCGATGACGATCCGGCGATGCGCTGACCTCAAGAAAATTTACGCACGCGATTTTCTCCGGATCGGCTAGAGGCGCGGATATGACGATGAGCTATTCCCAGGCAGTGACGGCGCTGATCGATGTCGGGCGGCGACTGGATGCGCGCGGCTGGGCCCCGGCGACCTCCGGCAACTACTCCGTGCGGCTCGACGATGGCAGTTTCGCGCTAACCGTGTCGGGCCGCCATAAGGGGCGACTGACGCCCGACGGCATCATGCGGATCGACGGGGAAGGAATAGGCCTCACGCCGGGCAAACCCTCTGCGGAGACCGAGCTGCATCTGGCAGTCTATCGTCTGTTTCCCGAGACTGGCGCCGTGCTGCACGGCCATTCGCCGCAGGCAGTGGGGCTGAGCCGCGCCGCGACGGAGGTCGATGCATGGGTGCTGGCGGGCCATGAGATGTTGAAGGCCTATCCGGGCCACACCACGCATGCCGCCGAAGTGCGTCTGCCGATCGTCGACAACAGCCAGGACATGGCAGTCATTGAAGCAGCGGTGCGTCCCGCATTGCTGGCGCCGGGCGCGATTCCCGCCTATCTTATCCGCAGCCACGGGCTTTACGCCTGGGGCAAGGACGTGGACGAGGCAGAGCGCGTGCTGGAGGCGACCGAATGGATGATCGCCGCAGAACTTGCCGAACTCGGCTTCAAACAGGCGTGGATGCGATGAGCCAACTCCGAATGTTCGCCGAAACGGGTGACGCACCGCTGCTCGACACCCGCGACCCGATCACGATCGCGGAAGAACTGGGCGCGATCGGGGTCCGGTTCGAGCAATGGCCGCTGCGCGCGATCCCTGTCGACGCCGATCAGGATGCGGTACTCGGTGCGTTCGCGCCCGAAGTGGACCGGTTGAAGGCGAGCGAAGGTTATCAGTCGGTCGACGTGGTCCGGATGGTGCCCGATCATCCCGAGCGCGCGACGCTGCGCGCGAAGTTCCTGTCCGAACATCGCCACGCCGAGGACGAGGTGCGCTTTTTCGTCGAAGGCGAGGGGCTGTTCACCATGCACGCCCGCGGGCGTGTTTATGCGGTGCTCTGCACGGCAGGGGATCTGATCTCGGTGCCGGCGGGCACGCCGCACTGGTTCGACATGGGCCCGGCGCCGTTCTTCACGGCGATCCGGCTTTTCACCAACCCCGATGGCTGGATCGCCCAGTTCACTGGGGATGCAATCGCCGATCGTTTCCCGCGCCATGAGCCCGTTGCCGCCTGAGCGCAGCCAGCCGAGTTTTTGTTCATGACCCAGCCCAAGGCCGTCCTGCTCGATATCGAGGGGACAACCAGCAGCATCGCCTTTGTGGCGGATGTGCTGTTCCCCTATGCCCGCGCGCATCTGGCCGGCTATGTCGCCACCCATGCGGAATCGGTGGCACCGATCCTCGCCGCGGTGCCGGGCGACGACAAGGTTGCGACGCTGCTGCAATGGATCGACGAGGACCGCAAGGAAACGCCCCTCAAGACGCTGCAGGGGTTGATCTGGGAACGGGGCTATGCCGATGGCACGCTTCAGGGCGATGTCTATCCCGACACGCCGGAGGCGCTGCGCCGCTGGTTCACCGCCGGGGTGGCGATATTCATCTATTCCTCGGGCTCGATCGCGGCGCAGAAGCTGATCTTCGGCCGCTCAATCGCGGGTGACCTGACGTCGTATCTCTCGGGCTATTTCGACACGACCACCGGCCCGAAGCGCGAAGCGGCCAGCTATGCGAAGATCGCTGACGCGACCGGCTTCGCGCCGCCGGAAATCCTGTTCGTCTCGGACATGCAGGCGGAAGTCGATGCCGCCCGCGCTGCCGGGCTGGGCGCGCTGCTGATCGATCGGCAGGGCGGCCCCGCCGACATCCACTCGCTCGCGGAGATTCGCCTGTGATCCTCGAAGACAAGCACACCCGCTCGATCGCGCGCACCGCAGACGGGCAGGGGGTCTGCATCCTCGACCAGCGGCAGCTGCCTTGGGAAATCCGCTGGGTCGAACTGCGCGACCTGAATGCGGCGGCTGTCGCGATTAGGGAGATGTGGACACGCGGCGCGCCGATGATCGGAGCGACCGCTGCCTATGGTCTCGCCATGGCACTCTCCGTCGATGCCAGCGACGCCGGGCTCAATGCCGCCTATGCGACGCTGGTCGAAACCCGGCCGACAGCGATCAACCTGCGCTGGGCGCTCGATCAGGTTCGGGCAGCGGTGCAGCCGCTGCCCGTGACCGAGCGCGCTGCTGCCGCGTTCGCCCGTGCCGACGCGATCTGCGATGAGGATGCCGAACTTTGCCGCGCGATCGGCGAGCATGGGCTGGGCCTGCTGCGCGAGCTTCATGCGAAGCACCCAGATCGCCCGCTCAACATCCTCACCCATTGCAATGCCGGCTGGCTGGCGACGGTCGATTATGGCACCGCGACTGCGCCGATCTATCTCGCGCATGATGCCGGCATCCCGGTGCATGTCTGGGTCGACGAGACGCGGCCGCGCAATCAGGGGGCGCTGCTCACCGCGTTCGAGCTGCGCAACCACGGCGTGCCGCACACGGTGATCGCGGACAATGCCGGCGGCCTGTTGATGATGCAGGGGCAGGTCGACGCGGTGATCGTCGGGACCGACCGGGTGACCGCAAACGGCGATGTCTGCAACAAGATCGGCACCTATCTGAAGGCGCTGGCGGCGCACGACAACGGTGTGCCTTTCTATGTCGCGCTGCCCTACACGACGTTCGATCCCGCGACCGCGACCGGCGCCGACATTCCCATCGAGAACCGCGCGGCAGAGGAAGTCACCCGGCTGACCGGCCCGGACGAAAGCGGCCGCATCGCGACGGTTCGGGTCACGGATTCTCCCGCGCTGAATCCGGCGTTCGACGTGACCCCGGCGCGGCTGGTAACCGGCTATATCACCGAGCGCGGGGTGCTGGACCGCATCTGAGGCTTCACCCCTGCCGCGTCCGCCAGTCCCGCACGCGCGCGATCGCCTCGTCCAGCACCGCGTCTTCCTTGACGAAGCAGAAGCGCACCACGTTCGTCACCGCATCCTCGGCATAGAAGGCCGATACGGGGATCGTCGCCACGCCTGCCTCGTCGACCAGCCGCTCGCTGAACGTCACATCGTCCATCGCCAGTTCCGACGCGGTCAGATCGACCGACAGGAAATAGGTCGCCGCGCTCGGCAGTACCGCCAGCCCCGCGTCGCGCAGTCCTGCCGCCAGCCGGTCGCGCCCGGCCTGGAACCGGTGGCGCGCCGCCTGCACCCAGTCATCCTGTGTCGCCAGCCCTTCAGCCACCGCCCATTGCAGGTTGGGCGGGGTGGTGAAGGTGAGGAACTGGTGCGCTTTGGCGACGACGCGGGCGAGCGGCGGCGCTGCGCACATCCAGCCGACCTTGAACCCGGTCAGCGCAAAGATCTTGCCCGCGCTGCCGATCTTCACGGTGCGTTCGCGCATGCCCGGAAAGCCGATCAGCGGCAGGTGCCGGGCGCCGTCGAAGGTGACATGCTCCCAAACCTCGTCGCAGATCGCGGTCAGGTCGTGCGCGACGCAAAAATCGGCGAGCATCGCCAGATCCGCGGCGCTGGTCATCGTCGCGGCGGGATTGAGCGGATTGTTGAGCAGAATCAGGCGGGTCTTCGCCGTCACCGCAGCCTCCAGCGCCGCGCGCTCGATCCGCCATTCGGGCGGGCTGAGGCGCACGAAGCGCGGCACGCCACCCGCACGGCGGATAAGCGGGACATAGGCGTCGTAGAGCGGCTGGAAGCACAGCACTTCGTCGCCCGGGGTGATCAGCGCGAAAAGGGCTGCCGCCAGCGCTTCGGTCGCGCCCGAAGTGACGATCACTTCCTCGGCGGACAGGTCCAGCCCCTGGTGCCGGGCATAGTGATCGGCCACGGCCTGGCGCAGTTCGGGCAGGCCGGCCATCGGAGGATACTGGTTCGATTTTTCCAGCACGGCGCGGGCGGCTGCCTCCAGCACCGCTTCCGGCCCCCGTCCGTCGGCAAAGCCCTGTCCCAGGTTGATTGCGCCGCGCGCTCGCGCGCGGGCAGACATGGCTTCGAAGATGGTTGTGCCCATCGAAGAATAGATCGGGTTCATCGCAGTCTGCTATTGCGGGCTGCGCTTGCGGGTTGCAAGTGTAGGCTCAGTGGCCGCATGGAAGGCCCGTTGCGTATCGTGCGTTGAATAAAGGATACCCATGACCAGCAAGTCGCCAGTCCAGAAGGACCAGAACACGCCGCAAAAGACGGAATCGAGTGGCGATGGCGAAGCGATGGCCGCAGTGAAGGAAATCGCGGAAGCCAAGAAGCGCCGCATGCCGACCACGCGCCAGATCGGCATGGGCGCGGCGATCGGTGTGGGATCGGCTGCAGTCGTCGCTGGCCTGCTTTACTGGCGCGGTGGCCGGAAGGACCGCAAGTAAAACCTCCCAGATGCAGCGCGGCGATGGCTGGCATCCGCCCACTGCCGCGCCGCGCATCTACACCCTAGGTGCGGGAGCGTAAGCGGCGCCTAAACCGCCACTTCGCATTCGGTTCGGCCTTCCGTGCCGAACAGCCGCAAATAGCGCGCGATCACTTCCGGATCGCCGGTCGCCTTTGCCGGGTTATCGGACAGCTTGACCGCCGGGCGGCCATCAGCCGCACTCACCTTGCAGACCAGCGAGATCGGCTCCAGCCCGGCGTCGCCATCGGGGTCGCAGCCGCGAAAGTCGTTGGTCAGGTTCGTGCCCCAGCCGAAGCTCATTCGCACGCGCCCGGTAAAGTGCCGATAGGTGCGCTCGATCGAATCCACGTCCATCCCGTCGGAGAAGATCAGCAACTTGCTCCCCGGATCGCGGCCCATGGCCTGCCACCAGCGGATGATCTGCTCGCCGCCTTCGATCGGCGGCATGCTGTCGGGCCGGAAACCGGTCCAGTCCGCCACCCAGTCGGGCGCATTTCGCAGAAAGGCAGTGGTGCCGAAGGCGTCGGGCAGGGCGATCAGCAGGTTGCCGCCATAATGCCGGCGCCATTGTTCGAGCACGCGGTAGGGCGCGTCTGCCAGCGCCGTATCGTCGAGCGAAAGGGCGGCTTCCACCATCGGCAGTTCATGGGCGTTGGTGCCGATCGCCTCGAGGTCGGCGTCCATCGCCAGCAGCACGTTGGAGGTGCCGATAAAGCGGTGGCCAAGTCCTTCCTTCAGCGCCTCGACGCACCAGCGCTGCCACAGAAAGCCGTGCCGGCGCCGGGTGCCGAAATCCGACAGGACCAGATCGGGCAGCAGGCGCAGCCGTTCCACCTTGTCCCACAGCTTCGCCTTGGCGCGGGCATAGAGCACATCGAGCGCGAACTTGCCCTTGTCCCGCATCGCGGCGCGCGAACGCAGCTCGTTCAGGATGGCGAGCGCAGGGATTTCCCACATGGTCGTGTGCGTCCAGGGGCCAACGAACTGGAGCAGATACTGGCCATCGTGCTTTTCGAGATGATAGTCGGGCAACCGGAAATCGGCCAGCCAGGCGATGAAGTCCGGCGCGAACATCTGGGTCTTGCCGTAGAAGCTGTTGCCGGCAAGCCAGATCAGTTCTTTCTTGCCGAAGCGCAGGCTGCGGGCATGGTCCAGTTGCGCGCGAAGCTCGCCCTCGTCGATGCTGTCGGCAAGCCGTACCGTCTGCGTGCGGTTGATCACCGAGAAAGTGACATGGGTGCCCGGGTGCAGATGGCGGATCATCTGCAGCATCAGCAGCTTGTAGAAATCGGTATCGAGCAGGCTGCGGACGATCGGGTCCAGCCGGAAATTATGGTTGTAGGTGCGGGTCGCGATGTCGGTGACGGCCATGCCGCCCGCCTAGCCGATCGGGGGCGGCTGTGCACCGCCCCTCGCACGTTTTTCCCGGCGGCGGTCAGCGGGTGAGGTAGAGATCCTGCAATTTGCGGCGCTCGACCGGTCCCAGCCCGAGCGCGTCGCGCAGATAACCGTCCGCGCCGTCCTTGTGTGCGTCGACTACGGCAAATGCCGCTTCGATATAGCTGCGGTCGGCGGCCAGCAGCGGGCGCATTACCGCCGGCGGCAGCGATGCCAGCGGATTGGCCGGATTGGGAGCGCCCCCCATCAGCTTGGCAGGATCGAGATAGGTGTTGGTGAGGAGATAGTCCTCGATCACCGTTTCCCGCGGCACGCCCAGCGCCGTCAGCAGGAGCGCGGCAGCGATGCCGGTGCGGTCCTTGCCGGCCGAGCAGTTGAACGCGAGCGGAGCGTGCCCGGCCAGCAGCTCGCCGAACATGCGGCGATACTGGCCGTTGAACTGCGCAAGCATGCGCGGATAGGACGCCGCCATGGCGCCTTGCACCTGTTCCGGCGTCCAGTCTTTCGGGCTGCCGGCGGGAAGGAAGCGCAGGTCGAGCGCATAGTCATCGCTCAGCACGCGCGGCATCTCCGCGTTCGGCCAGCGCACCGGTTCGGCGGCGCGCTCGCGGCTGTCGCGCAGGTCGCACACCACACGGATGCCAAGCCGTTCCAGATAGCCGAAGTCGCTGTCGGTAAGGCCGTGCATCGAGCCCGACCGAAACAGCATACCCCATTTGACCATGCGGCCATCGGCAGTGCGATAGCCGCCCAGGTCGCGGAAATTGCGGCCGCCCTGGAGCGGCAGCAACCGGTCATGCGCGACCGGTGCTGCCGCTGTCTGGGCAGATGCGGGGAGAACATGCGCAGCCGGGCTCGCCAGCAACGATGCAGTGAGCAGGACGAGACGTACCTGGTTGCGCATGGCATCCTCCCCGTTGGTGCGCGATCAGAACCGCAGATTGACTTCGCCGCCCCAGGTGCGCGGCTCATTGAAAAAGCCTTGCAGGCCCGCAGTGGTGCTCAGCGATTTGTAGAAAAGGTGCTGTTCGTTGAAGAGGTTGCGTGCCCAGACCGAGAAGGTGACCCGGGTACCTTCCGCAACCAGTATGTCGGCCACGCTGAGGCGACCGTTGAACAGCAGCGCCTTGTCGCCCTTGGGCTGCGACACCACGACCTGACCGGTCTTCGTGTTGAAAAGCGGGTCGTTGTAGTTGGCGTAATAGCCCGAGTCATAGTTCGCATCGAAATGGGCGGCGATCGAATAGCCGATCATCGGCACGATGTAATCGATCGAGCCGCTGGCCGAATGCTCGGGCGTGTAGACCGGATAGATCGGGATCGCGAAGGGGATGACCGTGCCGTCGCTCTGGCGGAACGGGTTCTTGGTCGCCGGGATCTTCACGCTGTTGTACGAATAGCTCGCGCCCAGCGTCAGGCCGTTCACCGGGGTGACGGTGAAGTCGGCTTCGATGCCCTTCACGCGCCCGGTACCGGGAGCGTTATAGGTCTCGGTGGTGGTACGCAGCGTGGTGAGCAGGTGCCCTTGCGCATCGAACTGCTGGTACTGGGCGCTGAAGTCGAGCTGGATGTTCTTGTAGGCACCGGTGTAGGCGGCCAGGTTGAGGCGCGCGCGGTGGTTCCAGAACTCGGTCTTGGCGCCGATTTCGAACATCGACAGCGTTTCCGGGTTGAACGGCGCATAGAAGAGCGAGCGCGAATTGGCGCCGCCCGACTTATAGCCGGTGCTCCACTTGCCATAGACATGCACGTCGCGCGAAACGTCGACCGCCAGATTGACGAGCGGGTCGACACGCGACCAGGAGGCGTTGAGGTTCAGCGGCGCCGTGACGCCGTTCACCTGCGGCGTGGCACCGTTGATGATGAAGAGCTGGCCCTTCTTCTTGTCATTGGTCCAGCGGGCGCCCAGCGTCAGGTGGAGAATATCGTTCGCCACGGACGGGGTATAGGTCGCCTGGCCGAACACGCCATAGCTGGTCGTCTTCACGCGGCTGGCACGATCGATACGCTGTGCGGCATAGTCGAGCGACAGGATCTTGTAGACGCTGCCGGCGGCATCGGTGAACTGGTTCGTCGCGAACGCCTGGGCGTTATCGTCCACATATTCGTGGTAATAAAGCGCACCGGCGACGAACTTCACGCGGCCCATATCGCCGATCGCCTGCAGTTCCTCGCTATACTGGTCCTGGTTGAACATGGCCAGGCTGTAGCGGCTGAAGGGGGTGCCGGTGAAATCGACAGTCCCGTCTTTCTTGGGCTGGGTAATCATTGTCGTCGAAGCCGAGCCATTGTCATACTGGCTCTGGGTAAGTTCGCGATACGAGCTGATCGACTTGAGCTGCAGCCCCGGCATCACCTGATAGTTGAGGGTCAAGCGGTGACCGTGCGTCTTGCCGACGCTGGGCTGTTCGGGCACGCCGACATTCGACGTGGTGGCGCGGCTGCTCTGCACCGTCGCGGCAGCGGCCGTTGGCAGCGAACCCGGCGCCAGTAGCTGCAGGTAGAGCGAGGTCGAGGCGTCGTAGGAAATGTCGAACGAATAGTCGGCACTGAAGCCGTCAACCGGCTGCCACAGCGCCTGGGCGTGGAGGCCGCGCTTGTCGAAATAGTTGAAGCCATAGGCGCTATCGAGTCGGTTCTTCACCAGCGCATTGCGATAGGTCACCAGCCCGTCGACCTTCACCGAGATATTTTGATAGCTCGGCAGGTCGAGATGCACTTCGCCCTTATAGGCGCCGTAATTGCCGACGCCGGCAGTGGCGTTCAGGTGTAGTTCGCCGCTCGGCTTCTTGGTGGTGATGTTGACGGCGCCGCCTTCGGTGTTACGGCCGAACAGCGTGCCCTGCGGGCCCTTGAGCACTTCGATGCTCTGCACGTCATAGATCGCGGCGCCGAGGCCCTGGGCGCGGCCCAGATATACGCCGTCAATATAGACGCCGACGCCCTGATCGCGCGCCGGCTGGTTGCTGTCCGACAGCACGCCCACGCCGCGAATGTTCACGATCAGCGCCGAGTTGCGCGAGTAGAAGGGGGCGACCTTGAGCGACGGGATCGCGCCGTCGCCCAGATCGACCAGCGATTGGACGTGGCGGTTCTCGATGCCCTTGCTATCCAGAACCGAAATCGCGATCGGCGTGTTCTGGAGGTTTTCCGGGCGCTTCTGGGCAGTCACGACGACTTCGGTCAGGCCCTGGTTATCGTCATTGTCTGCGTTCGCAGTTGCCTTGGTTTCCTCATGATCGTTGGCGAACGCCGGCAGGGCGCCGAGCGACAAGGTGAGGGCGGTGGCCGCAAGCAGGCGTGCCGTAGTCGAATTGACGATGATCATGGAAAATCCCCCGGTTTCGAATCGGGATCTTTTCTGGCGGTGCAATATGTAAGGTGCGTTGCGTTTTGGAAACGGTTTGGAAACTAACAGGACATGCTTCTGTTACGGAATTGCGGCAAGCACTGCAGTCGATCCTGGTTATTTTGGCAATAATACAATATCTTGTGGATTGTCATTCAACGGAATCACGTGCGCTCCACGATCCGTGGCGAAGGCCTTCTCGAGCCGGTAATTGCCCCCGATAGCCAGCCGCGCCTTCGGGCAGTTCGCAGTTGCAGCAGCCAGCGTAAGCGTCACCGCACCGGTGCTGCGATCAAGCGCTACTGTTTCGAACTTGCCCGCTTCCAGCTCCAGCCAAAGGCGCTGCGGTGCCAGGAAGATGCGGGTACGGGCGCTGTCGCGCGGCTCCATCACGACCTGCGCATTCTGCTGGCGCACCGTGCCGCCAAAGCCGATCCAGCCCCATTCGGGATGCTCCACCAGATAGCTTGCCGCAGCAAAGGCGTGGCCGAAGAAGCTCATCCCGTAGTCACCCGAATAGGCGTCGAACCGCATCAGGTCCGGATAGGAATGAAAGGCGCAGGCGCCGAATCCTTCCTGATCGATATTGGTCAGTGACCCCATCAGCCCGCCATAGGCGACGCGCAGCAGGTGGAAGTCGTCGGGGTCACGGCGATAGGAATCGAACAGCGGCAGCGCGTTGATCGACGAACCATAATGGTGGAGCTGGCGCTCGACGCGCGGGGTCTTGCCAGCGTAGAGAAAGTCCCAGTAGCGCCGCGCGCTGCCGTTATAGCCCCAGTGCGGCACCAGCGGGTCATAGCCCAGGATCACTTCGCGGGTCAGGGCTGCCTTCGCGTCGTCCCCAAAGTGGCGCATCCAGGCATAGACTTCCTCCTGGCCCGTCGAATCCCACGGCATTTCGCTGCCGAACGGATAGGCCTCGCCCCGCCAGCGATCCGCGCGCGTGCGCATCATGGCCTCCAGCGCATCCGCTTTCTCCGTCCAGCCCTCGCGGCGCAGGTCCGAAAGAATGGCCACGAAGACATCGCCTTCCATCTGGCCGAAGGGCAGATAGTCGGGCGCCAGCCGTGCCATGGCGAGCGTCGTTTGTAGCGCGCGCTCGAGATACCAGCGCCAGTCATGCGCCTGGACAAGGCCGACATGGTTGCGCGCGAGGCGATAGAGTACCCATTGCGCCGCCGCGACATGGACATAGTTGAACGAGCGGACCACCGAATCCGCCTGATCCGGCTTCCAGCTTGCCCAGGTGGACCAGTCGATTGCCGGATCATAGTCCTGCGGTCGCGCCGGATCGTAATGAAACAGGCTCTTGCGCACGCCATAGGCCGCCGGTCCGTCTGGCGCCTGCAGCCTTCGTTCGATCACCTCGACATGGAACCGCTCGAACTTCGCGACCTCGGCAGGGTCGGGATTGTCGAGCTGCTTCATGATCGCAGCCAGCCAGCCGCCGGCGCCGCCTTCGTCGCTCAGGCCGGCGATCCAGACGCGCTGTTCCTGCGTGACAAGGGCATTGCGCTCGCGATCGTAGCTCATCAACGACGGGCTGCGGCCGAAGCGGTCGGCGGGGTTTTCGTACCATTGCCGGGTGAACAGGAAGCGGCCGAGATCGCCTGCCACGGTCTGGAACGGCTTGGTGACGAAATAATGGATCGTCTGGCGCATGCCGTCGTGATGGACGAGCGTCAGCCGCGAGCGGCCCCAGCGCTGGCCGGTGACGCGGTACCGCTGCCACGTGCCGGCCGGCTCAGAGGCAGAGATCGCCAGTGCGCCTTCGGGATGTACCTCCATCGATCGCACCGGGCCGGACGCCTTGACGAACAGGTCGGCGGGCAAGTCGGTGGGGACGACATAGCCGGGTACGCCGATCGCCAGCGGCATACCGGCACGCGCGCGTGTTTCTTCCAGCGCACGGATCGACGGCGACGCCACGAGCCGCAGTCCGAAGCGGCGCGTCTCGCCGGGTGCCAGCGTGAAGCTGGTTGGCGTGTTCCACTGCTCCGCGCTCTGCCATTCTCGATCGGCGAAGCCCTTGCTGGCGACCATCCAGCGATAGAAACCTTCAAAGGTCAGGCCCCGCTTCGTCCGGTCGCGCAACAGCCCGTCGCCGTCGGCGACTGGCGCCCATGCCTCCAGCGGCGTGCCGGGCTCCGGCAGCACCAGCAGCGCGGGGCCCTTACCGTTGAGGCGCGTGACCTGCACATGACCTGCGTCGAGACCGATATAGGGATCGGTGAAGCTGGCGGCGGCGTGCGCCTGTTCCAGCGTGCGGTCGGTCAGAATGTTGTCGAACACCATCGCAAAGCCGAGTCCGCCTATTTCAACGGGTTGGCTCGAACGATTGCGAATCGCGGTACGCAGCACAATGGCATCGCCATCGATCGCCCAGCGTCGTTCGACGGCGAAGGGGGTGCTGGGGGGCAGGGCCGGGGTCACATCCAGGGCTGCGAATTCACCGTCCAGCAAGGGCAGCGTTGGCAGCTTTGTCCGGTGGAAGGCCGTGGAGACATCGAGCCAGTCGTGACCGTTGCGGTACCGGATGTCGCAGTCGCCCAGAGCATAATGGCCCGCTAAAGCCTTGTCGTGCAACACTGGTACGAAGCTGAAGTCGGGCGACCCGGCCCGCGAAAGCTGCGCGAGCACGCCGGATTCCGGGCAAAGGGCGAGTACCCAGTCGCCCATCGCCGCCCGTCCAGCCTCGGCCGTGCGCGGAAAGCCGGCGATGCACAGGGCGCCGGAAACACACAAAGCTTCCCGCCGATCAATCCGCATGTCTGTCCTCAGTAGAATACCGTATTCCTTTTGCATACAGCGCCCATGCGGTGCAAGGTTACGCACATTATGGACGGCGCGCTTGCCTTGGCGCGAGAATACGGTATACGAAATTTTCAATCTCAGGAGTCCGTTTTCGATGAGTGCTTCCACGACGCTATGGACCGGCGTCTATCCCGCCGCGACGACCCAGTTTGCCGAGGATCTCTCGGTTGACATCGCCGCGACTCAGGCCACCCAAACCGCTTTGGTCGATGACGGCGTCGACGGACTGATCCTGCTCGGCACCTGCGGCGAGAACAACTCGCTTGAGCCTGAGGAAAAGCGTACCGTTCTGAAGGCTGGCGTCGAAGCGGTTGGCGGTCGCGTGCCGCTGGTCGCGGGTGTTTCCGAACTCACTACCGCGCGCGCCGTAGCCTATGCCCGCGAGGCAGAGGCGATCGGTGTCGATGCGCTGATGGTGCTGCCGGCCATGGTTTATGTACCCACCGTTGCCGAGCTGGAAGCGCACTTCCGCGCGGTTGCGGCGGCGACGTCGCTGCCGATCATGCTCTACAACAATCCGCCAGCCTATCGCGTGCAGATCGATTTCGAAACGCTGGAACGGTTGTCGGACGTGCCGAACATCGTCGCGGTCAAGGAAAGCGCGCCCGATCCGCGTCGCTTTACCGACGTGCTCAACCGGTTCGGTGATCGTTATACGGTGATGGCCGGTCTGGACGATATCGCGCTGGAAGGGCTGATGCTCGGCGCGTCTGGCTGGGTTTCGGGCCTGACCAGCGCTTTCCCGGCGGAGTCGGTGCGACTGGTCGCAGCCTTCAACGAGGGCCGATGGGAAGAAGCGCGCGAAATCTATCGCTGGTTCATGCCGTTGCTGCACCTCGATGCCGAACATGATCTCGTCCAGTCGATCAAGCTGGCCGAGCAGATCATGGGCCGCGGCAGCGAGCGCGTGCGCATGCCGCGCCTGCCGCTGGCCGGGGAACGCCGCGCGCAGGTGATCCGCTGGGTCGAGGAAGCGGCAGCCACCCGGCCGAGCCTTCGCCTGCAGGTCGCAGCCTGACCGTGATGCGCCACCATTTCTTCTGCATCGACGGCCACACCGCGGGAAATCCGGTGCGGTTGGTAACTGGTGGCGCACCGCTGCTGCGTGGCGGTGACATGCTAACGCGCCGGGCGGATTTTATAGATCGGTTCGACTGGATTCGTACCGGCCTGTGCTTCGAACCGCGCGGGCACGATATGATGTCCGGCGGGTTCCTCTACCCGCCGACGCGCGAGGATGCCGATTGCGGCATTCTGTTCATCGAGACGTCGGGCTGCCTGCCGATGTGCGGCCATGGCACGATCGGCATGGTCACCTTCGGACTTGAGCACGGTCTGATCACGCCGCGCACGCCCGGCCAGTTGCGTATCGAAGTGCCGGCCGGGCTGATCGATATCGCCTATGGCGCCGAGGGAAACCGCGTGCGCTGGGTGCGGATTCGCAATGTGCCGGCCTATGTTGCCGTCACCGACGTGCGGATCGAGGTGCCCGGCTTCGGGCCGCTCAGCATCGATGTCGCTTATGGCGGCAATTACTATGCGATCATCGAGCCGCAGGGCGCCTATACCGGGCTGGACGATCTGGGTGCGTCGCGGATCGTCGAACTTAGCCGCACGATCCGGACCCTGATGCGGGCAGCTGTCGAGCCGGTGCACCCGCTCGACGACCGGATCCGCGGCGTGAGCCATGTCCTGTGGGCCGATGCGCCGAAGGGCGAGGGCGCCGACGGCCGCAACGCGGTCTTCTATGGCGAACGGGCGATCGACCGCAGCCCCTGTGGCACGGGCACGTCGGCACGGCTGGCGCATCTGGTGCACAAGGGCCGTCTGAACGCCGGCGATCGCTTTGTCCATGAAAGCTATATCGGTAGCCGATTCATCGGACGGGTCGAGGAAATCACGACCGTCGGCGACCTTCCGGGCATCATCCCCTCGATCGAGGGATCGGCAGTGGCGACCGGCTTCAACACAATCTGGATCGACCGCGAAGACCCGTTCTGGGCGGGCTTTTCGGTCGTCTAACGACATTCACAATACAGGGGGGAGGGGCGCATATGGGGTTCTGGGGGCCGGTAAAGCCGATTGCTGCGAGCGCAACGCCCCATGCCGAACACCGGCTGCGTCCAAGCCTTTCCTGGCCGCATCTGATCGCCCTGGGCGTCGGCGCGATCGTCGGTACCGGTATCTATACCCTGACCGGTGTGGGCGCCGAGCGGGCAGGGCCTGCGGTGATCCTGGCATTTGTGATCGCCGGTGCGGTCTGTGCCTGTGCCGCGCTCGCCTATGCCGAGCTGGCGACGATGATGCCGGCGGCCGGCAGCGCCTATACCTATAGCTATTCGGTGCTGGGCGAAACGGTTGCCTGGGTGGTGGGCTGGAGCCTGATCCTCGAATATTCGCTCGCCTGTTCGGCTGTCGCGGTCGGCTGGTCCGGCTATCTCGTGGGCTGGCTGCAATCGGCAGGTGTGCATCTGCCTGCGATGCTGCTGCAGGGGCCGCATGCCGGTGGGCTGGTCAACCTGCCCGCTGTGCTGGTCTCGCTGGGCATTGCAGGCATGCTGATGGCGGGCACGCGCGAGAGCGCCACGCTCAACATCGTGCTGGTCGCGATCAAGCTGGTCGCGCTCGCCGTGTTCGTCGCGCTCGCACTCCCGGGCTTCGATCCGGCGCATTTCCATCCTTTCATGCCCTATGGCTTTGCTTCCCATGCAGACGGCAGCAGCACGCGCGGCGTGATGGCGGCCGCCGCAATCGTGTTCTTCGCCTTTTATGGCTTCGACGCGGTCGCGACCTCGGCAGAGGAAGCGAAACGGCCGGGCCGAGACCTGACGATCGGCATTGTCGGGTCGATGGCGCTGTGCACGAGTATCTACATTCTGGTTGCGCTGGCGGCCGTGGGTGCGATGCCATACACCGCACTCGGCAATTCGCCCGAGCCGCTGGCGCTGGTATTGCGGACGCTGAATCATCCCTTTGCCGCCTGGGCGATTGCGGCGGCGGCGCTGGTCGCGCTGCCGTCGGTTATCCTGGTGATGATGTACGGCCAGAGCCGCATCTTCTTCGTAATGGCGCGCGACGGGTTGTTGCCGCGCCTGCTTGCCCGGGTATCGCCCCGCACCGGATCGCCCGTGCTGGTCACGGGGATTACCGGCATGTTCGTGGCAGCGGTGGCGGGCTTCCTGCGGCTCGACGAGATTGCAGAGCTGGCCAATGCAGGCACGCTGCTCGCGTTCATTGCCGTCGGCCTGTGCATGATGCTGCTGCGCCGCCGCGCGCCCGACGTTGCGCGCGTGTTCCGCTGCCCCGCACCCTACTGGGTGGGCACGATTGCCGTCCTCGGGTGCCTGTATCTTCTCTGGTCGCTGCCCGAGAAAACGCTGGTGCGTTTCCTCGCCTGGAACGTCGCGGGGCTGCTCGTCTATCTGTTCTATGGTCGCGCGCGGAGCCTGCTGGCCCAGAAGCGCGCGGCGCCCGCTGCGATCAGCTGATCAATTGACGGCGAAGGTCGGACAGGGTGCCCTGGATATGGGCTCGCGCCAGCGTGCGGGCGCGCTTGGCGTCGCCGCTTTCCCAGGCGGCAAACAGGTCCGCATGCTCGAGATGGGCGCGGTCCTCGCGTCCGGCGGGCTCAAGATGCTTGTGGACATAGCGCTCCGCCAGGATCTGCAGCCGCTCGACAAGCTGGATGGTAAGCAGGCGCTTGCTGGGGCGCACCAGCGCCATGTGAAATTCGCGGTTGCACCGCGCGACGTCATCCAGCCGTTCCGCCGCCGCCACATCGAGCGCCGACAACGCCTCGCGCGCTGCCGCCCGATCTTCATCGGTGGCCGCTTCCGCCGCGAGTGCCATCGCGTCGGGTTCGATCGCGAGCCGCAGCGCGTAAATTTCCTCCGCCTCGCCGGCCGACATCTGGCGGACGAAATAGCCGCGATTGGCCTGTCCGACCAGCAACCCTTCGTGCGCCAGCCGGGCGAGCGCCTCGCGCAGCGGAATCTTGCTCACACCAAGGGTCTGCGCCAGCGCATCCTGGCGGATTGCCTGATCGACGGGCAGCTTGCCGGTGACGATCTGCTCGCGAACGATCGTGAAAATCTGCTCAGACAGGGTGCGGACGACGATACTCATCAGGGCGAACATTCTCCGAAAGGCAGCAATCCTAAAGTTGTAAGACAGGGATTGCTTCCAAATACTGTATACGTAGCAGGTAAGCCGGGCAAGAAGTAGTGATGCGGTGTTCTATAACAGTAATTGGCGGCGGTGTCATCGGGCTTGCGAGCGCCCTGGCGTTGATCCGTGCCGGCCACCGCGTCCTAGTCGTCGATGACGATGTGGACGGCCATGCGCCGTCGTGGGGAAATGCTGGTCATATCGCGATCGAACAGGTCGAACCGCTCGCATCCTGGGCAACGGTGCGCAGCATGCCTGCCCGGCTGTTCCCACGCGGCGGGGCCGTTTCGCTGCCGCCCGGCGCGTGGCGATACTGGCTTCCCTTCGGCCTGCGGCTGATCCGAGCGGGCTCGCCCCGGCGTTTCCGTGCGGGCAAGGCGGCGCTGGGCGCACTGCTGGGCGAGGCGATGCCCGCCTGGCGGCGGCTTGCTGCCGGACTGGGTGATTCCGACCTGTTGCTGGAAGCGGGGCATTATGTCGGCTGGTCCACTCCGGATAAGGTTTGCGCGGGCTGGCGCAATTGGGAAAGCGCCGACATCGGCACGGCCACATTTCGCGATGCGACCCCGGCGGAACGCGCCATGCTGCCGGGTGCGCCCGCAGGCGCAATCCGCTTCGTCAATACCGGGCAGATCGCCGATCTTGGCCAACTGGCAACGGCGATGCGCGCCACCCTGCAGGCTGCCGGGGGTGAGATCCGCGCCGGTTGTGCAACACTGTCGGCGGAGTCCAGTCGTGCGGTGTTGATGCTGGACGGGGTTCCGGTCGAGGATGCTGGCACGATCCTGGTAGCGGCTGGCGTCCGCTCGGCTGCGCTGCTGGAACCGTTCGGCCATGTCGCGCCGATCATCGCCGAGCGTGGCTATCATTTGCGCAGTAGTGAGCATGACTGGCCCGCCGGACTGCCGCCGCTGGTGTTCGAGGACCGTTCGATGATCGTCACGCGCTACGCAGACTGCGTGCAGGTGGCGAGTTTCGTCGAGTTCGCCAGCCAGGATACACCGCCGGATCCGGCGAAATGGGCACGACTGGAGGCGCATGTCGCGGCGCTGGGGCTGCCGATCCGCGGACCCTATGCGCGCTGGATGGGCGCGCGGCCGACGCTGCCCGACTATCTGCCCGCGATCGGGCGGAGCAGTCGCGCCGACAATCTTTATTATGCCTTCGGGCATCAGCATCTGGGGCTGACCCTGGCTGCGGTGACGGGCGAGATCATGGCCGCAATGATCGGCGATCAGCCCGTCGCCGCGTCTGTCGCCGGCTTTTCCCTGGACCGATTTGAAGGAGTGCAAGGACGATGACCATCGGCGGATCGAATGCGGCGGCGGAACTCGCCGCGTTGGGGCCGTGGGCGCAAATCGCCCCCGCCATCGCACGCGACGAGCGGCTGGCCCGCATCGCACAGGCCCGCTCGCGGATGGAGACGATGGGCGCCGAGGCGCTGCTGGTCAATGCCGGTGCCTCGCTGCGCTATTTTTCCGGGGTGCCCTGGGGAGCGAGCGAACGGCTGGTGGCGATGCTGCTTCGGCTGGAGGGCGAACCGATTTTCGTCTGTCCGCGATTTGAGCTTGGATCGCTTATGGCAGATCTGCAGATCGAGGGCGATTTGCGGCTTTGGGAAGAAGACGAGGATCCCTTCGCGCTGGTCGCCGATGCACTGGGTGGCGTTGCCACGGTTGCAATCGATCCGGCGCTGCCGTTCCAGATGGCCGAGCGGCTGCGGCGGGCCGCGCCAAGCGTCACGCTGGTCGATGGCGGACCCGCGATCGACGGGTGCCGGATGCGCAAGTCGCCTGCGGAAATCGCGCTGATGCAGCAGGCGAAGGACATGACGCTGGAGGTGCATCGCCGCGCCGCCCGCATCCTGGCGCCGGGTATCACCACAGGTGCCGTCAAACGCTTTATCGACGAGGCACATCGCGCGCTGGGCGCCGCGGGCTCCACCTTCTGCATCGTACAGTTCGGTCATGCGACGGCGTTTCCCCACGGCCTGCCCGGCGAGCAGGCGCTGGAGGAAGGCCAATTGGTGCTGATCGACACCGGCTGTACCGTCGAAGGCTATCATTCCGACATCACCCGCACCTATGCCTTCGGGCGCGTTTCGGACGAGGTGCAGACGATCTGGGCGCTGGAAAAGGAGGCGCAGGCCGCCGCCTTCGCCGCTGCGCGGCCGGGCGTTCCCTGCGAGGCCGTGGACGCCGCAGCCCGGGCAGTCCTGGAGCGTGCAGGGCTCGGCCCCGATTATCGCCTGCCGGGCCTGCCGCACCGCACCGGCCACGGCATCGGCCTGTCGATCCACGAGCCGGCTTATCTGGTGCGCGGGGATCGAACGCCGCTCGACACCGGCATGTGCTTTTCGAACGAGCCGATGATCGTCGTGCCCGAGCGTTTCGGCATCCGGCTCGAGGATCATTTCTACATAACCGAAGCCGGCCCGCGCTGGTTTACGGAGCCGCAGGCAGCGATCGACCGGTTGATGTAAAGAGGCGAAAGGGGGAGGGGTTTTCGCGATCCCGAGGGGCCTCTCCCCCCGGCCACCTATTCCTCGTCGGGATAGGGGCCTTTGCCGCCTGCTGCGATGAACTGGTCGACCCGTGTCGTCAGCACCGGCAGCGGTACTGATCCCAGTGCCAGCACCGCATCGTGAAAGGCGCGGATGTTGAAGCGGCTGCCGAGCGCCTTTTCGGCGCGGGCGCGCTGGTCGAGGATGGCTTTCTCGCCCAGATAATAGCTCAGCGCCTGACCGGGCCAGGCGATGTAGCGATCGACTTCGGTTTCGATCTCGTGATCGGCAAGGGCGGTATTGTCGTGCAGGTAGCGTTGTGCCTGTTCGCGGGTCCAGCCCTTCGCATGGATGCCGGTGTCGACGACCAGCCGCGCCGCGCGCCACATCTGGTAGCTGAGCATGCCGAACCGGTCATAGGGCGTTTCATACATGCCCATTTCCTGACCCAGCCACTCGCAATAGAGCGCCCAGCCTTCGCCATAGGCCGAGATATAGCTGTTCTGGCGGAAGGGCGGCAGGCCCTTGTTCTCGGCCGCAAGCGGCATCTGGAAGGCGTGTCCCGGCGCGCTTTCGTGCAGCGTCAGCGCCGGCAACGAATAGAGCGGGCGCGCCGGCAGGTTATAGGTGTTGACGAGATAGACGCCCGGCCCCCCGCGTCCGCTGGTATAGAAAGGCGCGATTTCCGGCGGCACCGGCACGATCGCGAAGCGGCTGCGCGGCAGATGGCCGAACCAGTCCTTTGCCTTGCCGTCGAACGTCTTTGCGATCCACGCGGCGTCGTGCAGCAGTTCCTCGGGGGTCTTGGCATAGAAGCGCGGATCGCTGCGCAGAAAGGCGAGGAAGGCCGGCAGATCGCCGCCGAACTTCACCTCGCGCATCACGTCCTGCATCTGCGCGCGGATCTTGGCGACTTCGTCGAGCCCGATCTGGTGGATCTGGTCGGGCGTCAGGTCCAGCGTGGTGAATTCGCGGATCTTCGCCTGGTAATAGGCCTTGCCGTCGGGCAGCGAGGTGGCGTCGAGCGCGGTGCGGCTGTGCGGGATATAGTCGTCGCGCAGAAAGGCCAGCAGGGCGCGGTGCGCCGGCAGCACCTTGTCGCGGATCGCGGCAATCGCGGCGCTGCGCAATGCTGTCTGGGTGGCCGCCGGGATCGTGGCGGGCATCTGCCTGAACGGCGCGTAATAGGGGTTTTCTTCGGGCGTCTTCGGATCGACCACCGCCGCAACTCCCGCATCGCGCCCCGCAAGCGTAACGCGCGGCGGGGTGAAGCCGCGGGCCAGCCCCGCCCTCATGTTCGCGATCTGCTGGTCAAAATGGCGCGGCATGTCCGCCAGCATCGACAGATAGTCGCGATAATTGCGTTCGGTCTTGAAGGTCTGGCGCGCGACGCCGGCCAGATCGCTCCAGAAGCTGGTGTCGGCGGTCAGCGGCTTTTCATAGTCGCGGAAGCGTTGCGCGGCGAGCAGGCTGTCGATCTGATAGCGATAGACGGCGAAGTTGATGCGATTGGCGGGAGACAGGCGCTCCGGGCGGATGGTCGCGAGCTTTGCCGCCACGCCCTGCCACGTGCGCAACTTGGCAGCCTGGGTCGCGGTGCTCACATCGGGCAGATGGGCGGGAACGGTGTCGCCGCTATCCTCATCGACCGAGTCGAAGCTTTGCCGCCACTTCCATTCCGCTGTGTAGATTGCCTGGAAGCGCTGATCCTCGCTGTGGGCGGTGCGGTGCGTGGGTGCATGCGGGGCAGCAAGGGCCGTGCCTTGCGGGACGCAAAGGGCAGACGCGCTCCATGCCAGACAAGCTGCCAGCCGCTTTTTGGAACCCTGCACGCCTGCTTCTCCCATAAAAGCGAATTTGTATAACGTATTCCGCGCTAAGGGCAAGCGATGTGCCCGGTTCCCGCCGGAAGACATGCGCTTAGCCTGACAGTTTCATTTCCATCTTGTGACAATATTGGATAGGGCCTTTGCCGCTTTCGTATTCGCCTGCCGGTCTTTCGGGCGAGCTGGCGCGGGGACCATCCTTGGGTTCGTCCCCAGGCGCGCTGTTTTGCGGGACCGGCGCGGAAACGCATATCGGGGCAGGGGAGAAGAAGAAGGATGATTGGTTTCGACGCGGGCGTAGGCGGAGCGCGTCTCGCCCGGACGACGGCTATGCTGCTTTCGGGGGCAGCTATGGGCTTCGTACTGCCGGTGGCAGCCTTGGCGCAGTCCGGCGCGGCGCCTGCCGACCAGAGCCAGGATGCGCAGCGTGACGGTGCGGCGCTTGGCGAAATCGTCATCACCGCCAACCGCTCTGGCGCGGAATCGCTGCAGAAGGTGCCCATGGCGGTCGCTGTGGTGAACGTGCAGGAGATCACCCGCGGCGGCCAGGGCAATCTGGTAGATATCGCCAAGTTCACACCGTCGCTGTCGATCACCGAGGGCGCGCCGGGCTTCCAGAAATTCAACATGCGCGGCCTGTCGACGGGCCCCTATGCGACGTCCGACACCTCGGACCGGTCGCTGGTGGCGGTCTATCTCGACGACACGCCCATTTCCGTGCAGGGCCAGACGCCCGACCTCAAGGTCTATGACCTCGAGCGCGTCGAGGTGCTGCGCGGGCCGCAGGGTACGCTGTACGGCGCCGGCTCGATGGCCGGTACGGTCCGCTTCGTGACAGCCAAGCCGGTAATGAACCGCTTTTTCGGCACGGCCGAGGCGGGGGCCGCGACGACCGAGCATGGCGAGGCGAGCTTCAACGGCCGGGCTATGCTCAACCTGCCGCTGGTCAACGACACGCTGGCGGTTCGTGCCAATGTCTACGCTGCCCGCGATGGCGGATGGATCGACAATATCGGTCGCCACAACCAGACCGACGCCAACCGCAACGACACCTATCAGGGCCGCGTCGCGCTGCGCTGGACGCCGGATCCCAAGCTGACGGTCGATGCCGCGTTCACCTATGAGCGCAGCCGCGCCATGGGCCTGAACGTCGCATTCGACGGCCTCAACCGGCACACTATCCTGACCAATGGCCCCGAAGGCACGGAGGATCGTTTCCGCCTCTATACGCTTGGCGCGGACTATGATGCCGGCATCGCCGATATCGTCGTATCGGGCGCCTATACCGATCGCACCATCGGCTTCGACGCCAGTGTGGAACCGCAGATCGCCTATTTCTTCCAGGACTATAACAGCGGCCTGCCGATCAGCAGCACGACCTACCCGCTGTTCAAGGCACCGACCAGCTTCAGCAAGGACATCGCGCTGAAACTGCCGGCCGAGCTCTACCAGATCGACCAGCGGCTTAAAGACTATATGCTCGAAGGGCGGCTGGTTTCGAAGCCGGGCGGCCCCGTCACCTGGACGGTCGGTGTCTATTACGAAAAGCAGAAGCGGCACCTGCGCCAGGACATTCCGACGCCGGGCTTCGACAAGCTTTCGTACCAGAATCTGTTCTACGGCCCGTTCAACACGCCGGACAAGCTGTACAATTCGCAGACGGTGGATGCGGCCTTCCAGCCTGACGACATCTTCTCGGGCCTGCAGGATGTCGATGAGCGGCAGGTCGCGGTCTATGCCGACGGCACATGGCACGCCACCAGCAAGCTCGATCTTACCGCCGGCCTTCGCTACTTCGATTTCCGGGAAAAATATTACCTGTTCGAAAGCGGCGTGTACGGCGTGGTCGACCATCTGCCGCTGACGACCAATGCCACGCTGTCTTCCACGGGGGCGAACCCGCGCGGTAACATCTCCTACAAGGTCAACGACAATCTGATGGTCTATGGCGAGGTGGCCAAGGGCTTCCGCTATGGCGGCGGCAACCAGCCGGTGCCGCTGGGCACCGCCGGCATCGCCGGGCAGTGCTCGTCGGACCTTGCCGGCTATGGCTATCGCTCGGCGCCGCTCACTTTCGGTCCTGACAAGCTGTGGAACTACACCATCGGCGAAAAGGCGCGGCTGGCGGACGGGCGCGTGACGCTCAATGCCAGCGCCTATTATATCGACTGGAGCGACGTGCAGACCCGGCTGCGGCTCAATTGCTCCTATTTCTTCACCGACAACAAGGGGAAGATCACCAGCAAGGGGCTGGAAGTCGAAACCATGGTCAAGGCCACGCCGGACGTGACGCTGCAACTGAGCGGATCGTACAATGATTCGCGGGCCAATGGCGACATTCCGACGGTCGGCGCCTTCGACGGCGACCGTACACCTTATTACCCGCAATGGACCGCCAGCGCGCAGGTTTTCTATGACCGGCGCATGGCGAAGGGCGACCTGCACGTCCAGGCGGGCTATCAGTACCAGTCGACGCAGAACACCACGTTCAACAACTTCACCACGACGTTCCAGAACGGCAAGCTGGCGGCCACCGGGCCGAGCCAGACCTGGGCGGTGATCCCCGAGACGCACAATCTGAGCGCCGCCGTCGCCTATGACATCGGCAATCTGGAGTTCGGGCTGTACGGCAACAATCTGGTCAACGGCGTCGGCGTGATCAACATCGCCCGCGCCACCTATTATCAGGTGTACCAGCCGGGCAGCCGCATCACTGTCGCTCGCCCGCGCACCATCGGTGTACGCGCGAAGGTGAAGTTCTGAGGCTTGCTGCCGGTCGGGTTTCGACCCGGCCGGCGGCTTCAGTGCCTTTGCGAGCGGTGGCGCCAGGCAGCGCGCTGGGCGGAAACCAGGCGTAGCAAATCGCCTCCGACAATTGCCATATCGGCGACATGCATGCCCCAGTCGGGAAAGGCGGTGTCGCCGATCGCGCGGGTGCCGACGACGATATCGGCAAGGGCGGGCGCTGCCGAGGGGGCCACTTGCACCGCCAGATAGTGAAACCCGCCCGCCCGGACACAGGTCGCCGAAAGGAGACCGGGCATTTGCACGAAGCGCGTTGCCACCGGCCAGCCGGTCGCCGGCTTTGCATATTGCGCATAGCCGCCCTTCCACCATGGAAAGCCGAGGATCGGATCGAGCGGCGCCGTGCCGCCGGCGAGACGCGCGGGATTGGTGCAGCCGGCTTCCTGCCCGGGCGCTTCGGAACGGCCGAACAGTGCGTTGGCGGGCAGGGTGGCGTCGGCGCGATAGCTAGCCCAGGTGACGACGCAGCCGAGCTGACCTGCCTCGCGGCACAAGGGCACCGTGCGGAAACTGCCGCCGACATCGCCACCCACCGGCACCTGCACGGCGGTGCCCGGCAGAATCGCTAAGAGCATGTGCCTCTGGATGGGCTTGCCGTCGATTTCCTCGGCGATCAGCCGTTTCAGCAGCAGCGAACCCTGACTATGCCCGATCAGCACGAAGGGCCGTCCGCCATTGTCGCGTGCCAGATAGCTTCGCCACGCCGCGCGCACGTCGCGATAGGCGAAGTCGAGTGCTGCGGCGAGGGACGCACCGTTTCCGCCCATCGCCTTGCGGAGCGCGGTGAGCGTGACCTGGCGGTAAATGGGAGCAAAGGGGCGGCAGACGCTGCGAAATGGCGCGAATTGCGCGGTCGTCTGGCCTTTCTCGCCTTCGCCCGGCGTCAAGTCGCTGTTGTCGCCAGGGTCGAGCGAGGCGGTGGGATAGAGATAGAAACAATCGACATCGCGCGGCCGCTGTCGCGGTGCCGGCACCCTCCTTGCGCTGCCGTTGGCGGCGATGCGTGTCATCGCCAGGTCGTCACCGCACACATCAGCCCGGCCTGGCCGGCATAGCCAGTTTTCGCCGCGGCTATAGTCCGGTGCCGCGATGCCGGAGGCCATGGCGAGCAGCAGCGCCAGCACGCTCACAGGGCAGATTCTCCCGCGCCAATGCCGGCTGTGCGCGGGGCAATGCTGGCCGCGCGGACGCGCTCGTCGTCGGGGCCATAGGTGCGTACGCTGGTGAGGTAATGATAGGCGGCCCAGAACCCGGTCAACGAAAGGGCGAGCAGCGCATAACGGAGCGATTCGGTGTTGTTACCCATCGTCCCCGCCAGCAGATCGCTCAGCCAGCCGACGCTGGCGGGTGCGATGATCAGATTGGCGACATTGGCGGTCAGCAGGCTGATCGCCATGCCCTGCGCGCGCATCGTTGCCGGCAGGAAGTTGAGCAGCAGCGCCATGGTCGGGCCAACGTAGAGATAGACTGCCGGGACGACGATCCACAGCATCGCCGTCGCCATGGTCAGCGAGTGCGTCCAGTAGATGAGGAAGGAAGGTATGGTCGACAGCAGCACGATCGCGCCCAGGAAACGCGCGATCCACTTCGGCTCCTCCATCTTTGGCAGGGCGAGAATGGCGCCGGTGGCGATCGTCGCTGCGGTCCCTGCCCAGAAATAGATGGTACCAAGCCGCTGGCCAGCATCGGCCGTGGAGAGGTGGAAGGCACGCTCGAAATAGGTCTGGGTCCAGAACAGCAGGCCCCAACCCCAGAGGCAGATCACCGTACCGGCGGCGTTGATGTGCCAGGCCGAACGCTGGGTCCACAGGAAGCGACAGGTTTCCACAAAACTGGCGGGCGGGGCGCTGTCTTCGGTCAGCAGTTCGAACCGTCCGCGCACCGGCTCGCGCACCGTGAGCAGGATGACGAAGCCGAAAAGGACGCCCGGTACGCCAAGCGCAATGAAGGCGGCGCGCCAGTTGTTGAAATGGCCGACGATTTCGCCCGCTACGCTCGATCCCAGCCACGCGCCCAGCGGCAGGCCCAGCGCATAGATGGTGAGCGCATAGGCACGGCGGCCGCGCGGGAAATTATCGGCGATGATCGAAGTGGAAGGCGGCGTCCCGCCCGCCTCGCCGATGCCGACGCCGATCCGTGCGAGCAGGAACTGCCACCAGTTCTGGGTGAGGCCAAGCAATGCCGTCATCGCCGACCAGAGGATCATCGCGCTGGCGACGATGTTGCGCCGGTTCGCTCGATCGGCGACACGGGCAATGGGCAGCCCCACGGTGATGTAGAACAGGGCGAGCGACACCCCGGTCAGCCAGCCAACCCCGGCATCGCTAAGCCCGAATTCGACGCGGATGGGTTCGAGCACCGTCGAGACGACATAGCGATCGGCGATGTTCAGTGCATAGACGAGCGCCAGGATGAGGACGACATACCAGCGTCCTTTCGACAAGGTCGGCGTGGCCGCTCCGCTCATTCCTGCATTCCCCCCGGTTGACCTGACTGCCGAATACGAGTGGGCTCGCATGGCGGTTCGTCCGCATTGCCTCAGCGACGCGGTCTCAGGCAAGCGGCTGCATCGGCCTGGCAGGAGTATGGTTGCCGTATCACGGCCTGATCGTATAACATATGCTTGTTATGGGGAGATGGAATATGGCGTGCGTGACCAGCAACCGGCGCGAATGGATGATCGGCGCCGGGGTAGCGGCACTGGTTACCGGCACGGCGCGCGGCACGGGCGTACGCGGGACGCTGCCGGATCGCGCCGCGCCGCTGCCGCTCAGCGATGTTCGGTTGCTCCCGTCTCCGTTTCTGACCGCCGTCGAGGCAAACCGGCGGTATCTCTACAGCCTCGAGCCGGATCGGCTGCTCCACCATTTCCGCAAAGGGGCAGGGCTGACCCCGAAGGGTGCTGCCTATGGTGGCTGGGAAGGCGACACGATCGCTGGCCATTGCCTGGGCCATTATCTGTCCGCGCTGGCGCTGCTCCATGCCCAGACCGGGGATGCGGAGGCGAAGCGTCGTGCCGACTATATCGTTGTCGAACTCGCCGAGACGCAAAAGGCCCGCGGCACCGGTTATGTCGGTGCGCTGCTGCGCAAGCGCAAAGACGGCACGCTGGTCGATGGCGAAGAGATTTTCCGCGAAATCGCGGCTGGCGATATTCGCTCCGGCGGGTTCGATCTGAACGGGGCCTGGTCGCCGCTCTACAATATCCACAAGACCTTTGCGGGGCTTCTCGATGCGCAGGCGCTGTGCGGCAACGCGCAGGCAATGACGGTGGCGACCGGGCTCGCAGGCTATTTCCAGCGGCTGTTCGCCGGGCTCAGCGCTGAACAGCTGCAGACGGTGCTCGGCTGCGAATATGGCGGCCTGAATGAGAGTTTCGCCGAGCTTTCGGCGCGTACGGGCGACCGGCAATGGATGCTGGTTGCCGAACACATCCATGACGACAAGGTGCTGGACCCGCTCGAACAGCGGCAGGACGATCTCGCCAACCACCACGCCAACACGCAGATCCCCAAGCTGATCGGGCTGGCACGCATCCATGAGTTGACCGGGCGGGCGACGCCTGCCATCGCCGCGCGCTATTTCTGGGACACGGTGACCGCGCATCACAGCTACGTCATCGGCGGCAATGCCGACCGCGAATATTTCTTCGCGCCGGACACGGTCGGCCTGCACGTCACCGAGCAGACGTGCGAGCATTGCAACAGCTACAACATGCTCAAGCTGACCCGCCATCTGTTCGGCTGGCAGCCCGACGGCGCACTGTTCGACTATTACGAGCGTACCCATTTCAACCACATCCTGGCGGCGCAGAATCCGACGACGGGCATGTTCGCCTATATGATGCCGCTGATGACCGGCAGCCGCCGCGAATGGTCTTCGCCGACCGAAGATTTCTGGTGCTGCGTCGGGAGCGGCATGGAAAGCCATGCCAAGCACGGCGAATCGATCTTCTGGGAAGGCGACGACACACTGTTCGTGAACCTGTTCATTCCGGCCCATGCCCGCTGGGCGACGCGGCATGCGGAATGGACGCTCGCCACCGCCTATCCTGATGACGGCGCTGTCACGCTCACGCTCGCGGCGCTGCCGAAGCCGGATAGTTTCGCGGTGGCGATGCGCGTGCCTGGCTGGGCCGCTTCCGTCACGCTGGAGGTCAATGGCGTGCCGGTGCAGAGCGAGCGGGCGGCTGGCTATGCAATCGTGCGGCGCCGGTGGCAGGCAGGAGATACGCTGCGCATGACGCTGCCGCTCGCGCTAAGGGCAGAGCCGGCGTCGGGCACGCCCGATCAGGTTGCCATCCTGCGCGGACCGCTGGTGCTGGCCGCCGATCTGGGGCCGGCGGACAAGGATGCACCTGACGCAGCGGCACCGGCGCTGGTGGGGAGCGACATCCTGGCCGGGTTCGTGCCGGCCGGGGAGGGGGGCAGCCGGTTCGTCGCACGTGGCGTCGGACGGCCCGGCGACCTGCAGTTCGCACCTTTCTATCGCGGCTGGGATCGCCGCAGCGCGGTCTATTTCAAGCGCTTCACCGATGCCGGCTGGGAGCGGGAAAAGACGGTGTACGCCGCCGAACAGGCGCGCCGCGCCGATATTGCCGCGCGATCCGTCGATGTGATGCATCTGGGCGAGATGCAGCCCGAGCGCGACCATGACCTGACGTCCGCGATTTCCTATCCGCTGGTCTATCGTGGCCGTAACGGCCGCGATGCGCGCAGCGGCGGTTTCCTGCAGTTCCGGATGAAGGCGGCAGCGGGGCCGCTGGTGCTGCAGGCAACCTATTGGGGCGACGAGCGCAATCGCGCGTTTGACATTCTGGTCGACGGCGTTCGCGTCGCCACCGAAACGCTGCACGCCAGTCAGCCGGGCGTGTTCGTCGACATCGACTATCCGGTGCCCGAGGCGCTGACCCGCGGCAAGCAACTGATCGTCATCCGGTTCGAGCCGCACGCCGGCCACACCGCCGGCCCGGTCTTCGGCGTGCGATTGATGCACGCGGCGCGCTGATGGGGGAGCGTTGGCGCGCCCGGCTGGATTCGAACCAGCGGCCCCAAGCTTAGAAGGCTCGTGCTCTATCCAACTGAGCTACGGGCGCGCGCTCGATTCCCCTTAGGCGCAGATTGCGCGACGGGCAAACCGCACGCATACTATGGGCATGAGCGAGGGGGCAGCAAGGCTGGCGCACGTCGCCGCGAGCAAGGTGGCTGGGGGCCATTTCCGCTATTATGATTTCGTGATGGCCGCCTTTGTGGCGATCATCCTGCTGTCGAACGTGATCGGCGCGGGCAAGGTCGCGCAGATTTGGTTGCCCGGAATCGGCTGGTGGCCGTTCGGGGCGGGCATCCTGTTTTTCCCGATTTCCTATGTGATCGGCGACGTTCTCACCGAAGTCTATGGCTATGCGCGGGCGCGCCGGGTGATCTGGGCGGGGACCGGGGCTGTGATCTTCATGGCATTCATGTCCTGGGTGGTGGTGGCGCTGCCGCCGGCGCCGACCTGGACGAATCAGGCTGCCTATGAAGTGATCTTCGGCCAGGTGCCCCGGATCGTCCTCGCGTCGATCTGTGCCTTCTGGGCGGGCGAGTTCGTCAATTCCTATGTCCTTGCGCGCATGAAGCTGTGGACGGGCGGGCGCATGCTGTGGACGCGCACGATCGGATCGACGGTGGCGGGGCAGGCGGTCGACAGCCTGATCTTCTATCCGCTCGCCTTTTGGAATGCCGAAGGGTGGACGCATGCGCTGGTGATCCAGGTGCTGATCACCCAGTGGGTGCTGAAAGTGAGCTGGGAAGTGCTGCTGACGCCCTTCACCTATCTGGTCGTCAATTTCCTGAAGCGGCGCGAGGGCGTGGACGTGTTCGACGAAGGGACTGACTTCACGCCGTTCGCCACCCGCGTCTGACAGCCCATCTGCGGCAGGCGAGCGCGTTTCGCGGGCGCTGAAACGAAAACTATCTGGCGTTGGCGGCAAATCCCGCCACTGTGGTAGGAAATAGATCAGGAACGGCCGTGCTCGCGATCAATCCGCTATATTCCATCGCCGGGGTGCTTGTTGGGCTGCTGGTCGGCCTGACTGGCGTTGGCGGCGGCTCGCTGATGACGCCGCTGCTCGTGCTCGTCTTCGGTTTTCACCCGGCCACGGCGGTCGGTACCGACTTGCTTTATGCCTCCGCCACCAAGACCGTCGGCACCGCGGTACATGGCTGGCACGGCACAGTCGATTGGCGCGTGGTGCGCCGACTGCTGGCCGGCAGCGTGCCCGCGACGATAGTGACGCTGCTGTTGTTGTCGTCGCTGCCGCCGTCGAGCGCGAAGGGCAGCGGTGTCATTACCACCGTGCTCGGCTGTGCGCTGGTCCTGACCGCCATCGCTACTTTCTTCCGCGCGCGGCTGATGCGCGTGCTCCAGCCGCGATTCGAGCGGATCGGGGAGGGCGGCATTGCCGGGCTAACGGTACTGCTCGGCGTAATCCTGGGCGCGCTGGTCTCGCTCACCTCGGTGGGCGCGGGCGCGCTGGGTATGACGGCGCTACTAATTCTTTACCCGCATTTGCCGGTGAAGCGGCTGGTCGGGTCGGACATCGCCCACGCCGTGCCGCTCACCTTGCTGGCGGGCGCGGGACACTGGCTTCTGGGGTCGGTCAACCTCTCGCTGCTGCTGTCGCTGCTCGCGGGATCGGTGCCGGGTATCGTACTGGGCAGCTTTCTTGCCAGCCGCACGTCGGAGCGCGTGCTCGTGCCGGTACTGGCAACGACGCTCGCCGTCGTCGGTATCAAGATGCTGGGCTGAGCCGCGGTCAGGCGACCGCGGCGAGCAGACCTTCGAACAGGCGGCGGCCGTCGGTGCCGCCATGGGCGGCTTCGATCCGGCGTTCCGGGTGCGGCATCATGCCGAGCACATTGCCGGCGGCGTTGATCACACCGGCGATGTTGCGCGCCGAGCCGTTGATCGGATGGCTGTAGCGGAACGCCACGCGACCTTCGCCTTCCAGCCGGTCGAGCGTCTCGGCATCGGCGAAATAATTTCCGTCATGGTGCGCCACCGGAATGGTGATCTCCTCGCCGGCGCGATAGGCGCTGGTGAAGATCGACTGCGAATTGTCGACCGTCAGCGGCACGTCGCGGCAGACGAAGTTCAGCCCGGCATTGCGCATTAGTGCGCCCGGCAGCAGCCCGGTTTCGGTCAGGATCTGGAAGCCGTTGCAGATGCCGATCACCGGCACGCCGCGTTCGGCCGCTGCCACCACCGCTTTCACGATCGGCGAACGACCCGCAATCGCGCCACAGCGCAGATAATCGCCATAGGAAAAGCCGCCGGGCAGGGTAATGAGCCCCAGGCCCTCGGGCAGCTCGCTGTCGCCATGCCACACCATGTGCGGCTTCTTGCCGGTCACGCTTTCCAGCGCGACGGCCATGTCGCGATCGCAGTTCGATCCCGGAAAGACGATGACCGCGCTCTTCACAGCTTTTCGATCCGGTAGTTTTCGATCACCGTGTTGGCGAGCAGCTTGCGGCACATCTCGTCGATGGCGGCGTCGCTGGTGGTGTCGGCGACGTCCAGCTCAAAAATCTTGCCGGCGCGGACATCCTCGACGCCCTCGAAACCGAGGCCGCCAAGCGCGTTCTGAATGGCCTTGCCCTGCGGATCGAGCACGCCGTTCTTCAAGGTGACGATGATGCGAAGTTTCATGGCCGCGCCTATGGCGCGACAGGGCGAAAGTCGCAATCGGAAATCGTCGGGGGTGCCGATCCTCCCCGGAACGGGCAGGGGAACCGCACGCCACCGGCGCGTGGTGAAGGGGAAGGCCGACAAGGGACTCGCCCGTGGCGAGCCCCTCCACCATTCGCTGGCGCGAATGGTCCCCCTCCCCGCGCCGGGGAGGAGCTTAAAGCTTACTTGCCCCGGCGCTTGCGGTGCGTTTCGAGGTCGAGAACGGCCGAAGCGTCGCCTTCCGGGAACAGGCCCAGCCGGCGCGCGACTTCCTGATAGGCTTCGACTTCGCCGCCCAGGTCGCGGCGGAAACGGTCCTTGTCGAGCTTTTCGCCGGTGGTCATGTCCCACAGGCGGCAGCCATCGGGGCTGATTTCGTCCGCCAGGATGATCCGGGCATAGTCATTGTCCCAGATCCGGCCGAACTCCAGCTTGAAGTCAACCAGACGGATGCCGATGCCGGCGAACAGACCCGACAGGAAATCGTTCACGCGAATGGCCATGTCGGCAATGTCGTGCAGCTCTTCCTGGCTGGCCCAGCCGAAGCACAGGATGTGCTCGTCGGTGACCATCGGGTCGCCGAGCGCGTCGTCCTTGTAATAATATTCGATGATCGTGCGGGGCAGCGGCGTGCCTTCCTCGATCCCCAGCTTCTTCGCCAGCGAACCGGCGACGACGTTGCGGACCACGACCTCGATCGGCACGATCTCTACCTGGCGGATCAACTGCTCGCGCATGTTGAGCCGGCGGATGAAGTGAGTCGGAATGCCGATGCCGCCGAGCAGCGTGAAGACATGCTCGCTGATGCGGTTGTTGAGCACGCCCTTGCCGTTGATGGTGCCCTTTTTCTGGGCATTGAAGGCCGTTGCGTCGTCCTTGAAATACTGGATCAGCGTACCGGGCTCCGGACCCTCGTAGAGAATCTTGGCCTTACCTTCGTAGATTTGCCGGCGGCGTGCCATGTCGGCCGTAACCCCTTGGAAATGCGTTGCCCCGGCGCTGCGGGATTTCTCCGCGCGATCGCCGGGGCTGTGGAAGGGTTTGGCCTATACCGGAAGGGTGGCGGGGGTGCAATGCGGACGCGCGCGGATGCGCTCAGCCGACCGTGCGGCGGCGGCGCACGAGGACGATCATCGCGAGAACCCCGCCGACCAGTACAGTCCAGGGAAAGAGGTAGATTGCCAAGTACAGCAGCGCCTGGATGCCGTCGACGAACATTGCGGACGAGCCTTGGACGGCCTCGCTCAGCACGGCTGTCGTCGTAGTCGCCGATGCCGGCGCAGCCACGGCCGAGTAATGGATTTCCACATCCGCCATCGCCACGCGCCCGCGCAGTTCGGTCAGCCAGGCGCGCGCCTTGTCGAGTTCCTCCTGCGCATTGGCAACGGTGCGCTCCGCCTCGACCAGTTCGCTAACGCTGCCCTTGCGGGTCCGCAGCATCTCGGTCAGCCGCGCAACGAGCAGTTCGCGCTGATGGATACGGGCATTGGCGTCGACAAGATCCTTCGACACGTCTTCCCCGGCCACCTTGGTGTCGGTGGTGCGCCCGCCTGCGGCACTGACGATCCGCCCCGCCTCGGTCGTGAAGGCGGCGGCGTCGCCGGCGGCGACTCGCAGTTTCAGGGTCGCGGAACCGGTTGCGCCGCCGCGATCGAGCGCCACGAGCTGGCAGCGCGCGAGGCCGAATTTCTCGCACAACGCCTGATGTGCCTGCTGCGCTTCAGCCATGCGCGCATCGGGAATCGTGAAGCTGAGCAGATAGCTATAGGAAAGTTGGGGGAGGTTGACGTTGATTGGGGCTGCGCCCGGCGTGGTCGGCTGGTCGGCCTTCGGCGCGGCGGCTGCGACCTGTTCTGCGCGGTCGCCCGCCTGCGGCGATTCCGCACTTGAACAGGCCGCCAGCAGCGCGGCGCTTCCCAGAACCATGAACTTTCGCATCGAAATCCCTCCCTCGGTGGTGCGCATCAAATCCGATCACGGAAGTAGGGATGGCGTCAAGACATAATTTCGCCGTAATTTGGGCCTGATTGTGGCGGGGGTCGTTTCGTCCCCGATGGCGCGGCGCCGCATCGCCTGCTATTCAGCGCGGCGATGACACTCGACACCGACGTTTCCGAACCCTCCGGCGCCTCCGACGTCCCCTTCGACAGCGCACTTTCCGAGCGCTACCTTGTCTATGCGCTGTCCACGATCACCGCGCGATCGCTGCCCGACGTGCGTGATGGGCTGAAGCCGGTGCACCGCCGGCTGCTATGGGCGATGCGGCTGCTGCGGCTCGATCCGGCGAGCGGCTACAAGAAGTGCGCCCGCGTCGTCGGCGACGTGATCGGTAGATACCACCCGCATGGCGACGCCTCGGTCTATGACGCGATGGTCCGCCTCGCCCAGACCTTTGCGCTGCGCTATCCGCTGGTCGACGGGCAGGGCAATTTCGGCAATATCGACGGCGATAACGCCGCTGCGTACCGGTATACCGAAGCCCGGCTGACTCAGGTCGCGATCGATCTGATGGACGGGCTCGACGAGAATGCCGTCGATTTCCGCCCCACCTATAACGGGGAAGACGAAGAGCCGGAGCTGTTTCCCGGCCTGTTCCCGAACCTGCTCGCCAATGGCGCGGCGGGCATCGCGGTGGGCATGGCGACCAGCATCCCGCCGCACAATGCCGCTGAGCTAATGCAGGCCGCGGTGGCGCTGATCGACAATCCGCAGGCCGATGTCCTCGAATATGTGAAGGGCCCGGACTTCCCGACCGGGGGCATCGCCGTCGACAGCGCCGCCGCCATCGCGGAGGCCTATGTGACCGGCCGCGGCAGCTTTCGGGTAAGGGCGAAGATCGAGAAGGTCACCGAAAAGGGTGGAGGCTGGCACCTCGTCGTCAGCGAGATTCCGTACGGCGTGCAGAAGGGCAAGCTGATCGAGGGCATCGCCGCGCTGGTCAACGACAAGAAGCTGCCGATTCTGGGGGACGTGCGCGACGAATCGGCCGAGGACATTCGCATCGTCCTCGAACCGCGCAGCCGCACCGTCGATGCCGATACGCTGATGGACAGCCTCTATCGCCTGTCCGATCTCGAAGTGCGGGTGCCGCTGAACCTCAACGTGCTCGACAAGAACCGCACGCCGCGGGTGATGAGCCTGGCCGAGGCGCTGTCGGCCTGGGTCGAGCACCAGTTCGTCGTGCTGCGCCGCAAGTCCGAGCACCGGCTGGGGAAGATCGCCGATCGGCTGGAGCTGCTGCGCGGCTATATCATCGCGTTCCTAAACCTCGACCGCGTGATCGAGATCATCCGCACCGAAGACGAGCCCAAGCCGGTGATGATGGCCGAGTTCGACCTGACCGACCGCCAGGCCGAGGCGATCCTCAACATGCGGCTGCGTAGCTTGCGCAAGCTTGAGGAAATGGAGCTGCGGCGCGAGCAGGAAGGGCTGGAAAAGGAACAGGCCGAGCTGGAGACGCTGCTTTCCTCCGACGCGCGCCAGCGCACCTGGATGAAGCGCGCGCTGGGCAAGATGATCACCCACTATGGGCAGGATACCCCACTGGGCGCACGCCGCACCGCGATCATCGAAGCGGCGCCGACGCGCGAAATTCCGCTGGAGGCGATGATCGAGCGCGAGCCGATCACCGTCATCCTATCGCAGCGCGGCTGGATCCGCGCGATGAAGGGCCATGTCGAGGACACCAGCGGCGAGGCGATGAAGTTCAAGGAAGGCGACGGCCCGTTCCTCGCCTTCCACGCCCAGACGACCGACAAGCTGCTGCTCGCCGCCGACAATGGCCGCTTCTATACGCTGGCGGCCGACAAATTGCCGGGCGGGCGCGGCTTTGGCGAGCCGGTACGGCTGCTGATCGACCTGGAGGCCGAGCGGCAGATCGTCGCGCTGCTCCCGGCCAGCGCCTCGGCCAAGCTGCTCGTCGCGGCGAGCGACGGGCGCGGTTTCGTCGTGGCCAGCCAGGATGTCCTCGCCGAAACGCGCAAGGGCAAGCAGGTGGTGACACCGCGCGCCGGCGCGCAACTGAAGCGCGTGCGCCCTGTTGCTGCCGAGCACGACATGGTCGCGGTCGTCGGCGACAACCGCAAGATGCTGGTATTCCCGCTTTCCGAGGTGGCGGAAATGGCCCGCGGCCAGGGCGTGCAGCTGCAACGCTATCGTGATGGGGGCCTGTCAGACGTCGTTACCTTTGCGCAGGCGGAGGGGCTGCGCTGGCGGATGGGCGGCGAGCAGGAACGCTATCGCTCCGAAACCGACCTTACGCTGTGGCGGGCCGCGCGCGGGGCCGCGGGGCGGATGCCGCCCACCGGTTTCCCCCGCGATAATCAGTTTTGACCTGATAGGTCTGACCGGTCAATTTTGAACGGTCGAGTCCGAAAAGCGCGTTGCTTCAGTCGGCTTTAACCAATTCGGGTTAGCACCCGGATCGTGATGCCGTTTCTGAGGCCCCGGCCGGTTCCCAGGCGCGTTGAGGAGTGCAGTTCCTCGACGATGCCGGATAATAGTCACGGCCCAAGGGCTTATGGCGCAGTGCTCGATCTGCTGCCGGTTCCTTGCGCGGTTGTTGCGCTCGAAGGGGATGGGCTGCATTTCGAGGCGCTCAATCGCGCTTTCCGTACCGCGGGGCTGGGGGTTACGCCCGCCGAATCGCCGCTGATCCGCTTGCTGGGCAACCGCATTCGCAAATTTCTCGGTTCGGACGAAACCCAGTGCGAAATCGCCTGGCAGTTCGGCGACGAAGTCGACAGCCGCCATTTCCGGGTGATGATTGCGCGCCGGGCGAGTTCGCGGGGGACCGGTCGTTGCCTCGTTACGCTGGTCGACCAGACATCCGAACTGCGGACCGAGCACAGCCTTCGCCGCGAAATGGCGACCGACAGTCTTACCGGACTGCCCAATCGTGCCGGCTTTTCCGATGAAATCGAAAGCCGTATCGGACCCGACGACGCCGACCGCTATGCCGTGCTGGTCGTGAATCTTGATCGGTTCAGCCGCGTCAACGCTTGCGCCGGCGGCCTGGCGGGCGACGAACTGCTGATTTCGGTGGCGCGCCGGCTGAAAGGGGCGCTGCGCAGTCGCGACGTGCTTGCCCGCATGGGGGGCGATGAATTCGGCGTGCTGATGATGCTCGACGACGGCCCGAACGATGCGCTGCATGTCGCCAAGCGGATACACGCTGCACTCGGCAATCCGTTCAGGCTATCGGACTTCGAGATTCGCGTAGATTGCTCGGTCGGCATTGCGCTGGGGGCTGATGCCGATGGGGATCCGGAAGACCTGATCCGTAACGCCCAGTTCGCGGTGAAACGGGCCAAGAAAAGCGGTCGCACCGAAATCTATCACACCCGTGCCTTCGATCTGGCGCGTGAACAGTTCGCGATCGAAACCGAATTGCGGCGCGCGATCGAAAATGGCGGGCTGACCTTGTGCTACCAGCCGATTTGCGATCTGGCGACGGGCCGGATCATGGCGTTCGAGGCGCTGGCACGCTGGACCAACGAGCATGGCGTGCGGGTGTCTCCCGATGAATTCATCCCGGTTGCCGAGGAATCGGGGCTGATCCTGCCGCTGGGCCGCTGGGCGATGGAAGAGGCGGCCCGCACGCTGGCCGGCTGGGATGCGCAGGCCGGCGGCGATTGCGGGGTTCGCGTGGCCGTGAACCTTTCGGCGATCCAGCTCCAGCGCGACCAGATTCCGGCGATGGTAAAGGCCGCGCTCGACGCCTATCGGCTGTCTGGCGATCGCTTCACGCTGGAACTGACAGAAAGCGCGATTGTCACCGATCCGGATCGCATCGCCCAGACGATGAAGGCGCTGAAGGATCTGGGTACCACGCTGGCGATGGACGATTTCGGCACCGGCTATTCCAACCTTGCCTATCTGCAGAAGCTGCCGATCGACATATTGAAAATCGACCGCAGCTTCGTGACCGGCATGCTCGCCGACCGCGACAAGATCGCCATCGTGCGGGCGATCCTCAGCCTTGCCCAGGCGCTGGGCATGCGCACCACGGCAGAGGGCATCGAAACCAACGAACTCGCGCAGACGCTTGCCGCGCTGGGCTGCACCTTCGGCCAGGGCTTTCTCTATTCGCGGCCGGTGCCGGCGGACGAGGCATTTTCGCTGATCGGCGTGCCCAGCATCTGAGCGACGATCGTGTCGGCGATGGCGCCGGCGCGGGCGGCATCGGGGAAGCTCTCGGCAATCCACTGATCCTCGACCGCGCGAAGTGCACGCGCCACGTCGGGTCCGCGCGCCAGCCCGCGTTCGACCAGCGCGCCGCCGCTGATCGGCAGCGTCGGAACCGTCCATGCGTCCAGTTCGCCCAGACGTGCAGGATCGGCATCGGACAGCAGCAGCCGGTCGACCGCCTCGGCCACGCCGATGCGATAGGCGAGCGCACGGATCGGCTCGCCCTGATAAGGCATCAGTGCCAGCACCAGCCGCTTGCGCTGCGCGTTGGAAAGCTTGAGCCGGGCGCCGATCGTTTCCCCCAGCGCCGTATCGCGTGGCAGCAGCGCGGCGAGCCGACGGATCGGGTCTGCCGCCGTGCCGGTCGCTGCCTCGCGTGCAGCGAGGCGGGCAAGCAGGTCGGCATCGGTGATCTCGGGCAGCACGGGCGTTAAAATGCCGCGTTCCAGCATCAGCGCGACCACCCGAACCGCATCACGCGCGACAAGCAGCTTCAGCAATTCGTCGCGAATCCGTTCGCGGCTGAGCGCCATCAGGTCGCGCGCACGCGCGGTGCAGGCGTCGAGCCCGGCGGGATCGGGCGCATCGCCGAACCGGGCGAGGAAGCGGAAGAAGCGCAGGATGCGCAGATGGTCCTCGGCAATGCGGCGGAGCGGGTCGCCGATGAACCGCACCCGGCGCGCCCCCAGATCGTCGAGGCCGCCGAAATAGTCGTAGAGCGTGCCCGACAAGGGATCGGCATAGAGCGCGTTCATCGTGAAATCGCGCCGCGCAGCGTCTTCGCGCCAGTCACCGGTGAAGGCGACGGTCGCGTGCCGCCCGTCGGTTGAAACGTCACGGCGCAGTGTCGTGACTTCGACCGGGCCGCTTTCCAGCACGGCAGTCACGGTGCCATGCTCGATACCGGTCGGCACCGCACGGATACCGGCGGCGCGGAGACGGGCGATCACGGCCCCGGGCGCGAGCCGGGTGGCCAGGTCGATATCGGCCACTGCCAGTCCCAGCAGCGTGTCGCGCACCGCGCCGCCGACGAATCGGGCGTCGCCCTCCTCCGCGCCCAGCACCTGAGTCAGCTGCGCCAGCCCGTCGCGGCGGCGCCATTCGGCATCGGGCAGGATCATGGCTGCCACTGCAGCCGTCGCGAAAGATTGACCAGCATCGCCGCCGTCGCGCCCCAGATTCTCCGGCCGTTCCACAATATCTCGTAATAACGCCGTTCGCGATCCTGGTAGAAGGTCGTGCGTTCGGCATGGTTGGCGGCGTCGAGCAGAAAGGCAAGCGGCGCCTCGAACACCTCGGCGACTTCGGCTTCGGAGGGGACGAGCGACAGGTCGGGCGGCACGACGCCGATTACCGGCGTCACCTGATAGCCGGTGACGGTGCGATAATGCTCGACAGTGCCGATCACCTCCACGGTACGCCGCGGCAGGGCGATCTCCTCCTCCGCTTCGCGCAGGGCGGCGGCGACAGGGCCGCTGTCCTCAGGATCGATGCGGCCGCCGGGAAAGGCGATCTGCCCGGCGTGGCGGCGCAGATTGGGGTTGCGCTGGGTGAGGATCACGCCCGGTTCGGTGCGGTCGGTAACGGCGACCAGCACGGCGGCCGGCCGGGTTTCCGCGTCGGGATCGAAGTCATAATGATCGCCCGGCAACAGGATCGGTGCCACCGCATGTTCCGTCGCCAGCGCCGTCCGCAGCCGTTCGGCCAGGGTCATGCATCCGGCTCCAGCGGAAAAAAGGCGCCGTTGCTCCAAACGCCAGGCGGAGAAGAGCCGTTCGACAGCGCGATATGGGCGAGCTCGTAATAGGCGGCGCGCGTCACCAGCGCCTCCAGCCCGCCGCGGACGTGCAGATAGGGATGCGGCCCGTCCTCGCGCGATTCGAAGCGCAGCGCATGGTCCTGCCCGGCGACCACCAGCTCTTCGGTATTCAGCCGGAAGGCGAGCCGCGCCTGGGCGCCTTCGCCCTCCACCTTCAACTCTACTGCCACGAACGGCGCGTCCTCGACGGCGATGTCGAGCTTCTCCACCGGCGTGACGAGAACATGGCTACCATCCGCCTCGCGCCGCAAAATGGTGGAGAACAGCCGCACCATGGCCGCCCGGTTGATCGGCGCGCCCTGGTGGTACCAGGTGCCGTCGCGAGCGATTCGCATCTCGCTGTCGCCGCAATGCGCCGGGTTCCAGCTTTCGACCGGCGGCAGGCGATTCGCCTCGGCAAGCCGGGCAATCTCGGCGAGCGAGAGGCTGGCGAAATCGGGCGGGGGCGTCATCGGCATGGCGAACCCCTTAGACCGGAACCGCAGCCTTTGTCGAAGCCGGCGATTTCCCTAGGCCGCGCCGGTCACGCCGCCTGGCGCAGCCGTGGCCCGATCATGCCGCTCCCGTCCGGCACCGCCCCGCCGCGCGCGAGCAGCCGGCGCGGCTCGAACGGTCCTGGCAGGCGCCAGCCACCGGTCCGCTCGGCCGTGAAGCCGAAGAAGCGGCCATAATATTCCGGATCGCCGATCAGCATTGCGGCATCGGCGCCGGGATCGGCCGAGCCGGGCAGGGCGGCGAGCAGGCGTTCCATCAGCGCGCGGCCGATTCCGCCTTGCTGCAGGCGGGGTTCCACCGCCACCGGACCTACCATCACCATGGGCACGGCGCTTCCGCGGTCGCAGACGAGCTCGACGGGCCAGGCCTGGATGATCCCCTGCAGGCGCTTGGCTTCGTCCAACCGGGCAAAGCTCAGCCCGGCGATTGGTGCAGTACCGCTGCGCACGCGATAGGCGGTTCGCTGGTGCCGGTCGACGCCGAACGCGCGATCGAGCAATGCCTCGACCGCGAGCGGATCCACCGAAAAGAGCGGCACCATCTTGTCCACGCCTGGGCCTTTCACCCTGTGTCCCCGGCACCAGTTGCAAGGGGCGGGGCGCTGTACCGTCCCGGCGGCGCGGTGCAAGTGCAAATTGCGGCGGGTGCGGTGCGCGGCATGCACCGGGCTTTCGCCCGCCGCCGCATCTGCTATGGCGCGCGCCAGTTTTTCGAAAGGCCCGTTGATTGCACGATCTATTGCAGCTCCAGGTTCATGACCTGGAAGTGGAAGTCCTGACCGGCGTCTATTCCGAGGAGACGCACCTGCCGCAGCCGCTGCGCATTTCGGTGACGGCGGACCTCGATCTGCCCGAGCGATTCGCGCCGGACACGCCGCTCAGCGCTTCCAAAAGCTATATCGACCTGAAGCACGCCGCCACCGATGCGCTGCCCAAGGACGTGCATTTCACGCTGATCGAGGCTGTGGCCGATCACATTTGCGAGACGCTGTTCGTTTCCGATTCGCGCGTGCGCCGCGTTGAGGTGCAGATCGTCAAACTGGCGATTGCAGAGCGCGGCGAATCGATCGGAATCCGGCTGGTGCGGCACCGCCGCTGACGGACGGGCAGGGGGCTCCGGCCCCGCCCGCCCTGATCTGCATCAGTTGCAGGGCCCCAGGTCGCGCAGCACCAGCGCATAGTCCTCGCGCGCGGCGGCGGCATTTGCCGGCTCTTCGGAGGCTACTGCATCGTCGGGCAGGGTGCGCGGCAGCCCGCAGGCAAGGCGATACCAGAGCAGCGTGTCATGCGCCGGCGCCCCGGCGGCATTGTCGACGATGTCGCCCAGCGACACCGCCCAGCGGGTCTGTTCACCCGGTCGCCGCAGGATTTGCAGCGAGATTGGCGCACCCGTCGCCGTCTTCAGGAACACCTGGGTCTCGCCTTCGCCCGGCAATGTGCCGGGAACGTGGAAGGCATTGCCCACACCGGTCACTGCTGGCGGCGCATCGGCCGCGAGGAGGTCGCGGACGATCGTGCGCACGCGCTCGTCGAGCGGGGCCGACCAGGCGAACTGACGGTCGAGCCCGGTGAGCTGCACCTGCCCGGCCTGCCCCGCGACGTCGCGCGCGAAAAGTAGCACGCGCTGCTTCTTCAGCTTGGGTACCTTGCCGCGAGAATCGAGCGGCACTTCTGCCAGGTAGCTGATCTGCGCGGGCAGCGGATGCGCGCCGCGAATCAGTGCCAGAACATCCGCCTGAATGTAGAGGCGCGCCCGTCCCGGGGCCAGTCCGGCAGCATCGCTGTCCTTGATTCTGATCACATCGGCAATGCGCGCGTCGATCACGAACGGGGCACTCGCGACAGCCGTGGCGACCGTGACATAGGTTGGTAAGACAGCCGGGGATTCCTGGCGGTTTTGCGGGATTTGCGCGGCCGCCGGCAGGGCCGCCACGCAACAAAAGACCATGGGGAGGAGGCGCTTCATGGCGCCGCCGTTAGCCGATTGCGCTGTGGTTATACAGAAATAATTCTGCCATGGTCCGCTTGTAGGGCCAATTCGTCCGACAAAGAGTTTGCGTCGTTCGGATGCCCACGATACAGACTCGGCGCTCTCGCCGAAGAGGACGCATCTGCGATTCACGGCGGGCGGACTTGTGCGCGGCAGCCAGCCGTCCAGGGTCGCATGCAGGATTAGAGGGAGTGACGTTGCCGAATGGCTTACGCTGACCGTAATGTAAGTGGCAGCCGCGTCGTCGCGATCGTTATGGTCGCGATCATCGTCGCTGGCATGGGTTATGCCTTCGTCACAGGTCTGGCATACCAATACATCAAGAAAAAGGCGGAAGAGCTGAAGACCTTCGAGGTCGAAGAGCCGCCGCCCCCGCCGGAAGAGATTCCGCCGCCGCCGCCGCCGCCGGATACGCCGGTGCCGCCGCCCCCGACCCAGGTCGTGGTGCCGCCGGCCATCGTGCAGACGGTGTCGCCTGCGCCGCCGATCCCGACCACGCCGGTTATTCCGCCCGCGCCGCCGATTTCGCCGCCGGCACCGCCTGCTCCTCCTGCTCCGCCGGCGCCTGCCGCTCCGGTGATCAGCAAGGCTGCGGCTGCCAAGGGCAATCCGTCGTCGTGGGTTACGCCGGATGACTATCCGCCGTCGGCGCAGCGCGCTGGCGAGCAGGGCAGCGTGGGTATCGCGTTCCAGATCACTGCCGATGGCCGTATCGCCGATTGCTCGGTGACCAAGTCGTCCGGTTCGCGTGCGCTGGATGAAGCGACCTGCCGTCTGGTTACCCGCCGTGGGCGTTATTCCCCGGCACTCGACCAGGCCGGACACCCGACCCCGGGTGGCCGCAAGGCGCTCACCTTCACCTGGCGTCTCCAGGATCAATAAGGCCAACCTGGTTGGCCTCGGGTCAGCCGTGACAGATATTCTTGCAAGGGAAAGAATCGACCAATGCTCACGACCATTCTCGCTGCCGGCGCTACCGCAGCCAAGGGCGACAATCCGTACGGCCTCATTCCGGCGCTGAAGGAAGGTGGCCTTATTTCGCAGACGGTTTTCAGCATTCTGGTGCTGATGCTGTTCGTGTCGCTCTACATCTTCTTCACCAAGATCTTCGAGCAGCAGAAGATCATCAACCAGGCGAAGCGCGTCCGCGCAAGCTTCTGGAGCAGCACCAGCCTGCGTGAAGGCGCTGCGAAGCTCGAGAAGAACTCGGCCTATCGCCAGATCGTCGATGACGGCCTGGAAGCCCAGGATCACCACAAGCTGCTGACCGATCCGGTCGAAGCGCATGACTGGCTGCACGGCTCGCTGGCGCGTTCGGAAGCGTCGATCAACTCGGCGCTGAACGGCGGCCTGGCCTTCCTCGCGACCGTCGGTGCTACTGCGCCGTTCATCGGTCTGTTCGGTACGGTTATCGGTATCTACCGCGCGCTCATCAAGATCGGTGCGCAGGGTCAGGCTTCGATCGACGCCGTCGCCGGCCCGGTCGGTGAAGCGCTGATCATGACCGCGCTGGGGCTCGTCGTGGCCGTTCCGGCCGTGCTCGCCTACAACTTCCTGCAGCGCCGCAACAAGGCGATCGCGGAAGGCCTCAACGCCTTCTCGAACGACGTGCTCGGCTACCTGGCTTCGGAAGGCAAGGTGAAGCCCGCTGCCGCTGCGGTGAAGAAGGCTCCGGCCGCTGCCGCTGCCAAGCCGGCGACCACCACCGCCGGTCAGGCGGGCGGTGTCCAGACTCCGCGCTCGTAACGACTGAGGCGCGGGGCTGCCGGGATCGCGCAGCCCCGCCGCCGGTCCTCCCGGCCCGGCGAACAAGAAGGATAGGATAGCGCCCAATGGCGATTAGCACAGGCAGCGGTGGCGACGACACCCCGATGTCGGACATCAACACCACGCCCCTCGTGGACGTGATGCTGGTGCTCCTGATCATCTTCCTCATCGCCGTTCCCGTTGTGATCCAGACGGTCAACCTCACGCTTCCCAAGGTGCAGTTCGAGCCGACGGTCACCAAGCCCGAGAACGTTTCGCTCTCGGTCAAGTCGGGTCCGGATGGCTGCGAGGTCTATTGGGGCATGACGCGCGTCAACCATGGCGAACTGCTCGACAAGGCAGTTGCGAAGCTGAAGGCGGAGATCGAGCGCCAGGGCGGTCCGAATGCTGCCGGCCTCGAACTTCCCGAAGTGCACATCCGTGGCGACATCAACACGCCCTACAAGTGCATCGGCGGCACCATCTACACGATGCAGATGGCAGGGTTCGTGAAGGTCGGCTTCATCTCGGAACCGGAACCCGGTTCGACGACGACCCGGCTGTGACCGGCACCGTTTAGGGAGTTACTGAAATGGCAATGAGCGGTGGCCGCGACGACGGCGAACCGATGATGGAGATGAACACGACGCCGCTTATCGACGTCATGCTCGTGCTCCTCATCATGTTCATCATCACCATCCCGGTCCAAACCCACGCGGTGAAGGTCGACCTGCCCCAGCCGAACAACACGCCGCAGAACGTGGTCGAGCCGGACAAGAACAAGGTATACATCGACCCGCAGGGTAATGTGTACTGGAACAGCATGCCGATCGACGATGTGACGCTGCGCCAGTATCTGGACGCATCGCTGACCAAGTCGCCGGAGCCGGAGCTGCACTTCCAGCCCGATCCGCAGGCCCGCTACGACGTGGTCGACCGCGTGCTTGCGATCATCAAGCGCGCGAACGTGACCAAGCTCGGCTTCATCGGCAACGAGCAGTATCGCAACGATTTCTGATCGCGCTTCGGCCGTCGGAACGTGAAGCAAAGGGCGGTCCCGAAAGGGGCCGCCCTTTTTTTCGCATATGCAGATTTCCGGGGTTGCGAGCCTGCAACCAAAGTGTCACAAAATAGTCATTCCAGTGACATGAAAATGCAAGGCTGGTGTAACACGATCTAGGAGATTGCGATGCGTATCGAACTTGTGGTCGCGGCCGCTGCGCCGCTGATGCTGATGGCTACCCCGGCTGCTGCACAGGATGGGCCGATGGCGGCGAGGCAGATCCTCACCGGCGCCTTCCCGCAGGCCGAAAAGACCCTCGTCTCGGAAATGCAGGTGAACCCCGGCCGTCCCGAAGTGAAGCTTAACCTTGCCGCTGTCTATTATGCCACCGGCCGTCGCGACGAGGCGCGTGCCCTCTATCGTCAGGTGCTGGCGCAGCCCGACGAACAGATGCAGGTTTCGACCAACCATTGGCGCGGGTCGCACGAAATCGCCCAGACGGGCCTCCGTTATCTCGATTCTGCCCAGCGCACTGCTTCGCGCTAAACCATAGACCCCAGAGGGCGGCTGGCGACGTATTCGCGAACCAGCCGCACCGGGCAGACACTCCCCTTCATGTCGAGCCCACTACGCCGGATAATCTGCCCGTAGAAAGAACAGTCCGTCGGGTGGCGCATTGAGGCCCAGCTTGGTCCGGTCCTGCGCAGCCAGCGCGTCCCGTACATCCTCCACTGACCATCTTCCCTGACCGACCAGCGCGAGGCATCCGACCATCGACCGTACCTGATGGTGCAGGAACGACCGGGCAGAAGCGAACACGCTGATCCGCTCGCCTTCCGCTACCACGTCTAGCCGATCAAGCGTTCGCACCGGGCTTTCCGCCTGGCAATGCGCCGAGCGAAACGTGGTGAAGTCATGCCGTCCGACGAGATGCCCCGCCGCCGCCTGCATCGTCGCCACGTCGAGCGGGCCGACCACGCGCCAGGCTAGCCCTTTTTCCCAGGTGAGTGGCGCCCGCCGCGTTACGATACGATATTCATAGTGCCGGCCAAGGCACGAGAATCGCGCGTGCCAGTCATCCGCGACTTCCTCACACGACAGGACCGCCACCGGATCGGGCCGCAGGCGCGCGTTGAGCGCTTCCATCAGCCGGAACGGCGCGATCGGCTTGGCGATATCGAGATGCGCCCGCATGCCGAGGCCATGCACCCCCGCGTCGGTGCGGCCGGCGGCATGGACGACCACATCCTCGCCGGTCACAGCATAGGCTGCGTCCTCGATCGCCTGCTGCACGCTGGGGCCGTGATCCTGCCGCTGCCAGCCCATGAACGGGCGGCCGTCAAACTCCACGGTCAGGGCAAAGCGCGTCAAAGCTGTGTTCCCGCTGGAATCGGGAAACCGCGCAGCAGCTCGCCGACAGCCATCGCCCCGCGTCCGGCGCGCTGGATGAGCGTCGGGCGAATCGCGCCTTCGCTGCAATGGATCAGCAGTTCTTCCCCCACCGTGCCCGCTGGTCCGGTGGCGTCCACCAGATCGGCGGCATGGACCCGGAACCGCTCGCCACCCAACTCGAAAAAGGCGCCCGGCGCCGGGTTGAGCGCGCGCACCGCCCGCTCGACCTCGATCGCGCTGCGGGTGAAGTCCAGCCGCGCCTCCGCCTTGTCGATCTTCGCGGCATAGGTGATGCCCTCGTCCGGCTGCGGTACCGCCGGATGCGCATCGAAATCGGCGAGCACCTGCACCATCAGCCGCGCGCCCAGCTCGCTGAGTTCGGCCCGCAATTCGCCGGCGGTCTTGCGATCGATCGGCGTGCGCCCCTCCAGTCGCACCGGGCCGGTATCCAGCCCGGCCTCCATCTCCATGATCCCCACGCCCGTTTCCGCGTCGCCGGCCAGAATCGCCCGCTCGATCGGCGCCGCGCCCCGCCAGCGCGGCAGCAGCGAACCATGGACGTTCAGGCAGCCGAGACGTGGCGCATCCAGCACCGCGCGCGGCAGGATCAGGCCATAGGCGGCGACCACCGCGACATCGGCCTCCAGCGCCGCGAAATCGGCCTGCTCCTCAGCGCCCTTCAGGCTGAGCGGCGTGCGCACTGCGATCCCCAGTGTCTCGGCACGAGCATGGACCGGCGAGGGCGTCAGCGCCTTGCCGCGCCGCCCGCCGGGGCGCGGCGGCTGGCTATAGGCGGCGACGATCTCGTGCCCGGCGGCGACCAGCGCGTCGAGCACCGGCACGGCGAAATCGGGTGTTCCCATGAAGACGATGCGCATATGTCCCCTCAACCGCTTGGCAGGGCCGGGCGCAAGCCCCTATGTCTGCATTCATGGCGTCTCCCGAAATCGAAGCGCTCACCCAGGCCTTGTCGCGGCTGCCCGGATTCGGCCCGCGATCGGCCCGCCGCGCCGTGCTGCACCTGCTGAAGAAGCGGGAGACGGCGCTCGACCCGCTGCTTTCTGCCCTGTCGGCGGTCAGCCAGCGGCTCACGACGTGCCGTACCTGCGGCAATGTCGATACCAGCGACCCCTGCGCGATCTGCGCCGATCCGCGCCGCGACGATCGTTCGCTGTGCGTGGTGGAGGAAGTGGCCGACCTCTGGGCGCTCGACCGCGCGCGGCTGTTCCCAGGCCGCTACCATGTGCTGGGCGGGCGGCTGTCGGCGCTGGACGGCGTACGGCCGGAGGATCTGCGGATCGACGCACTCGTCCGCCGGGTGGGGCAGGGCGGCATCGACGAGGTGGTGCTGGCGATGAACGCCACACTGGAGGGGCAGACGACCGCCCATTATGTCTCCGAACGGCTGGAGGCGTTCCCGGTGCGCGTGACGCAGCTTGCCCACGGCCTGCCGGTGGGGGGCGAGCTCGACTATCTCGACGAGGGCACGCTCGCCCAGGCGCTCCGCGCGCGGCGTCCGGTTGCTTGACGCTGCGGGGCCGCTCTCCTAAATTTGGGGGATGGCCATCCTCCCCATCGTCGAAGTACCCGATCCGCGTCTGCGCCTTGTCTCTGAACCTGTGGAGACGGTGGACGATGATCTGCGTGCGCTGATCGGCGATATGTTCGACACGATGTACGACGCTCCGGGCATCGGCCTGGCGGCGATCCAGGTCGGCGTGGCGAAGCGTGTGATCGTGATGGACTTGCAGGAGGAAGAGGACGAGGAGGGCAAGCCGATCCGGCATCCGCGCGTCTTCATCAATCCCGAAATCCTGGAGCCGTCGGAGGATCAGTCGGTCTATACCGAAGGCTGCCTGTCGGTGCCCGACCAGTACGCCGACGTCGAACGCCCCGCGCGCTGCCGGGTGAAGTGGCTCGATGAGAATGGGGCGGCGCATGACGAGGTCTTCGAAGGGCTGCTCGCGACCTGCATCCAGCATGAGATGGATCACCTGCAGGGCATCGTGTTCCTCGACCACCTCTCGCGCCTCAAGCGCGACATGCTGCTGAAGAAGCTGAACAAGGCCCGCCGCAGCGCCGCCTGAGGGCGGCCAATCCTCTTTAACTGCCGTCATCCCGGCGAAGGCCGGGATCCATTCGCCACGCCGCCGGGGCTTGGGGCGTGACGGAGGCCCCAATGGATTCCGGCTTTCGTCGGAATGACGACGGTTGGGGTCGGGCGCCTCACACTTATCCACCGAAGCCTTTCCATTCGCGCCCAACCGATCCCCGCCGCCCTTGCGACAGCCTTGCCCGACGGGTAAGTTCGCGTCCTGTTCCCCCGGAGGCGTACTTTGAACCCGTTGCTGATCGTTTTCGTGATCGTTGCCCTTGTCGCCGGCGTGGTGCTCGGCTGGCTGCTCGGTGCCCGTGGCACGGCAGAGGCGCGGGCGGAGAGCGCGCGGCGAGAGGCGGATTTCAAGGCCGCGATCACCGATCTCGCCATGGCCGAGGAGCGCGCCCACCAGATCCCCGAACTGCGCGAGGAAGTGGCGCTGCTCCGCGACGAGCGCGACGCCGCCCGCATCGAGCTGGCCGAGCTCAAGGCCAAGGCCGGCGCGTTCGAGGAGCGGCTGGCCGAGTTCATCAACGCGCGGGAGACGATGTCCGGCCAGTTCCGCGAAACCGCCGCCAAGATGCTCGACGAAACCCAGCGCGCCTTTCTCGAACGTGCCGAGGCGCGCTTCCACCAGGCGGGCGAAAAGAATGAGGAGCGGCTGCGCACGCTGCTCCAGCCGATCGACACCACGCTCAAGCGCTATGAGGAGGGGCTGCAGCGGGTCGAGAAGGATCGCAGCGACAGTTATGGCCAGCTCCGCGAGGCGATCAGCGCCGTCCATGCCAGCCTGGGCGAGACGCGCGCGGAAACCTCCAAGCTGGTCAATGCCCTGCGCGCCGCGCCCAAGACGCGCGGCCGCTGGGGCGAGCAGCAGTTCCGCAACCTGATCGAGATCGCGGGGCTGTCCGGCCATGTCGATTTCGCGTCCGAAGTCTCGGTCACCACCGAGGACGGCATGCTGCGGCCGGACTTCATCATCCGCCTGCCGGGCGACCAGCAGCTGATCGTCGACGTGAAGTGCGTGCTCGACGGCTATTTGCAGGCGGCCGAGTCGACCAGCGCCGAGGAGCGCACCGCGGCGCTCAAGGCCCATGCCAAGGCGATGAGCACCCATGCCGACGCGCTGTCGCGCAAGGCCTATTGGGCGCAGTTCGAAAAGGCGCCCGATTTCGTGATCATGTACATCCCCGGCGACAATTTCCTGTCCAGTGCGCTGGAAGTGGACATGGAGCTGTGGGAGCGCGCGGCGCGCAACCGGGTGATCATCGCCGGCCCCTCGGCCTTCCTGCCGCTTGCCCGCACCGTCGCGTCGATGTGGCGCCAGCAAAAGCTGACCGAGGACGCCCGCGAAGTCGGCAAGCTGGGCAAGGAATTGTACGAACGGCTGGCGACGGCGGCGAGCCACCTCAAGCGCGTCGGCGGCGGGCTGAACAGCGCGGTGGAGAATTACAACAAGTTCGTCGCGAGCTTCGAAGGCCGGGTGATGGTCTCCGCGCGACGCTTCCAGGCGCTCAATGTGGATATCGGCAACAGCACGCTGGACGCGATCGATACGGTCGACGTGATCGCGCGGGCGCCGACGGCGGAATTGCCGGCGCCGGGCGAGGGCGGCGAGGTGGAGGAAGCGGCTGCGGCGGAGTGAGGGGATAGTCTGTCAAGGCTGATGGTCGCGCCGTTGCGAGAGGGGAAATGATCAGGTGGCTAATGAGGATGCAATTGCAGCGTATGAGGGGGCAATCGCAGCTTATGTCGAAGACTTAACCGGCTCGCTTACTTACATCGCTCGCAGAGTTGGAGCGAGCTCATATATCATAAAAGCTCGCCTCATGCTCCATGGCGAGGGCACGTTGCCGGAACCTCGCCTATTCGTATCTGATGAGATCATCGCAGAAACTTTTCTTCTTTCTGAACTTGGCCTGACGGCAATGGAAGTCGTAGGTCAGGCGCTTGAAGGGTTAATTTTAACTCCTCAAGGTTCATTTACTCTACCCGTCACCACAATGGGTGGTCGAACAGCGGTGTTCCTCCCTATGCACCCGGAGGCTATGGCTCAGCAAAGACGGATTGGTGTTCTTCAAGTTCGGGGTAGCGATCAACTCGGGCATTGGATGAACCAAATTTTAGATTGGAACCTTCGCTCCGCTCCTTGTCCCTATGACAGCCTCAACGAACTTAGCATGGATTTTGGGCTCGGTGGAATTATCGAGAGCGCTGCTATTTTTGAAGCCGTCGCACCATGCGTGGTGGAAGTCGATTTAGGGAGGCAAGTGGTCGATAGTAAAGTTGCGTTGGGACTGATTGCATTTCGGGGACTTGACCGCAGCAAGTTATCTATTGGCTATAGAATATTTGATAAAGGTGTGGTAGTTGCGAGAGGCAGTGTGTCTGGTTCTGATCTGGCATGGATGGTGCGGGATCGAGATTCTATAGGACACACTGAAATAGAAGTTCCGCCAGCCGCGCTTGTAAATTGTTATGGTCGATACGATTCAGTGACGTACCATAGTGGTTGGCTTGGCGATCCTGCGTTGGTTCAAAATCCCAGGCGAGCCACATATGAGCGCTTCGATCCCAGTTTAAAAAAATTGCAAGAAAACCTAACTGCAAAAGAAAAGCGACTTTCTAGGGAATTGGAATCTGCGATAGCAGCGCTGTTGTGGATGCTAGGATTTAATTCGTGTCACTTAGGAAAAAACCTGCAAGATGGCCCCGATGTTCTTGGTGTTACCCCAGAAGGGCACGTAGTTGTTGTTGAATGCACGATTGGTGGATTGAAAACTGAAAGTAAGATGGCAAGGTTGTTACAAAGAACGGCAGCCGTCCGTGATCAACTAGTCAAAACTAGTCACCAGCATCTTAGGGTGCTGCCGGTCATGGTTACAACGCTTCCTGCAAAGGAGATTGCGGCCGAGCTTGGAGAGGCGAAGGCCAATGGTGTATATGTCTTATGTGGTGAAGACATAAGTGATGCAGTCCTGAGAACCCTTTTTTCGCCCCGGGCTGATCAGTTTTTCGTCGAGGCAGAACAAAAGCTTGCGTCATCTTTGGAAGCGTTAGGTGTAGACCGAACCCTTCAGTAAAGGGCGTGGGTGCTTAGCAGTCCGCCAACCTTCTGCCGCAGGCAGTGGGAAGGGTGAGGGGGAGTCGGGCGAAACGACGTCACCCCATTCCCTCACCCCCGCCGTATCTGGTTCCGCACCTCATAGGCCATCACCGCCGTTGCCACTGCCGCATTGAGGCTGTCCGCCTTGCCGAGCATGGGGATCTTTACCAGCAGATCGCAGGCGGCTTCCATATGCGGCGGCATGCCCTGCGCCTCGTTGCCGGTGAGCAGGAAGGTCGGCGCGGCGTAGCGCGGGGCCTGATAGTCGTGATCCGTATCGAGGCTGAGGCCGACGAGCTGGCTGGGGCCGGCGCGCAGCCAGGGCTCGAATTCCTCCCAGCGGGCGCGGGCGACCGGCACGGTGAACAGGGCGCCCATGCTCGCGCGAACCGCCTCGACCGAGAAGGGATCGACGCAGTCGTCGATCAGGATCAGCCCGCCGGCGCCCACCGCGTCGCCGGTGCGCAGGATGGTGCCGAGATTGCCGGGATCGCGCAGCCGCTCGGCGACCAGCCAGATCGGCGCAGTGCTGCGGTCGATCGCGGCGAGGTCCAGCGCGAACTCCGGATAGACGCCGACCACCGCGCCCGGATTGTCCTTGCCGGAGAGCTTCGAGAGGATGTCGGCATTGGTCTCGATCGCTTCGCCGCCCCGGGCCTCGGTGGCGGTGACGAGCGCGGTGACCAGCGGGTGGTGGGCGCTTTCGGCGGTGTAGAACAGGTATTCGGGGATCCGGCCGGCCTCGCGGGCTTCCGTCAGGATGCGCAGGCCCTCGGCGAGGAACAGCCCCTCTTCGCGGCGGTGGCGCTTGTCGCGGAGATTCCGCATGCGCTTGATGAGGGGGTTGGAAAAGGCAGTGATTTCGCGTGGCATCCCGGCGCTATAGGGCGGGACGGGGGCGGGGGCTAGCTGGGCGCGGAACCCTCGCCGCGCGCGTTCCCCTCCCGCAAGCGGGAGGGAAGCGTATGTGGGAAGAGCTTTCCCCGTTATTCCTCGTTGAACCGCGCTTCCACCAGTTCCACCACCGCCTGCACGGCGGCTTCGGCGCCTTCGCCTTCGGCGCTGATCGTGATCGTGTCGCCCTTGGCCGCGCCCAGCATCATCAGGTCGAGGATCGAGGTGCCGAGCGCGGTGTTGCCGTCCTTTTCCACCGTCACTTCGACGGGGTGGGCGCTCGCGAGGGTGACCAGCGCCATGCTGGCACGGGCGTGGAGGCCCCGGCGGTTTTCGATGAGGACAGTGCGGCTGATTCGGCTCATGCGTTCGGCGGCCCCAGCATTTCGGAAGCGACGGTAACGTATTTGCGGCCCGCGTCGCGTGCAGCCAGCACCGCGTCCGTGACCGACATGGTCTTGCGGGCGCTGCCCAGGCGGATCAGCATCGGCAGGCTGATGCCGGCAATCACTTCGACCTTGCCCGCCTTCATCAGCGAGATGGCAAGGTTCGACGGGGTGCCACCGAACAGGTCGCTCAGGATGATGACGCCTTCACCCGAATCGACGCGGGTGATCGCCGCATCGATGTCTGCACGGCGCCCCTCCATATCATCTTCGGGGCCGATGCAGATCGCTGCGATCTGTTCCTGTTTCCCCACTACATGTTCCATCGCGACGACGAACTCCTCGGCGAGTCGCCCATGCGTCACGAGCACCAGCCCGATCATTCTATTCTCCGCCCCTAGCCATGGACACCGGCGCCCCCTCCAGGGAGTCCTGTGGCGCGGTCTGTAAGTCTCGATGCGTCACCGTGGGCGAAAATCCTTCTTCGCGCAACCGGCGCGCCATCCGTTCGGCGACGTGCACCGAGCGATGCCGCCCGCCGGTACACCCAAAGGCCACAGTGACATAGGATTTTCCCTCGGCCTGATAGCGCGGCAGCAGCAGGAGCAGCAGCGCCTCGATCTGCACCATCGCCGGGTCATAGGCGGGGTCGGCAGCGATATAGGCCGAAACGTCCGCGTCGAGCCCCGTGCCGGGACGCAGGCCTGCGTCCCAGTGCGGATTGCGCAGGAAGCGCATGTCGAGCACCAGATCGGCATCGCGCGGCAGGCCACGGGAAAAGCCAAAGGACGTGATGGTCAGCGTCGTCTTGCCCGTGCCTTGCTGGCCGAACGTGGCGCGGATGGTGTGGGCGAGCTGGTTGGCAGTGATGTCGGTCGTATCGATCAACCGATTCGACCAGCGTCGCAGCGGGCTTAGCAGCTCGCGTTCATGGGCGATGCCGTCGGCGGCCGGCCGGTCCTGCGCCAGTGGATGGCGGCGGCGCGTTTCCGAATAGCGGCGGTCCAGCTCCGCGCCCGAGCATTCGAGGAACAGCGTGCCGACATCATGGCCGTGTTCCTCGCGCAGCTTCTTGATGCGGCGGACGATGCTTTCGGCGTCGAAGCCGCGAGTCTGCGCGCCGATGCCGATCGCCAGCGGACGCTCGTCATCGGGCTCGGCCCCTTCGCTGGGCGAGGTATCAAGCAGGCGGTTGAGCAGCAGCAGCGGCAGGTTGTCGACGACTTCCCAGCCAAGATCCTCCAAGGTGCGCAGCACGGTCGACTTGCCCGCACCGGACATGCCGGTGACGAGCAGAATCTGCTTGGGGCGACGGCGGCTCATCGGGCGAAATGCTGGAGCGCCAGCCGCGCCTTGGCCGCAGCGGCGATGTCGTTGGCGCGCAGGCCTAGCAGCGGCAGCTCGGCGCCGGCGATCCGGCGCACGGGCAGCAGCGTGGCGAGTTGCGGCTCCGGATCGAGCAGCGTCACGCACAGCCGCACCACAACGCGGTTCTGATGCGACACGGTGATACGGCCCAGACCGGGCAGCTCGATACTCCCGCCGGTGCCCGCGGGTGCGCTGGCGAAAAGCGCGTCGCCCTGGCGCTGGCAGATGCAATGCTCCGCCGCCACCAGCGCGCCGCCGCGATCGATCAGGTTCAGCGCCAGATCGACACGGTCGGCCGCGCGGCCCTCGATCAGCACCGCGGCGCCGTCGAACGCAACGCAGGTTGCGCCCAGTGTCTCCGAAGAGACATCCGGTACCCGGAATTCCGCCATCAGCCGTACACTGCCATCGGCAGTCGCACTACGAATCGAGCCCCGCTCAATCGATCCTCCCGCGCTTCCACATGGATGCTTCCCTGATGGCCTTCGACGATGGTGCGGGCAATGGCAAGGCCCAGACCCGAATGCTGCCCGAATGCCTCGGTTTGCGGCCGTACCGAATGGAAGCGGCGGAAGATCGCCTCGCGCGCTTCCTCCGGCACCCCGGGACCTTCGTCCTCCACCCGCACTTCCAGCGTGCCGCCGACCGGCTCGGCCGAAAGCGCAACGAGCCCTCCAGGCGGGGAGAAGGACAGGGCGTTCTCGATGAGGTTTTCGAACACCCGTTCCAGCCGGGCCGGTTCGCCGAGCACCTGCATCGGTTCGGCGCCTGTCTGGTCGAACCGCAGGCGGATGTCGCCCGGCAGCCCGCGCGTCTCCCGTTGCTCGACCAGGGCGCGAAGCATGCCGGCAAGATCGAACGGCTCGAAGGTGGCGCGGCTGAGCTGGGCGTCGAGGCGCGATGCTTCCGAAATGTCGGTTATCAGCCGGTCGAGCCGGTGGACATCGTCGCGCGCAACATCGAGCAGCCGGGCGCGCAGATCCGGGTCTTTGACGTTGGAAAGCCCTTCGACAGCAGACCGCAACGAGGCAAGGGGGTTCTTCAGCTCGTGCGTCACATCTGCGGCAAAGGCCTCGGTCGCGTCGATCCGGGCGCGAAGGGCCTGGCTCATGTCGGAGAGGGCACGGGCGAGCATGCCGATCTCGTCTCGCCGGTCGGGTAGGCGGGGGACGACCACTTCGCGCGCACGGCCGAGCCGCACCCGGATCGCCGCACGCGCCAGCCGCCGCAGCGGGCGAACGATGGTGCGGGCGAGGAACAGCGAAAGCAGCACCGACACCAGCGAGACGATCGCCAGCACCACGCCCAGCCGATAGCGTTCCAGCCGTACCGTCTGGGTAATATCCCGCGCGTTGAACGTCGCCATCACCACGCCCAGCCCGGTGATGGGGGCGGCTGCGGTAATCACCGGCGTGCGATCGGGTGCGCGCCATACGGTCGCGGCAGCCGCATGTGTGTCGCGCGCGGTACGTACATCGGGCCAGTCGAAGCCCTTGTCGCGATTATGTTCGCGGTAGAGCGGCGCACGGTCGGCGCCCGCCACCTTGTCGATCACCGCATCGAGGAAGCGCGCGGCCGTCTGCCCCCAGGGGTCTTTGTCAGGATCGCGCAGCACGACGTTGCGCAGCCCGAGTTCGCGGCTGTCGGCAATCATCTTGCCGTCTTCGTCGTACAGGCGGATGCGCGTGCCCATGTCGCGCGCCAGGCTGAGCACCAGCAGGTCGCGGCGCTTGTCGGTGGCGGAGGCAAGCGCCTGTGCGATCAGCCGTACTTCGCGGCTGGTCTGCTCCACGCGGCTATCGACGATGCGACTGCGATAGCTGTCCAGATAGAAGAAGCCGCCGCACAGCAACGCCAGCGCGAAGATGTTGACCGCCAGAATGCGCGGCGTGAGGCTGACCCGGCCCGACCATTGCAGCGCCAGGTCGCGCTCGTCATTCGTCCGAAAAACGGTAGCCCGCGCCATAGAGCGTCTCGATAGCATCAAATTCCGGATCGACCTGCCGGAATTTGCGGCGGACGCGCTTGATGTGGCTGTCGATGGTGCGGTCATCGACATAGATGTCGTCCTGATAGGCCGCGTCCATAAGCTGGTTGCGCGTCTTGACGATGCCGGGGCGCTGGGCAAGCGTCTCGAGGATCAGGAATTCGGTGACCGTCAGCGTGACATTCGCGCCGTCCCAGGTGACCTTGTGGCGAGCAGGGTCCATCGTCAGCCGCCCGCGCACCAGCACTTCGGCCGGCTCTGCGGGTTCGCCCTCGCTGGTGGGCTGCATCGGTTCGGTCCGGCGCAGAATCGCGCGGATACGGGCGATCAGCAGGCGCTGTGAAAAGGGTTTGGCGATATAGTCGTCCGCACCCATCGCCAGGCCCAGCGCTTCGTCCAGCTCGTCGTCCTTGCTGGTGAGGAAGATCACCGGGATCATGCTCTTTTCGCGCAAGCGGCGGAGCAGTTCTAGGCCGTCCATCTTCGGCATCTTAATGTCGAGCACCGCCAGATCGGGCGGATTGTCGATCAGCGCCTTCAGCGCGCTTTCGCCGTCCGAATAGACCCGTGTCAGGAACCCCTCGGTCTGCAGCGCGATCGAGACGGAGGTGAGGATGTTGCGGTCGTCGTCGACCAGCGCGATCGTAGCGGTCATCGGGTGACGCGAACCTGGCTCTGGATCATCGCTGCAAGCGTTAGACGAAAGTTCGTGGCGCCTCAACCGACTGACAACGTTAACCCGGATTGACCCCCGCGACGGGCGCGTGCGAGGGGTTCGGCAATAATATTGCTCGACATGCGTGCGCATGCGGGCGCCCGGCCGTCACAGCGGCGGGAAATGATAAAGGAGAACTTGGGTGACTGATCGTGTTTCGCGCCACGGCCTCGATGCGCAGGGCATCGCGACAAAGGCGACTCTCCACTGGAATCTGATCACTGCGCCGCTGGTCGAACATGCGATCCGACGCGGCGAAGGCCGCCTCGCCGCCGAAGGCCCTCTCGTCGTCGCAACCGGCAAGCACACCGGGCGATCGGCGAAAGACAAGTTCATCGTTCGCGATGCCGAGACCGAACAGACGGTGTGGTGGGGCAAGACCAACCAGGCGATGACGCCCGAGCATTTCGCCGCGCTGAAGGCCGATTTCCTTGCCCAGCTGGGTAAGCGCGAAGAGCTGTTCGTGCAGGACCTTTATGGCGGTTCGCAGCCAGAGCATCGCGTGCAGGTGCGCGTGATCAACGAGCTCGCCTGGCACAGCCTGTTCATTCGCACTATGCTGGTACGCCCCGAGGCAGAGGCTCTGGCCGGGTTCGTTCCCGACTATACGATCATCGACCTGCCGAGCTTCCGCGCCGATCCCGCGCGCCACGGTACGCGCGGCGAGACGGTGATCGCTGTCAATTTCACCGAAAAGCTGATCCTGATCGGCGGTACTGCCTATGCCGGCGAGATGAAGAAGAGCGTGTTCGGGCTGCTCAACTACCTGCTGCCGGTGGATGGCATCATGCCGATGCATTGTTCGGCCAATATCGGCCCGCAGGGCGACACCGCCATTTTCTTCGGCTTGTCGGGCACCGGCAAGACGACGCTATCGGCAGATGCCAGCCGCACGCTGATCGGTGATGACGAGCATGGCTGGTCGGATACGGCGGTCTTCAACTTCGAAGGCGGCTGCTACGCCAAGATGATCCGCCTTTCGGCCGAGGCTGAACCGGAAATCTTCGCAACAACGAAGCGGTTCGGCACCGTGCTGGAAAATGTCGTGATGGACCCGGAGACGCGGGCGCTCGATCTCGACGATCCCAGCCTCGCCGAGAATAGTCGCGGCTCCTACCCGATCGACTTCATCCCCAATGCCTCGCGGGGCAATCTGGGGCCGGTGCCGCGCAACATGATCTTCCTCACGGCCGATGCATATGGCGTGCTCCCGCCCATCGCCCGGCTGACGCCCGAACAGGCGATGTATCATTTCCTGTCGGGCTACACCGCGCGCGTCGCCGGTACCGAAATCGGCGTGACCGAGCCTGAGGCGACTTTCTCAACCTGTTTCGGCGCGCCGTTCATGCCGCGTCATCCGTCGGTCTATGGCAATCTGCTGAAGAAGCGGATTGCGGAAGGCAATGTCGCCTGTTGGCTGGTCAATACCGGCTGGACCGGCGGAATTTACGGCGTCGGCCACCGGATGCCGATCAAGGCGACCCGGGCGCTGCTGAACGCCGCGCTGGACGGCAGCCTTAATCAGGCGGAGTTCCGGGTCGATCCGTTCTTCGGATTCCAGGTGCCGGTGGCTGTGCCGGGTGTCGACTCGGGTATTCTCGATCCGCGCGAGACCTGGGCGGACAAGGATGCGTACGACGCGACGGCGGCGAGGCTCGTCGACCTGTTCGTCGAGAATTTCGCGCAGTTCGAGGATCATGTCGAAGATGGCGTCCGCGCAGCGGCGCCGAAGGTGCGCTTGCTGGCGTAAATCGGCCGACCGCCGCTGTCTTCGCTCCCCTCCCGCTTGCGGGAGGGGCTGGGGGAGGGGAGAATGCCGAGCCCAGGGGGAAGCCCAGCTGGGAGCCGCCACGTCGCCCCCTTCCCTGACCCCTCCCGCAAGCGGAAGGGGGATTAAGGTATTACCCCTTCCGCGCAGCAGTGTGCCGGTCGACGATATGGCCCAGCACTGTCATCGGCACATTGCCTCCCAGCACCAGGGCATCGTTGAAGGCGCGGAAGTCGAAATGCTCGCCCAGCGTGCTTTTGGCGTGGTCCCGCAGACGGTTGATCTCGCTGTGCCCGACCTTGTAGCCGCAGGCCTGACCCGGCCAGGAACAATAGCGATCGACTTCGCCTTGCACTTCGTCCTCGGATGAGCCGTTGATCTCCACGAACCACTGGATCGCCTGTTCGCGCGTCCAGCGCTTGGCATGCAGGCCCGTATCGACCACCAGCCGGCAGGCGCGGAAGCCCAGCGACTGGAGATAGCCGAGCTTCGCCGCCGGATTGGCGGCATAGACGCCCAGTTCGTCGGCGAGCTGCTCCGAATAGAGCGCCCAGCCTTCGGAATAGGCATTGAACTGCAGCATCGAGCGGATCAACGGCATCTTGAAGGTATATTCGCCCTGCCAGGCATGGCCGGGAATTGCCTCATGATACGCAAGATCGGGCAGACTGAACCGTGTCCAGATGCCGGTCGAGCGCAGGTTGATCCATAGCCGGCCCGGTACCTTGCCGTCGATCGTGCCGGGGCCGCCATAGGCGCCCGCGGCACCACCTTCCTCCACCGCCGGAATGCGCTTCACTTCAACATTACCGGGAACCAGCGTGTGGAATGCCTGCGGCATCCGGCCGCGCATGTCGTTGATGCTGTCCTGCAGGATCTTGATGATCTCGGCGCGGCCTGCATCGGTTTCCGGGAAGGCGAAGCGTGGATCCTTGGCAAGCGCCCGCATGCGGGCGCCTACGCTACCCTGGCTATAGCCCTGCGCTTTCAGGATTACGTCCATTTCGGCTTGCAGCGCGCGGAGCTGCTCGAGGCCCATCTGGTGGACCTCGTCGGGCGTCATCGTCGTCGTGGTGCCGGCGCTCAGCGCCCAGGCATAATAGGCGTCGCCGTCCTTGAACTTCCACACGCCCGCATCATGGGTGGCGCGGGCGCGATGGCGTTCGAGTTCCTTGATTTGCCGGTCGAGCGCGGGGGCAACGCGCTCGGTCGCAATCTGCCAGGCGCGCTGGCCATAATCGCCGCCCATGCCGGCACTTCGATTGGCGACCGAGGTGACGATGTCCCAGCCCGCCGGGTTGCCGCTGCGCGCCATGCGAATCTGCTTGAGGCATTTGTCCAGCAGAAAGTCCGGCGCGATCACGCCCAGGCCGGCCGCCTGCTTCAGTCGCTCCGTCTCGCCGTCGAGCTGGTCCGGATAGGAATCGAGCCGGTCGCAATAGGCTTCCGCATCCTCGCGCGATGCGATCTGGTGATCGCTGTCGAGCATGCGCGGCGTGTCGATATAGGCGCCGACATTCTGCGCGACGACATAGGGTGCGTTCCGCCAGCTGCCCACGGCGACATCGCCATAGGGGAAAGCCATGCCCTTCAGCGCATTGGCGTAGGCAGTCTGGATGACGTCGAGATGGACGCGCATGTCCGGCGAGACTGCGTTCACGTCGATCCGGTCGATATCAGCGAGCGTGGCGCGGAGATGGGCGGCCATTTTCGCGACGCCGTGCGGGCTACGGTCGCCGAGCGCATGCTTGAGGGCTGCGCGCTCACCCTTGTCGATGCCCAGCGCCGTCGCGCCTTCGGGATTCAGCCGCAGCATTTCTTCGGCAGTACGGTCAATCAGTCCCTGTGCCTGGGTTTCGGCGGGGGCGGCTCGCGCGGTAGCGGCCACCATGCCGGTGGCCAGCGCTGCGCCGGATCCAAGCAACATTTCGCGACGGGAAGTACGCATCAATTCTACCTCAGGGGAATAATCAGGAAAGGGGAAGGGTGGCCACAGGCTCGACCAGCAAAGTGGCACCCATAGCGCCGGTGATCCGTACCCGGGCGCCGGCGGGCGCGTCGGCACCGCGCGCTGGCCATTCACCATCCGCGACCCGCACGCGGCCTTCGCCGCCCTCGATCGCGATGGTCACCGTTACCATCTGGCCAATGAGCTGGGCGACGCGGTCGTTCAGCAACGGCTCGCTGCTCGGCACGGGAAAATCGCGATACCAGCGTTTGCCGATCAGCACGGCAGCGAGCGACCATGCGGCGAAGTCGATCATCTGGCCGCCGAGTGTAAGCACCGGAAAGAGCAATGCGATGGTGCCGGTAAGCACAGCTGCCACTGCGAAGAAGACGAGATAGACGCCCGGCAGCAGCAATTCGGCGATGGCGAAGGCGACGCCCGCGATCAGCCACAGCACCGCCGCCTGGTGCAGCCAGTCCATTGCGCGATCAGCCCTGTTGCTCGAACGGACCCGGCCGGCGTGGCGGGGCCGGCGGCGTCGGCGCGTTGCCCGACAGCGCCTCCTTGGCCAGTTCGCCAATGCCGCCCAGCGTGCCGATCAGCTGCGTCGCCTCGACCGGGAAGAGGATCGTCTTGGCATTTGGCGAGGTGGCGAATTTGCCCACCGCTTCCACATATTTCTGGGCGATGAAATAGTTGAGCGACGCTGCGCTGCCCGACTCGATCGCATCGGACACGAGCTGCGTCGCTTTCGCCTCGGCCTCGGCGGCGCGTTCGCGGGCCTCAGCGTCGCGGAAGGCGGATTCGCGGCGCCCCTCCGCTTCGAGGATGCGTGCGGCCTTCTGCCCTTCGGCGCGCAGGATTTCGGATGCGCGGGCGCCTTCGGCTTCGAGAATGTTGGCGCGCTTTTCGCGCTCGGCCTTCATCTGGCGGCCCATCGCATTGACGATGTCAGCCGGCGGGCGGATGTCCTTGATCTCGACGCGCGTGATCTTCACGCCCCATGGCGTGGTTGCATGATCGACGACCGACAGCAGCCGGGCGTTGATCTCGTCGCGCTTCGACAGCGTTTCGTCCAAGTCCATCGATCCCATCACCGTCCGCAAATTGGTGGTGGTGAGCTGGAGCAGCGCGACATAGAGGTCTGAGACCTCATAGGCGGCCTTGGCGGCATCGAGCACCTGGAAGAAGACGACCCCGTCGGTGGAGATCATCGCATTGTCTTTGGTGATGATTTCTTGACCAGGAATATCGATCACCTGCTCCATCATGTTAACCTTGCGGCCGACGCGATAGAAAAAGGCGGGGTAAAAGTTGAAGCCGGGGGTGGCGACGGTCGTGAAGCGGCCGAAATGCTCGATCGTGTACTGATAGCCCTGGTTCACGATCTTTACGCTGGACATGATGTAGAGCAGCACCAGCACCGCCAGCGCCACCAGAAACGCGGAAATGAGTTCCATTTTCCCCGACTCCCCTCGCAATCGGGTGCATTGCTAGCATAGAGAGGCGCCATGACCAGCATGCCTCTCGCGCCGCGCACCGCGCTTTTCCTGCCTGCATCCAATCCCCGCGCCGTCGCCAAGGCTCGGACGCTGCCGGTCGATATGGTCATCCTCGATCTGGAGGATGCGGTGAAGCCCGAGGACAAGGCCGCTGCCCGTGAAGCGGCGGTAGCCGCAATGGCGGAGGGATTTGGCGAGCGGATCGCTGCGATCCGCATCAATGGCATAGGGGACGAAGCCCATGCCGCCGACATTGCGGCGGTGGCCGGATCGGCTTGCGCGACGGTGGTGGTCCCGAAGGTGGAGGATGCCGTCAGGGCTGCTGGCGTGGCTGCCGCAGCGGGCAAGCCGATATTGGCGATGATCGAGACCCCCGCGGGCGCACTTCAGGCATCGGCGATAGCGGCGGCGCCGGGCGTCGCTGGGCTGATCGCGGGCACCAACGACCTGAAGGCGACACTGGGGATTCCCGCCGGCGCCGGGCGCGAAGGTCTGGCGCTGGTGCTCCAGACGATCGTGCTCGCTGCGCGTGCCGCAGGCGGCTGGGCGCTGGACGGCGTATTCAACGCGCTTGCCGATACCGAGGGGCTGGTCGCCGAATGCCGCGCGGGCAGGGCCATGGGGTTCGACGGCAAGACGCTTATCCATCCCGGCCAGATCGCGCCGGCGGCCGCGGCATTCGGCCCCACGCCCGAGGAGATCGCCGATGCTGAGGCGCTGATCGCTGCCGCCAGTGGCGGGGCAGAACGGTTTCGCGACCGGATGATCGAGGCGATGCACGTCGCACAGGCCCAGGCGCTCCTTTCCCGAGCATTGCGCGAACGGAACGAATAATTTCCTCGTAAAACACCGCGTCGGGCCGGGCCCTTGCTATGTCTCCTGTATGATAAACATGCAGGAACTCGATACTACGCTGCTCCAGGCGATGGGTGCCGAAGAGACGTTCATGGCACGCAAGACCTGTGACGCTTCAGAGCTGTCACGCCTGCGCTACCAGACAGCGCGCGTCATTTCCGCGCGCCGCCGGATTATCGACATCCTGTATAATCAGGCACGCGGTCGCGGTGGCCGCCAGGCGGATGTGGCGCAGCAAGTGCGCGCCGGCGATCTTGATGTCCGCATGCGCTACAGCGAGCATGTCAGCGAATGGCCGATCACGCGCGTCGTCGAGGAAATGGATGAATATCGGCGTGCCTGTGCACGGCTGGGGGAAGTGATTCGGCAGCAGCTCGCGGCGGAACGGGCAGCGCTCTATCCCGACCGAACCTATGTGTCGGACGTAAACCACTAGCGCCGCCCACTAGCGCACCCGCACCCTTGCGGTTACATGGGCCGCCAACTCTCGACTCAAGGATTTGGCGCTCCCCATGGAAATCCCTCTCGGCCTGACTTTCGACGACGTGCTGCTCTATCCGGGCGAATCCGAGATCGTGCCGAGCATGGCGGATACCCGGACGTTCGTCACCAAGAGCCTGGCGCTCAACATCCCTATCCTTTCTTCGGCGATGGATACCGTCACGGAAGGCGATATGGCGATCGTGATGGCCCAGCTGGGCGGTATCGGTGTGCTTCACCGCAACATGGAGATCGACGAGCAGGCCGAGGCGGTGCGCGCGGTCAAGCGTTTCGAAAGCGGCATGGTCGTCAATCCGATTACCATGGCACCGAACGGCACGCTGGCAGAGGCGCAGGCGCTGATGGCGCGGCACCGGATCAGCGGTATTCCCATTGTTGAGGCTGACGGCAAGCTGGTCGGCATCCTGACCAACCGCGACGTGCGCTTTGCCGAAAACCCGCATCAGCCGGTGTCGGAGCTGATGACGCACCAGAACCTCGCCACGGTGAAGCTGGGCGTAGGCCAGGACGAGGCCCGGCGGCTGCTCCATCAGCGCCGGATCGAAAAGCTGCTGGTGGTCGACGACGCCTATCGCTGCGTCGGACTGATCACCGTGAAGGATATCGAAAAGGCAGTCACCTATCCCCACGCCACCAAGGATGCGAGCGGCCGGCTGTGCGTCGCCGCCGCCACGACGGTGGGCGACAAGGGCTTTGCCCGTACCGAGGCGCTGGTCGATGCCGAAGTCGATCTGGTGGTGATCGACACTGCGCATGGCCACAACAAGGACGTCAGCCGCGCCGTTGAGCGGGTGAAGAAGCTCTCCAACCGGGTGCAGGTGATCGCCGGCAACATCGCCACTGCCGAAGCTGCCCGTGCGCTGATCGATGCGGGCGCGGACGGCATCAAGGTCGGCATCGGGCCGGGTTCGATCTGCACCACCCGCGTCGTTGCCGGCGTCGGCGTGCCCCAGCTTACTGCCGTGATGGAAGCGGCCGAGGAAGCCGCCAAGTCGGGCGTGCCGGTGATTGCCGATGGCGGCATCCGCACCTCGGGTGACATCGCCAAGGCGCTCGCTGCCGGCGCGGGCGCAGCGATGATCGGCTCGCTGCTGGCGGGCACCGAGGAAGCGCCGGGCGAAACCTTCCTGTATCAGGGCCGCGCCTACAAGTCGTATCGCGGCATGGGGTCGGTCGGCGCGATGGCAAAGGGCTCGGCCGACCGTTACTTCCAGCAGGACATCAAGGACCAGCTGAAGCTGGTGCCGGAAGGCATCGAAGGCCAGGTACCGTACAAGGGCCCGGCACGCGACGTGATCCACCAGCTGGTGGGCGGCGTGAAGGCTTCGATGGGCTATGTTGGCGCCGCGACGCTGCCGGAGTTCCAGAAGAAGGCGCGGTTCGTGCGCATCACCAATGCGGGCCTCAAGGAAAGCCACGTCCATGACGTGACGATCACGCGCGAGGCGCCGAACTATCCGACGCGCTGATGCTATCCCGGGCGCGGGGTTATCCCTGCGCCCGCAGACTTTCGGGCAGGGCGGGAGCAATCGTTTCCGGTGTCGGCCGGACGATGCAGTTGCGACCCGCGCGCTTCGCCGCATAGAGGCCGCGATCGGCGATGCGATACAGCTGCTGGAAGTCGGTGGCACCCTGTGCCTCGGCGACGCCGATGCTTACGGTGACACGGCGGTCGCCCAATGCGACGCCGTGATCGCAGGCGCCGATCTCGCTCCGGACATGGTCGGCGAACTGCATCAGCGGCATTCCGCCAAGCCCCGCAACCATCACCGCAAACTCTTCGCCGCCCAGTCGCGCGACCGCGCACATCGCCGATTCCCACCGCTCCAGCCGCGCGGCAACGGTGGAAAGCACCGTATCGCCGGCCTCATGGCCGAGCAGATCGTTGATCGACTTGAATCGATCAATGTCGATCAACAGCAGTGCCACTGGCGCATTTTCGCTGCGGGCGAACTGCAGAAGTGGTCCGATCATGGTGATGAAGCCGCGGCGGTTGCGCAGACCGGTCAGCGGATCGCGGCCGGCGAGTTCACTGGCCTGCGCTTCCGCCGCGCGGGCGCGGTCGCGTTCGATGCGCAAGCGGGCCAGCCGCCGGCTCGCCGCGACCGACAGCCAGATCGTCTGCCAAGACGCCGCGAAGAGCACCAGCAACTGTGCACCGCCACCCCACAGGCTCGATCCCAGATCGATGAATTGCGTAAGCGCGAGTGCAGCCATCGGCACGGCCCAGGCGCCGGCAAGTGCGCGCGCATCACTGCTACCGTGCCGCCACGCCAAGGCAAGGCATAATGCCACGGCGCCCAGAACGGCGAGCGTGAGGATGCTTAGCACCACGCCGATCCATTCGATTGCCTGACTACGGACGAGCGCGGCGGGGATCCCCAGCAAGCCAATCGACAGGCCGAGCGCCAGCGTGGTCCAGCGCAGAAGGGGCGGGATCTCTTCGCCTTCGATCGACGTGACCGCGCTGATCGTCGCCAGCGTGACAGCCAGCGTGGCGAGAAAGGTGCAACATTGCGATGCCGGCGCCCCGGCCAGCCCGGGAAAGAGCAGCAACAGCAGTTGCGACCAGGTCGCCCCCCACAAGAGCATGCATGCTGCCCAGGCGCCCTGCCAGGCTAGAAATTGTCGCCGTACGGCGAGGGCTAGTGAGCCGTTGTACAGCGAGCCTACCAGCAGCAGGGTAAGCGCCGCGCCGATCAGCCCGCCGAGCGAGGCGGACTGGATTTCGCCCCAGCCGTCGCGTTCCATCCGGATACGCAGAAACTGGTAGCTGGCGAGTCTGTCGAACCGCAAAACCACCGCAACGGGCGCCACCTGGCCTCCGGGCGCGCGGAAGGCAATTTGGGCGCCGGGACGCCAATGCGTGCCGAACGCGCCGCTCCGCAAGCTTTGCCAGGCAATATCGCCGTTCGGAGAAACGAAACCGACCGAGAGGCTGTCAAACCGGCTATGGTGTACGAGTATCTCGACCGGTTCCTCCGATCGGCTCGTTTTGGGAAGCTGCGCGCGGAGCCACAAACTGCCTTGCTGATAGTTGCTTGGGGTCCCGGTGCACCGAAAGGCCAAGTGCCCGGCGGCCGAAAGTGGAGCATTCAGGGACGAGACCGCGTGACATAGCGGATCGCCCAACGCCAGCGGGGTTGCCGCCGCCGGGCGCGTGCCGGCGACCAATAGCGTCAGCACGAACAGCCATGTCGCACCGACAGCCCGCAATACGCTACCCCCAGATCCCATGGGCAGGGGATGCCACCAGTTGGTGAGGAAATGCTTACCAACATAGCAAGGCAGGTAAGGGCGCTAGGAATCTGCCGGCAATCCGCCTAGCGGGATGGCGTGATCCCGTCTTTCCCGCCCGAACCCAGTCTGTCGGCGTTTGCTTCCGGTTCGCCGTTACCGGAGAATCACGCATGACACCGGCCGCAAGGCTGCAAATGGCGATTGATCTGCTCGATCGCATCATTGTCGCCGCGCGCGATGAGGGCGCGGCTGCGGACGTGCTGCTGGCGCGCTGGTTCGCCGAACGGCGCTTTGCCGGGTCGAAAGATCGCCGGGCGATGCGCGAGCTGGTCTATGCGGCGATCCGCCATTGCGGCGAACGGCCGGAAAGCGGCCGGGCTGCTATGCTCGCCCTTGCCAAGGTGCGGCCAGAACTGGCGGCGCTTTTCAATGGCTCTCCCTATGGACCTGCGCCGATCCGCCCCGATGAGCCCGTCGCCGAAGCCGGGGCCCTGCCGCGCTGGCTGGCGGAGCGCTTCGCCCAGTCGGGCCTCGGACCAGAGGAACAGGTCGCTCTGCTGGACCGCGCCCCGCTCGACCTGCGCATCAACCGGCTCAAGGCTTCCCCAGCTGCCGTGGCGGCTGAGCTACCGGGAGTGCAGCTGCTGCCGTTCGCGCCAGATGCGCTGCGGCTGGCCACAGAGCTGCAGGTTGAAACGCTCCCTGCATATCGGACCGGCGCCCTTGAAGTGCAGGATGCGGGTAGTCAGCTGGTGACGGCGCTCGCTGGCGCCCGGCCCGATGAGCGCGTTGTTGATTTATGCGCGGGGGCAGGGGGCAAGACGCTGGCGCTGGCCGCGGCAATGGCAAATCGCGGCACCATTCTGGCGTGCGACGTCGACCGACCACGCCTGTCGCGTCTGATGCCGCGCGCTGCGCGCGCGGGTGTAACGATTGCGGAGACCCGGCTGCTGGACCCCGATCGGGAGGCAGAGGCGCTGGCGGACTGGCGGGAGACCGCCGATCTGGTGCTGGTCGATGCGCCCTGTTCCGGCACGGGCACCTGGCGACGCAACCCCGAAGCCCGCTGGCGCCTGACGCCGGCGGCGCTTGACCGCTATGTCAGCATTCAGGCGCGGTTGCTGCAGGTGGCGGCAACGCTGGTGCGGCCTGGCGGCACGCTGGTCCACATCGTCTGTTCGCTGCTCGATGCCGAAGGCGCTGGGCAGGTGCAGCGCTTTCTGGACGAGCATCAGGATTGGTCGGCCGTTCCGCTCGATGCCCCTGCCGGTACACCGCGCGGCCCGGGACTTCGGCTAACCCCGCTGAAGGACTCGACCGACGGCTTTTTTGTCGCGAAGATGGTGCGGCAATGATAGCGACACGACCCTCGGTTTTGGAGAATGTGATGCGGATCACCGCAATCTCGGCGGCGGCCGGCCTGCTGCTGCTTTCTGTTTCCACCAGCCTCAGCGCGCAGCGGCCCGATACGCAGATCGATCCCCGCTCAATCGCCCTCGTTAAGGAAGCGCGCGCGGCACAGGCAGCCGGCAATGTCGAGGGGGCCAATGATCTGCTCGAAAGCGCTGCCACGGTCGATCCCCGCAATCGCGAGGCGTTCGTGCTGCTCGGCGATATTGCCCGTGCGCAGGAGTTGCCCGGCAAGGCGATCCGCTTCTATGGCGAGGCGCTGAAGCTGGAGCCGAACGATCCCGCCGCGCTGCGTGGTCAGGGCGAGGCGATGGTCGCCAAGGGCGCGATGCAGCGGGCGAAGGACAACCTCGCCAAACTCAAGATCATCTGCAAGGCAGGCTGCGCCGACTTCACTGCGCTGGCAGCCGCAATCGCCAAGGGGCCGCCGCCCAGCCCGCTGGCAGCCGCAGAGCCGGCGACGAAGGACCAAGGCGAGCCCTGATCGGGGCGATACCGGTCAGTTGCCGAGGGCGTGCGCGATGGCGACGAACTCGGCGACGCTGACCGTCTCGGCACGGCGGCTGGCGTCGATGCCGAGTTTTTCCAGCGCTGCCAGTGCGCCCGGGATAGGTTTCAGGCTTTGCCGCAGCATTTTCCGCCGCTGCCCAAATGCCGCCGCCGTCACCGCCTCCAGCAGCGGCAACCGAACTCCCGCAGGCGTTTCGGCCGGTGTGATATGGACCACCGCCGACATTACCTTGGGCGGGGGTGTGAAGGCGGAGCGATGGACATTCATCGCGATGCGGGGCGTGCTGCGCCATTGGGCCAACACCGCCAGCCTGCCATAATGTTCAGTGCCCGGCTGGGCGACGATCCGCTCGGCGACTTCCTTCTGGAACATCAGCGTCAGGCTTGCCCACCAAGGGCGCCATTCGGCGGAGAGCCAGCCGATCAGGAGCGCCGTGCCGACATTATAGGGCAGGTTGGAGGCGATGTGCGGCTTGCCCGCAAACAGCGTCGGCGCATCGACCTGCAGCGCATCGCCTTCGATGATGCGAAGCTGACCGGGGAAATAGCCCGCCAGTTCCTCCAGCGCCGGAATGCAGCGCCGGTCGCGCTCAACCGCCGTTACCTTCGCCCCCGCCTGAAGCAGGGCGCGCGTAAGGCCGCCGGGGCCAGGGCCTACCTCGAACACTTCGGCGCCCGCCAGATCGCCCGGCACCCGGGCGATGCGCGCCAGCAATTGGCCGTCGAACAGGAAATTCTGCCCCAGCGCCTTGCTGGCGCTGAGTCCGTAGCGGGCAATCACGTCGCGGAGCGGCGGCAGATCGGTCACTGGGCGCCGTCTGCCCTGCGCTGGGCGGCCTGCGCGGCCATGCGGAGCGCGGCGATCATCGCGCCGGGATTGGCTTCATTCCGCCCCGCAATCCCGAAGGCGGTGCCGTGATCCGGCGATGTGCGGACGATCGGCAGCCCCAGCGTCATGTTCACGCCGTCGTCGAAATGCAGCGTCTTGATCGGGATCAACGCCTGGTCGTGATAAAGGCAGAGTGCCGCATCGTAGCCGGCGCGCGCGCGGGCATGGAACATCGTATCGGCGGCATAAGGCCCAGTCGCATCGATGCCTTCCGCGCGCAGCATCTCGATCGCCGGCATCAATATGTCGATCTCTTCGCGGCCCAGCGCACCGCTTTCGCCGGCATGCGGATTAAGCCCGGCAAAGGCCAGGCGCGGGCGCTCGATACCGAAATTGCGGAGCAGTCCCCGCACGGTGACACGTGCCTTGGCAACAATCAGTTCCACCGAAATCAGCGAGGGTACGTCTGCCAGCGCGACGTGAACGGTGATCGGCACAACGCGCAGCGTGGGGCCGGCCAGCATCATTACGGCATTGTCGGCGGCAACACCGCAGCGCTCGGCGATGAATTCGGTCTGCCCTGGATGGGTAAAGCCGACCTTGTAGAGTTGGGCCTTGGAAACCGGCGCCGTCACCAGCCCGTCCGCCGCCCCGGCATTGGTTACACCCACCGCAACTTCCAGCGATTGCAGGGCAGTGCGTGCACTTTCGACATCGGGCTGGCCCGGCTGGACGTCGCCGGAATCGCTGATGGCCAGAACCGGCAGCGCTTCGGCAAATACGCCCGCTGCTTCGGCCGGATCCCGGATCGCCGTTACCGGACCGTCCCACACGCGCTGAACCGCCCGCAAATCGCCGATCGCGAAGAAAGGCGGCAGCGATTGTTCGGTGCGGGCGACCCAGGCCTTGGCAGTGATCTCCGGGCCGATACCGGCCGAATCTCCCATCGCCACGGCAAGCGGGCGAGCCTGGGCTGCGCCCGCCGGCATATCAGCGATATTCGACGAGAGCGTCGCGGCGCAGGTCGCGCAGCATACGTTCGGCGCGCAGGTTGACGCGCTGATCTTCCATCTGCTGCTGCACTTGATCGACCGACGGCGTGTAGCTGGGGGGCGGATCGTCGCGACCGCAAATCACCAGCACGCGCACGCCATCTTCAACCGAGCCGAACGGCTGGGTCGCCTGACCGACCTGCAGGGGCAGGATCAGGTTCTGCAGCGCCACGGGCAGCTGGTTGATGATCACGCCGTCGCGATCGACGACATCGGCGCGCTCGGCGGCTGCGACCTTGGCGACGTCACCGCAACCGCGAATGCCCTGGGTCGCCTTGGCGAAGTCGGCAGCGCGGGCGCTGGCCTGTGCTTCGGTCGTGCCCTTGGGGAATGCGATCGACAGCTGACGCAGGCTCAGCTTCGCCTCACGCGGATCGGGAATGCCGACCTTGTGCTTTTCCGCCAGATAAATGATCGAAAAACCGGCCGAGAGCGGGATCGGTCCGGCCACCTGGCCGACCTGCATCGTCTGCACCGCCTGCGCTAGCTGATCGGGCAGCATCGCTGCCTGGATCCAGCCGAGATCGCCGCCGCGTGCGCGGGTCGAGCTCTGCGAATAGGTACGGGCGAGATAGTCGAACGGCGTGCCCTGGCGCATCTGTTCGATCAGTTGCTGCATGCCGGAGGCGACTTCCTGCGCGCGATCCGGCGTGGCGTTCTGATAGATTTCGAAGACGTGATACTCGTCCGTGCCCTTCTGGGCGGTCATGCGATCGATCATCGCCTTGACCTCGGCCTCGCCGACATTGACGTTCACCTTGCGACGCAGCAGCTGGCTCCAGGCCAGTTCCGCCTCGATCTGGCGCTTGATCGACCGTTCCGACGAACCAATCTCGCGCAGCCAGCCGCGCATCTGCTCCGGCGTGCGCTGAAAGCGCTGGGCGACGCGGGCAAAGCTCTGCTCGATCTGCTTGGGTTCGACGGTGATGTCGTTCGACTTGGCTTCCTGGATTTCCAGGGTTTCGTCGATCAACTGGCGGAGCATCGCCAGACGAAGCTGGTCGCGCTCTTCGGGCTTCAGCGTCAGCTTCTGCATGCCGATCACCAGCGCGACGCGCTGGTCGACATCGGTGCCGGTGAGAACATAGTCGTTCACAATGGCGGTCGGCTTGCGGATATTGGGGTTCGCTTTGCCGAAAATTTCCAGATTGCTGGGCAGGTCCAGCGCTGTCGTCGGCATCGACTGGCCAGACGTGTCGGGAACCGTCTGCGCGATCGCAGTCGTCGCCAGCGCCGCCACTGCGGCACCGGAAAGCATAGTAGCTCCGGCCAAAACCATCCTGCGAATGCCGATATTCACGTGAGAACGACCCTCATCCCAATTTGCCGGAGCGCTGCGCTTAATCGCGAATTGTGCCTGAACCAAGGCTTAGCGTCGGGTAAGCTAATACGTCTAGCGTCCCAGATTCTTGAACGCGAGCGTCAGCAGATACGAATTGCCCGCCTTGGCGTCGCCGGTGGTGGCGTAGTCGCGCCGCCAGGTCATGCCGATGCGCAGGCAATCATCTTCATAATTGATCCCGAACCGGTGCCGCACGGGCTGGAACCCGTCGGCATTGGAAAGGGGATCGGCACTGTTTTTGGTAAGGTCAATCAGCGTCGACCCCGATGCCGACCAGAAGCGGCCAATCTGCACGCGGCCCGCTAGGCGTATTTCCGAGCGGTCTTGCAAGTCCTCGAGCGCGCCCGAGATGTTGCGGTTAAGGTTGATATAGCCGACCTGTGCATAGGTTGCGCGGGAACCGATCGACATGTCGATTTCATTGCGCCGAACGGCGAAACTGTCCTTGTCGATGCGGAAGCGGTGCGTGACGCTGAAGAAATCGCGGAAGCGGATCACCGTTCGACCCACAATGTCGGATACGCGCCCGCTCAGCCCCGTCCCGTCCGGGAAGAGAGAGGCGCGCGACGACAGGCGATAGCTCTGGCCAATATTGGAATCGATGCTGAGGCCGGGCAGGTACAGGGCATAGTCCATGCCCCAGGTGAAGCGCGACGAATCCTCGAACCGGTCATAGCCGGGGAAACGGTTGAGCGCGAAAAGGTTCGAATCCTCGAGATCGACTGCGCGGGCATCCTCGTTGGGAATGCTCATATTGGCGATGTTGGGCGCCGCGACCACCTGCACGCGCGGCGTGATGCGTTGGGTGCCGTCGAACAACTCGCCGATCAGCGGCCATTTCATGTCCACTGCCGTCGCCGCGATGCCACGAAACTGGAAGCCCGAGTTGCCGCGGTAGCTCGGCACCGACGTCGCGTCGATATTCGACGTGTTGTAGATATCGCCGCGCGTATAGGCGGTAAGCGTGATTTCCTGTCCCCAGGCGGTCAGCTTGCGCAGATGCCACTGCGCGACGGCAAAGCCGCGCTGCGTGTCCTGCCCGCCGGAGCGGGTGAGGGCGAGCGTGTTGAGCTGAAAATCGAACGTGCCGCCGATCAGCCCCTCTTCGGCGCGGCGGCGATAGTCGATCTCTGGGAGCGCTACCGGCTGCAGGCCCTGACGGTCGCCGACGCGCAGCGTTTCGACGAACCAGGCGTTGATCGACAGGTAGCTGTTGTCGTCGACGCGCTCGACACGGACGTTGTTACGCAGTCGGTCGTCCCGCGAAATGTCGTAGCGGCGCAAGAACGTGCGGTCGCTGCTGAGCCGCAGCGAACTGCTGACGCTCCAGTTCGGATCGAGCTGGAACGTGCCGGCCAGGTCGAAATAGCCGCGGAAGTCATTCCGCGACGTGGCAGCGGTCACCGGCACGGTCAGGTCGTCCGCGCGCCGGCTATAGGTACCATAGGCGCTGACGCGGAATGCGCCGAGTGTGTTCAGGTCGCGAAAATCGATCTGCACGAGCGGCAGCGCCGCCGAATAGACATGCGGCGTGACGGTAAGGTCGCGGTTCGGCCCCATGGTGAAGACATAGGGGGCAGCAAGCTGCAGGCCGTTGGTGCCGCCATAGCGGACGTCGGGGGTCAGAAAGCCGTTCTCGCTGCGATTGCCCGCCGGGTGCGAGAAGGCCGGCAGCGGTATCGTCAGCAGTTTGAAGATCGAAATACGCGCGCCGTTGTAGCGGATGCGCTGGCGCTGCGGATCATAGACGACCCGATCGGCCGTGATCTTCCATGAAGGTTCCTTGGGGCAGCCCGCCGTGTCGGTAACGGCGCAGGGCGTGTAGGCGGCATGTTCCACCGTCACCAGCCCGCTGGGGCTGCGAACGCCGCGCTGGGCGGCAACGCGCCCGCCGGCGTCGAGCACCAGCATCATATTGTCGACCACGCCGTCCTTCAGCGAATCGGTCAACTCCATGCGGTCGCCATAGGCTGCATCGCCCTGCGGATTGGCGACGACGATATTGCCTTCCGCAAAGACCTTGCCGGTCTTGCGGTTCCAGATCACCTTGTCCGCGCGCAACCGGTTGCTTTCGCGGTACATCAGTACGTCGCCGCTCGCCGTGAGGACATCCTCATTGGTGTCATATTCCAGCGTATCGGCGCTGAACTGAACCTGTTCGGGGTCTTTCGGCAGCGGTGTAGCCGAGGGGGGCGGCGTTTCGACCGGGCGATCGTTCAGGTCCGGCCCGCGCGCCTGTTGCGGCGCCGCCGGCTGGATATCGCCCGACTGGGGGCGCTGGTCAGCCGCTTCCTGCGCATGGACCTGGCCGGCAAGGCACAGGCCAAGCGCAGCCGGGAAGAGCATGGCCTGGCGCGTCACGTAATTTCCCACCTTTGATTTCAACTCCCCGGCACGCGGCATGCACTGCCCTATCGCAGCGGTTGCGGCATCGCAACGCCATGCACGTTGGCCCGAACGCACATCGCGGCTATCAGGGGGCATGCAGGTTGATTTCTATCATCTTACCCGGCTGCCGCTGGATCGCGTGCTGCCGCAGATCGCCGACAAGGTGGTCGCGGGCGGCGAGCGGCTTCTGATCCTGGCAGAGGATGCGGCGCTGCGCGCGCATGTCGACCAGCTGCTCTGGACCTATCAGCCGGACTCGTTTCTGCCGCACGGCCTGGCTGGTGGAGAACAGGACGCCGACCAGCCGATCCTGATCGGCGAAGCGGCAGTGGCGGCTAATGGTGCAACTCATATCGCGCTTGTCGACGGACGCTGGCGAGATGAAGCGCTGGGCTTTGCCCGCGCTTTCCATCTGTTCGATGAAACCAATATCGATGCTGCCCGCACCGCCTGGCGAAGCCTGGGCGAACGCGCCGATGTGGAGCGGCGTTATTGGAAACAGGACGAAAATGGGCGTTGGGCCAAGATGGCCTGAGCTTGCATATCGGCCGCATGGGGACTAGGGAGCCGCGACTTCCCGATAACACCAACTGCAGGAGCCGCACGGCCATGGCCGCGACCCGGACCTTTTCGATCATCAAGCCCGATGCAACCCGCCGCAATCTGACCGGCGCCGTCACCAAGATGCTGGAAGAAGCAGGCCTTCGTGTCGTCGCTTCCAAGCGCATCCAGATGACGCGCGAACAGGCCGAAGGCTTTTACGCGGTCCACAAGGAACGCCCCTTCTTCAACGACCTCGTCGAGTTCATGATCTCGGGTCCGGTCGTGGTGCAGGTGCTCGAAGGTGAGAACGCCGTGCAGTGCAACCGCGACATCATGGGCGCCACCAACCCCGCCAATGCCGAGCCGGGCACGATCCGCAAGGAACTGGCCGAGTCGATCGAAGCCAATTCGGTCCATGGTTCGGATTCGGAAGAGAATGCGGCGATCGAAATCGCCTTCTTCTTCAAGCCGGAAGAAATCGTCGGCTGACGATCCGCATCCTTTGCGAGAATGAGGCGGGGCCGGAAGGAAACTTCCGGCCCCGTTCTTTTACTTTGCGGGCGCGCTCGGCATTGCCGGACAGGCGGTGATTTCCTTGCCCGCAATCCGCTTGCCGCCGGCGTTGATATCGGGCCGTACGCGCATGCCCGCGGTGAACAGATGCGCCATGGCTGCGCGCGTTTCGCTGTCGCCGCACATGCCCTGGGTAAAGCCTTCTGCCAGCGCGCCGCTGTTGTCGGCCATTTCGGCCGGGATGTCGATCAGCACGATGAGCACGGGGCCTTCGGCACGCGCTTCCATCAGCCGCACGCCTTCGCCCATGTCCTTGGGCAGCGGCTGCATCATGCTTGCAATCTGCTTTGCCGCATTGGCGGGATCGATTGCCGGCGCGGCCTGCGCAGGCGCGGGGGCCTTGGCGGTGGTCGCAGCCTTGTCCTGCGCCAGGGCAGGTGTCGCGGCAAATTGCACCAGCGCCAGCGCGCCGGCGGCGACCATGAACTTCAACAATTTTACGTTACTCCCCCTTCGGTTATTTGCGCAGGCTATCAGCCTGGGCAGCCGCCAACAAGCGCCTTGCGATCAGCGGGGAAGGGTGATCGTCGCCGCGAGGCCGCCGCCATCGCGATTGGTGAGGGCGATCGTACCGCCCGCGTCGTGCACAATGGCGCGGGCAAGCGCCAGGCCCAGACCGATCCCGCCGGTTTCGCGATTGCGCGACTGTTCCAGGCGGGTGAAGGGAATGAAGACGGTGTCGAGCTTTTCTTCGGGAATGCCCGGTCCTCGATCGCACACTTCGACCGTGATCTGATGCCCTTCGGCGCGCAGCGCGACTTCCGCGCGCCCGGCATATTTCACCGCATTTTCGATCAGGTTGCGGACCGCGCGGCGCATCAGCGTCGGCCGCAACCGGGTTGTCAGCCGCGGTGATTCCTCGAAATGCACTTCGTGCCCCAGATCGCGGAAATCCTCGACCACCGCATCCACGAGCGCGGCAAGATCCACCCCTGTAATCGGTTCGCTCGGCCGCCCCAGCCGGGCAAGCGAGAGGATGTCGTCGAGGGTCCGGCTCATCTCGTCGATCGTGTCGGCCATGCGGGCGCGGTCGTCCTCATCATCGACCGATTCGATCCGCACGCGCAGCGCCTGAAGCGGCGTGCGCAGATCGTGGCCGATGGCGCCGAGCATCCGGTCCTTTTCCTCGAGCATCGCCGTCACGCGGCGGCGGAGGGCGTTATACGCACCGATCAACGCGCGGATGTCGCTCGGACCCACCTCTTCCAAGGGCGGGGTGCCGTCGCCCGGGCGGAAACTGCGTGCCGCCTGTGTCAGCGTACGGAGCGGCCGCGCGATCCTGCCGCCGACGAGCAGCACCGGGATCAGCACGACAATGTAGAGAATAAGGGTTTGCGCCGCGAGCTGCCACACCAGCATCAGTTCGGTTCGCGGCCAGGCAGAGCCCAGTGCCAACCAACCCCGGCCGGGCAATTCGACGGCAATCAGCAGCTCCGCCCCCATCCGGCGCAAGCGATCGGCGTGAAAATGGCTGAGCCGGCGTAACGGCAGCTTGTTGGGGTCGACCGGCCGGATCACCGCGACGATCTGGCCGACATGGAGGCCGGCTTCCTCCAACCCGCGGCGAATATCGGCTTCGACATCGCCGCGGCGCTCCATCGCGGGCGCGATCGGGTTGGCCGGATGTAACTGCACATGGGTACGCTGGTCGGCGATGAAGGTGCCGGGCGCCATGCGCAGCGGGCCGGCATCGCCACGCGAAACGACCAGGCGGTCGGCGGCGTCGGTCAGCCGCGTTACCGACGGCACGATCACTTGCGCGAAGCGCACGGCCTGACGCTCGCGCAGCAGCATCGCGAAATTGATCGCCTGCGCCGCAAACAGCGCGAGTGCGACGAGAACCGTGATCTGCGCGATCAGGCTGGTCGGGTAGAAGCGCTTCAAAGGCGGGTGACCTCGGCCGCAAGCGTATAGCCGCCGCCCCACACGGTCTTGATGATCGTGGGATTGCGGGCGTCGGGTTCGATCTTCTTGCGCAGCCGGCTGACCTGATTGTCGATCGCGCGGTCGAACGCGGCTGCCTCCCGGCCCTGCGTCAGGTCGAGCAGCTGGTCGCGCGTCAGCACCTGGCGCGGCCGCACCACCAGCGCATGCAGCAGATTATATTCGCCGGTCGAAAGCGGCACCGACACGCCTTCGCGGTCGACCAGCGCGCGCTCGCCGGTCTTCAATACCCAGCCGGCAAAGGCGAAGGAGCCGGATTCCGGCGCATGCTGTTTCGCCCCGCCGGCGGACCAGCGGCGCAGCACGACCTTGATCCGCGCGGCCAGTTCGCGCGGGCTGAACGGCTTTACGACATAGTCGTCGGCGCCCATTTCCAGCCCGACGATCCGGTCGGTTTCCTCGCTGCGCGCGGTCAGCAGGATAACCGGTGTGTCGCTGGTTTCGCGAATGTGGCGGCACAGGCTCAGCCCGTCCTCGCCCGGCATCATGATGTCGAGGATCACGAGATCGATCGCATAGGCATTCAGCCGCGCCCGCGCGCTTTCGGCATCGGCGCATTGGGTAAGGCGAAAACCCTGCTTGGTCAGATATTGCGCAAGCGGCTCGCGGATCGATCGCTCGTCATCGACGAGCAGCAGGTGCGGAACCTCGGACATGGCGGGACACTAGCAATTCATGGCGCAGAGGGAAGCGCCGGGCGGGAGGGAGGAGGTTCCGAAGTGCCGAAAAAAGAGCAAACGGGGTGCTCCTGATCCTGTGGGTACAGGTTCCGATCGGCGGCTGCGGCTCTCCCGCCCGGCACCGGGCGACTGGCGTCAGTCGCCCTTGGGCGCGTCGGCGGGCGGCGGCGGGGGGGGCATGTCGCCCTGCGCGTGCGGACCATGGTGGCCGCGCATCGACATCATCCGCTCGCGAAAGGCTTTGCGCTCGGCTGCGTCGATCTTGCCGTCGTGGTTGGTATCCATCCGGTCGAACATCTTGGCGGCATGGGCCTGCGCTTCGGCCAGCGTTTCGGGCTTCGGCGCGCGGGCGCCCATCCGGTCGGCCATGCGGGCGCGCTGGGCCTCGTCATAGGCGTGCCGTTCTTCGGGGGTGACAGTGCCGTCGTGGTTGGCGTCCATCGCGGCGAAGCGCTTGGCGACCTGCGCCAGCATTTCGTCGCGGGTTATGACGCCGTCATGATCGGCATCGGCCTGCGCCATCGGGCGATCCTGTGGCGCTTCCTGGCGGGCATAGGCCGCTCCGGCGAGCAGCGACGCTCCCAGGGCAGCAACGGTGAGGCGTTTCAGCATCGGTGACTCCGTTGGAGAAAAGGGGGTGCCGGGGAAGGGGGGCGGCTTCCCCGGCACGTCCTGTTTCTGCGGGCGGGCTGTCGCACGGGTTTGTCATTTCGCCGCCATTGTGTCGCAATTTGTCGCGCGCATTTCGACGGCGGCTTATCCGAACAGCGCGACTGCCTGCATACCTTCGGCCACCAGCATGCCGTCGCTGTTCCAGATATGCATGCGCTGGCTGGAACAGCCGGACTGCGCCCAGTCGGTGCGGCTGCCCAGCAGCCACCAGCCCTGATCGGTCATGGGTGCTTCCGTCAGCAGGTTGAGCTGCCAGTTGAGCGAACTGACCGGCACCTTGCGCGATTCGACCAGACGAAAGGCCGCTGGCGGCAGGGCATCGCCCATCAGCAGCAGCTCGATCATTGGGTGCAGCCCGGTGCGTTCAACCAGGCGGCCCCAGCGCAGCCATTCCGCAGAAGAGGTTTCGGCGCGCGGATCGAAGAACTCGAAATTGTGCGTGAAGAAAGTCGGGTCAGGCGTGCGATAGAGTTGCGCGTCGGGCGCCGGGGGCGGGACGGGCGCCGGCGTCGTCGTCGAAAGGCGGGCGCTCGATTCCAGCGCAGACATGAAGATGAAAGTCGCGCGCAGACCGAGGCCTGCCTCCGAATAAAGGTCCGTCTGGAGGAAGGCGGCGTTCCTGCCGCGCCGCAACCGGGTGGCCCGGGCCTGCACGGTGCCGGCGAGCGGCCCGATAAAGGCGATCTGCGCCGATCGCAGCGGTGGCAGATCAGGCCCCAGACGAAGCGCTGCATCGAGGGCAAGTGCCGCCGACACGCCGCCGAAAGCGGTGCGGCCCTGCATCCAGTTGGGTGGAATGGCACAGGCAACGCCATCGTCTGCGGGGACTATGGCAGCGAGAATCTCGGCAACGCTGGTCATGCCCGCAAGGCTAGGCTGGCTGCCCCCGCAGCGCCATACGCAAAATTCGAAAGCGTTAGCGCGCTGCTGCGCGGTGTACTTTCGGCACCACGCGCAGTTCGATGATCAGCAGCGCGGTGAGGGCGAGTCCGGCTGCGATCACGAAGTTGCCGGCAGTGAAGCCGCGTGCCGCGCCGAACGCCAGCGCCTGGCTGAGGATCAGCGGCGCTAGGATCAGCGCGACGCTGTTCAGCGCCGACATGCCGCCCTGCAGCGCGCCCTGATGTGAAGGATCCGTGAGCCGCGAAAGGAGGGCGTTCATCGAAGGATAGGCTAGTGCCGAGAAAGCGCCGATCGCGATCAGGCAGTAGATCATCCAGCTTTCGCGGGCGAAGATATAGCCGGTGAAGGCGAGCAGTCCGGCGAGCATTCCCAGCATCACCGTCCGTTCCTCGCCCAGCTTCTGAATCGCCCTGCCGGTGACGAGCGTCTGGACGAGCGCCATGCACAGCCCGCTGGCGGCGAGCGACCAGCCGATCTGCTGTTCGTGCCAGCCCAGGGCGATCTCGCCGAAGAAGGCCCAGGTGGCGGGATAGACCATGTGCGCGAACTGCCAGACGAAGCTGGCGAGCAGCAGCGGTTTTGCCTGACCGGCTTCGCGCAAGGGGCGGAAGGCTGCGAAGATATGCGCCTGTTTCAGGGAGAAGGCGCGGCGACGATCGGCGGCCATGGTTTCGGGCAGCATGGCAATGATCCAGAGCGTGTTCAGCCCTGCCAGCGCCGCAGCCGCCAGGAATGGCGCGCGCGGTCCCCAGGCGGCGAGCAGCCCGCCCAGCGCCGGGCCGAGGATGAAGCCGACGCCGAATGCTGCCCCCATCAGGCCGAACGTGGCGCCGCGCCGCTCGGGCGGTGTCACGTCCGCCAGAACGGCGTTCGCGGGGCCATATACTGCGCCCGCTGCCCCGGCGATCAGGCGGCCGACGAACAGCCAGCCGATGCTGGGGGCGGCCGCCATGAATATATAGTCGATGGCAAAGGCGAGCATCGAGAAGAGCAGCACCGGCCGCCGCCCGATGCTGTCGCCCAGGCTGCCGAGAAGTGGTCCGGCAAAGAACTGGGTCACAGCGAAGGCTACAAGCATCCACCCGCCGATCCGGGCGGCATCATCCAGCCCGACATGTGCCAGTTCGACGATCAGGCGCGGCAGAACCGGCATGACGATGCCGAAGCCGATCGAATCGATCAGCACTGCGGCCAGCACGATCGGTACCGCGCGATGATGAAACGTCATGGCGTGCATTCTCCCCCGGTTCTCCCGCGCCAGTCTAGCGTGCGATCGCCTTTCCGTCATGCCCGTGCTTGACGGCCGCTCTGGCATACCGCATCTTCGAAAGATAAGCAGAATGAGATGGAGAGGCGGCCATGGCCACCATTGCCGAACCGACGCGCACCGTCGAACCGATCGATGCCTTTCGCGCCCACGCCCGCGCTTGGCTGGCGGAACATTTCCCGCCTGCCTTGAAGGGCAAGGACAATGCGATGTCGGCGGTCGAGGGGCCGCACGAAAATTCGCCGGAAGAGGCTGCATGGCAGAAGGCGATGGGCGAGAAGGGCTGGGGCGTGCCGACCTGGCCGGCCGAATATGGCGGCGGCGGGCTCAGCAGTGCCGAGGCGCGGGTGCTGCAGGAGGAAATGGCGCGGATCGGCGCGTGGAACCCGATCGGCGGCATGGGCGTGATGATGTTCGGCCCGACGCTGCTCGAATATGGCAGCGAGGAACAGAAGCACGAGCACATCCCGCCGATCGCGCGCGGCGAAGTGCGCTGGTGCCAGGGCTATTCCGAGCCGGGCGCCGGCTCCGACCTCGCCAGTCTTCAGACATTCGCCGAGGATGCGGGCGACCATTATATCGTCAACGGGCAGAAGACCTGGACCTCGGGCGGCCAATGGGCGGACAAGTGCTTCATGCTCGTGCGCACCGACAAGACGCGCAAGCATGAGGGGATAACTTTCCTGCTCGTCGACATGGACACGCCAGGCATCGAAGTGCGGCCGATCCGGCTGATTTCCGGTGCCTCGCCCTTTTGCGAAACCTTCTTCACCAATGTTCGCGTGCCCAAAAGGAACCGCGTCGGCGAGGAAGGGCAGGGCTGGACGATCGGCAAGCGGCTGCTCCAGCACGAACGGACCAGCCTGTCCGGCGGCGGTTCGACCGCCGGCCGGATGTTTTCCGGCAAGCCGCTCGGGACGATTGCGAAGCAGCTGTTGGGCACGGATGCCGAGGGGCGGCTCGTCGATGGCGACCTGCGCAGCCGGATCGCGCGCCATGAGATGGACCTGCGGGCATTTATGCTCACCCTCCGCCGCATCGCCAGCGAGGCGAAGTCTGCTCAGGGGCCGAGCGCGGCATCGTCGATCATGAAGAATGTCGGCGCGCGGATTTTGCAGGAGCGATCCGAACTGCTGATCGAAATGCGGGGCCTTGCGGGCTTGGGCTGGGAAGGCGAGGGATTCGGCGAAGAGGAGCTGCGCGACGTTCGCAGTTGGCTCTTCGGCAAGGCGGTGTCGATCTATGGCGGCTCGACCGAAATCCAGAACAATGTGATCGCGAAGCGCATCCTGGGGATGCTCGACCACCAATAATTGTCTGCGGCCCGGCGCCCGGAAGGATCAGCGGAATGGCACATCTCAGCGAAGAACAGGCAATGCTGCGCGACATGGCGCGCGAATGGGCGGACAACGAAGCGCCGGTCAGCGCCTTCCGTGCGCTGCGCAACGCGGCACCCGCAAGGGGCTATGACGGCGTGGCCTGGCAGGCCCAGGCCGAGATGGGCTGGGCGGGCATCTTCGTCCCCGAAGCACAGGGCGGTTCGGGCATGGGTTATGTCTCGCTCGGGCTGGTGCTGGAGCAGCTTGGGCGAAATCTGGTGGCAACGCCGCTTGCCGCCACGGCGGCGGCGGCGAGTGCGCTGCTGATGGGCGGCAATGCCGAGCAACAGGGTCGCTGGCTGCCGCAGATCGCCAGCGGTGAGGTGGTTGCCACGCTCGCGATCGACGAAGGCCCCCGGTTCAACCCCGATGCCATCACCACCACGGTCCAGGACGGCCGTATCACCGGTACCAAGGCCTTTGTGAGCGAAGGCGACAGCGCAGACCTGTTCGTGGTTGCGGCGGTCGACGGCCTGTATCTCGTGCCGGCCGGGGAGGGCGTGACGCGATCGCCCCGTCATCTGGTGGACTTCCGCAGCCATGCCGAAATCGGTTTCGACGGCGCAGTGGCGGAGAAGCTGGGCGACCGCGATCTGGTCGTGAAGGTCGCGGACCGCGCCGCCGCGGCGCTGTGCGCCGAGATGCTGGGCATGGCCGAGGCCGCGTTCGAGCGCACCAACGACGATCTCAAGACCCGCGTCCAGTTCGGGCAGCCGCTGTCCACCTTTCAGGCGCTGCAGCATCGCATGGCGAAGATGTTTACCGAGCTGGAGCTGATGCGTTCGGCAGTCGAGGGTGCGCTGGAGGCAATCGATTCAGGTCGGGCCGATGTGCGTCAGGAAGTCAGCCTTGCCAAGGCGGTAGCCGGTGAAACGCTGCACCTTGTCAGCCGCGAGATGATCCAGCTCCACGGCGGCATCGGCATGACGGATGAGCATGATGCCGGGTTTTACCTGAAGCGCGCGCGGATAGTCGAAACGCTATGGGGAAATGCTGCATGGCACCGCGATCGCTTCGCGCGACTTGGCGGCTACTGACGGCTGAATGTTGCAAATGACCCCATAACTATTGCAATTCTGCAACATTGCGGAAACAGTCGCTTTTTGAAACCATTGTTTGGCTTGACGCCTCTCAGAAAACGCATTGTATTCGAGCTTCCGGTATGGAGCCGCCAAGTGCTCCAGCCGCGGTGGAGAGAGATATATGATGCGTCTATGCCTTTTGTCGGCCAGCGCACTTCCCGTGCTGGCCCTGACGCTTGCCGCAACACCGGCCAACGCCCAGCAATCGCCTGCCGCTGACAATGGTCGCACCGCCGATCAGGCTGTCGATACCAACGAAATCATCATCACGGCGCAGGGACGCGCGCAGGTACTGGCCGATGTTCCCGTCGCCGTCTCCGCGATCAGTGCCGAGGCGCTGCAGCAGACGGGCGCCAACGACATTCGCGCGCTCAATCAGGTGGCGCCGTCGCTGCTCGTGTCCTCGACCGGCAGCGAGGCGAACGGATCGGCGCGCATTCGCGGCATCGGCACCGTCGGGGACAATCCCGGTCTGGAAAGCTCGGTCGCGGTGTTCATCGACGGTGTCTATCGCTCGCGCTCCGGTATCGGCCTGAATGAGCTGGGCGAGATCGACCGCGTCGAAGTGCTGCGTGGGCCGCAGGGCACGCTGTTCGGCCGCAATGCCTCGGCCGGTCTTATCAACATCGTGTCGAAGGCACCGTCGCCGAATTTCTCGGCCGGGGCAGAGGCGACCTATGGCAATTACAACCAGATCCGCCTGCAGGGGTATGTCAACGGGCCGGTGAGCAGCACCGTTTCGGCTCGGTTCGACGGCGTCTATGTGAAGCGCGATGGCTTTTATCACGATGTGACGAACAACCGCGACGTCAACAATCGTGACCGCTATTTCCTGCGCGGCCAGCTGCTGTTCGAGCCCTCGAGCGATCTGCGCATCCGGGTCATCGGCGATTATACCAAGCGCACAGAGGATTGCTGCGGCGCCGTCTATGTCACCAACAGCATCAATCCCTATATCGGCGGGCTGAACGATCCCGCGCAGAACAACATCGTGCGTGTGCTGCGCGATCTGGGCCAGCCGATGGCGGCGTTCCAGGACCCGTACAGCCGCAATATCTATGTTTCGCCGGGCCGAAGCTATGGCGGCAAGACCGAGGACTGGGGCGGATCGATCCAGGCCGACTGGACGCTCGGCAATGCCACGCTCACGTCGATCACCGGCTATCGCCACTATTTCGCGAGCCAGGGGTCGGACACCGACTATAGCTATGTCGACATTCTGTACCGCGCGCCCAACAGCGATTCGTCGCGCAAGTTCGAGACGTTCAGCCAGGAACTGCGGCTGCAGGGCAAGGCACTGGGCGACAAGCTCGACTGGCTGGTCGGCGGCTATTACGCCAACGAGGATCTGACGGTCGTCGATAATCTGCGCTTCGGCACGCAATATGGCCGGTTCGCGACCTGTCGTATCGTCTCGGGCAGCGCGCTCGCGGGACTCTATTCGCCTACTTCGGCGGGCTGTCTCGCCGCCCGGCCGGCTGCTTTCGGCGCCGCCTCGCCGCTGATCTATGCCGCATTCGATCGGCTCGACAGGCTCAACGATCTCGGGTCGACGCGCGACTTCTATCTCCAGAACAGCCGCAACTGGGCGCTGTTCACGCATAATATCTTCCACGTCGCCAAGGGCTTGGATCTAACGGTCGGCCTTCGTTACACCAACGAGCGCAAGCGGCTGAGCGCCACCTTCGGGAACGACAACACGGTCTGCACGGCGAACCAGTCCTCGCTGCTGCCTCTGCGATCGGTTGCGGCGCTGACCGGCGTGGTCGATGCGATTGTCGGGCTTTCGTGCCAGGGCAATTCGACTGCCGAGCTGAACGGCGTTTCGATCCGTGACGTGCGCAAGGAGGACCAGTTCACCGGCACGGCAATCGTGTCGTACAAGCCAACCAGCGACCTGCTTGTCTATGGCAGCTATTCGCGCGGGTATAAGGCCGGCGGCTTCAACCTCGATCGTTCGGCGCTCAAGGCTCCCATTGCGACCTTCGCATCGGTTGGCGGCGCGCAAGCGCTGGTCGGCAACCTGCAGTTCGCGCCGGAAATCAACGACGCCTTCGAAATCGGCCTGAAATATTCGACCCGCCGGTTCAGCCTGAACATCGCGGCCTTCCGCCAGCAGTTCAAGAATTTCCAGCTGAACACCTTCAACGGCACGGTCTTCCTCGTACAGAACATCAATGGCTGTTCGAGCGACCTGGCCGGCGGCGATCGGGACCAGAGCAAGTTCTCGACGGCGTCCAATTTCAACGCTGCGGCCGCCACGACCGGCGCCTGCAGCTCGGGCAATGTCGGCTATGGCGTGCTGTCGCAGGGTGTGGAGCTGGAAGCCAGCCTGGTGCCCGCGCGGGACTTCCGCGTCGGGCTGGGGCTGACCTATGCCGATACCCATTACCGCGACCAGCTTGTCGGCAATGAATCCGGGGCGCCGCTCGATCAGGCCCTGCGGATGCTGCCGGGCAGGGATCTGTCGAATGCGCCGGAGATCGTCGCGACGGCCTCGGTGGCCTGGACGCCGCCGCTCGGTAATTCGGGGCTGAGTGGTCTCGTCTATTTCGATACGCGCATGACCGGCGATTATAACACCGGGTCGGACCTGTTCCCGCAGAAGGGTCAGGACGGCTATGCGATCGTCAACGGCCGCATCGGCGTGCGGGGCAAGGACGAGCGCTGGGCAATCGAGCTGTGGGCGCAGAACCTGCTCAACCAGAACTACACGCAGGTCGCCTTCAATTCGCCGTTTCAGGAAGGCGCCGCCAGCGCTCCCTTCACCGACCCGCGCTATCCCGGCGGGCGGCAGATATTCTCGGCCTACCTTGCCGAACCGCGGACTTACGGGGTGACGCTGCGCACCCGCTTCTGACTTTTCCTGGGGAGGAAAATCCTGGCCGGAGGGGCGACCCTCCGGCCTTTTTCGTGCCGTAGCGGCCTGATTATCCTCCGATCCCGAAAAGCGCATCGGCGATCTGCGCCACACGCGGCTGGTGATGTTCGACGGGCGCCTGCTCAATGCCGACGCGCTGCGCAGTGCGGCGGGCTTTGCCGGGATGCCGAAATAGGCGAGGCCGGCGTCAGCCCGTCAGCGGGCGGTCGTCGAACAGGCCGAAGGCGAGCGTGGAAGCATAGAGCGCCACGGCGCGCTCGCGCGGCATGGTGCTGGCCCATTTGCGCATGTCGAACGCCGCGTTCTGGATGGCCATCAGCGCCTGGCTGGCGACCAGCGGGTCGATCGGGCGGATCGTGCCTTCGGCGATGCCGTCCGAGAGCATGCCGGCGAAACGCCGCGCGATGCGGTTCGACCGGTCGATCATCGTATTGCGCACCGCCAGCGGCAGGCCGTGCAGCGCCGTCGTCCGCAGCAGCGGGCCGCGCTCCGAAAACTGATAGTCGAGCAGCGTGGCGATGGCACTTTCCAGCCGTTGCCAATGGCTGCCCGGATGGCGCTCCGCCAGCCGCTGCGCATCGGCGAGGATGTCGAAGCTGCGCTTGTAGCAGGCGATGACCAGATCGTCCTTGGCGTCGAGATGGTGGTAGAAGCTGCCCTTGGTGACGTTCAGTTCCGAGGCGATCCGCTGCACCGACGCGCCGCGATAGCCGAGCTCGTTGATCAGCCGGGTGGCGGCGAGCAGAAAGGCTTCTCGGCCCGGTTCGGGCTCGTCATGCACCAGCTCGAACAGGCGCGGTTCCCAGTGCTGGCCGGGGGCGGCGACGCCGTGGCGGAACACGTCCATCAGCCGCGTCTCGACACGCGGATATTCGTCGATTTCGTACCGGGTGATCCACACGTTCAGCCAGAAGCTGTTTTCCAGCAGCACATGCGCGCGGGCGCCGCGCAGATCGGTCTCTGCCCGGCTGCCGTCGCTGCCCCAGATGCTGCGCGTCTTGCGGAAGATGTTGCGCCAGCCGGCCATCAGATGGCTCTTGAGCGGTTCTTCCATTGCCCGCAGGTCGGACAGGATGGCGACGGCCTTTTCCTCGCCCCGGGCGATGCGGGCTAGCCGCTCCATGTTGATCGCCAGGAAACGGGCGACCCGTGCCTCCGGCGTCGGTTCTGCCAGCGCCTGATTGAGCACCGCGTCGAGCCAGGCCAGGGTCTGTTCGAACGCGGCGGCGGCAAGGTCTTCCTTGCGCTTGAAATAATAGGTGACGGAGGTGGTATTGAGCCCGACGCGCCGCGCGACATCGGCGAAGGTCATGCCCTTGGCGCTCTGTTCGTTGATGGCATCGGCGGCGGCCGCCAGAATGGCGTCGCGCTTGGCCTGAAAGCGCTTGGTGCTGCTTGTCTGGTTCTTTTTTGGACCCTGCATCCAGTTAGCTTAGCCGTTTCCTGCGTCAGCCAAAATGGCTTTTTTGAAGATTGCGTGTGGCGTTTTTGACCGCACGCAACCCTTTACCGAATATGCGGTACGCTATAAGCCGGTGTCCAAGAACTACAGGAGAGCGATGCCATGGACTTCACGCTGAGCGCGCGCGAAACGCAGTTCCGCGACCGGGTGAGGGCCTTTATCGACGCCGAGGTCCGGCCGCGCGACGCCGAATATCGCGCGGCGGCTGCGGCGGGCGAACGCTGGTCGGTCAATCCGGTGCTGGAAACGGTAAAGGCACGGGCGAGGGCCGAGGGCCTGTGGAACTTCTTCATGCCGCCGCATTCGGGCCAGCGTCATGTCGACGACAGTTTCGTTTTCGAGGGCGAGCAGCTCACCAACCTCGAATATGCCCTATGTGCCGAGGAAATGGGCCGGATTGGCTGGGCATCTGAGGTGTTCAACTGCTCAGCGCCCGACACGGGCAATATGGAAGTGCTGCACCGCTATGGTACCCGCGCGCAGAAGGACGCATGGCTGGCGCCGCTGATGCGGGGCGAGATCCGCTCGGCCTTTTTGATGACCGAGCCTGCGGTCGCATCCTCCGATGCGACCAATATTGAAACGCGGATCGAACGCGAGGGCGATCACTACGTGATAAACGGCCACAAATGGTGGTCGTCAGGTGCCGGTGATCCGCGCTGCAAGATCGCGATCCTGATGGGTAAGACCGATTTCGGTGCCGCGAAACATGCCCAGCAGAGCATGATCCTGGTGCCGCTCGATGCCCCCGGCGTCACCATCGAGCGGATGCTTTCGGTTTTCGGGTATGATCATGCCCCGCACGGCCATGCCGAAATCACCCTGCGCGACGTGCGCGTGCCGGTCGACAATCTGCTGCTTGGCGAGGGGCGGGGGTTCGAGATTGCGCAGGGCCGGCTGGGGCCGGGGCGTATCCATCACTGCATGCGCACGATTGGCGTGGCGGAGGAAGCGATTGCGGCGATGGCAAAGCGGCTGGTCAGCCGCGTCGCGTTCGGTAAGCGGATCGCCGACCATTCGATTTGGGAACAGCGCATCGCCCGCGCGCGGATCGATATCGAGATGACCCGGCTGCTTTGCCTGAAGGCCGCCGACATGATGGACAAGGCCGGCAACAAGGCCGCCCAGCTCGAAATCGCGATGATCAAGGTGCAGGCGCCGCAAATGGCGCTGCAGATCCTCGACGATGCGATTCAGGCGCATGGCGGGGCAGGGGTGTGCGACGATTTCGACCTGGCGCACAATTGGGGCAGCGTCCGCACGCTGCGGCTGGCCGATGGGCCGGATGAAGTCCATGCCCGCGCCATCGCCCGCGCCGAGTTCGGCAAATATGCGCCGGCCAAGGCGGACCGCACCTCCTCCGGTGATCTGGGGGTTAGCCGGTGAAAGCCGCTGTCCTCTTCGAAGCCGGAACGCCGCTCCAGATCGAAGACGTCGCCGTCTCCAACCCCGGCTCGCGTGAGGTACTGATCCGCACCGCAGCGGTGGGGGTGTGCCGGTCCGACCTCCATTTCGTCGACGGCGCCTTCCCGCACCCGCTGCCGACCGTGCCCGGTCATGAGGCTGCGGGGGTGGTCGAGGCCGTTGGGTCGGACGTCGCACATCTGCGCCCGGGTGACCATGTCATCACCTTCTTCACCGCATTCTGCGGATCGTGCGAGATGTGCGTCACCGGGCGCCCCTCGCTCTGCGTCGATCCTTCCACCCGCCGCGCGCCCGATGCTGAGCCGCGACTGAAGCTTGCGAACGGCCCGCCGCTCGCGCCCTTCCTCAATCTGTCGGCCTTTGCCGAAATGATGCTGGTCCATGAAAATGCGTGCGTCGCGATCAGCAAGGACATGCCGCTCGATCGCGCGGCACTGCTCGGCTGCGCGGTTATCACCGGCGCGGGCTCGATCTTCAACGACAGCCGGGTACGTCCGGGCGAAAGCGTTGCGGTTATCGGCGCCGGCGGCATCGGTCTCGCTGCGATCAATGCCGCAAAGATCGCCGGGGCAGGGCAAATCCTCGCGCTCGACCCGGTCGCGGAGAAGCGCGAGCTGGCGCTGAAGCTGGGCGCCACGCACGCACTCGATCCCCTGGCCGACGGCATTGCCAAGCAGGCGCTGGGCCTGACCGGCGGCGGTGTCCATTATGCGATCGAGGCCGTCGGGCGCCCGGCCACCGCCGAACTCGCCTGGCAGATACTCCGGCGGGGCGGCACCGCGACGATTCTGGGCATGATCGCGCCCGGCCAGAGCGTCAGTTTGCCTGGGCCGACCTTCCTTACCGGCAAGAAGATCCAGGGCTCGCTGCTCGGTAGCACCCGCTTCCCGATCGACATGCCGCGGCTGGTGCAGCTCTATCTCGACGGCAAGCTCGACCTCGACACGATGGTCGCCGAGCGCATTCGCCTGCCGCAGGTCAACGATGCGCTCGACAAGCTGCGCCAGGGCACCAGCGTCCGCTCGGTGATCGAATTCGCATGAGCGATCTCGACGAAGCCCGGCTTGCCGATTGGGCGGTTGACCATGTCGCGGGGTTCGCGGGGCCGCTGACCGTCACCAAATTCGCCGGCGGCCAGAGCAACCCTACCTACCGCGTTGATGCGGCGAGCGGCGCCTATGTACTGCGCCGCAAGCCCTTCGGGCCGATCCTGCCTTCTGCCCATGCGGTTGAGCGCGAATATCGGCTGATCGCGGCGCTCCACCCCACCGGTTTCCCCGTCGCGCGGCCCTATGCGCTTTGCGAAGACACGGGCGTGATCGGTGCGCCCTTTTACCTGATGGAGATGGTCGAGGGGCGGACGCTGTGGGACGGGTCGCTCCCCGGCATGGCTCCGGCGGAGCGCACCGCCATCTACGAAGCGATCGTCGATACGCTCGCCGCGCTCCACAGCATCGATTATGCGGCGGTGGGGCTGGGTGACTATGGCAAGCCCGGCAATTATTTCGCCCGGCAGGTCGAGCGCTGGACGAAGCAGTATCGCGCCAGCCAGACCGACGACCTGCCCGAGGTGGAAGGGCTGATCGATTTCCTCCCCCGCACCGTGCCGCTCCAGACGCGTACCAGCATCGTTCATGGCGATTACCGCATCGACAACATGATCTTCGCGCCCGAAGGCCCGCGCGTGCTGGCGGTGCTCGACTGGGAATTGTCTACGCTCGGCGATCCGCTGGCGGATTTCTCCTATTTCCTGATGAACTGGGTGACCGAGCCCGAAGGGCGTTCGGGCGTGAAGGGGCTGGCCGGGCCGGAAACCGGCATTCCCACGATCGAGGCGATGGTCGCGCGCTATTGCGCCGCGACGGGGCGCGACGGCGTGCCCGATCTCGACTGGTATTTCGCCTATAATCTGTTCCGCCTGACCGGTATCGTTCAGGGCATCAAGAAACGGATGATCGACGGCAACGCCTCCAGCGCCAAGGCGGCGGAAACGGTCGGGCGCCTGCCCGGGCTGGCGGCGGCGGCATGGCATTTCGCGCAAAGGGCAGGTGCATGACGGCGCAATTCGACTTTACCGGCAAGGTGGCGGTGGTGACCGGCGCCGCCTCCGGCATCGGCCGGGCAACCGTGCGGGCCTTCGCGGCGGCCGGCGCGCAGGTGGTGGCGGCCGACCAGTCCGAAGCGGTGCACGACGCCGTTGCCGGCCTGCCGCACGCGCTGGCGCTGGAAATCGATGCCGGCGACGAAGCCGATGTCGCGCGGCTGGTTTCGGCCGCGTGCGATCACTTCGGCGGCATCGACATCTTCTACGCCAATGCCGGCATCTCCGGCGGCACGGCGGGAATTTTCGACGCAACTGTAGAGCTTTGGATCGAGGTGTTGCGAGTCAATCTCATCGGCCCGGCGCTGGCGATTAAGCACGCCGCGCCGCGCATCGTCGAGCGCGGCGGCGGGGCGATCCTGTGTACGGCCAGCGTGGCGGGTCTGCGCTCCGGCGCCGGGGGGACGCCCTATTCGGCGTCGAAGGCGGGCGTCATCAACCTCGTCCAGAGCGCCGCGCAGCAGCTCGCCACCGCGGGCGTCCGCGTGAGCGCGATCTGCCCCGGGCTGATCGAAACCGGTATGACCCAGCGCGCCTTCGACTATGCCCGTGAACGCGGCAAGGAAGACCGGCTCGGTCAGCTCAACCCGCTGCGCCGCGCCGGCCGGCCGGAGGAAATCGCACAGGTGGCGCTGTTTCTCGCCTCCGACGCTGCCAGCTATCTGAACGGGCAGGCGATTGCCGTCGATGGCGGTCTTTCTTCGAGCCACCCGGTCACGCGGCAGGAGTTCGGCAAGGCAGCGTTTTGACGACCACCACGGCTGGCCTTCCCGATGGCCGTGATAAGTGTTAGCGTTAACGGCAATACGAGAATTGCGAGAGGGGGGAGAGAATGCGCCACGGGCTGTTGCGAATTGCGATGATCCTTGCGTCCGGGGCGCCCGCGATCGCCCAGGCGCAGGCTGTAGCCCGGCCGATCACCATTGATGCCGCCGCACCGCAGGGCGCCGTCGATCGCTTCTTTGATCTTTCCGTCGGGTCCGATTTCCCCGGCACGCTCGCCCGGCCCGACAGCCAGGCACAGCTCCAGACCGCGGTCGACGAACTTGGTTTTCGGTACATCCGCTTCCACGCGATCTTTCATGATGTGCTGAAGACCGTGCAGCGGCGCGACGGCAAAATCACCTATGACTGGTCGGCGATCGACCGCCTATACGACGCCCTGCTCGCGAAGAATATCCGCCCGTTCGTTGAGTTGAGTTTCACCCCCCAAGCGCTCAAGACGTCCGACAACAGCGTCTTCTACTGGAAGGGGAACACCTCGCACCCGCAGCTCGAGGGTTGGCGCGATCTGGTCGATGCCTTCGCGCGGCACCTGTTGCAACGCTATGGCGCCGAGGAGGTGCATCGCTGGTTCTTCGAGGTTTGGAACGAGCCCAATCTCGAAGGTTTTTGGGAAAAGGCCGATCAGGCCGCCTATTTCACGCTATATGATCTGACCGCCCGGACGCTGAAAGCGGTGGACCCGGCTCTGCGCGTCGGTGGTCCCGCCACCGCTGGGTCGGCGTGGGTGCCGCCATTTCTGGCGCATGTCGCAGCGAGCAAGGCCCCGATCGATTTCGTGACGACCCATACCTATGGCGTCGACGGCGGCTTTCTGGACGAAAAGGGCGAGCAGGATACCAAATTGTCGCCCTCGCCCGACGCGATCACTGGCGATGTGCGGAGGGTGCGGAGCGAGATCGGCGCGTCGGCCTTTCCTTCGCTGCCGCTCTATTTCACCGAGTGGAGCACCAGCTACACGCCGCGCGACCCGGTGCACGACAGCTATGTCAGCGCGCCTTACATTCTCACCAAGATCAAAGGCGCACAGGGCTTTCTCCAGGGAATGAGCTACTGGACCTATAGCGACCTGTTCGAGGAATCAGGGCCGCCGCCGGCGGCATTTCATGGCGGCTTCGGGCTGATGAGCCGCGACGGAATCCGCAAGCCGGCCTGGTTCGCCTACAAATATCTGAACGCTGTGCGCGGACAGACGCTGGCGACCGGCGACGCCTATAGCCTTGCCGCAACCGATCGGGGTGGAGTCACGGCGCTGGTGTGGGACTGGCACCAGCCTGTACAAGCGGTGAGCGACCGGCCCTTCTACCGCGCGTTGGTACTGGCCAAGGCGGAGGCACCGGCAGTGCTTACGTTCACCGGGCTGAAGCGCGGCAGCTACCGGTTGCGCGTGCAACGGACCGGCTATCGTAACAATGATGCCTATTCGGCTTATATCGACATGGGACGGCCCAAAGACCTCAGCGCAACGCAGCTGAAGCGATTGCAGGCGATGACTCAGGATCTGCCCGAGTTCGAACGCCTCGTCCAGGTCGGCCCGCGCGGTCGCTTCGAGTATAGCCTTCCGCTCCAGACAAATGATGTGGTGCTGGTAACGCTGGAGCCGGCCAAGCCATGACTGCCCTGGCCGTCTAGCGCCCGAGTTCCGGATGACGCGGATTTGCGGTTGATACATCCTGCAACTGCACGCCCGTGCGTTGGGAGCGACGTGCCGCATGGAGCAGCGCAACGAGCGCCTCGGTGGCTTCCGGATAGTCGAGTCCGGCCGGCGGACGAATGTTGGAGATGCAGTTGCGTTCGCTGTCCAGTCGGCCGGGGCGGGGGTCCCAGGTGAGATACATGCCGAGACTGTCCGGTGCGCTGAGACCCGGGCGCTCGCCGAGAATGATGAGCACCAGACGCGCCTGCAGTGCCGCACCTGCTTCGTCGCCCAGCGCGACGCGCGCATGGCGGGCGATCACCAGCGGGGCGATCTGCCAGTCGGGCAGTGCGGCCAGGATCTGCGCCGTGAGCGCCGCGCCATGGGCATGGAGTGCGGTTGCCGAAAGCCCGTCGGCCAGCACGATCGCCAGATCAAAGGGGCCACCGTTTCCGGCCTCCGCCAGTAGCGCGGCACTATCAGGGGCCAGCCGCCGGCCGAGATCAGGGCGGGTGAGATAGGTGGCGCGGTCACTTGCCTGGCTTGCCACGACAAGCGCCGGGCGCGGGAGCGCCGCGGCCACTCGGTCGGTGTCGAGCGGGCAGTGCACCGCGTCACGGGCGCGGGCATGGTCTAGCTGAAAGGCCAGCGTCGCGTTCGTCGGCACGCCCCTGCCGGCGCGTCCGAGCCCGATCCGGGCTTGCGTTACCATTTGCCAGCGGGTGCGCAGGTCCGTTGGCGAACTCACTGGCTTTCCTCCGGCTCCGGCAACAGGGCGTGGAGCGGAAAGGCGGGCAGCGCCAGCGCATCCGCCATAGCGTAGCGGGGCGCGCCATCGGCCGAAAGCAGACCCATGGCGGACAGCCAGGCGTCAAACTCGGGTGCCGGCTTCAGGCCGAGCAACTGGCGGGCATAGAGCGCATCGTGAAAGCTGGTCGATTGATAGCCGAGCATCACATCGTCCGATCCGGGCACGCCCATCACGAAATTGACGCCCGCCACGCCGAGCAGCGTCAGCAGCACGTCCATATCGTCCTGATCGGCTTCGGCGTGGTTGGTATAGCAAATGTCGACGCCCATCGGCAGGCCCAGCAGCTTGCCGCAGAAATGGTCCTCCAGCCCGGCGCGCAATATCTGCTTGCCGTCATACAGATATTCGGGACCGATAAAGCCGACGACGCTGTTGACCAGAAACGGATCGAAGGCACGCGCAACGCCATAGGCACGCGCTTCCAGCGTCTGCTGGTCGACGCCGTGATGCGCCTCCGCCGATAGCGCCGATCCCTGGCCCGTCTCGAAATACATGACCTGATCGCCCACCGTGCCGCGGCCGAGCGCGCGGGTTGCTTCCCATCCTTCCTGCAACAGCGCCAGCGAGATGCCGAAGCCGGCATTCGCGCCCTCGGTGCCGGCGATTGACTGGAACATCAGGTCGAGCGGCGCACCGCGTTCGATCGCAGCCAGACCCGAGGTGATATGGGTCAGGACGCAGCTCTGCGTGGGAATGTCGTAGCGCGCGCGGAGCGTATCGAGCCGGTGGAGCAAATCGATGGTCGCAGGGAGATCGTCGCGCGCGGGGTTGATGCCGATCACGGCGTCGCCGCACCCCATCAGCAGCCCGTCGAGGATTGAGGCGGCGATGCCCGCCGGATCGTCGGTCGGGTGGTTGGGCTGCAACCGCACCGCCAAAGTCCCCGGCAGGCCGATGGTCGAACGGAAACGGGTGACGACGCGGATCTTCGCTGAGATCGCGATCAGATCCTGGTTGCGGCAGAGCTTCGAAACGGCGGCTGCCATTTCCGGCGTGATGCCGGGCGACACGGCGGCGATCGCGGCGCCGTCGGTCTCGTCTGCGAGCAGCCATTCGCGAAACGCGCCGACCGTCAGATGCGCGATGGCGGCGAAGGCGGCCGCATCGTGCCGGTCGATGATCAGCCGCGTCACTTCGTCGCGTTCATACGGCACGACCGCATGGTCCAGAAACGTCCGGAGCGGCAGGTCGGCCAGTACATAGCGCGCCGCAACCCGTTCGGTGGCATCGGATGCAGCGATGCCGGCAAGCACATCACCCGAGCGGAGTGGCGTCGCCGCGGCGAGCAGGCGCGCGAGATCGGGAAAGGAATAGCGGGTTCCACCCAGATCGGTCGCGAGCCGCATCGCTGTCAAACGCGCCCGGTAACGTGGTCGAGAAAGCCGGTCAGTACCGCGAAATAGGCATCGGGCTCTTCGTAGAAGGGCATGTGCGAACTGTTCGGGAATACATGGATGCGCGCGTCGGGCAGGGCGCGGAACATCTTTTCCGAACAGGCCGGGGTCAATTCGTCATGCGCCCCGGTCAGCACCAGTGCGGGTGCGCTGATGCGGTGCATGTCGGGCACCCGGTTCCAGTTGGTCATGTTGCCGGTGAAGGTGAATTCGTTCGGCCCCTGCATGGTGTGGTAGGGGCCCATGTTCCAGTCCTCCAGAGCGCGGCTCAGCGTTTCCGGCCACTGCTTCAGCCGGCAGACATGGCGATAGTTGAGGATCGTGATCGCCGCCTGATATTCGGGATGATCCATGGTGCCGGCGGCTTCATGGGCGGCCATCATCGTCACCGTCTCGTAGCCCAGGCCTAGCTTCAGGCGCTTCAGCTCCTCGACAAGGTGGGGAATGTCGCACGCGCCATCAGCGAGGATCAGGCTGGCGATGCGTTCGGGATGCGTGAGCGCATATTCGGTGCCGAGCCAGGTGCCCCAGCTATGGCCGAGGAAATGGACTTTCTCCAGGCCGAAGGCTTCGCGCACGGCATCTGCCTCGGCAACATAGCGTTCGAGTGTCCAGAGGCTGGTGTCCTCGGGTCTGTCGGAATCGCCGCAGCCGAGCTGGTCCCAGGTGACGACGCGATAGCCCGCCTCGACCAGCCGCATATGTGGGGCGCGCAGATAGAGGCTGGGCAAGCCCGGCCCGCCATTGGCGAGCATCACCGTTTCCGGTCCCTCGCCGGCGCTATAGCCGATGACGTTATGCCCATCGGGTAGCGCAATGCGGATCCGGTGCGGCGTGGCGGTCATGCGGGTCGTTCCTTGGTACTGCGGATCATGCGGAAAATGCCGTCGGTTGGGAAATGCGGGCCCGGGCACGCCACAGCATCGCTAGCGGCAGCAGTACAGCGCAAGCCGCGAGCGATGCACCGGCATCGGTTGCCAGCATCGTCTGGAGTCCGCCATGATCGAAGGCCTGACCGTCTACTGCCTGCATATAGGTGATCGGCAGGCAGGTGGCGGCCTGCAGAAAGGCAAATTGCGTTGCCGCTAGGGGATTGTCGTTGCCGATGCTGCGGAACACGATCGTCGCCTCGACCGCGAAGGCCGCTGCCTGGAAGATGTTCTGGCCGATCAGGGCGAGCGTGAAGATGGCCGGCGTGCGCGGCATGCCGATCAGCGACAGCGTGAAGAGCGCGCCGGTCGTGCCGATCGCGAGATAGAGATAGAGGGGCTCGATTTGCCGTACGAGCCGCGGGACGCACAGAGAGCCGACAATCCCCGCGCCGGTCACGCCGATGCCCGCCACCGTGGCGACAAAGGCTTCGGTGGCGCCGAAACGTGCGCCCAGGCCGCCCAGCGTGTTGGTCAGCGCGAAGGAGGAAGCCGGCAGGCAGAAGAGGAACAGCGTGCGCAACACCACGGGCTTGCGCACCAGCGCAGCCAGATCGCGCCCCAGCGTGGCGAAACTCTCGCGAGCCCCCCGCTTCTCGCCGCTGGAGGCCGGGACGAACGGAAACAGCGCGAGCGGCAGCAGTATCAGTAACGCGCAGGCAATCGGCCCAGCAGGTTCCGGCAGGCCGCGCAGGAAGCTGATGAACAGGATCGCGCTCAGGCCGAAGCCGGCGACATTGCCGATCGTGAAGCCCGCGGCGAGCCGCCCTTCCTGCCCGGCGGGCACGACCAGGCTCAGCCATCCGCCAATGGCGTTATAATAGAGGTTGGAACAGAGATAGCCGGCGAACAGCAGTGCTGCGAGCAGCCGGGGGTGATCGAGGCTGTGCAGCGCCGCCAGCGCGAACAGTGCGCTCAATACCGCAAAGACGATCGCATAGCTGCGCCGGTCGAAGCGCACGTCGAGAATGGGTGCGACCAGAAATCCGGCAAAAGTGGGGATCAGCGCAATCGCCGTGATCGAAGAAATCGCGCCCTGAGGCATGCCCTTGGCCGCGAGCAGCTGCGGCATCGTCATCAGGCAGAGCGCACCATAGCTGCCGAAGCTGAGATTGGTCAGTCCCATCAGCGCGGGCGACAGATGAAAGCGACTGCGGCTGTTCGACATGGATGCTCCCGCCCGCGCCCGGGTGGCGCATTTGGTATTTAGTATCCGATTGTGATCGAAGGTCCAGCCTGATTGTTCCCCCGCCCATCATGCACAGGCTTCTTTGCGCCCGACAATGCCGATAAGGGGCAGGGCGGGGAGATAGACGTCAATGCAGTTGCCTGCTTCTGCTTCATCTGCCGGAACCGGCGCGGAACCCGGGCGGCGGCGTAGCGCCGTCGTTGCTGCGCTGCTGCTCGTGGCCACGATGCTGGCATTGGTGACGTGCGGCGGCCTGCTCGTTTATGGCGCCGGCCGGGGAATCGATCTGACCGACGAGATTTTTTACCTCGTCTGGGCGCGTGACCCGAACGCTTATTCGCTGCTGTATCAGCCGTTCGGGTATTTGCTGCATCCGCTGTTCCGGCTGGTGCAGGGCGATCTGCACTATTACCGGCTGGCGGGCTTTGCCGTCACGGCGGTCGCGGGCGCCGTGATGGGGGCAGCGCTTGCCCCCGACACCCGTGCGCGACTGCGGTTCATGTTCTTCGGCGCGGCCGCCGGCCTGACCATCTATTTCCCCTGGATCATCACTCCCAGCTATAATTCCGCTGCGAATGTCGGGGGCATGCTGCTGGTCGCCGGCGTGGCTGCACTCTCCTCGCCGCGCGCGAAGGTGCTGGCGGCAGCGTGTCTTTCGCTGGCAGCCGGGCTATGTCTCGCGCTCTTCGCCAAGCCGCCGCTGTTCGCGCTTTCGGCCCTGCTGATCCTGGCATTGGCGGCGTGGTGCTGGACCCGCGACCGCAACAAACGCTGGACGCTGCTGCTAGCGCTACTTCTGGGCGCAGGGCTGATCGCGTGTTTCCTGCCGCCCTGGCAGATGCCCGGCTTGATCGCACGGATGGCGAAAAGTCAGCACATACTGGCTCTCCCGAACACCCCGCTGCGCTTGCCGGTGAAGATCGCCCTCGATTGGCTGGCGGTGCCGCCGGCGCTCAGCGTCGCGGCGATCGCGTGCCTCGCCGGGCTGGTGCTGTGGCGGCATCGCTGGTCCGGCTGGCTCGGCGGAATCGCGATGGCGGCGGCGGCGTGGCATCTCGCCAGCGGCCTGCCGGATGTGCTGGATGCGAACATCCCCGAATTTATCGGCCTCGCGCTCGTCCTGGTCGCCTGCGGCTATGCGCTGGTGACGCGCCCGGCAGCGCTTCGGGATCGACTGATGCTGCTCCTGCTGCTGGCTATGCCGTCGGCGGTGGCGCTGGGGACGTTCAACAATCAATGGGCGCAGCTCGATTTCAGCATGGTCTTCCCGTTGCTGGCGCTGTTCCTGCTGGCGGCGCGCGATCCTGTTCGGTGGCGCAGCGGTGCGGTGCATCTGTTTTGCGTGCTTGCGCCCGGTGCGCTGATGCTGCTCGCGGCCAGCGCCCCCTATAGCCTGCCCGCGTCGATCTTTGCCCAGCAGACCCCGGTGCGGCATCCGATAACTGGCACGCGCATTCTCGTCGATCCGGAAACGGCGGATTTCGTCCGTGAAGCCGAAGGGCAGGCGAAGGGTGCGCTGCTGGTCGACCTGTCGGGTACCGGCCCCGGCGTCGCCGCGTCGCTGGGTGCGCAGGCGCCGGTGCTCCTCTGGCTCAATCCCGCCACGCCGACCTGGCCCGATGTCGTCTGGTCGCAGCTCGATGCGCGCGCGCGCGGCGGTGCCTGGTTCGTGACGCCGGTGTGGCCGCTGTTTCGCAATAGTGCGCCGGCGCGCTGGTTCGCCGCGCACCGGGCGCACTATTGCGCGACCGACTTGCCGGAGATGACCTTCTGGGACGAGGAGCGCCAGCTTCAGCTCTGGCGCCCCTGTTCCGGGGAAAAATGACCCGTCAGTGCGCCGCGCTGGTATCGACCTCACGGGTCGGGCGCGGGGTGAACCAGATGATCCCTGCGGCAAACACGAAGATGATCGCCGACAACAGGAAGATGTGCGTCGTTGCCAGCGTCAGTGCCTCGCGGTCGACCTGCATCGCGACCAGATTGCGCACCTGATCGACCGACATGCCATTGGCGGTCAGCGCGCGCAGCGTCGGGTCGGTGTTCAGCCGCGAAACGATCTCGCTGCGCGCGACCCGCGAACTGTCGTCCCACATGCTGGTCGAGATCGACGTGCCGATCGCGCCGGCCATCGTCCGCAGGAAGCTCATCACCCCCGCGGCCGAAGCAGTTTCGGCCGGCTCCACCGCACCCAGCGCCAGCGTGGTAAGCGGGATAAAGAAGAACGGCATGCCGAAGCCCTGGAGGAACTGCGGAAAGGCGAAGGTCCAGAAACCGGCGCCGCTGGTCCAATAGACGCGCAGGAGCGAAGAAAATCCCAACCAAAGGATGCCGAAGGAAACCAGCAGGCGGGGGTCCATCTTGGTCGAAAGGCGCGCGACGATCGGCGACATCACCACCGCCGCCACGCCCGACATCGCCGTCGCATAGCCGGCATCGGTGGCGGTGTAGCCTAGGCTTGACTGCAGCCATTGCGGGATGATCACTGCCGAGGCGAAGAAGGTCGCAAAGGCGAAGGAAAGAGAGATCACCGATACGGTGAAGCCGCGATGGCGAAACACCCGCAGATCGACGATTGGCTCGCGTTCGGTTCCTTCCCAGGCGAGGAAGACTGCAAAGCCGATCACCGCGATAACGCCCAGCGACACGATCATGTTGCTGTTGAACCAGTCATGCTCGCGGCCGAGATCAAGCATGATCTGCAGCGCACCGATCCACAGGATCATCAGCGCCAGACCATATTGGTCGATCGGCAACTTCGCGGTGTCGGTCTCGGCACGCAGCAGCAGGCGGACGCCGCCTATCGCGCAGATCGCCGCAATCGGGATGTTGATGAAGAAGATCCAGTGCCACGACCAGTTGTCGCTGATCGTGCCGCCCAGGATCGGCCCCAGGATCGGCGCGACCACCGTCGTCATCGCCCACAAGCCCATCGCCTGGGCGTGCTGGCTGGGCTTGAAGATGCGCAGCAGCAGCGTCTGGGTCAGCGGCATAAGCGGCCCGCCACACAGCCCCTGACCGATCCGGCACACGACCAGCATCGCCAGCGAGGTCGACATGCCGCAAAGCATCGAAAACACGCCGAACCCGATCATCCCGAAGATGAAGGTACGCACGGTGCCGAACCGCGCGGCCAGCCAGCCGGTCAGTGGCACGCACACCGCCTCGGCAACGGCATAGGAAGTGATGATCCAGGTGCCCTGGCTCGCCGAAATGCCCAGGCTGCCTGCGATATGCGGCACCGAGACATTGGCGATGGTGGTATCCAGCACGACCATGAAGTTGGTCAGCGCCAGAACCAGCCCGGCAAGGATCAGTGACGGCCCCTCGAGGAAGCCGCCGCGCTGCATTTGCCCGTTCATGGGACCGGGTTCCTTACTTGGCCGAGGTATCGATCTCGGCGTCCATCGACAGGCCGACGCGCAGCGGGTGCGCCTGCAGTTCTTTCGGGTCGAGCGCGACGCGCACCGGCAGGCGCTGGACCACCTTGATCCAGTTGCCGGTCGCGTTCTGCGCCGGGATCAGGGCGAAGGACGATCCGGTACCGCCCGAAAAGCCGACGACGCGGCCATGGAACTTGACGCCGCCGCCATAGAGGTCGGAGGTCAGCTCGACCGGCTGGCCGGGCTCCACCCGGGTCAGCTGGCCTTCCTTGAAGTTGGCATCGACATAGAGCTGGCCGATCGGCACGATCAGCATCAGTTGCGCGCCCGGCGCGACGCGCTGGCCCACCTGCACATTACGGCGGGTGATGACCCCGTCGATTGGCGCGCGGATCACGGTGCGCGACAGGTCGAGCTTGGCCTGCTCCACTTTGGCACGGGCGGCGAGCACTTCCGGCGCGGTCGTGGCGTTCACGCCGCGGACCAGCGCTTCGTTCGCTTCATACTGGCCGGTGGCGGCGCTGCGGGTCGAGCCTGCCTGCGCCAGCCCGGCGCGGGCGAGTTCCAGATTGGCGCGCGCGGATTCGAACGCGTTCGTGGCGGATGTCAGCTCTTCGCCCGACACCGCACCGTTCGGGGCAAGGCGCTGGCGCCGCTGCAAGTCGATACGCGCCTTGTCGTAATCGGCCTGCGCGGCGGCAACCTGCGCCTTCGCACGGATGATGTCGGCTTCGCGCGCCTGCACTTGCGCGGCGAGAGCGGAACTGGTGGCGCTGCTCTGGCCGAATTGGCGGCTGGCGCGGGCCAGCTCCGCCTCAGCCTGGGCCAGCGCAATGCGCGCATCGCTGTCGTCAAGCTGGACGAGCACGTCGCCCTTGTGCACCATCTGCGTATCGGAAACCGCGACGCTGATGACCGGCGCGGCGACCAGCGGGGTGATGCTGGCGGTGTCGGCGCCGACATAGGCATTGTCGGTGCTGACATAATGGCTGCCGACGAGCACGTACCAGCCGCCGAAGCCGCCGGCGGCGAGCACCACTGCACCGCCGATGCCAAGCATCAGCCGCTTGCGGAGCGACGCGCGGCCGCTCTCAGCCACAGGCTCGCTGGCGGAAGGGGCAGGGGCCTCCGTGCGGCGGGTGGCATCGTTGCGGGCGGCGTGGATAGCGGGTTCGGCATCAGCCATGGGTCGAGACCTCGGAAGCGGCCGCAGCCGCATGGTTGGTGGAAAAGCCTCCGCCGAGCGCGCGGACGAGCTGGACGTCGAGCGCAAACGCGCGCGCTTCCAGTTCGGCAACGGTCTGGCGGCTCTGCAACACCCTCTCCTCGGCGGTCAGAACATCCAGGAAACGCGACAGGCCGCCTTCATAGCGTTGCCTGGCGATGGAATAAGCCTGTTCGGAATCGGCAAGCGCCTGGCGGCTTTCGGCAAGCCGCGTGGCGAGCGCCTTCTGGCTGGTCACGGCATCGGCGACGTCATGGAACGCCTGCGTGACGCTGTTGTCGTAACTGGCGACGGCTTCGTCATAGGTCGCACGGGCGCCGGCATATTGGCCGCGCAATTCGCCACCATGGAAGATCGGCAGGCTGATCGCCGGGCCACCCTGTAGCACCGAGGCTCCGTTGCCGTTGACAAGGTTGTCGAGGCCCGGGCCGCCATAGCCGATCAGTGCGCTCAGCTTCAGCGAGGGATAAAAGGCGGCGCGCGCGACCTTGATCCGACTGGCGGCGGCTTCAACCCGGGCACGCGCGGCGGCGATGTCGGGGCGGCGACCGATCAGATCGGTGGTCACGTCGGCGGGCAGCGCGCGGGCTTCAGCCGGGGTGGTGGGCAGCGCGATATCGAGTCCCCGGTCCGGGCCCTGGCCGAGCAGTGCGGCGATGCGGTTGCGGGTCAGGCCGATCTGTTCGTCGGTAGCGGCGAGGTCGGCGCGGGCAGCAGGCACGGCTGCGTCCGCCTGCTTCACTTCCGCGCGCGTTTCGAGCCCGTTGGCATAGCGGTCGGCAACGAGCTTCTGCGTCTCCAGCCGGACCTGCAGCGCCCGTTCCTGCACCTTGCCGTCGGCGGAAAGGCGGACCAGATCGGCATAGGCGGCGGCGATATTGGTGGAGAGGGCCAGCCGTGCCTGCGCCAGTTCCAGCCGCGCAGCATCTGCGTCCGAAAGCGCGGCGCGCAGCGAAGCGCGGTTCTTGCCCCACAGGTCGAAGTCGAAGCTGAAATTGGCCGTGCCGAACCCGACATCCTGCCAGCCCGAAGGCAGCACGCCCGAAGGCAGCGCCTGACCGGCATTGATCTTGGTTTCGGCCACCGACGCGCTGGCGTCGAGGCGCGGCAAGCGTGCAGCGCCCGCCTGAACGGCATAGGCCTCGGCGGAACGCAGTCGCGCTGCGGCGACGTCCAGATCCGGCGTGCCGCGCAGGCCCTCTTCGATCAGTGCGGTCAGCTGGGTGTCGCCATAGGCGGTCCACCAATTGTCGGCCGGCCATTGCGCCTGCGCTGCGTCGCTGGCCAGCGAGCGGCTGGCGGCAAAGCTGTCTGCCGTGCGCATTTCCGGGCGCGCGCCCAGATTGGGCACCGGCGCGCAAGCGGACAGTGCCGCAGCCGCGACGGAGGCGAGCAACAGGGAGGCATGCAGCGTGCGAATCGTCATCGGGGCAAAAACCGTACTAATGGGTACAGGTTCCAGATGGGGACGCGGCCCAACCTTGTCAACACAAAATCGTACCCTATAGTATGGTTATGGAGAGCGTTGTGACCCCGGTCGTCAGCAAGCGCGAGGCACGCAAGCAGGATCGCCGTGCAGCGATCCTCTGCATCGCGAAACGGCATTTCATGGAACATGGCTATGCGGCCGTGTCGATGTCGGCGATTGCGGCCGAACTGGGCGGTTCGAAAGGTACGCTTTGGAGTTATTTTTCATCCAAGGAAGACCTGTTCACTGCCACGATCGAAGAGGCGACCAAGAGCTATCGCGAGCAGCTAACGGCGTTGCTGCGACCATCGGACGATCTGCGCGGCACGCTCACGGCGTTTGCCCGCAGCCTGATCCGGAAAGTGACGTCGCTGGAGGTGGTACAGCTACACCGGGTGATCGCCAGCGAGGCGGCATGGTCGCCCGAACTGGGCAAGATCTTCTATCGCCGCGGTCCGCTGCGCACTCGCGAGCTGGTGGCCGAGCTTTTGGCGGACGCGATGGACAAGGGGCAGCTACGGCGTACCGATCCACTCCGCGCGTCTTTTGTACTCTGCAGCCTATGCGCGAGCGACGTGCACCAGCGCGCGGTGCTCGGCTGTGCGTTCAGCGACGCCGATATCGACAGTGAAGCCGACTATATCGTGGACATCTTCATGCGCGCCTTCGGGCCGGAAACGGCCGATGTCGCCTGAACGCAACAAGGCCGGCTTGCGCCGGCCTTGCCGCATCGTTCGGTATCAGGCGTCGACATCGCGCCGGAAGGTCTCCGGCAGGAAGAGCAGCCCGAACACCAGCGTCGCCATTGCAACCACTACGGGGTACCAGAAGCCGTAGTAGATATTGCCGTTCGCTGCGACCATCGCGAAGCCGATTGCCGGCAGCAATCCGCCCAGCCAGCCATTGCCGATATGGTAGGGCAGCGACATCGAGGTGTAGCGGATGCGGCTGGGGAACAGCTCGACCAGCATCGCTGCGATCGGGCCATATACCATGGTCACCAGCAGCACGAGGTAGAAGAGCAGCGCCACCACCAGCGGCTTGTTCATCGCGGCGGGATCGGCCTTGGTCGGATAGCCCACCTTGGCCAGCTCACCGGTGACCGCGGGCTTGGCGGGCTCGCTGCCCTTGGCGGGCACGGCCGGTGCGCCGATCACCTGGGCGGTGAAGGCGGCGATGGCCTTTTTGCGGGCGTCGCCGGTCACCTGCCGCGGATCGGGCGCGGTGAAGCGCTTGCCGCCGATGGTGATGGTGGCCAGTGTGCCCGGCGCCGCAGCGACATTCTCGTAATTGATACCCGCCTTGGCGAGCGCATTCTTGACGATGTCGCAGCTGGTCGTGTCGAACTTGTTCTGGCCCACAGGGTCGAACTGCGACGAGCATTCGCCTTTATAGGCGGTGACGGTGACGGGGGCCGATGCCAGCGCCCGGGCCAGCGCAGGATTGGCGGCGTTGGTCAGGGCGTGGAACACCGGGAACAGCGTCAGCGCCGCCAGTGCGCAGCCGGTCAGGATGATCGGCTTGCGGCCGATCTTGTCCGACAGCCAGCCGAAAAACAGGAAGAACGGCGTGGCGAGCAGCAGCGCCGTGATGGCAAGGGTATTGGCGGTGAGGCCGTCGACCTTCAGCATCTTCTCGAGGAAGAACAGCGCATAGAGCTGGCCAGTGTACCAGATCACCGCCTGACCCGCGATCGCGCCGAAAAAGGCGATCAGCACGATCTTCAGATTGCCCCATTTGCCGAACGCTTCGGTCAGCGGCGCCTTGGATGCCGTGCCTTCCGCCTTCATCTTTTTGAACACCGGGGATTCGTGGAGCTTCAGGCGCAGCCACAGACCAACGGCCAGGAAGATGCCGGAAAGCAGATAGGGGACGCGCCAGCCCCATGCCTTGAATGCTTCCTCGCCCACGCCGGTCACGGGCGAGCGGACGGTGATGACGATCAGCAGCGCCATCGCCAGCCCGGCAGTGGCGGTGATCTGGATCCAGCTCGTGTAGAAGCCGCGCTTCCCCTCCGGTGCGTGTTCGGCGACATAGGTGGCAGCACCACCATATTCGCCGCCCAGCGCCAGCCCCTGGAACATGCGCAGCACCACCAGCATGATCGGGGCGGCGACGCCGGCCGTCTTGTAGGTAGGCAGGCAGCCGACCAGGAAGGTCGAAAGGCCCATCACCAGCAGGGTGATGATGAAGGTGTAGCGCCGCCCGACCATGTCGCCGATGCGCCCGAACACCAGCGCGCCGAACGGCCGCACGATGAAGCCGGCCGCGAATACCAGCAGCGCCATGATGAACGAAGTCGTCGGGTTCAGCCCGGTCAGGAACTGCGCGGCGATGATCGTCGTCAGCAGGCCGTACAGGTAGAAGTCATACCATTCGAATACCGTGCCCAGCGAACTGGCGGTAATCACCAGCTTCTCGCTGCGCGTCGCCTCATGATGCCGTGGCAGGGCATCGTCATAGGTGGTTGCCATCGCACTCTCTCCCGTTGGGCGGGCGGCTGTTCTGTGTGATCGCCCGCGCTTGTTTCCGGCGCCGCTCAGAACCCGTATTTTGCGGCGAACTCTACGCGATCCAGCTGGCCCTTTGCGCCCGAGACCAGCTCGCGCTCGCCATGGCGGTATTCGATGCCGACATCGACATTCTTGACCGGCGAGTAGAACAGGTTCGCACCCACGCTGAAGGCACGCTTGTTATACGCTGCGATACTGGCAAGCGGCAGCGCGCTTGCATAGTCGGCCTTCTGATACGCGCCCATCAGGTTGACGCGCCATTGTTCGGCCAGCGGAACCCGCACTGCCGCCATGGCCGCCAGCACATTGACATGTTCCAGCACGCCGCGGGTCGGGACATAGACCGCATCGGGCGCGAAATTGAGCCCGACATAGCGGCTGATGTCGCGCCCATAGGTGAGCATCAAGCGCAAGTCGGCGGTCTTCGCGCCGTTGAGCCACAGCTTGCCGGCGCCCGACAGCCCATAGCCGCCTTGGGTGAGGCCGCTGCCCGCCGCATCGACGCGGATCTGGCGGACCAGCCCGGCGAGCGACAATTCGCCGAAAGTACCGGCATAGGTGAGCCGCGCGGCCGCGTCGGGCAGATGGTCGGTGCCGTTTTCAACCATCGTCGCGGTGCCGAGCGTGACCGTGGCGCTTTCGGGGTTTTCGACCGAGACGCTGAGCGTTGCCGCCTTGGACAGCGGCGCCGTATAGCGGATCTGCGGCTGGCGGCTGAAGACCGTGCCTTCGACACCGCCGACATAGTCGGTGCTTTCGGGCAGCGCCGCGACATATTGGAAGTTGGTCCATTCCTGGCCGATCAGCACGCGATCGACCTGCAGCCAGGCCCGGCGCAACGCCAGCGTGTAGCCGTTGGTCGTACGCTGCGATCCGCCACCGGTAATCGCCGGGGCGGCATTGGCATCGACCTGAAAGTCGGTCTCGACATAGCCCTTCACCTGGTGGCCGGCGACGGTCGAGGCCAGGTTGAGCCAAAGCCGCGTTTGCTTGGCGCTGAAATCGGTATCGGTGGTCGCCTTGCCGCCCACCGGGATCGTCTGCGCTAGGTAAAAGTCGCGGCCCAGTGAGTTGGTGGCGACGGTGCCGTCGGCAAAGCGGCTGTTCGACGCCACGAGCTTCACGAAGCCACCCAGCTTGATCGTGGTATTGCCGCTGCGCATGCCCTCCGGCACCGGTTTGGCTTCGAGCGCGGCGACCTTGGCGGCGGTAGCATCGCTTTTTGCGGTCGCGGCGGCGGCGCTTGCCTTGGCTGCTTCGGCGATTTCGGCGCTGCGCTGGGCAGCGGCGGCCGCGTCGGCATTTTGCTGCGCCCGACTTGCCTGCAGCGCCGAGCGCATTTCCGTCAGTTCCGCTTCCAGCCTGGCGAGCCGTGCTTCGAGCGCCGCTTCGCGTTCGCTTTGCCGGGCGTGGTGCGCGGACTGCGCTTGTGCCGCGGCGGGTGCGACCAGCGCCGTTGCGCCCAGCAATGCGGCAATCATCCTCTGTCGGGTTACGGCTTTCGACCTAGCCATCATCCTCTCCCACTGTGCGTTCTTCTGCGGGCGAGTGTGCGCCTGCCTGCCGGGTGCCGCCCAGCGGGACCATGGTCGCCCCTCCTCGACCTTGGTCGGGGGTCCGAAGCGGTGTGGTGCGTCCTAGACTGGGCGGAATTGAAATGCGGGGGCGCGTTGGCCCTGCCCGTGAGGAGAGGAGAGCCCAATGTCAGAACTCGTCCATCCGGTGCCCGAAGCCTGGGCCAAGAATGCCTTGATCGATGCCGATCGCTACCAGGCGCTGTATCAGCAGTCGCTCGACGAGCCGGAAGCCTTCTGGCGGCAGGAAGCGCAGCGGCTCGACTGGATGCAGCCCTTCGCCCGGGTGAAGCGCACCAGCTTCCATGAGGAGGACTTCGGCATACGCTGGTTCGAGGATGGCGCGCTCAATATCGCGGCCAACTGCCTCGACCGGCATCTGGCCGCGCGCGGCGACACCATCGCGATCCTGTGGGAAAGCGACGACCCCGCCGAGCGGGAGCGCCGGATCAGCTACCGCCAGTTGCACGAGGATGTCTGCCGTTTCGCCAATCTGCTGGCGTCGCGCGGCGTCCATCGCGGTGACCGGGTCACGCTCTATCTGCCGATGGTGCCGGAGGCGGCGGTGGCGATGCTCGCCTGCGCGCGGATCGGTGCGATTCATTCGGTGGTATTCGCCGGCTTCTCGCCCGATGCGCTGGCCGGTCGCATCCTCGATTGCGGATCGCGGGTCGTGGTGACGGCGGACGAGGGGCTGCGCGGCGGCCGGCGCGTGCCGCTCAAGGCCAATGTCGACGAAGCGCTGACGCACTGTCCGGAGGTCGACAGCGTCATCGTGCTGAAGCGTACCGGCGCCGGGGTGCCGATGCAGGCCGGTCGTGATGTCGACTGGCACGACGGTGTCGCCGCGCAGCCGGTCGAGTGCCCGCCTGCGGCAATGAATGCCGAAGACCCCTTGTTCATTCTCTATACGTCGGGCTCCACCGGCAAGCCCAAGGGCGTGCTCCACACCACCGGTGGCTACGCCGTCTGGGCATCGATGACGCACCAGTACATCTTCGATTATCGCCCGGGGCAGATATTCTGGTGCGCGGCGGACATCGGCTGGGTCACGGGCCACAGCTATGTCGTCTATGGACCGCTGATCAACGGCGCGACCACGGTGATGTTCGAAGGCGTGCCGAACTGGCCCGATCCGTCGCGCTTCTGGCAGGTTGTCGACAAATTCGGAGTCGAGATTTTCTACGGCGCCCCCACCGCACTACGGGCGCTGATGCGCGAGGGCGATAGCTGGGTGCAGAAGACCAGCCGTTCCTCGCTCAAACTGCTCGGCTCGGTCGGCGAGCCGATCAATCCCGAGGCCTGGGAATGGTATCACCGCGTCGTGGGCGAGGGTCGTTGCCCGATCGTCGACACCTGGTGGCAAACCGAAACCGGCGCGGCGATGATCACGCCGCTGCCCGGCGCGACGGACCTGAAGCCCGGCTCCGCGAGCAAGCCGATGTTCGGCGTGCGGCCCCAGCTGGTCGATAATGACGGCAATGTCATCGAAGGGGCGGGCGAGGGTTGCCTGGTCGTCGCCGATAGCTGGCCCGGCCAGATGCGGGGCGTGTGGGGCGATCCGGAGCGGTTCTTCCAGACCTATTTCACCACCTTCGCCGGCAAATATTTCACCGGCGACGGCTGCCGCCGCGACGCGGACGGCTATTACTGGATCACCGGCCGGATCGACGACGTGATCAATGTCTCGGGTCACCGCATGGGTACGGCCGAAATCGAAAGCGCACTCGTCGCGCATGAAGCCGTGGCCGAGGCGGCCGTGGTTGGGATGCCGCATGCGATCAAGGGGCAGGGCATCTACGCCTATGTTACCACCAATGCCGAGATCGAACCTGACGACGCGCTGCGCCGCGCGCTGGTGCAATGGGTGCGGCACGAGATCGGCCCGATCGCCACACCGGACGTGATCCAGTTCGCGCCCGGCCTGCCCAAGACCCGGTCGGGCAAGATCATGCGCCGCATCCTGCGCAAGATCGCGGAAAATGAAGTGTCGAATCTAGGGGATATCTCTACCTTGGCGGACCCGTCGGTTGTCGACAATCTGATCGCCAACCGTCCGCAACTCGCGGAGGCATGAACCGGAGAGGGATTTGCCCGGCGCCATCCTGATCGCCGACGATCATCCGCTGTTCCGCCAGGCGCTGGGTCTGGCGGTCAGTCGGGTGCGACCGGAGGCGCGGGTGGTGGAGGCGGGCACGCTCGCGGCCGCCGCGCGGGCAGTTGAAGAGGTGAAGGCGTCGGGTGAGCCGCTGGCGCTTATCCTGCTCGACCTGAAGATGCCTGGGGCCGTCGGCTATTCGGGTATCGCATTGCTCCATGCCGAATGTCCCGCCGTGCCGATCCTGGTGGTATCGAGTGCGGAAGGGGCTGCCGCTGCCGAGGAAGCGCGGGCCTTCGGGGCGATCGGTTTCCTGCGCAAGGACAGCGATCTGGGCGCGATCGAAACTGCGATCGGCCGCGCGCTGAGCGGCAGTGCGCGTCCCGTACCGGTGGCGCTCGCCGATGCCGAGCTGGCGCCGGTGCGCGAGACGGTCGCAAAGCTGACGCCTACCGAGCTGAAGGTGCTGCTCGCCGTGCTCGACGGCCAGCTCAACAAGCAGATCGCGCACCAGCTGGGCATCGCCGAAACGACGGTGAAGGCGCATATGACGGTTATCATGCGCAAGCTCGACGTCAGCAACCGTACCCAGGCGGCGCTGGTTGCGCGTTCGCTAGGGCTCGACCTGCGCCACTGACACCGTATCGAGGAAGCGTCGCAGCGCTTCCGGATCGATCGGTTTCGCGTAGAGCGTGATGCCTTCGGCCGCCGCACGGGCGGCGAGCGCGGCGCCGGTTTCGGCGGTAACAAGCGCCGCGGGCAGGGCGGGCCAGGTTTCGCGCAGCGCGGCAATCAGGTCGAAGCCGTCGAGGCATTCGTCACCCAGCCGCAGGTCGGCGATTACGGCATCAAATGGGCCCGGCGCCGCCAGCGCGGTTCGGCTGTCCTGCGCGGCAACGGGAATATGCCCCAACTGGTGGAGCAGCGCGACGCTGGCCTCGACGATCCGCGGGTCGTCATCGACCACCAGCAGCCGCAGCGATCCCCCGTTCGCGGGCAGGTCGTGCTCGGCGGCTGTGGTGGAGGGTGCGGGCGGGCTGTGCATCGCGAGGCGCAGGCTGAAACGGCTGCCCCGGCCGGGCACCGACCGCACTTCCACTGTTCCGTCGATCAGCCGGGCGATGCGATCGACCAGTGCCAGCCCCAGCCCTTGGCCCTCGACATCGACCGTGCCGAGCCGAGTGAATTCGCCGAAGATGCTGCCGATCTGCTCTTCGGCGATACCGACGCCGGTGTCGACCACATCGATCCGCCATTCCCGCCCGTGTCGCCGTACCCCGATCAGCACGCCGCCCTTGCGGGTATAGCGGATCGCATTGACCAGCAGGTTCTGCACCACTGAACGGACCAGTCCCGGGTCGCTCTCTACCGCGCCGGGCAGCGGGCCGATGCGCAGCGCCAGGCCTTTCGCCTCGGCCATGGGCCGCAGCCCCTCTGCGATATCGATCAGGAACGGCGCAAGCCGGATCGTCTCCGGCACCGGCTGCACCCCGCCCGCATCGATCCTGCTGATGTCGAGCAGCGCGCGCAGCAGATCCTCGGCGCCCCGGATCGATCCGTCGAGCCGCGACAGGATCGGTCGCATCGTCGGCGCGATGTCGCGCTCCAGCGCCGCCGCGAACAGTCGGGCGGCGTGGAGCGGCTGGAGCAGGTCGTGGCTGGCGGCGGCGAGGAAGCGGGTTTTCTCCCGGTCGGCTGCTGCCAGCCTGCGATTGGCCTCCGACAGTTCATGGGTGCGTTCCGCGACGCGATCTTCCAGCGCTTCCAGCGTCTCGCGCAGCGCCTCGCGGGCGCGGGCCTCGCTGGTGACGTCGGTGAAGCTCATCACATAGCCGCCGCCGGGCATCGGTCCGCCGACGGTCTTGATGACGCGTCCGTCGGATCGCTTGCGTTCGAAGCTGTGCTCCAGACCGCGCCGCAGATGTTCGAGCCGCTTCTCGACATGGAAGTCGATACTGCCCGGCCCGAAATCGCCGCGCTGCGCATTGTGGCGGATCAGGTCGGCAACGGGCGTGCCGATGCGGACCAGCCCCTCGGGATAATCGAACAATTCAAGATAGCGGCTATTCCAGGCGACGAGGGTAAGTTCCGAATCGACCACGCTGACGCCTGCGTCCATATTCTCGAAGGTCGCAGCGAGCAGCGGGCGCGAGAAGCGCAGGCTCTGTCCGCCTTCGTCGAGCAGCTGCGTTACCTGATCCAGCCGCATCGTGCCGCCGGCCAGCGCGGAGGCGACCAGTGTCCGGGCCGAAGCGGCGCCGATCACGCGGGCGATCAGTTCCTGCGCCTTGCGAGCCGCCGCGCGGGTAACAGGCTGGTCGGCGGCCAAATCGCCAAGCTCGCTGGCGGCGCGCTCCTCTCCCACAAAGCTTGCCGTCAGCCGGGTGAGTTCGCCGATATTGGTGACAGGGCGCTGCTCGCGAAGGAAGCGGGGCAGGGCGGGCGGCGACAGTTTGCGGGCTGCGAGTGCCGCATGGACCAGCAGATTGGCGCCCAGGCTCCACACCACGCCATGCACCAGCGGCGACATGCCCTGCAGACCCAGCAGGTGGATGGGGTCCAGCGGCGTGGCCGCCAGCGCCGCCAGCCAGCGGTCGGGCAGCACCGGCGGCAGCGCCAGCGTGTAGAGCCATAGCAGCAGTCCGGTAGCGAGGCTTGCGCGCGCGGCCAGCGGGTCATGGTCGCGGCCATAGGCGGCCAGGATCAGGTGCGGCGTATATTGTGCCGTGGCGGCAAAGGCGATCAGCCCGATTGATGCCAGCGAGTTGCGCGCCGAAATGGCGAGGCCCCATGCCAGCGCCGCGAACATGATCGTGCCGATCGACGCCCGGCGCACGAACAGCATCCGCCGCCCGATCGAGCCTGCGCCGCTCGGCAGTCCCCGCCGGATGACGCTGGGAAAGATCAGGTCGTTCGACACCATGGTGGCGAGTGCCGTGGTCTCTACCACAGCCATCGATGCTGCCGCACTCACGCCGCCCAGCAGCGCGCAGGCCAGGACCAGAGATGCGCCGCCGGCGGCGGGCAGGGCGAGCACATAGAGGTCCGGCGCCATGCCTGCCGGGAGGACGGTGATCCCTGCCAGCGCGATCGGCAGCACCAGCAGCGCCATCAGTGCGATATAGCCGGCAAGCGCAAAACGGGCGCGGACGAAATCCTGCGGCCGTTGGGCCTCGACCATACCCATATAGAATTGCCGCGGCAGGCCGATCACTGCGAGCGCGGAAATCAGACCGATCGTGATCGTGTCGATCGAGAGATGCTCGCCGCCGAACAATGCACCAAAGCGTGTGAAGCCCGCCATGGCCACGGCACGGCCCTGGGCGAGCAGCACCCAGCCGGCAAACAGCGTCACTACGCACAGCGCGGCAATCTTCACCAGCGAATCGACGCCGATGGCATAGACGAGGCCCTCGCTCCGGCCCGAAAGTTCGAATCGCCGCGCGCCGAAGGAAATTGCGAACACCGCCAGCAGCAGCGCGGCGGCGATCATCACCGGCTGGACCATGCCGATGCCCGAAGCCGCGCTGAGCGCAATGCCGATCGAGCGCAGCTGGAGCGCGACATAGGGTATCGAGCCCAGCAGCGCGATCACTGTCACCAGCCGTGCGACCACCGGATCATTGGCAAAGCGCGCGGCGATGAAGTCGGACACGTTGGTCGCCTGTTCGCTGGCCACCGCCTCCCCCAGCCGGCGGAAAAATCGCGGCGCGAGCAGCAGTGCCAGGATCGGCGCCGCATAGATCGGCAGGTAATTCCAGCCGTCGCGCACCACGCTGCCGACGGCGCCGTAAAAGGTCCAGCTTGAACAATAGACCCCGAGCGCCAGCGCATAAGCGAGGTTGCGCATGCCGGTACGCGCAGGTCTTGCGCCGCGCCGTTCGACGATCGCGGCGATGCTGAACAGCGCCAGCACCAGGCCGATTGCCAGCAATGCCGCAGCGCCGGGGCCGATCATTTCCGCCCGTCTCCCTCTCCCGCTGAAAGCCTAGAAGGTCGCAGATGGGGTGCAAGCGAAAATCAATTTCATGCCGATTCGGTGGTTTTGATCGGTCCGCGAACCGGCGGCATTGCACTGGTCCGCTCGAAATGCATGGAATTGCGTATCTTTGTAACATTTTTCACCGCTGCAGACGCGGAAAAATGAAAATATTATGAGAAATTTGCGCTGCAATGCGTCATGAAAACTTCCCGATCCTGAAATCTGCCGCGCCTAGGAGCGCGCTTAGCCACGTTGGAACGGCTGGCACTCAGGGACGATATTCCACTAGGGGAAAATGAGATGAAGATTACCTCTTCGCGGCGGCGTTGGCTGCTTGCGAGCGTCGCCATGCTTGCGGCGCCCCAGCTCGCGCATGCACAGCAGGCCCCGCAGACCGCAGCGAATGATCAGGCTGCCACCGAGTCGCTCGGCGAGATCGTCGTCACCGCGACCAAGCGGGAAACCAACCTGCAGCAGACGCCGATCTCGATCAGCGTGCTCAACACGCAGGGTCTGCAGGATCGCCACGTCCTCAGCCTGTTCAATCTGGCCGACGGCACCATCCCGTCGCTGCGCGTCGCGACCTTCGAAGCCCGCCAGTCGGCGCTGACGATCGGTATCCGCGGCATCGTCCCCTACGACCAGAACCAGACCGCGCGTGACGGCGGCGTCGGCGTCTACATCGACGGCGTCGCTCTGGGTAAGACGCAGGGCCTGAACGCCGCGCTGTTCGACATTGAGCGCATCGAAGTGCTGAAGGGCCCGCAGGGCACCCTGTTCGGCCGCAACACCGAAGGCGGCGCCCTGTCGCTCGTTTCGCGCGCGCCGAGCGGCGAATTCGGCGGCCGCATCAACGCGGGCGTGGGCAACTACGGCAGCCACAGTGCCGACGCGCATCTCGACCTGCCGGCGTTCTATAACGTCGCGCTGAAGTTTGACGGCGTGTACCAGCACCAGGATCCGACCGTGAAGGACCCGCTCCAGGGCTCGACCGGCTGGAACTATTATGACCGCAAGGGCGGTCGCGTCGCCGCGCGCTGGAAGCCGGTTGACGGCTTCACCGCCGACTTCGCCTATGACTATGCGAAGGACGAGAACACCCCGCAGTACAGCCAGCTGATCAACTACAACCCCAACAATCTGCCGGTGGGCACGTTCAACAACGGTGTGCTGCAGCTGAACGGCGTCAACTGCGGCGGCACCATTGCCGCGGGCAGCACCAAGCCGGTCTGCATCGCGCCGCGCGGGCCGCTGGTCGGCGTCCACCCCGATCGCCAGACGGTCGCCGATGTCGGCGTGCCGCAGCAGCCGAGCGTCGACATCACCCACGGCTTCTCGTCGAACCTGAAGTACAAGGCGGCCCCGTGGCTCGAACTGCGCTCGATCACCGCTTGGCGCGGTGTCAGCACCGATCAGTGGGATAACTCGGGCGGTCCGGAGCGTAGCTCGTTCGCGCCGTTCGTCCCGAACACGGCGAACCCCACCGCGATCAACACCACCGGCACCTTCAGCCGTTACAGCCTGTCGTACCTGCGCCAGCACCAGTTCAGCCAGGAATTCCAGGCGGTCGGCAGCGTGCCTGAGTTCGACTATGTCGTCGGCGCGTACTATTTCACCGAGCACGCCACCGAATATGCCGCGACGCCGCTGAGCAACCAGTGGAATTCGGACGGCACTGCCTACACGATCCGCAGCCCCATCCCGGGCAACTCCAGCGCGATCACCGGCGCGAACTCGGGCTATCAGCAGTTCGATCCGTCGTGCAACAACACGCTTGCGACGACGGTGCCGCAGTTCGCGAACAGCTGCCAGTTCATCACCCGCGCCAGCCAGGCGGTGGACCACAACTACTCGCTGTTCGGTAACCTGACCTACACACCGGCGGCGCTCGGTGATGTGGTGCACATCACCGTCGGCGGTCGCTGGACCAAGGACAAGCGTCACGGCACGCTCTATGTCGTGAACAACCGCGCTGATCTGGCGGTCCCCGGTACCGTGTCGCCGTTCGGCTTCAGCAACAGCATCAGCCGCTTCGATCCGATGATCAACATCGCGTTCGACGCGAGCCGCGACATCCATCTCTACGCCAAGTATGCGACCGGCTTCCGCGCCGGCGGTGCGAACGACCGTTCGCTCCAGTTCAACGCCTTCGGCCCGGAAGCGGTGAAGTCGTATGAAGTCGGTGCCAAGATGGAATTCTGGGACCGCAAGGCACGCCTGAACCTGGCGGGCTTCATCATGGACCGTTCGAACACCCAGTTCGACTTCGACTATTTCGACACGAACGGCCAGAGCCCGACCAACGGCAGCCACATCGAGCAGACGACCAACGCCGGCCAGAGCAAGATCCGCGGTATCGAAGCGGATCTGACCGTGGCGCCGGTGCAGGGCCTGACGCTCAACGCCTCGTACGCCTACACCTACTGGCGTGCGCCGTCGGCGGTGAACCCGCTGACCCCGGGTGCCCCGGCGCAGCAGCTGTACATCGTCTACACGCCGAAGAACGCGGCGTCGGGCTCGATCGACTATGCGGTGCCGGTCGGCAACGGCGATGCGACCGTTCGCCTGCACCTCGACGGCAACTATTCGAGCAGCCAGTACAGCTTCCAGCTCGAGCCGACCAAGACCGATGCCAACTTCGTGATGAACGGCCGCATCTCGCTCGCCGACATCCGGGTGTCGGATCACAACAAGGTCACCTTCTCGATCTGGGCACGCAACCTGCTCGATACGACCTACATCTATCGTCGCTCGGCAGCGAACTCGTCGCCGGTCCTCAACTATGGTGCCAACGGCCAGCTGGTTTCGACCAGCTACGGCGGCATCCTGGGCGACTATGCCAACTTCAACTCGCCGCGCACCTGGGGCGGCGAAGTCAGCCTGAAGTTCTGATAGGCTCGAACGACAAAAGAATGGGGCCGGCCGCGATCGCAGCCGGCCCCTTTTTGTTTCCGTATTTTTCCCTCGGGGTTAGCCGCGGATCAGATAACCCACGCCACGTACCGTAATGATCGGACTGGGGCCGCCTTCAGGTGCGAGCTTCCGCCGCAGTGCGCGGACCTGCGCTTCGACGATGTTGGTCGCGGGCGGGCGTTCATACCCCCAGATGCGCTGGAGCAGTACCGGGCGCGTCAGCACAGTGTCGCGATTGCGTACCAGTTCGGTGAGCAGCGCCAGTTCGAGTTTGGAGAGATGCAGTGCGCGCTCGCCGCGCCAGGCGCGGTGGCGCGTCGGGCTGACGACGATGTCGCCCGCGCGCAGGCTGTCGCCATCGCCGGCCTGCCATTGCCGGCCCCGCACCAGCGCGCGCAACCGTGCTTCTATTTCCGCCGCCGGCATCGATTTGACCGCATGGTCGTCGGCGCCCGCGTCGAGTGCTTCCACGGCTTCCTGCGAGTTGCTGCAACTGCTGAGCATCAGCACGGGCAGCGTCTTGCCCCCGGCGCGCAGGCGTTCGACCACGCTCAGCCCGTCGAGCCGGGGCAGGGTTCGGTCCAGCAGGACGGCGTCGAACTGCTCGCGGTCGAGCGCCTCCAGCACGGCCCTGCCATCCTCAAAGCGCACTATCTGGTGCCCGAGCCGGGCCAGTGCATCGGCCAGCGTGTCGGCGAAAACCGGATCGTCATCGGCGAGCAGGAAATTCAAGGGTTCGCCTCGTAACATGCCGGTGGGGCGGTCATTCGCCTGTCACCGGCGCATCACCCGCATCGAGCGCCGCCTTCAGCGCGGCCCGGTCGAGCGCGCCTTCCCAACGGGCAACAACCAGCGTGGCGACGGCGTTGCCGATGTAATTGGTGAGGCTGCGGCATTCGCTCATGAAACGGTCGACGCCCAGAATGAGTGCCATGCCGGCGATCGGCACCTTCGGCACGATCGCCAGCGTGGCGGCGAGCGTGATGAACCCCGCACCGGTGACGCCCGCCGCACCCTTCGAGCTCAGCATCGCTACCCCGAGCAGGCCGAGTTGCTCGCCCAGCGTAAGGTGCACGCCGGTCGCCTGGGCAATGAACAGCGCCGCCAGCGTCATATAGATATTGGTGCCGTCGAGATTGAACGAATAGCCGGCGGGTACGACCACGCCGACGATCTCGCGGGCGGCACCGGCACGCTGCATCTTGTCGATCAGCGCGGGCAGGGCTGCTTCCGACGAAGACGTGCCGAGCACCAGCAGCAATTCCGCCCTCAGGTAGCGGAGCAGCTTGAGGATCGAGAAGCCGTTGAGCGCGCAGACCGTGCCCAGCACGACGAGGACGAACAGCGCGGACGTGAGATAGAAGGTGCCGACCAGCGCCCCCAGGCTCAGCAGCGTGTGCAGGCCGTAACGCCCGATGGTGAAGGCCATTGCGCCAAAGGCTCCCACCGGCGCGGCCCACATCACCATCGCGACCAGCCGGAAGATCACGTGCGAAAGCCGCTCGAGCAGGTCGGTTACCGGCCGTGCCGGTTCGCCCACCGCGCCCAACGCGACGCCGAACAGGATCGCCACCAGCAGCACCTGCAGGATCGAGCCGCTGGTGAAGGCGGAGACGAGGGTGGTCGGGATGATCGCCAGCAGGAAGCGGCTGAGCGTCGATTCATGCGCCTTTTCGGCAAAGCCGTGTACGGCAGCCGCGTCCAGCGTACGCGGGTCGACATGCATCGCCGCGCCGGGCTGCAGCACATGGGCGACGATCAGGCCGACGATCAGCGCGAGCGTCGAAAAGACGAGGAAATAGCCGAACGCCTTCGCCGCAACGCGCCCCAGCCGCCCGACGCCGTGCGAACCGGCGATGCCAGTGACGACGGTGAGAAAAATCACCGGCGGGATCACCATCTTCACCAGCGCGATGAACCCGTCCGCCAGCGGCTGCAGCGCCGCGCCTGTGCCGGGCAGCCAATAACCGACCATGGCACCAGCGGCGATGCCAATCAGCACCCAGGTATAGAGCAGGCGCCACCAGGGGCGGCGAAATGCGGAATTCATCAACCGGACCCTTTGTCGGCAAGCACGCGCGGGTTTTTAGCCAGCAGCGGAGAAATACAGAAGGGGCGCCCCCACCGGGAGGCGCCCCCAATAGCATCTGCGTCGCGCCACAGGGCGCGATGCCGGCAGATTACTGTGCGTTGCCGACCGGAGCGGTGGCGTTTGCGTCGGCAGCGTTGCCGATGGCGGCGTCAGCCGCAGCATTGGCGCTGTTGTCGGCGCCTTCCTGATAGATCGAAGCATTCGCTTCGGTCTGGTTGGCGGTGTCGGCAGTGTTGGTCTCGCCGCCGCCGCAAGCCGAAAGCGTGATCAGGCTGGCGACCGCAGCCATACCGAGAAGCTTCTTCATCATGGTGCTCCTTTTTATCTTCGAAACGTTTCGCAGCTGGGCCGAAAGCCGCGTTGCGTGGCGACTGACATAGCGGCAGGCGCGCAAGCGTCAATCACAAACCAGCCATGATTGCCACATTTTGGTCAAAAATGGGGCAGTTCTGACCGTGTTCTTCCATCACTCGCGGCTGGCAGACGTCACGGTACCAATCTCTTCGGGCGCATTCGCGGCGACCGTCAGCATCGCCGCCCAGGCCGCTACATTCTGGCGCAGCTGCGCCGGATCGATCTTGTCGAGCGTGTCGTCGGGCGTGTGGTGATAGTCGAAATAGCGCATGCCCGACTGGGAAAGACCGATCGTGCCTACCTTGCCACGCAGGATCGGCTCCACATCGGTGCCACCGCCGGCGATGCTGCGCCCGCGCGAAATGCCGAGCGGGGCGAGTGCAGTCTCGACGCGGTCGGCGACAGCGTTGGCGCTATCGGGCAGATTGACTTCGAACTTCCAGATGCGGTCGGCGCCGAAATCGGATTCCATCGCGAGCACATGCCGGTCGGCCGCGTGCGCCTTCGCATAGGCTTCGCCGCCAAAGCCGCCCACTTCTTCGGCGCCGAACCACACGACGCGGATCGTGCGGCGCGGCTGACCGGCCTTGGCAGTCTGAAGCGCGGCGGCGGTGGTGATCGCCACGCCGGCGCCGTCGTCGATCGCGCCGGTGCCCAGATCCCAGCTATCGAGATGCCCGCCGACGACGATGATGCCGGCCTTGGGGTCGCTGCCCGGAATGTCGGCAATTACATTGCCCGACTCCGCCTCGCCCATGAATTGCGGGGTCACGGTCAGCCGCAGCTTCACGGGGCCCCGCTTCACGAGCCGTTCGAGCTGCTCGGCATCGGGTACCGATAGCGCGGCGGCGGCGATCGGCGTCACGCCTTTGGGCCAGTTGGTGACGCCGGTGTGCGGGTTGCGGTGATAATCGGTGCCGATCGACCGGATCAGGATCGCCGCAGCACCTTTCGAGGCTGCAAGCGCGGGACCGGACCGTCGCACTGCGCCATAATAGCCATATTGCGAACCGTCCTGCGTCGCGGTCATGCTGTGGCTGACAAAGGCGATCTTGCCCCTCAGGCTACCTGCCGGCGCCGCCTGCAGATCGGCGAGCGTGGGGAAATAGACCACCTCCGCCTCCAAGGGCGTTGCGCCGGTCGAACCCGAATAGCCGAGCGCAGTGATCGTCAGCTTCTGGGCGGAGGAGCCGAGCACTTCGGCAGTTTCCACGCCGCGTACCCAGACCGGCATCCGATAGGTTTCGATATGGACGTTCTGGAACCCCAGCGTGGTCAGTTTCTTCACGCCCCAGGCCCGCGCCCGCGCTTCCGCCTCGGTCGCGGCGAGGCGCTGGCCCACCTCGGTGGTGAGGCCTTCGACAACGTCCCACGCGATCGTATCGTTCAGCGCCGCCTCGCGAACCGCCACCGGATCGGGCGCAGTTTGGGCTAGAGCGGGCAGGGGCAGGGCGAGTGCGGCAGCGGCCGCGAGCGTGAGGCGTTTGGTCATGCGGCGGATGCTAGCCCGCGACGGCCCGATTGCAATGGGGCGCGGCCCGCCTCGTTGCCAACCCGCGCCCGCATCGCTACATGCCGCACGACTTTCCAGCATCCCGAATTTCGCAACGGAGACCCGCCACCGTGGCAGCGCAATACGCCTTCGTCATGAAGGACATGACCAAGACCTTCCCCGGCGCCCCCAAGCCGGTGCTGAACAACATCAACCTGCAATTCTATCAGGGTGCCAAGATCGGCATCGTCGGCCCCAACGGCGCCGGCAAGTCGACGCTGATGAAGATCATGGCCGGCATCGACAAGGATTTCGCCGGCGAGGCATGGCCGGGTGAGAACATCACCGTCGGCTATCTGCCGCAGGAGCCGCAGCTCGATCCGACCAAGAACGTGCTGGAGAACGTCAAGGACGGCGCGCGCGAAGTGGCGGACATGGTCGATCGCTTCAACGCCATTTCGGCCGAGATGGGCGATCCCAAGGACGACACCGATTTCGACGCGCTCATGGAAGAAATGGGCGAGCTGCAGGCCAAGATCGATGCCGTCGACGGCTGGACGCTCGACAACCAGCTCGAAGTCGCAATGGAAGCGCTGCGCTGCCCGCCTTCCGACTGGCCGGTCGAGAACCTGTCGGGCGGTGAAAAGCGCCGCATCGCGCTCACCCGCCTGCTCATCCAGAAGCCGTCGATCCTGCTGCTGGACGAACCGACCAACCACCTGGATGCCGAAAGCGTCCGCTGGCTGGAAAACCACCTGAAGGAATATGCCGGTGCGGTGCTGATGATCACCCACGACCGCTATTTCCTCGATAATGTGGTTGGCTGGATCCTCGAAATCGACCGCGGCAAGTATTTCCCGTACGAGGGCAACTACTCGACCTATCTGGAAAAGAAGGCCAAGCGCCTCGAGCAGGAAGACCGCGAGGCGACCGGCCGCCAGAAGGCGATCAAGGACGAGCTGGAGTGGATCCGGCAGGGCGCCAAAGCCCGCCAGACCAAGTCGAAGGCGCGTATCGCCAAGTTCGAGCAGCTCGTCGCCAGCCAGGAAAACCGCACGCCCGGCAAGGCCCAGATCGTCATCCAGGTGCCCGAGCGTCTGGGCGGCAAGGTGATCGAGGCGAAGAACATCTCCAAGGCGTATGGCGACAAGCTGCTGTTCGAGAACCTGTCGTTCATGCTCCCGCCGGGTGGCATCGTCGGCGTGATCGGGCCGAACGGCGCCGGCAAATCGACGCTGTTCAAGATCATCACCGGCCAGGAAACGCCGGATTCGGGCGAGATCGACATCGGCTCGACCGTGCGCCTGGGCTATGTCGACCAGAGCCGCGATCACCTCGACGACAGCAAGAATGTCTGGGAGGAAATCTCGGACGGGCTCGATTATATGAAGGTCAACGGCCACGATATGTCGACCCGCGCCTATGTCGGCGCGTTCAACTTCAAGGGCCAGGACCAGCAGAAGAATGTCGGCAAGCTCTCCGGTGGTGAGCGTAACCGCGTCAACATCGCCAAGATGCTGAAGCGGGGCGGCAACGTGCTGCTGCTCGACGAACCGACCAACGACCTCGACGTGGAAACGCTGGGCGCGCTGGAAGAGGCGATCGAGAATTTCGCGGGCTGCGCCGTGGTGATCAGCCACGATCGCTTCTTCCTCGATCGTCTCGCCACGCACATCCTCGCTTTCGAAGGCAACAGCCATGTCGAATGGTTCGAGGGCAATTTCGAAGCCTATGAGGAAGACAAGCGCCGCCGCCTGGGCGACGCCGCCGATCGTCCGACCGCGCTGGCCTACAAGAAGCTGACGCGCTGAGCCGGCGACAGGGGGAGGGGCGGGATCACTCGCACCCTTCCCACTGTCTCGGGGCGGCCCGTTTCCCTCTCCCTTTGGGAGAGGGAAAGAGGCGCGAAACGCCGGAAAGGTGAGAGCGACCGCCCGGCCCCTCAGGCCGTAAACCGCTTGGTGAAGCCCTTGTGCGGCCGGTCTTCCGGAATCACCTGTGCCTCGACATGCTCGACGCGGGCGAGCGGGGGGCCTTCGCGGCACGCCTCGACCAGCGCCTGCACCGCCTCTTCCTCTCCCGATGCCACCATCTCTACCCGGCCGTCCTTCAGATTGCGGACCCAGCCGGTCACGCCGCTGCGCTGTGCGGTCCGCACCACCCAATCGCGATAGCCAACCCCCTGCACACGTCCCGAAACCAGAATACGCTGTTGCGTCATACGCCTCTTTCAAACGCGCCGGTTCGCCCGGCGCCAATACCTTAGCAGCCATGCCGGGCAGGGGAGCCGGGTGTCGCCACCGTCCGCCGCAGCTTTGGCAGGCCCCATCGCGTCACGGGTAAATGATGGCAATTACTTCATATTCGCGTTCGCCGGCAGGCAGCATCACCTTGCGCAGATCGCCCACCGCCGCGCCGCGCAGCGCGCGCGCCAGCGGCGCATTCCAGCCGACCCGGCCCTTCCCCGCATCGGCCTCGTCATCGCCAACCAGCGTCAGCGTGCGGTGTTGGTCATCTTCATCGGCAATGGTGACAGTCGCGCCGAAGAAGACGCGGGTGCGATCCTCTTGCCGCGCCGGGTCCACCACCTTGGCTGCCTTCATCCGTTTCGCCAGCCAGCCCAGCCGCCGGTCGATCTCGCGCAGCCGCTTGCGACCATAGATGTAATCGCCATTTTCGGAGCGATCGCCATTCCCCGCCGCCCAGGCGATGGTGTCGACCAGCTTGGGGCGCTCTTCCGCGAACAACTGGTCATATTCCGCCTTTAGCGCGGCATAGCCGGCTGGCGTGATGTAATTGGGCCGATCGTGCATCGGGAGTGCGCTATCAGCCCGGCTGGTTCTTGCCCAGATACCAGCTGAGATTGGCGGGGCCGCGGCTGCGGGCATGTTCCGGGTGCATCAGGTCGTACACCACGGCATTTTCCAGCACGCGCTGAACATAGTTCTTCGTCTCGAAGATCGGAATCTGCTCGACCCAGCGCACCATGTCACCGCCCGGCAGGCGCGGATCGCCATAGGCGCGCAGCCATTTGTTCACATTGCCAGGCCCGGCATTATAGGCTGCGACCGCGAGCGGATAATTGCCGCCGTACAGGTTCAGCATCCGCTGGAAGTAGGTGGAACCGAGCTCGATATTATAATCGGTATTGGCGTTGAGCGCTGAAGGATCATAGCTCATGCCCAGCTTGCTTGCCGTCTCGCGGGCGGTGCCGGGCATCAGCTGCATCAGCCCGCGTGCGCCGGCATGGCTCACCGCGTCGCGGTCGAACTGGCTTTCCTGCCGGGCGATCGCATGGATGATCGTCCAGTAATCGCGCTGGTTCTCCGGCACTGGTACGGAAGGGTAGCCGGCGGCGGTATAGTCGGACAGGCCGTTCTGCAGCGCGCTGCGCCCCACCATCACGCCCAGATCAGGGCGGCCGATCGTTCGGCTCAGTTCGGCGGCGAGGATATGGTCGTCGTCGGTGCGGGCATCCTGCGCGATCTGGCGGATGAACAGCCCCTGGTCGGTGCGGTTGCCCATCGTGCCGAGTATCTGCGCCGCGCGCACCACTTCGCTGCGGTAAAAGGCGTCGCGTGCCGCAGCGCTGGCCTTGCGGGCGCTGAGATCGGGCGGCCCCTGCAGCGGGCGGCCGCTCCGTTCGACGGCGAGTTGGCCGTAATACAGGTCCGGATAGCCGCTGGCGCGGGTGTAATAGCCTTGCGCCAGCTCGCGGTTGCCCGCCATCTCGGCAGCGCGACCCGCCCAGTACAAACCCTTGGACTGAGTCTGCGGCGTCCGCGATCCGCGTGAATAGCGGTCGAACATCGCTATTGCATCGGTGGGGCGCCCCAGATTGTACAGCGCCGTGCTGCCCGCCAGCCACACCAGGCTGGTGTAGTCGTCGCGGATACCCAGCGACAGCTCGCTTATGTTGGTGCCGAGAGGAAACGCATCGTCGACTTGCGAGGCGATGCGATAGGCCAGGTCATATTGGCCGTCGCTTGCGGCACCGCGCGCCGCACCCAGCAAAAGTTCAAACCATTTCTCAGGATCGGCCGGTAAGCCCGTCATTTGCCGTGGCTGGGCGAGATAGGCGCGCATCGCCTGAACCTGCCCGGTCTCGCGAAGCCAGCGGGCGCGATCGGCGATAAAGCCCGGGTCGCTGCGCCCGCGGGCCTCCGCCAGTGCCGCTTTGGCGGCGGCATCGGCGCTGTTGCTGCGCAAGGCGATACGCGCCTCAAACAGCGGCCGGTTTTCCGGCGAAGTATAGGCAAGCTGGCGAACGGCGCTGCTGATCGCGCCCTGCCAGATCAGCTTGTCGGCCCGCGCGTCGTGGTCGGCGGGGCGCAGCGCGCTGCCGAACATCGCGAACAGGCGGCTTTCATCGGCGACGCGGAGAATGCCCGATTGCCATGCGCGGCGCGCCTGATCCTCGGCATCGGCGCGCTGTCCATTGGCGGCCAGCGCTTCGGCATAGCGGATGCGGCCGGCCGGCGTGATCGGTGGGAAGCGCGTGAAGTAGCGGATCGTCAGGTCCGGCGCTGTGGCGCCGCTTTCGAGCACGGTCTCCGCTGCGGCACGCCGGCTTTTCTCGCCTGGCCAGCCCGGATGGGCGAGCAGGAAATTGGCATAGTCGCTGAACGGCCAATTGTCCGATTGCTGCAGCCGCTTCCATTCGGCGAGCGCTGTCGCCACCGGATCATATTGTGCCTGTGCCTGCGGCACCACGCCATGGGCAAGCGCCACCAGCATCGCAGGCGTCACCTGCGAGGATGCTGCCAGTCCCGAAATCCCGGCAAACAACAACGCGCCTTTGATTACCGTACCGACCATGCTGGACATGATACGGAATCGCGCCCTATGCGCCAGCCCGTAATCGACAAAATAAGGATGATTCCGCGGATGTTTTCAGGTTCGATCCCCGCGCTGGTCACTCCGTTCCGGGGCGGCAGCTTCGCGGAGGAGGATTTCCGCGCCCTTGTCGAATGGCAGATCGAGCAGGGCTCGGCTGCGCTCGTGCCCTGCGGCACCACCGGCGAAGCGGCGACGATGCCCAAGGACGAGCATTTCCATGTCGTCCGCGTCTGTGCCGATCAGGCGAAAGGCCGGGTGAAAATCCTGGCCGGTGCCGGCTCGAACGACACGACCGTCGCGATCGCCAATGTCCATGCCGCAAAGGACGCAGGCGCCGACGCCGTGCTGATGGTGCCGCCTTATTACAACCGCCCCAGCCAGGAAGGCATTTTCCGGCATTTTGAAGCGGTGGCGAACGCGACGGACCTGCCGATCGTGCTCTATAACGTGCCGGGCCGGACGGTGACGGACATCCTTCCGGCAACCATGGCGCGGATCGTTGAGGCCTTTCCGGACCGTTTTGTCGGTGTGAAGGACGCAACCGGCAATCTTTCGCGCGTGTCGGAACAGCGGGCCGGCTGCGGCGCGGGCTTCGTCCAGCTTTCGGGCAATGATGAGACCGCGCTCGCCTTCAACGCGATGGGCGGAGTGGGCTGTATCTCCGTCACGGCCAATGTCGCGCCGCGGCTCTGTGCCGATTTTCAGGCAGCCTGGGCGGCAGGCGACACCGCAAAGGCATTGGAACTGCACGACCTGCTCTATCCGCTCCACATTGCGATGTTCACCGACGCCTCGCCGGGGCCGGTGAAATATGCGCTGGGCCGTGTGCGGCCGGGCTTTCCGCAGGAGCTCCGTCTGCCGATGACGCCGGCAGGCGAGGTAAGCCGCAAGGCCGTCGACGCCGCGCTGGAATTTGCCGGCCTGATCTGACCCGATTGCCCGGGCGCCAACAAACGTCTGGCGCTCGGGCCTTGCTGTCCCTACATCGCACGGCCTTATGGCCCGTCCGCGTCCCACAACTTTCGACAAGGTGAAGACCGTCGCCGAGAACCGGCGCGCGCGTTTCGACTATTTCATCGAACAGACTTATGAAGCCGGCCTGGTGTTGAGCGGTACCGAAGTGAAGTCGCTGCGCTTCGGCGAAGGCTCGATTGCCGAGGCCTATGCCGAGATCAAGAACGAGGCGGTGTGGCTCATCAATGCCAACATCCCCGAATTCAGCCACGGCAACCGCTTCAACCATGAGCCGAAGCGCCCGCGCAAATTGCTGTTGCACGAACGCGAGATCAACAAGCTTCATGGCGCCGTTGCCCGCGAGGGCATGACGCTGGTGCCGCTCTCCATCTATTTCAACGGCAAGGGCCGTGCGAAGGTGGAGCTGGCGCTGGCCAAGGGCAAGAAGACGCATGACAAGCGCGAGACGATCAAAGAACGGGACTGGAAGCGCGAGCAATCGCGCCTCCTGCGCGACCGTGGCTGAGGCGCCGCGCCCGGGGCGCCTGCAGCGGCTGGCCGACAAGGCAGTGCCCAGCCGCGAATCGATCGAAGGCAATCGCTGGCTGCGTCCGGTTGCCGGCCGGGTGATGCATTCCTCGCTCTGGCGCTTCACCCGCCGCTCGGTGCCGCGCGGCGTCGCGCTGGGGATGGTGACGGGTATCCTGATCCCGATGGGGCAAATCCCCGCCTCGGCATTGCTGGCGCTGCCGCTCCGCGCGAATATTCCGGCTGCCGCGGCGACGACCTTCCTCACCAATCCCTTCACCACGCCGCCGCTGTGGGTTGCGGCCTATTGGCTTGGCAGCTGGATGCTGGGGCCGGCGGTGGTGGCGGAAGCGAGTGCAGCGCCCGGCTGGCTCGACTGGTTGCTGCGCGAGGCGGGACCCGCGACGCTTACCGGGCTGCTGACGATCAGCCTGGCACTGGCGACCCTCGGCTATTTCGGCAGCGCATTGCTGTGGCGGCTGTGGATCGCCCGCAAGCGCCGGCGGCGGCTGCGCGATCGGATGAGCGGTGCGGCCATCGGCGCAGATTGACGGGCCGTATTAAGCGGTTAAGACGCGACATATTCTTTCACGAGAGGTTGTCGATGCGCCCGCTTCTGCTTGCCACCACCATCTTTGCCGCGCCTGCCTTGCTCACTGCGTGCGCCACCGCGCATCAGGATGCCCGGGGCCAGACCACAGCCGCCGAACCCTCTCCTGTGCCGCTGCCGGCACCGTCACCCAAGCCCAAGCCGCAATATGGCGATTTCGGCTTCGACACGGCCGGCATGGACGCTTCGATCCGTCCCGGCGACGATTTCTACGGCTATGCCAACGGCACCTGGGCCAAGAACACGCCGATCCCGGCCGACAAGTCCAATTATGGCGCGTTCAACGTGATCGACGATCTGTCGAAGCAGCGCACGCACGACATCCTCGAAGCCGCCAAGGCTGATCCCGCCTCGAAGATCGGCACGGCCTACGCGACCTATCTCGACACTGCGGCTATCGATGCCAAGGGCCTCGCGCCGATCCAGCCCTGGTTCGGTACGATCAAGGCTGTGAGGGCCAAGGCGGGGCTCCCCGCGCTCTATGCCCAGGCGGCACGCAACGGCGTCGCCGGGCCGTTCGGCGCCTATGTCGGCCAGGACGACAAGGAGCCCGAAACCTATGCGTTGTCGCTGGGCCAGGGCGGCATCGGCCTGCCGGATCGCGACTATTATCTGCTGAAGGACGCGAAGTTCGCCGAGACGCGCGCAGCCTATGAAAAGCACCTCGCCGCAATGCTGACGCTGGCCGGTGAAGCCAATGCCGCCGCGCGGGCCAAGGCGATCCTCGCCTTCGAGACCAAGGTCGCCGAAGTCCAGTGGACCCGCGAGCGCAGCCGCGACGTCAACAACACCTATAACAAGATGACCGTCGCCGCGCTGACCAAGCTGGCCCCGGGCTTTGACTTCAAGACCTATTTCACGGGCATCGGTGCGCCGGTCGATACCGTCATCGTCGCGCAGCCCAGCGCGATTGCCGGCATCGCCAAGCTGCTCCAGACCACGCCGCTCGACGTGCTGAAGGACCAGTTGCTCGTTCGCTCGCTCAGCGCCTATTCGGACGTGCTGCCCAGCGCGATCGACAAGGAGGATTTCGCCTTTGAAGGCACCGTCCTGTCCGGCACGCCGGAACAGGAAGCGCGCTGGAAGCGGGCCGTAAACTTCACCACCGCTGCGCTGTCCGACGAAGTCAGCAAGGTCTATGTCGCCAAATATTTCCCGCCGGAAACCAAGGCGGCGGCCGACCGGCTGGTCAAGAACGTCATCGCTGCGATGGACGCGCGCATCGATCAGCTCGACTGGATGTCGCCCGAAACCAAGGTGAAGGCGCATGCGAAGCTCGCCGCCTTCACCCCCAAGATCGGCTATCCCGATCGCTGGCGCGACTATTCGGACCTGCAGGTCGTCGCCGGTGATGCGTTCGGCAATGCGCAGCGCGCCAATCAGTGGCAGCACGCCTATAATATCGGCCATCTCGGCAAGCCGCTGCAGCGCTGGGAATGGGGGATGACCCCGATGGAAGTGAACGCCTATGCCAATTTCGGCATGGTCGAGATCGTCTTCCCGGCTGCGATTCTCCAGCCGCCCTTCTTCGATCCCAATGCCGATCCGGCGGTCAACTATGGGGGCATCGGCGCGGTGATCGGTCATGAGCTGAGCCATCACTTCGACGACCAGGGTGCCAAGTACAACAAGGAAGGTCGCCTGACCGATTGGTGGACTCCGGCCGACGTCGCGGCGTTCAAGGCGCGCACCGATGCGCTGGTCGCGCAATATGACGCTTATGAGCCGCTGCCCGGCATGCATGTGAAGGGCCGCAACACGCTGGGCGAGAATGTTGCCGACCTCGCCGGCCTCACCGTCGCCTATGACGCCTACAAGAAGTCGCTGGACGGCAAGGAAGCGCCGGTGATCGACGGCACCACCGGCGACCAGCGCTTCTATCTCGGCTGGGCGCAGGTATGGCGCCGCAACTATCGCGAGGCCAATCTGCGGCAGCGGCTGCTCACCGATCCGCACTCGCCGTCGCAGCAGCGGGCATGGGTCGTGCGCAATCTCGATCCCTGGTACGGTGCCTATCAGCCCGCCCCCGGCGACAAGCTGTATCTCAGCCCGGACAAGCGCGTCCGCATCTGGTGATGTGCGCCTGTATCCCCGCGCGCGATCTGCGGGCGGGGACGCACTCGGCGCTTGACCCGCGTCGGGCGACCGAACATCGATAGCCCATGGCAACCCTGCCCGAAGACGTCGACCTGCCGCGCCCGTCGGTGCTGCTGCCGCTGCTCGCGGCGGCGGCGGCCGGCGTGCTGGCGGCCGGCGTCGTGCTGCTCACCATCGGCGAGCGCGCCGTCGCGGCGGGGTTCGTTGCCGCGACTGTCGTTGCGACGGGGCTGATGCTCGCGGCGACGCGGCTGTTCCGCGCGCCGCCTTCGCCGCCGCTGGTGACCGACTGGATGATCGCGCATGCCCTTGCTGCGGCCAGCGACGATGCACTGGCGGTTACCGATCGCGCCGGCCAGCTCGTCTGTGCCAATCCCCGCTACGAGGCACTGTTCGGCGGGTGGCCGACGCCACCCGGGCTGCCAGTGGGAGAGGCGGGCGAGACTGCACTCGGCGCCTGCGCCCGTGCCGCCTGGCGCGATGGCGAGGCGCAATGCGGCGAGATCCATGCGTTCGGGGCGCCGCTGACCGTGCGGATCACGCGCATTGGTGATGATTCGCTGGTATGGCGATTCATCGGCGTGCAAGCGCTCGATCTGGCGGTGCAGGTCCAGGCGCTGATCGGCGGCCAGGTGGGCGACCGGCTCGCCGGCGCCGGTGTGATGGCGGTGCTCATCTCGCCCGAAGGCCGCATCCGTTCGGCCAATCGCGTGTTCAGACTGCGTGCGATGGGTAGCGCAGAAGCCCCTGTAGAAGGACGGGATTTCGCTCGATTCCTGACCACCGATTCGGCCGGCCAGGTACGTTTCGAGCGAGAGGGCGGGAACGGTACGCCGCTGCGCGTGCTGCAGATCCCGTTTCTGGAGGACGAGGACGCGCCGCTGCTCGTCGCGCTGCTCGACGAGGAAGTCAGCGCCCCGCCTGCACCGGCGATCGGCGGCAGCGCCTCTGCGCATGTGCGTTCGCTGATCGCGCTGCTTCCCTCCGGCCTCGCGCTGGTCGATCGCGATGGCCGCTTCAGCAGCATGAACGACGCCTTTGTGCGTGCTGCCCGCGTCAATCCCGCCGCGCCACCGCTCTATCCTGGCGATCTGGTGGTGCGCGAGGACAAGGCCACGCTGGCCGATGCCGTACGCCGTTTCGCCGCAGGGGCGCCGCAGTCGCTCGAAATCACCGTCCGTCTCAACGACGCGCCCGAAGAGCCGATCGCCATTACCATTGCAGGCGCGCGCGGGCTGGGCGACGCGGCGGTGCTGCTCAGCGTGCGCGATACGGGCGAGGAAGGAAAGCTGAAGCGCCAGGTGGCGCAGGCTACCAAGATGCAGGCGGTCGGCCAGCTTGCCGGCGGCGTCGCGCATGACTTCAACAACATCCTCACCGCGATCATCGGTCATTGCGACCTGATGCTGATGCGCCATTCGCCTGGCGACAGCGATTATGACGACATCCAGCAAATCCGCGCCAATTCTAACCGCGCCGCCAGCCTGACGCGCCAGCTGCTAGCCTTTTCGCGCCAGCAGACGTTGCGCCCGCAGGTGCTGCAACTGCCGGACGTGATTTCGGAAGTATCCAACCTCCTCAAGCGCCTGCTCGGCGAAACGGTGCTGCTCGACGTCAAGCACGGCCGCAATCTGGGGCCGGTGCGCGCCGATCCGGGCCAGCTCGAACAGGTGGTGGTCAATCTTGCCGTCAACGCCCGCGACGCGATGCTGTCAAAGAACCCGAGCGGCGGCGGCACGCTGACGATCGAGACGATGGCGGTGCCCGCTGCGGAAGTGCGCCGGATGGACGAGGATGTGCTGCCGGTCGGCGACTATACCGCGTTGCGCATTTCCGACACCGGCACCGGCATTCCCGCCGACATCCTCACCAAGATCTGGGAACCGTTCTTCACCACCAAGGAAGTCGGCAAGGGCACCGGCCTCGGCCTTTCGACCGTCTATGGCATCATCAAACAGTCGGGCGGCTATATCTTTGCGGAGAACGGGCCGGAAGGCGGCGCCCAGTTCACCATCTATCTGCCGGTCCATGCTGCGGCCGAAGCGGCGGTGGCCAAGCTACCTGTTGTCAAGGAAAAGCCTGCCGATCTTTGGGGCACCGGTACCATCCTGGTGGTGGAAGACGAGGACATGGTCCGCGCCATTGCCGACCGGGCGCTCAGTCGCCAGGGCTATACGGTGATCACGGCCGCCAATGGCGAAATCGCACTGGAGACGATCGAGACGATCGAAAAGCCGGATCTGCTGGTTTCGGACGTGGTGATGCCGGTGATGGATGGTCCCAGCATGGCGCGGAAGATCCGCGCGCGCTGGCCTGACCTGCCGATATTGTTCATGTCGGGCTATGCGGAAGAGCAGCTTCGCAAGTCGATCGATCTCGATAATGTCGCTTTTCTGCCAAAACCCTTTTCGGTCCAGCAACTTGCTGAAGCGGTACGGGATATTCTTGCCGCCAAATAAGCGCTTGGCGCCTGGCGCTTTTCCTGCAAAGGGCAAGATATGCAGGGGCCTCGCCAAATTCTCATCGTCGAAGACGAACCATTGATCGCGATGATGCTCGAGGATTTCCTCGACGCGCTGGACCGCGTTGCCGCCGGTATCTGCGACAATGTCGCCGATGCGCTGGCTCGGATCGGCGAGGGGGGGATCGACGCGGCGATCCTCGACGTCAATCTTCGCGGCGGCGAGCAAAGCTGGGCGATTGCGGACTTGCTGGCGGAACGTGGCATTCCGTTCGTGCTGGCCACGGGCGGTGCGGATGACAGCATCGTCGAACGCCATCGCGACCGGCCGGTGCTGGCCAAGCCCTTCACGCTCGACCGCGTCGATCAGATCCTCGCCACGCTCGGCTGATCCGGCGGCTGGTCAGGCCGGCAGCACGCGCACCGGGTCGCCCAATCGTATGAGGCCAGGGCGGGCGGGACCGGCATAGAGGCCATAGCGATTGGCGAACCGCTGGGCGAGCGTGCGCAGGATCGTCGGGTCCTTGGCGCCGGTATCCGGATCGATCGTCACAAAAACGCAGCGGTCAATCGGGTCGGCGCATTGCACCACCGCACCGTCCTCGCCGGTACCGAAGGCGAGCCGCATTCCCTGCCACATCTCGGGCGCGAGTTCGCTTTCGATCGTTACATTGATGCGGAAGCGGCGGGGATCAATGGCGCTGCCATGCGCCGCCTCCAGCGCGCGGTGGCCGGCATGGGTCTGGAACGAGATCGGCATCGAATCATAAATGCCGCGCGCGACCTGGATCAGCGTGGCGGGCTCGCCGGCGGCCTCTTCCAGCCGGGCAAGCAACTGCGGATCGTGTAACGAACAGGCGCCGCCGTCGGGCGTGTCGACCAGCACGGCGCTGCGCTTGGGGCTGCCGGGATCGACGAATCGGGCGCGGTGCAGCGCCATTGCCGGCACCTGCCGCGCGGTCAGCCACGGAAAGCGCGTTCCGTTGGCGGCGCGGACAAAGGCATATTGGCGATCGCCCTCAATGCCCTGCCAGTCCATCTCGGCCACTGTCAGCGCTTCGCCCGCCATCGATTTGGCGGGAAAGCGCGCCAGGGCGGAGACGTGGCCGACGATGCTGGTCATCGGCGCCGGGCTAGCGGGCGGGCAGGGGGATCGCAACCGTTATGAATGTGCTCCGCCGAAATTGGATAGTTCCCCTCTTGTTCTCGTGGAACAAATCCGATACACGCTTTTCCAACACGGTTGAATGCGTGGCACAAACCCTCTAGCGACGGGGCCTTCCAATGGCAGCATCCCTTAAGGTGATCGACGGCAATATGGCCATTTCCACGGACAAGCAGAAGGCGCTCGACGCCGCCCTCGCACAGATCGACCGCGCTTTCGGCAAGGGCTCGGCAATGAAGCTCGGCTCGAAGGAGACGATGCAGGTCGAGGCGATCTCTACCGGCTCGCTCGGGCTGGACATTGCGCTGGGCGTCGGCGGTCTGCCGCGCGGCCGCGTGATCGAAGTCTATGGGCCGGAAAGCTCGGGCAAGACTACGCTTGCGCTCCATGTCATTGCCGAGGCGCAGAAGAATGGCGGCGTCGCTGCGTTCGTCGACGCCGAACATGCGCTCGATCCGGTCTATGCGAAGAAGCTCGGCGTCAATATCGACGAACTGATCGTGTCGCAGCCGGATACCGGCGAACAGGCGCTGGAAATCACTGACACGCTGGTCCGCTCGAACGCGATCGACGTGCTGGTGGTCGACTCGGTCGCTGCGCTGGTGCCGCGTGCCGAAATCGAAGGCGAAATGGGCGACAGCCATGTCGGCCTGCAGGCGCGGCTGATGTCGCAGAGCCTGCGCAAGCTGACCGGTTCGATCAGCCGCTCGCGCTGCATGGTGATCTTCATCAACCAGCTGCGCATGAAGATCGGCGTGATGTACGGCAATCCGGAAACGACGACCGGTGGCAATGCGCTGAAATTCTACGCCTCGGTCCGCCTCGACATCCGTCGCACCGGCCAGATCAAGGACCGTGAGGAGATCATCGGCAACACCACCCGCGTCAAGGTGGTGAAGAACAAGGTCGCTCCGCCGTTCAAGCAGGTCGAATTCGACATCATGTATGGCGAGGGCATTTCGAAGATCGGCGAAATCCTCGATCTGGGCGTCAAGGCCGGACTGGTCGAGAAATCGGGCGCCTGGTTCAGCTATGACAGCATCCGCATCGGCCAGGGTCGCGAGAATTCGAAGAATTTCCTGCGCGACAATCCCGAGGTCTGCGCCCGCCTCGAAGCCGCGATCCGCGGCCGCACCGAGCAGGTCGCCGAAGGGCTGATGGCAGGGCCGGAACCCGAGGACGACATCTGATCGGTCGGAAGCCGCTATGACAGTTGGGCCCGGAGCGTATGTTCCGGGCCTTTATTTTATCCGCCGGGTGCCGAATGTAGTTTGACTTCGCTGCCAGCGCCTTTCATTTTGCAGTTATGCGCAGGACTGCCTTTCTTCCGCTGCTGTTCGCCACTTTTATGGTGCTCGGCTGGTCGGCACCCGTCGCTGCGGCACCTCAATGCGCGGCGGGGGCGGCTGTACGCACGACGATCGACGCGGTACGCGACGATTTCGACCGGTGGCGTGGTCGCTGTGTAACGCTTTCCGGCGTTCTGAAGGGCAGGCGACTTTACACCGATCGCATGGCGCTGCTCGAGCCATGGGGCAGCTATGGCAAACAGGTCCACCATTCGCTGCCTCTATATCGCGGGCTAGAGCCACGCTATTCCCGCCCAGTGCGGGTCGAAGTGACCGGTACTCTCAGCAGTTGCGCGTTGGAAAATGAGGCGGTGGCGGCGATTCAGGCTGAACGGCACGATGCAATTGTGATGGTGGCCGGCTATTGCCATACCTCACTCGAGGTGTACGTCTCGCCAGTACGGATCAGGACCTTGTCGCGCGCGCCGATCGCGCGGCTTACCGAGGCTGAGGTACCTACCGACCGGCGTTTGCTCGTGGATGCGACCCCGTATCTTGCGAGCCGCGGGAAGCAGGTCGAGGCCGCCCGCACAATGCTGCGTGCGCTCGTTGGCGGTGATGCGGACGAATATTTTCGCTTGGCCAAACCGGAACAGGCGGCCTGGCGTGCGGAATTGCAAGGACAGCCTTACTCGTCCGCGCTGCGCGAGCAGATCCGGCAGGCGCGGCGGGATTTCGAAACGTTCGCGGCTATGATTGGCCGCAAGCCCGGCCTTCGATCGATACCGGAAAACGCACACATCTTCGTCCGCCGCGAATATCTTGGTGATGATCCGACCGACAGCAGCTACCTGCCGCTGATCCACTGCTGGTGTACCGTGTCGGATTGCGCCGGACGATGGCCAGTCGTACCGATGGACGCTGATAACGATCCGCAGCGGCCCTATTTCTGCGTTCAGAGCGGCAGCTATCTGCTTGGTCCCGGTCGCGGCGAAGTCATGTCGGTAACGGTGCCGCATGTGCCCGGCGGCTTTGCCGAACCCCGCCGCCGCGATGGCGCGATAGTCTCGTCGTCCGGAACATGATGCCGGGCGAACCTCCTTCGGACGAGGTACTTGCCTGCACGGTCGCCAGCCCTTGGCGGGAGCGGCTTGCGGCGGCGCGTGCCATGCTCCGGTGCATCGAACCAGCGCTGGTAGAGCAGACTGAGGGGCAGGACGGCCTGCGCTTTTGCTATATGGCGCCGAGTGGAGCTGCTTTCCGCCTTGTCGTCGATCCGCCCAACCTGTTCCTTCACTTCAACGACGGCGCGACCTTGTCCGATCCCGCCGGCTTGCTGCGGGGGGAAGGCAGGCGAGGGCGCTATCTCTGCCTGCGCGACGCTGGAATGATCGACGATCCGGTCGTGCAGGCACTGATCGCCGCGACTTTGGGACAATAGCTACCGATTGACGGGTTGGAGACCATGTGGTCTTGGATCGGCGAGGATGATCCCCATATGTTCTTCCTGTGGAACTTCGGTTCCGCCGCTTCTTGAACCGTCCGAAATCCACCTGCATTCCTGCGCGCCGGGGAGCGAAGTGTCATGACTGCGGCGTGCGGCAAATCAGGCGCGAAAGCGCGCAAAGGCCTAAACTTCGTAAACTTCACAACCACGCAAACCCGTAAACTTCCTAAACTTCAGGTCACGTGTGGCCATTGCTGCGGCACCTGCGACTTGCGCGTTCGCCTCGCTTCGCTCACCTGATAGGCGATGCAGCAATTCGGGAGAACCCCATGACGATCACCGTCCACCACCTCGAAAATTCCCGCTCGCAGCGGATACTCTGGCTGCTCGAGGAACTTGGTCTGCCCTATGAGGTGAAGCGTTACGAGCGGAACAAGGCGACGATGCTTGCGCCGCCCGAACTCAAGCGTGTTCATCCACTCGGCAAGTCGCCGGTGATCGAGGATGGTGGCACCGTCGTCGCCGAAACCGGCGCGATCATCGAATATCTGGTCGACAAGGCCGATGGCCGGCTTGGCGCACCGGCGCACCGGGACGACGCGCTGCGTTATCGTCATTTCCTCCATTACGCGGAAGGGTCGCTGATGCCGCCTTTGCTCGTCATGCTGGTGCTCGGCCGGGTGCCGGTGTTCGGCAAGCTGGGGCTGAAGAAGTTTCGCCCGATGGCTGAGGTGCATTTCGACTATGTCGAGGGCGAGCTTGCCGCCCGGCCTTGGTTCGCCGGAGACAACTTCACCGCAGCCGATGTGATGATGAGCTTTCCGCTGGAAGCGGCGGTGGCGCGTGCGGGCGCGCTGGAAGGGCGCCCCCACATTGCCGCCTTTCTCGAGACGATCCACGCCCGCCCGGCCTATCAGAAGGCGCTCCGGGCGGGCGGGCCTTATGCCTATGCGTGAGACGCGCCGGGCTCAGTGCCCGGCATAGTCGCCGAAGCTGCGGGCGTCGCTCGGTCCTCCGGCGGGGATCGGCGTCACCGCCGGCTCGGCTTCGTCGGGTGCATCGAGCGTGCCTTCCCAACGCGCCACGACTGCGCTGGCGACGGCATTGCCGATCACATTGGTCGCGGTGCGGCCCATGTCGAGGAAATGGTCGACCGCCAGGATCAGCAGCACGCCGGCTTCGGGGATGTTGAAATGCGAAAGCGTGCCGGTGATGACGACAAGGCTGGCGCGCGGCACGCCGGCGATACCCTTGCTGGTGATCATCAGGATCAGCAGCATCTGGATCATCGTCCCCCAGTCGAGATGGATGCCGTATGCCTGGGCGATGAAGATCGACGCGAACGTCATGTACATCATCGACCCGTCGAGGTTGAACGAATAGCCGAGCGGGAGGACAAAGCTGGCGATGCGCGGCGGCACCCCGAACCGGTCGAGCGCGTCGAGCGTGCGCGGATAGGCTGCCTCGGACGAAGCGGTCGAGAAGCCGAGCAGGATCGGGTCGCGCAGATAGCGGATGAGCTGGGCCGTGCGTGGGCCGACGACCAGGAAGCAGGCGCCGAGCAGCACCGTCCACAGTACGGCCAGGCCCAGGTAGAAGCTGCCCATGAAATAGGCGAGGTCGCCGACGACGCCCAGGCCCTTGGTAGCGAGCGTCCGCGCGACCGCGCAGAACACCGCCACCGGCGCGAACAGCATCACATAGCCGGTGACGGTCAGCATCACCGAAACCAGCGCTTCCAGTCCGTGCAGCAGCGGCTTCGCCTTCTCGCCCACCGCGGCCATGCCGACGCCGAAGAACAGCGAGAAGATCACCAGCTGGAGGATGTCATTGCTCGCCATCGCGTCGATGGCACTGGTCGGGACGATATGGGTGAAGAACTTGGCGGCATCGAAGGCGGTGCGGTCGACGCCGCTCGAGGCGTTGGCCGGCGGCAGCGGAAGGTGCAGCCCCGTGCCGGGATGCAGCAGATTGACGAGAATCAGGCCCAGCGTCAGCGAGATCAGGCTGGCGCAGACGAACCAGAAGAACGCCTTGAAACCCACCCGGCCGATGGCGCCGCTACCGCCCATATGGGCGATGCCGACCACCAGCGTCGAGATCACCAGCGGCGCGATGATCATCTTGATCAGGTGGAGGAACATCTGGGTCGGGATATCGAGCCCATAGGCGATGCGCTCGAGCAGCGCCTTGCCCTCCGGCGTGCCGCCATAGCCAAGGTTCAGGCCCCAGCCGATCAGCCCGCCCGCAAGCAGCGCCGCCAGAATGAACCAGGTAAGTCGTTTACCCACAAATGCTCCCCCGAAGAATCGTCGCGCGACGGAACGGGATTGTCGGCGTCGGGTCAAGCCCGGCGGTTCTGTTGCGGCGAGGCCGCGCGGCGGACGAAGGGCGAAGCTCTTGCTGTCACACCCTTATTCCCTCTACCCAGGCAGCCGGTTCGACATGGGGGCGTGGCATGATGGCATGGGGAATGACGCGGCGGCATCTGCTGGGCGGCATGGCGGCAATGCCGTTGCTGGGCGTACCGCCAATCGTCCGCGCCGCCGAGCCCGATCTTGCCGGGCTGCAGGACATGACCGGCGGCGCCCGCCCGATCGGCCCCGAGGAACGCCGCGCCCGTCTGGTGAAGGCGCAGGCGCTGATGAAAGCCGCCGGAATCGGCGCGGTGCTGATCGAGCCGGGTGCGAGCCTCGTCTATTTCACCGGCATCCGCTGGGGGCGCAGTGAGCGGCTGACTGTTGCGGTGCTTCCGGTCGAAGGCGAGCCGTGCATTGTCACGCCCTTTTTCGAGGAGCCGCGCACGCGCGAGACGCTGGCGATCCCGGCGGAGGTGCGGGTTTGGCAGGAGGATGAAGATCCGCTCGAGACGGTCGCGGGCTTCCTGCGCGACCGGAAGCTGGCCGGATTTCCGGTGGGTATAGAGGAGACGGTGCGCTATTTTGCGGTTGACGGGCTCCAGAGGAACGGGCTGCGCGTAGCCTCCGCCAACCCGGTCGTGCGAGGCTGCCGGATGGTCAAGAGCCCGGCCGAACTGGCGCTGATGCAGCTCGCAACCGATATCACTATTGCGGCCTATCGCTTTGTTTATCCTCGCGTTGAAAAGGGGATGCGTCAGCGCGGCGTTGCAGCATTGATGGACGCGGCGACGCGCAAGCTGGGCGGCGAGCCCGAGTTTAGCATGGTGCTGGTCGGGGAGGGGGCTGCCTATCCGCACGGCACGAAAACGCCTTCGCCCGTCGCCGACGGGGCGGTCGTGCTGATGGACTGCGGCTGCAACGTGATGGGCTATCAGTCCGATATTTCGCGCACCTTCGTCCATGGCATGGCAAGCGCGGCGCAGCGCAAGGTTTGGGACCAGGTGGCGAAGGGCCAGCAGATCGCCTTCGCCGCCGCACAGCTTGGCGCTCCGGCGGGCCGCGTCGACGATGCCGTGCGCGGCTATTATGCGTCGCTCGGCTATGGCCCCGACTACAAGTTGCCGGGCCTGTCGCACCGTACCGGCCACGGCATTGGCCTCGATGGGCACGAGCCGGTCAATCTGGTGCGCGGGGAAAAGACGAAACTGGCACCCGGCATGTGCTTTTCGAACGAGCCTGGCATCTACATCCCCGGCAGCTTCGGCGTGCGGCTTGAGGACTGTTTCCACATGACCGAGGCGGGGCCGAAATGGTTCAGCGAACCGCCGCGGTCGATCGATGCGCCAATGGGCTGAGCGCATGGTGATGCGTCGTCTTGCCGGCATACTGGTGCTGATCGTCGCCATCGGCGTCGGCACCACTCTATCATCGATATTCCCCGGCGACTCCGGCTTGCTGCCGCGAATTTGCGTCGATCTCGCGCTGCTGTTCGTCACCATTCTGGTGCACGAGCTTGGTCACGCGGCAATGGCGGCTTGGCTCGGCGCACAGGTGCGGACAATCGCGGTGCTGCCGCTCGAATATGGCGTTGCCCGCGGCAAGATCCGGCTGCGCTGGCGTATGGGGCGCGGCGATCTCGGCGGTTATGTCAGTTACACGCTCGACGCGATCAACGCCCGCCGCAAGCATGGGCTGATCGCGCTGGCTGGGCCCGTGGCCAATATCGCGCTGGCAGTTGTGGCGGCTGCGGTTGCCGGCGAGTGGGGCAGCGTGATTGCGTGGGCGCTGGCCTTGCAGTCCGCTGGGCTGGCCATCGCGAACCTGGTTCCGTTCGAGGGGGGCGACGGCGCCAGCGTCCTGAAATGGCTTTCGCCGAAACCGAGGCGCGATGTGGCGCGATAGCCGGCCATCGATGTGTTTCGCTTGAGCGAAACGCATCGAGCCCTTAAGTCGGCGGCCATGACGTCGACCAATGATATCCGCCGCTCGTTTCTCGACTATTTCGAGGGCCAGGGCCATGCCCGCGTCCCCAGCGCGCCGCTGGTGCCGCACAACGATCCCACGCTGATGTTCGTGAACGCCGGCATGGTGCCGTTCAAGAATGTGTTCACCGGCCTGGAATCGCGCCCTTACAGCACCGCGACCAGCAGCCAGAAGTGCGTGCGCGCGGGCGGCAAGCACAACGATCTCGACAATGTCGGCTACACCGCCCGGCACCACACCTTCTTCGAGATGCTCGGCAATTTCTCGTTCGGCGATTATTTCAAGGAACAGGCGATCACCCATGCCTGGACCCTTCTCACCAAAGTGTGGGGCATTCCCGCCGAGAAGCTGACCGTCACGGTGTACCACACCGACGATCAGGCTTTCGACCTGTGGAAGAAGATCGCGGGCCTGCCCGATCACAAGATTATCCGCATCCCGACCAAGGACAATTTCTGGGCAATGGGCGCGGATGGCCCCTGTGGCCCCTGCTCGGAAATCTTCTACGATCATGGCGAGCATATCTATGGTGGCCCGCCGGGATCGCCCGAGGAGGATGGCGACCGCTTCGTCGAAATCTGGAACCTCGTCTTCATGCAGTTCGTGCAAGAAAATGACCAGATTATCGGCGACCTGCCGCGGCCGAGCATCGACACCGGCATGGGGCTGGAGCGCATCGCCGCCGTGCTCCAGGGCGTCCACAACAATTACGACACCGACACTTTCCGCGCGCTGATCGACCAGTCGGCTGCGCTTACCGCTACCGCTGCGGATGGCGAGCAGGCCGCAAGCCACCGGGTGATCGCGGACCACCTGCGTTCCTCGGGCTTCCTCGTTGCAGACGGCGTGCTGCCGGCCAATGAGGGCCGCGGCTATGTGCTCCGCCGCATCATGCGCCGCGCGATGCGCCATGCGCACCTGCTGGGCGCCAAGGATCCGCTGATGCACCGGCTGGTGCCCTCGCTGGTCGCCGAAATGGGTGCTGCTTACCCCGAGCTCGTCCGCGCGCAGCCGCTGATCGAAGCGACGCTGCTGCAGGAGGAAACCCGCTTCCGCCAGACGCTCGCCAACGGCCTGCGGCTGCTCGACGAGGCAACCCAGGGGCTGAAGGCCGGCGACACGCTGCCGGGCGCGACCGCGTTCAAGCTCTACGACACTTATGGCTTCCCCTATGACCTGACCGAGGACGCGCTGCGCGCCAACGAGATCGGCGTCGATCGTGCCGGCTTCGACGCGGCGATGGCCGAACAGAAGCGCGCCGCGCGCGCTGCCTGGAAGGGGTCGGGCGAGAAGGCTTCGGAGGAACTCTGGTACGATCTCGCCGACGAGCTCGGCGGCACCGAGTTCACCGGTTATGTCGGCACCGAGGGCGAAGGCCAGGTGGTCGCGCTGGTGAAGGATGGCGCGCGCGTCGAGAGGGCGACAGCTGGTGACACGGTTACGATTCTGACCAACCAGACGCCTTTCTACGGCGAAAGTGGCGGCCAGATGGGCGATGCGGGCGTCATTTCGAACGATAAGCTGCGCGCGCTCGTTGACGATACGTCGAAACCGCTCGGTCGCCTCCACGCGCACCACGCCAAGATCGAGAGCGGCGAAGTCGCGGTTGGCGACGCAGTGCATCTGTCTGTCGATGTCGAGCGTCGCGATCAGGTCCGTGCGAACCACTCGGCGACGCACCTGCTGCACGCCGCGCTCCGCAAGCGGCTCGGCACCCATGTCAGCCAGAAGGGCAGCCTTGTGGCGCCCGAGCGGCTGCGCTTCGACTTCTCGCACCCCTCGGCGCTTACGCCGGCCGAAATCGCCGACATCGAAGCCGATGTGAATGCACAGATTCGCCATAACGGCGTGGTCGAGACCCGGCTGATGACGCCGGACGATGCCATTGCGGCCGGCGCCATGGCGCTATTCGGCGAGAAATACGGCGACGAGGTCCGAGTGTTGTCGATGGGCCGCGGCGAGGATGCGTCTTACTCCGTCGAACTGTGCGGTGGTACGCACGTCAACGCCACAGGTGACATCGCGGTCTTCAAGATCATCTCGGAAAGCGCCGTATCCTCAGGTGTGCGTCGCATCGAGGCGCTGACCGGCGAAGGCGCGCGCCAGTGGCTCAACGCGCGCGACGAGCGGCTGCGCGAAGCGGCCGCCGCGCTCAAGACGTCCCCCGACGACGTGCCGGCGCGCGTGGCCGCGCTGGTGGAAGAGCGTCGCAAGCTCGAGCGTGAACTGGCCGAGGCGAAAAAGGCACTGGCACTCGGCGGCGGGGCAGGCGCTGCGCCGGCTGGTCCGGAGCAGGTGAACGGCATCAACTTCGTCGGTCAGGTGCTTGACGGTCTGGAGGCCAAGGCGCTGCGCGGCGCGGTCGACGAGGCCAAGGCGCGGATCGGCAGCGGCGTCGTCGCGCTGGTCGCCGTCAACGAAGGCCGCGCCTCGGTCGCGGTCGGCGTCACCGATGGCATTGGCGTCAGCGCGGTCGATCTGGTGAAGGTTGCCGTCGCGGTGCTTGGCGGTCAGGGGGGCGGCGGCCGTCCGGACATGGCGCAGGGCGGAGGCCCGGACGGGACCAGCGGCGCGGAAGCGCTCGCGGCCGTGAAGGCGGCGCTGGCGGAAAGCCCGGTCGCCGCCTGAGAAGGCAGGGGATCAGCCCGGGGCGTAACCGTCCTCCGGGATCACCCATATCGCGTTCTGGCCCATTTCCGGGTGGAGCACGCCATCGATGGTTACGTTGACGGTCATGCCGTCGCCCGTAGGCACGTCGCGATAGCAGCGTTCGTGCCCGGCCAGCGGCTGAAGTGCCAGCATCAGCTTACTACGAGTGCTTGATGCCGCAACAGGGGCCAGCGGCGCACCGGCACTGCTCAGCTTACCGGCGTTGAAATCGGCCGGCCGGATGCGGCTGCACACCGCACCATCGCGGACCTGGCCGAAGGTTGTGTATTCGAGCACGATAGTCGGCTCGCGACTGACGATGCCCGTCACCAGCGCATCGAAGCTGCCATCGCCGCGCGGCGTATAGCGGACGATGGTATTGCAGGTGCGGTTGGTGCGATCCGGATCCACGCAGCGAATCCGCCCGGCCTTGGCAGGCGCCAGCGGGTCTGCGGCCGTGTCCGATTGGACGGCGGAAAGCAGCGCAAGGGCGAAGGGGAAGAACATCATTTTCAGGCCTTTGTCTGTTCGGCGGTCTGGTTCAGGCGTGACCGGTTCAGGCGGGGCTCGCGCTCGATTCCGGCCGCTTCCTTGATCGCGCGCCGCATCTCATCGCGCTTCTCGTGGATCGACGCAATCACCGGGCCGACGGCGATGCCGACATCGACCAGCAGCGCTTCGGACAGTTGCAACGAACTTTCCAGCGTCTCTGGCACGGCATCGGTTGCGCCCGCCTTGTAGAGTTCGGCTGCATGGGTCGCGTCGCGAGCACGGGCGATGATCGGCAAATGCGGTACCCAGCCGCGCACACGCTTGGTCAGCCGCACGGTCAGCACCGGATCGTCCATGGTCAAAACCAGCGCCTTGGCGCGGCCGAGCTGGAGCTGGTCGACCAGCTCGCTGCGTGTCACATCGCCGAACAGCACGTGAAAGCCGTCACGGCGCGCCCGGGTCACATTGTCGATGTCTGCGTCAACACCGACATAAGGTTTGCCGTGCCTTCGCAGCATGTCTGCCACGGTGCGGCCGACCCGGCCGAAGCCGATGACGACCGTGCCACCTTCAACCTGTGCCACTTCCTGCTCCGTGATATCCTCGGCGCGCTGGCCCTCGATCAGCCGGGCGATCATCTCCCCCGCCTTGGCCAGCAGCGGCGTGGCCGTGAGGCCAATTGCTGTTACGGCGGACCAGAAGGCAGTGGTGGCGGGCGCGATCAACCCGGCCGCACCCGCGACGCCCAGCACGATCAGCGTCGTTTCGGAAGGGCTGGCCATCAGCACGCCGGTTTCTGCCGCGGTTCCCATCCGCGCACCGGAAAGCCGCAGCAGCAAGGTCGTGACGCCGACCTTGACCACCATCACCAGCAAGCTTGCGCCGAGCAGCGCCGCCCAGTTGAGAACCACAAAGCCGAGGTTGAGCCGCATGCCGACGGTGAGCAGGAAGACGCCCAGTGCGAGGCCCTTGAACGGCGCGGTGATGGCTTCGACTTCACCGTGATATTCGGTCTCGGCAATCAGCAGTCCGGCGATAAGGGCGCCGACGATCGGGGACAGACCCGCGGCCGTGGTCGCAAGGCTGGCGACGATCACCACCAGCAGGCTGGCCGCCAGGAATAGTTCGGGGCTTTTGGTGCGCGCGGCCTGGGCGAACATGCGGGGCAGGATCATCCTTCCGCCCAGGAACAGCAGCGCAACTGTGGCGATACCCACCCCCAGGGTGGTGAGCAGACCCGTCACGCCCGCACCGCTGGCTGAAGGGCCCAGCGCACCGAGCAGGAAGATGATCGGTACCAGCGCAAGATCTTCGAACAACAGCATCGCGAACGCCGCGCGTCCGACCGCGCTGGTGGTACCGGCGATCGGGATCACGAGCGCGGTCGAGGACAGCGCGAGCGCAAGCCCGAGGCCGATCGCGCCGCCCGTACTCAAACCGGTCAGATAGAGCAGGGCGGCAAGTATCAGCCCGGCGCCGAAGAGTTCGGCGGCGCCTACGCCAAACACCAGCGTGCGCATCGTCCAGAGCCGCCGGAACGACAGCTCCAGCCCGATCGAGAACAATAGAAGGATTATGCCGAATTCGGCAAAGGGTTCGATCGCGTGCGCGTCGGAGATGGTGAGATAATAGAGCCACGGCGCCTTGCTGACGAGGCTACCAAGCCCGAACGGCCCGACCAGCGCGCCAACCAGAATGAAACCGATCACCGGGCTGATGCGGAAGCGGGCAAAGGCGGGGATAACCAGGCCTGCAGCGCCCAGAATGACCAGCGTATCGCTGAAGCCGTGGTTGGACAGGTTCAGCATGGCTGGATGCCTGGCAAACAGGCGCTTTGGTCAGCATTTTGAAGGAAGGAAGGCCGATGGCCGGCGGCGAGGGGAAGGCGCTCGGTCATGGTATAAGGGCAGCACGCGGGGCCCGAAGATGCAAGGGAAAAGGCTGCCTTGCCCGCTATTTCGTGATGAAGCGATGGGGAGCCGTGCGGCTCCCCATGCTTTGCAGGCGAAGCTTACTTCCAGCTGCCCATTGCGGTTTCGAGGTTGACGCGGATCGCCTCGAAGAACTGTTCGGTCGTCATCCAAGCCTGATCCGGGCCGATCAGCAGCGCCAGATCCTTCGTCATCTTTCCGCTTTCGACGGTTTCGATGCACACCTTTTCCAGCGTCTCGGCAAAGCGGGTCACCTCGGGGGTGTTATCGAACTTGCCGCGATACTTGAGGCCGCCCGTCCAGGCGAAGATCGACGCAATCGGGTTGGTCGAGGTGGCCTTGCCCTGCTGGTGCTGACGGTAGTGGCGGGTGACGGTGCCGTGGGCAGCTTCCGCCTCGATCGTCTTGCCGTCCGGGGTCATCAACACCGAGGTCATCAGGCCCAGCGAGCCGAAGCCCTGCGCGACCTGATCCGACTGGACGTCGCCGTCATAGTTCTTGCACGCCCAGACGAACTCGCCGTGCCACTTGAGCGCGGAGGCGACCATGTCGTCGATCAGGCGGTGCTGATATTCGATGCCGGCCGCCTTGTACTGCTCGGCGAACTCGGCCTCGAACACTTCCTGGAAAATGTCCTTGAAGCGACCGTCATACGCCTTGAGGATGGTGTTCTTCGTCGACAGATAGAGCGGCCAGCCGCGGCCGAGCGCATAGTTCATCGAAGCGCGGGCGAAATCACGGATCGATTCGTCGAGATTGTACATGCCCATCGCGACACCGGCGTTGGGGAAGTTGAACACTTCCTCCTCGATCGTTTCGCCATTCTCGCCTTCCCACTTCATGGTCAGCTTGCCCTTGCCGGGCACCTTGAAGTCGGTCGCCTTGTACTGGTCGCCGAATGCGTGACGGCCGACGACGATCGGCTTGGTCCAACCGGGAATCAGGCGCGGTACGTTCGAGATCACGATCGGCTCGCGGAAGATCACGCCGCCCAGGATATTGCGGATCGTGCCGTTCGGTGACTTCCACATCTTCTTGAGGTTGAATTCTTCGACGCGCTGCTCGTCAGGAGTGATCGTCGCGCACTTCACGCCGACGCCATATTGCTTGATCGCGTTCGCCGAATCGATCGTGATCTGGTCGTTGGTCTCGTCGCGCTTCTGGACCGAAAGATCGTAATATTTGAGGTCGATGTCGAGATACGGGAGGATCAGGCGCTCACGGATCCATTCCCAGATGATCCGCGTCATTTCGTCGCCGTCGATCTCCACGACGGGCGTTGCTACCTTGATCTTCGCCATAAGCTCGCTTTCCTGAGACAGTGGTTTTGGCGAGCGTCTAGGGGCAAGGGCGGGGGGGATCAAGCGCCTGCTGAGAGGAGGCGCTTGATCCCCCGTTCTATTACCGCTTCCACGCCCACCAGAGCTGGGCCGGCGGCAGGTTCCACCATTCGATCGCGTGGTCGATCTCATCCCAATGGGGGGTCAGGAAGTGCCGGACACTGGGGTTGTACTGGTAGACGAGAAACGCCCCGCCCGGCCGCAGTATCGCGTGGGTGGCTTGGGCGATCGCGTCGCCAACCCCTTCGGGAAGGGTGGAAAAGGGGAGGCCGGAGGCAATGAAGTCCGCATGGACAAAGCCATTGTCGAGCACGATCTTCTGAACGTCGGCGGCAGAGCCGAGTACAGCCACGAAGCGTGGATCGTCGATCGTCTGACGCAGATAGCGGATGAAGTCGGGGTTGGTGTCGATCGCAATCAGTCTGGCGTCGGGACCGAGATGGTCGAGGATCGGGCGCGTGAAGGTGCCCACGCCGGGGCCATATTCAACAAATAGCCGGGTATTTGCCCAATCTACCTTCCCAAGCATGCGGCGGATCAACCGGTCTGAGGACTGAGTCACCGCCCCGACCATCACTGGCCGTTTCAGGAATTGCTGGAGAAAGAACATCCAGGGGGAGGGGGCGTCTGCAGGGCGGGTGCGGCGATGGCTGCGTCGCTTCGCGGCGGCGGTTGGAAAAGGCATCGGCATCCTTACGATTGTTACAAACAGGCGGCAGCGCTGCGCAAAATCCAACGAACATGCAAGCGGCGCGGTTGCATGGCACATCGGAGTGCGAAAAATTCTGCGGAAAACTGCGTGCGGCGGAGGCCGGCAGCCTGATACGGAACGGCTCGGTCTAGGAAATGAAGGCCGAGGGCGCTAGACCGGGCCGTATGACGTCGCTCGACAAGCCCCCGCTCGGAACCACCACTGTGAAGTGGCGCTTCCCGGACATCCACCCGGAAGGCCGCAAATATGTCCTAATCGCCGCTACGATCACTCTCGCCAGCCTGTGGGTCTGGGATTTCATCACCTGGCCGTTGGTGTTCCTCACGCTTGGCGTCGCCGCCTTCTTTCGCGACCCAGTGCGTGTCACACCGGTTGGCGAGGGGCTGATCGTCTCGCCTGCCGACGGTCTGGTCACGATGATCGAGCGTGTGCCGCTGCCGCCCGAACTGGCGGGCCCGCATGCGCTGGGCGACGAGCCGATGGTGCGTGTGTCGATTTTCATGAGCGTGTTCGACGTGCATGTGAACCGCACGCCGATCACCGGAACGATCCGCCACGTCATCTATATCTCCGGCAAGTTCATGAACGCCGACCTCGACAAGGCGAGCGACGAGAATGAGCGCCAGCACATGGTGGTTGAGGACAAGAACGGCCTGCGCGTGGGCTTCACCCAGATCGCCGGGCTGATCGCACGCCGGATTGTCAGCTTCGTGAAGCCGGGCGATCTCGTGGTAGCCGGACAGCGGGTCGGGCTTATCCGCTTCGGCAGCCGCGTAGATGTGTTCATCCCCGAAGGCTATGGCTGCCAGGTTGCACTGGGGCAGCGCGCAGTGGCGGGGGAGACGGTGATAGCATGCCGCAACGCACCGAACGTCGCCGGCGTCGCGCAATGATCACAACTCGCCCGCGCCCCGGGCGCGGGATACCGCTGCGAGCGGTGTTGCCGAACACGGTGACGGCGCTTGCGCTGTGCTCGGGCCTGACCGGCATTCGCTTCGCCATTCTCGGCAATTGGGAAGCGGCGGTACTGATGGTGCTGGCCGCAGCCGTGCTCGATGGCATCGACGGGCGTATCGCCCGGCTGGTTCGCGCCGAAAGCCGCTTCGGTGCCGAGCTGGACAGCCTGTCCGATGCCATTTCTTTCGGTGTGGCACCGGCCCTGATCCTCTATCTCTGGTCGCTCCAAACGCTCGGACGTTTCGGTTGGCTTATCGCGCTCCTGCATGCATTGTTCTGTGCGCTGCGCCTTGCCCGCTTCAACGCCCAAATCGACCTGGAACATCAGCCGCACAAATCTGCCGGTTTCCTGACGGGGGTGCCCGCGCCGGCCGGTGCCGCGCTTGCCCTCACACCGCTCTATCTCTGGTTGTGGACGGGCGAGGACGCGATCCGGGCTCCGGTGCTGATTGCGGCGTGGACCGCGTTCATTGCTGTGCTGATGGTTTCCAGCGTCGCCACATTCGGCCCCGCCATCCGGTTGCGGAGCCGGGTGCGGTTTGAGGCGATCGTTATCCTTGTCGGGCTGGTTGCGGCGCTCGTATCCGCGCCCTGGACGACGCTGGCGATTCTCACTTTGGCCTATCTGGCGTCGATCCCGTTCAGCATGCGTGCCTATCGCCGGGTCAGGCGGCTGCGCGCTGCGGCTGGGGGCGACGCAGCGGCACCCGGGCCGGCACCGCGCGAACCCGAACACGACTGAACTGCGGCACCGCTGCGCTCGGCGCATTTGGGGCGGTAAACAGTTCGGCGAAGCGATGGCGCTGAGCGGCGATGCTCGTCACCAGCGTCCAGAGGGCGAGCCCGAAAGCCGCGCCGAAGAGCAATCCGATAGCGATCCCAGTCATCTTTCGGCTCCCAACCACACGCCACCATTGGCGAGAATTCAATATTCTCAAACCGTTAGCGTGATATGCTGTTCCATGTGCGTGTTGTGAGCCCTTTATGTTCCATTAACGTTCCTGCGTCAAGCGGTGTTCTGAAAATGTTCTGGGCTTGCGCAGCTTTGGCAATTCGAGTAAGCGCGCCCCCTCAACCCCGCATGGGAAGCACCATAACCCGGTGTCCGGCGCTGTCCGGATGTCCGCTTCCCAGAGGATCAACCGGAAGGAGATATCCCTATGGCGGCACCTGTCGTCACCATGCAGCAGCTGCTCGAATCGGGCGCGCATTTCGGCCACCAGACGCATCGCTGGAACCCGAAGATGAAGCCCTACATCTTCGGCGAACGCAACGGCGTTCACATCATCGACCTGTCGCAGACTGTACCGCTGTTCGCCCGTGCGCTCGAGTTCGTCAGCTCGACCGTTGCTGCTGGCGGCAAGGTTCTGTTCGTCGGCACCAAGCGTCAGGCGCAGGAACCGGTTGCCGAAGCCGCGCGTCGTGCCGGCCAGCATTTCGTTAACCATCGCTGGCTGGGCGGCATGCTCACCAACTGGAAGACCATCAGCCAGTCGATCAAGCGCCTCAAGACGCTGGAAGAGCAGCTTTCGGGCGACACGCACGGCCTGACCAAGAAGGAAGTGCTGCAGCTGACCCGCGAGCGCGACAAGCTGGAGCTGTCGCTGGGCGGCATCCGCGACATGGGTGGTATTCCGGACATCATGTTCGTCATCGACGCGAACAAGGAAGAGCTGGCGATCAAGGAGGCCAACACGCTGGGCATCCCCGTCGTCGCGATCCTCGATTCGAACGTGTCGCCGGACGGCATCGCATTCCCGGTTCCGGGCAATGACGACGCCAGCCGCGCGATCCGCCTGTATTGCGAAGCCATTGCGATCGCCGCGACCCGCGGTGGCCATGAAGCGCTGGCGCAGCAGGGCTATGACTTCGGTGCCGCCGAACAGCCGCCGGTCGAGGAAGCTGTCGAGGCTGAGCGCCAGATCGACGCCTGATCGCCTGCGTCATCGAACCGTAATCGGGGCGGGGCAGGGCGATACGCACTGCTCCGCCCGAATTTTAGCTGAGGAATAGGAAAATGGCCGAGATCACTGCAGCCGCCGTCAAGGAGCTCCGCGAAAAGAGCGGTGCCGGCATGATGGATTGCAAGAAGGCGCTCTCCGAGACCAATGGCGACATGGAAGCCGCTGCCGACTGGCTGCGCGCCAAGGGCCTCGCCGCTGCCGCCAAGAAGTCGAGCCGCACCGCTGCCGAAGGCTTGGTCGGCCTGGCCGTTGCGGGCACCAAGGGTGTTGCCGTCGAAGTCAACTCGCAGACCGACTTCGTCGCGAAGAACGAGATCTTCCAGAACTTCGTCCGCGAGGCGACCGCGCTGGCCCTCGAAGCCGGTGACGACATCGCGACGATCAAGGCCGCGAAGATGGCCTCGGGCCAGACCGTTGACGAGACGCTGACCGCGAACATCGCCACCATCGGCGAGAATCAGGTGTTGCGTCGCGCCAAGAAGGTCGAAGTCGCTAACGGCGCGGTGATTCCGTACGTCCACAATGCTGCGGCTCCGGGTCTCGGCAAGATCGGCGTGCTCGTCGCGCTCGAGTCGGACGCTGGTGTCGACGTGCTCGAGCCGCTGGGCAAGCAGCTTGCGATGCACATCGCGGCTGCCTTCCCGCTGGCGCTCGACGAGAGCGGCCTGGATCAGGACGTGCTCGCCCGCGAACGCGCGATCGCTGCCGAAAAGGCGGCCGAGAGCGGCAAGCCGGCCGAGATCATCGAGAAGATGGTCGACGGCGCAGTGAAGAAGTTCGCGAAGGAAAACGCGCTGCTCAGCCAGCTCTTCGTGATGGACGGCAAGACCCCCGTGTCCGACGTCATCGCCAAGGCGGCGAAGGACTCGGGTTCGGCGATCGTGCTGAAGGACTATGTCCGCTTCCAGCTCGGCGAAGGCATCGAGAAGGAAGAGAGCGACTTCGCTGCCGAAGTGGCGGCGACTGCCGGTCTCACCAAGTAACAAGGCGCCGGGGCGGGCCGTCTGCACGGCTTTTCCCCGGCATCTCCGCTTGTTCGCGCGGCGCGGCACCTCTAAGGTCCGCGCCGCTTCGTTATCTGCCCCGTACCAAAGGTTGCCATGACCGCTCCCCGATTCCGCCGCATCCTCCTCAAACTGTCGGGCGAGGTCCTGATGGGGCAGGGCCAGTTCGGGATCGATCCCGCCACCTGCGAGCGGGTTGCGCTGGAAGTGAAGGAAGCCAAGGACAGCGGCCTGGAAATCTGCATGGTGGTCGGCGGTGGCAACATCTTTCGGGGCCTGGCCGGGGCGGCGCAGGGGTTCGACCGGGCAAGCGCCGACTATATGGGCATGCTGGCGACGGTGATGAACGCGCTGGCGATGCAGAATGCGCTTGAAAAGGTGGGCGTCGATACCCGCGTCCAGTCCGCCATTCCGATGGCCAGCGTGTGTGAACCCTATATCCGCCGCCGCGCAGAGCGACACATGGAAAAGGGCCGCGTGGTGTTGTTTGCCGCGGGTACCGGCCTGCCGTTCTTCACCACCGACACCACGGCTGCGCTGCGCGCCGCCGAAATGAATTGCGATGCGCTGTTCAAGGGCACTTCGGTCGATGGCGTGTACGACGCCGATCCCAAAAAGGTGCCGACTGCGACGCGCTATGAAACGCTGAGCTACGACCGCGTCCTTGCCGACAATCTGAAGGTAATGGACGCCTCTGCCGTGGCCTTGTGTCGCGACAATCATATTCCGATCGTGGTGTTCAACATCCGGGGCGAGGGCAACCTTGCTTCGGTGCTGCGGGGCGAGGGTACTTCCACCATCGTCCAGAGCCAGAACGCCGCCTGAACCCTTTCGCAAGACTGAAAAGGAGAGCCGACAATGGCCGCTTACGACAAGGCTGATCTCGAACGCCGCATGGCCGGTGCCGTCGAATCGCTGAAGCACGATCTCACCGGTCTGCGCACCGGTCGCGCCTCGACCTCGCTGCTCGATCCGGTGACGGTCGAGGTCTATGGCGCACATATGCCTATCACGCAGGTGGCGACGGTTTCGGCGCCCGAGCCGCGCCTGCTTTCGGTGCAGGTTTGGGACAAGTCGAATGTCGGCCCGGTCGACAAGGCGATCCGTTCGGCCGGTCTGGGTCTCAACCCGATTGTCGACGGTCAGACGCTGCGCCTGCCGATCCCGGACCTGACCGAGGAGCGCCGCAAGGAACTGGCCAAGCTCGCCGGCCAATATGCCGAAAAGGCCCGCATCGCCGTTCGCAACGTGCGTCGCGACGGCATGGACAGCCTGAAGACCGATGAGAAGAAGGGCGTGTTCGGCGAGGATGAGCGCAAGCGTCATGAGACCGAAGTCCAGAAGCTGACCGACGCGACCATTGCCGACATCGATGCGGCAGCGGCGGCGAAGGAAAAGGAAATCCTCGGCAAGTGATGCACGGGGGTGTTCCCGTGATCGCCGGCAAGGCGCATGCGCGTGGCTGCTAGGCCTGCGCACGTGGCGGGCGACGGCGCGCCGCCGCCGCGCCATGTCGCCATCATCATGGACGGCAATGGCCGCTGGGCGAAAAAGCGGCTGCTGCCGCGGATCGCCGGGCATCGTCAGGGCGTGGAAGCGGTGCGGCGAGTCAGCCGCGCCGCGCGGACGCTCGGCATCGAAGTGTTGACGCTCTACGCCTTTTCGTCGGAAAACTGGCGGCGGCCCGAAGACGAGGTCCGCGACCTAATGGGGCTGCTGCGCCATTTTCTGGCGAGTGAGCTGGACGAACTGGTGAGCGAAGGCGTGCGCCTGCGCGTGATCGGTGACTGGCGACGGCTTTCCCCCGATCTTGTCGCGATGATCGATGCCGCAGTGGCGCGCACCGCCGACAATCCCGGTCCGACGCTGGTGATTGCGCTCAACTACGGCGCGCAGGCGGAAATATTGTCGGCGGTTCGCAGTCTTGCCGAACAGGCACGCGACGGCACGCTCGATCCGGCAACGATCGACGAACTGCGATTCGAGAATGAACTTGAGACGGCGGGGCTGCCGCCCCTCGACCTGTTGATCCGGACCTCGGGCGAGCAGCGGCTGTCGAACTTCCTGCTGTGGCAGGCGGCCTATGCCGAATTATTGTTCGTTGACACGCTGTGGCCAGACTTCACTGAACGTACGCTGGCCGATGCGCTGGCGCAGTTCGGGCGGCGGCATCGCCGCTTCGGTGGGTTGTGAGCAAGACGTCCGATCTCAAGACGCGGCTGATCGTCGGGCTGGCGCTGGTCGCGCTGGCGTTGGCGGCGCTATGGGCCGGCGGTTTCGGCTTCTGGCTGGTCATCTGTGTGGCGGCGATCCTGATGGTCGGCGAATGGGCCGGGCTGATGCACGCCTCCGCGCGTGAGACGCGGCTCAGCCAATATGTACTGACGGTACCGCTGGCTATCCTCTGCCCGTTGGCGGCAGGCGTAGGCTTCTTCGCGCTTGGCCTGATCGTCGGCGCCTTCTTCTTCCTTGCCATCGTCACCCGCAATGCGAAGCTGGCGGCGGGACAGCTTTATGTCGGCATCCCCGTATTCGCGCTGCTGCTGCTGCGTTCGCACCCGAACGGATTTGTCATCACGCTGTGGAGCATGGCTATCGTCTGGGCGTGTGACACCGGCGCCTATTTCGCCGGTCGGGCGATCGGCGGGCCGAAACTGGCACCGGCGATCAGTCCCAACAAGACCTGGGCGGGGCTGGGCGGTGGCGTGGCGGCTTCTGTGCTGTTTACCTGGGCCTTTACTGCGTCGGTTCCGGCACTCGGCATGGCGACGCCGATGCTGCTGATGGCGCCGGTGCTGGCGGTTCTTTCCCAGATCGGCGATCTGTTCGAGAGCCATTTGAAGCGGGTGGCCGGCGTGAAGGATTCGGGCACGTTGCTGCCGGGCCATGGCGGTATTCTCGACCGGCTGGACGGGCTGGTATTCGCGGCTCCGGCTGCGGGACTGTTTTTCGCGCTGTACCATTGGGCGGCGCTGGGAGGTTTCTGGTGGTGAAACGCATCACCGTCCTGGGGGCGACAGGATCGGTGGGAAGCTCGACGCTGGATCTGATCGAGCGCAATGCCGAGCAGTTCGAAGTCGTCGCGCTGACTGCCAATAGTGACGTGGAAAAGCTTGCTGCCGCCGCACTGAGGACGCGCGCGCGTTGCGCCGTAGTGGCGGACGAGCGCCGCCTGCCGGACTTGCGCGAGCGGCTGGCCGGTTCCGGCATTGCGGCGCTGGGCGGGCCGGATGCGGTGTGCGAGGCGGCACGGATGGGCGCCGACTGGACCATGGCCGCGATCGTCGGCACTGCCGGGCTGAAGCCGGTGATGGCAGCGCTCGAAGGCGGCGGTACTGTCGCGCTGGCCAACAAGGAATCGCTGGTATCTGCCGGCGAGGTGATGATGGCGGCGGCGCAGGTGCACGGCACGACGCTGTTGCCGGTCGATTCCGAACATAATGCCGTGTTCCAGTGCCTCGACCGCACGGCGCCGAAGGGCGTTCGGCGGATCATTCTCACGGCCAGCGGCGGCCCGTTCCGCGAAACGCCGCTGGAAGCGATGGGCAGCATCACGCCGGCGCAAGCGGTGGCGCACCCCAACTGGTCGATGGGCGCCAAGATATCGGTCGATTCGGCGACGATGATGAACAAAGGGCTCGAACTGATCGAGGCCTTTCATCTGTTCCCCGTGCGCGCGGAGCAGCTCGGCGTGCTGGTCCATGCCCAGTCGGTCGTGCATTCGATGGTCGAATATGTCGACGGGTCGGTGCTGGCGCAGCTCGGTACGCCTGACATGCGCACGCCTATCGCCTATGCGCTCGCCTGGCCCGAACGGATGGAGACGCCCTGCGCGCCGCTCGATCTGGCGGCGGTGGGGCGGCTGGACTTTGCTGATCCCGATTTCACGCGCTTTCCGGCGCTCAAGCTCGCCTTTGAAGTGCTGGCAGCCGGCGGTGCCCATCCTGCGATCCTGAATGCGGCCAATGAAGTTGCGGTTGCAGCTTTCCTTGCCGGACGGCTCCGGTTTCTTGAAATTGCCGCAATCTCTGCCGATACGCTTGCACGCTATGACCCGGCCGCTCCGGATACGCTCGACGCCGTACTGGCCATCGACGAAGAAGCGCGGCGCTATGCGGTCGAGCGAGTGAAGGACTGCGTCGTTTGATCGAGACTCCCGGCATCCTGCTCACCGTTCTGGCGTTCGCGCTGGTGATCGGGCCGCTCGTTTTTCTGCACGAGTTGGGGCATTATCTCGCCGGACGGCTGTTCGGTGTGAAAGCCGAGGAATTTTCGATCGGCTTCGGCCGTGAAGTCGCTGGCTTTACCGATCGTCGCGGCACGCGCTGGAAATTCGGCTGGCTGCCGCTGGGCGGGTATGTCCGCTTCGCCGGCGACATGAACCCGGCGAGCCAGCCTTCGCCCGAATGGCTGCAACTGCCGCCGCATGAGCGTGCGCGGACCTTCCAGGCAAAGCCGCTCTGGCAACGCGCGATCATCGTCGCAGCGGGGCCGATCGCCAATTTCATCATCGCCATCCTGATCCTGTCGGCTTTTGCGCTCGCCTTCGGGCAGAACCGCACGCCCAGCGTGGTGGGCGGGGTGGCGCCGAACAGCGCCGCCGCGGCGGCAGGGCTGCAGACCGGGGACCGGATCGTCTCGCTCGGCGGCCGTCCTGTCGAGACGTTCGGCGATATGGTGCAATATACCCAGCTTCGTCCGGGTGAACCGGTGCGGATCGTCTATGTTCGTGGCGGCGCTGAGGCTTCGGCCGATACAGTGATCGGCGTTCGGACCGAGCAGGACCGATTCGGCAACCGGCTCCGCATCGGCGTGCTGGGCATTGCGGCCGGTGCGCCGGTCTATGAGCCGGTCAGCCCGCTTGAAGCACCGCTGGTCGGTCTGCGCATGACCGGCGAGATCGTCCAGAGAACGCTCGACGGGCTGGGGCAGATCATCAGCGGTCGGCGCTCGGTTTCCGAACTGGGCGGGCCGTTACGGATCGCGCAGGTTTCCGGCGAGCGGCTCGCGATGGGTCCGACCGAATTCGTGTTCCTGATTGCCCTGATTTCAATTAATCTGGGGTTCATCAATCTGTTGCCAGTCCCGGTTCTGGATGGCGGGCATCTGTTGTTCTACGCAGTCGAAGCGGTCCGCCGGCGCCCGGTGGAACCGCGTGTGATGGAGTGGGCGTTCCGTGGCGGCATGCTTGCGATTCTCGCGCTTATGCTGCTGGTGACGCTGAACGATCTGGGCGCATTCGGTGTGTGGAGAAAACTGGCCGGCTTGCACGGCTGAAGGGGTTCGGGCAGGGGCGATACGCGCCTGTGCTGACCGGCATGAATTGGATTCCGACTGGGGTGGGATGGTGACTGCGATCAAGGCAAGCAATTTCGGCGCGCGGGCGACTGCCTCGCTTCTGGCGGGGACGATCCTGTCGGGTATCGCGGCGCCGGCGGACGCGCAGACGACTGCTCCGGCGGCCGGCGCCAAGCCGCAGGCGGCCGTGGCCGCTCCGGCCGTGCCACAGGCGGTGGTGCGGACGGTAAAGTCTATCCGCGTCGAAGGGTCGCAGCGCATCGAGCCGGAAACGGTGCTCAGCTATACGCGCCTGCGCGTCGGCGACAGCTATACGCCCGAGACGATCGACCAGACCATCAAGGAACTGATGGCGTCCGAGCTACTCGCCTATGTGACGGTCGAGGGCGTCGAGAGCGGTGATCTGGTGATCCGCATTCGCGAAAGTCCGGTGATCAACCGCGTTGTCTTCGAAGGCAACAAGCGGCTGAAGCAGGACAAGATCGACAAGGAAATCAAGCTCAAGCCGCGCCAGATCTTCACCCGCACGGCGGTGCGGGCGGATATCGCCCGTATCCTCGAACTTTATCGCCGCCAGGGCCGTTTTGCGGCGACGGTCGAACCAAAGATGGTCAGCCTCGACCAGAACCGCGTCGACGTGATCTTTGAAGTGCATGAGGGGCCGAAGTCGAAGGTCCGTCAGATCAATATCATCGGCAACCAGGTCTTCTCCGACAAGAAGCTGCGCGCGCAGATGTACACCAAGGTGGCGAGCTTTGCGCATTTGCTCAGCTCGAACACCTCCTATGACCAGGACCGCCTGACCGCCGACCAGTCCAAGCTGCGTCAGTTCTATCTGACCAACGGCTATGCCGATTTCCGCGTGATTTCGGCCGTGGCCGAGCTGACGCCGGACAAGAAGGACTTCATCATCACTTATGTGATCGAGGAAGGCCCCCGGTACAAATTCGGTCCGGTCACCGTCGACAGCGCGATCCGCGACTTCGACGACAAGAAGCTCGCTTCGGCGCTGTCGATCAAGCAAGGTCAGTGGTATAACGCCAAGGCTGTCGAGGATACGGTCGAGCAGCTGACCGAAACCGCTGGCCTGTTCGGCTATGCCTTTGCCGATGTGCGGCCCGAGTTCCAGCGTGACAAGGACACGCTGACCATGGGGCTGAACTTCCACATCGGGGAGGCGAACCGCACCTATATCGAACGCATCAACATCACCGGCAACCGCCAGACGCAGGACAAGGTGATCCGCCGCGAAATGCGCGTGGCGGAAGGGGATGCGTTCAACACCTTCCTGGTGAAACGGTCGCAGGACCGCATCAACAGCCTTGGCTATTTCCAGGACAAGTTCGAGATCGAGCGCAAGGAAGGTTCCGCGCCCGACCGCATCGTGCTCAACGCCAATGTCGAGGAAAAGCCGAACGGCGAACTGACTCTTTCGGCAGGCTTTTCGAGCCTTGAGCGGTTCCTGCTGCAGGCGTCGATCCGTCAGCGCAACTTCCGCGGGATGGGCCAGACGATCGGCCTTTCGGCGGACTATTCGAGCTATTCGAAGTCGGTCGAGGCGAGCTTCACCGAACCCTATCTGTTCGACAGCAACATCGCGCTGGGTGGCACGATCTTCCGCCGCGATTACAATGCGTTCAACTATCTGGGTACGACGCGCAACACCACCTATCGGCAGGTATCGACCGGCTTCCAGGTGGTCGCGGCGTTGCCGATGACCGAATACTGGACACTGTCCGGGCGTTATTATCTCGCCAAGGACAATGTGACGCTCGATCAGAACACTTTCTACACCAACGGCCAGTGCGATCCGTTCAAGGCGGGCCGCTATTATTGCGAAGCAGTGGGCAACCGCCTGACCTCGCTGGTCGGCCTGTCGCTGATCTATGACAGCCTCAACAGCCGTATTCGGCCGACGCGCGGCCAGCGCCTGTCGTTCAATGCCGATGTCGCCGGCCTGGGCGGCGACGTCCATTACCTGCGCGGCAAGGTGAATGCCGACAAATATTGGGGCCTTGGCAAGGGTTTCGTCTTCTCGCTGAGCGGTGAGGGTGGCTATATCAAGAGCCTGGACGGCAACGATATTCGTATCACCGACCGCTTCATGCTGGGCGAACCGCAGTTCCGCGGCTTCGATATTCGCGGCGTGGGGCCGCGCGTGCAGCGCTACAGCTTCACCGGCGACCCGACCGCGGGCACGCAGATGCTCAATACGAACAAAGACCAGATCATCGACGACGCGCTGGGCGGCAAGGCCTATTACCTGACCAAGGCGGAGCTGGAACTGCCGCTGGGTTCCGGCGCGGCCGAACTGGGCCTGCGTCCGTCGATCTATGTGATGGCCGGTTCGTTGTTTGGCATTCGTCGGCCTGCGACCAATACCTTTTTCACCCAGGCGACTGACTCGAACGGCAAGCCGCTGTTCAACAAGGATGGCTCGCCGACGCTTCTGACCAAGCTCACGCCCCAGTTCGATTCGACCGGCGCACCGCTCTACATCGTCAGTTCCGGCCCCTCGGCCAATCTGGCGACGCACTGCAAGGTCGGTTATGCGGCGGGCGCCACCGATCCGTGCGTCGGCACGTCCGTCAACACGGCATATGTCATTCCGACGTCACCTTTCTACGAAATCTATCGCGACAGCACGGCCTCGCCGCGCATTACCGTAGGCTTCGGGGTGAACTGGAATTCGCCGTTCGGCCCGCTGCGTATCGACGTCGCAAAGGCGTTGGTGTCGCAGCCGGGCGACGACAAGAAGCTTGTTACTTTCAACGTAGGGACTCAATTCTGATGATGACCAAGCGTATTTTCGCGGCGGCGCTCGCAGCTTCCGCGTCGATCGTCGCCGTCGCGCCGGCGCACGCCCAGGTGGGCGGCATCGCGACGGTGAGCCAGATCGAGGTGCTCACCCGCTCCAAGGCGTTCACCACCGCCGAAAAGCAGATCGAAACCACCTTCAAGCCGGTGCAGGATCAGATCAAGGCGCGCCAGGAGAAGTTCCAGGCCGATGCCAAGGCGCTGATCGCCACCATCGACACCAACAAGGACGGCCAGGTTTCCGAGGAAGAGGAACAGGCAGCGGCTGCCCGCAAGGATCCGAACTACGCCAAGCTGCTGACGCTGCAGAACCAGGCGAATGAGGACATGCGCAAGCTGCAGATGCCGTCGATCCTGGCGGAACTGTTCGCGTTCGAAAAGGTGCTGGCGCTGTATGACGCGGCCCAGATCCAGGTCGTCAATGCCCGCAAGATCAACGTGATCCTGCAGCCGGAAGCGGTGCTCTACGCGCCCGACGCGATCGACATCAGCGACGCGGTGCTGGCCGAGGTGGACAAGACCCCGACCGTTTCGATCACCCCGCCGGCAGACTGGCGCCCGCAGCAGCGGACCGTGCAGTTCCAGCAGCAGGTCAATGAGCTGAAGCGTCGTGCGTACCAGAACGCGCTGGCGCAGGCCCAGGCGCAACAGCAGCAGGGCGCAGCCCCGGCCGCCAGCGCCGCCAAGCCCACGCCGGGCAAGCCCGAGCCGCGATGAGCGAGGGCGAGGCACGGGGCAATATCGGCCCGCTCGATATCGGGCGGGTGATGGCGGCGTTGCCCCACCGCTTTCCGATGCTGCTGGTTGACCGGGTCGAGGAACTGATCCTCGACCAGTCGATCGTCGCGGTGAAGGCCGTGACGATCAACGAAGCGTTCTTCCAGGGGCATTTCCCGGGCCGGCCGATCATGCCGGGCGTGCTGACGGTCGAGGCGCTGGCGCAGGCGGCCGGCGTCCTCGCGGTGGAGTCGCTCGGCCTCGCGGGTTCCGGCAAGCTCGTCTATTTCATGGCGATCGACGGAGTGAAGTTCCGCAGGCCGGTGGAACCCGGTGTGTTGCTGAAGCTGCACGTCGAATTCGTCCAGAAGCGCGCTCGCGTCTGCAAATTCGCGGGCAAGGCGACGATTGACGGTGAAGTGGCGGCGGAATGCGAATTCACTGCCATGATCGCCGATCCGCCGAGCGCCTGACGGCGACGACGATACACGCACAGGTTGCATGGCGCGCGTTGCTCTGCTAGGCGCGCGCGTCCGCTGCCGGTCGGAAACCGGTGGCTTTTTCAAGGAATTCGATGTGAAGCAGAATATCCACCCCGATTACCACATGATCAAGGTGCAGATGACCGACGGCACCGTGTTCGAAACCCGCTCCACCTGGGGCAAGGAAGGCGACACGATGCAGCTCGACATCGATCCGCTGGCGCACCCGGCCTGGACCGGCGGTTCGCAGCGTCTGCTCGATCAGGGTGGCCAGGTCGCGCGCTTCAACAAGCGTTTCGGCGGCCTTTCGCTCGGCAAGAAGTAATTTTATCGCGGGCGGGTTGCTTTAACTCGCCTTTAGCGCGCCCAGGCTAGTTTCTTTTCTGCGGGAGCAGGAAGGGGCGAGCTTGGGCGCGTCTATTATATCAGGGCCGGCGAATAGTGCGACGCCAGTGTCGGGTGAGTCCGGCGCGGTCTGTCCGACCGGCGTCTGTTTAACACCCCCTGCACGCATTTTCCCGCATCGTCGGCGTGGATCCGGTCTTGCACGTTATCGCCACCTGCGGCACTCTGTCGGTCCAACAGGCCGGGGAACGGCAATGGTTCGGGCAACGTGCGCGGTTATCCTGTTATGTTGCGTGCCGCTGCGAGCCGCGGCGGCTGACCGTATTGGGTCTGCGCATGACAGCGCGGCGCATGGCGATGCCGATCCGGCAACCACCGCGGCTGCCTCGACCGACACCGCCAAGATCGGGACTGCGTCCGCTGCGGCGCGGTGGCGCGTCGTTACGCTGCGCACTGCCGCCTTCGATCTGCGCACGGTCGATCGCCAGGCTTGGTCGGCACCCGTCGACAGGGACCTGACGCTCCATCACAGCGAAGCGGTGCCGGTCGAGGCACACCCTCAAGAGGCTGGTCTCGTCGAGGTTCGTGACAGTGCTCGCCAGGCAGTCGACGCAACGCTGGCAGACCACGCGCGCACCGGCCCGCCGCCGAGTGCGCTGGATGCGCTGCTGGTGCTCCATCTGGATGGCCAGCCGCATCGCCTGCCCATCGGCCTTGGCGGCGGTGTCGCCGGCGCGGTGTGGGAAGCAAGCGCCAACCGCTGAGGTGGCGAGTGGCGGAGAGGGTGGGATTCGAACCCACGGTGAGCTTCCACCCACGGCGGTTTTCAAGACCGCTGCCTTAAACCACTCGGCCACCTCTCCGGATTCGGCCTCGCTAGTCGGTGTCGGGCGGCGGATCAATCCGGATGATGCTGCCGTCTGGCCGATTGTCGCGCAATTTCGTCGTTTTCCGCCTCGCGCGGGGTTTTCGTGACGCGACCGGGCGTGCAAAGGTGCGCGCATGCGGGGTTTGCGTTTCATGTTCGCCCAAATGGTTGTTCTGGGGCTCTCACTGTCGCTTTCACGTGCTGCCGTCGCACAGTCTGCGGGGCAGGAGGATGCTGGCTTCCAGACCTATCTGCAAAGCCTTGCCCGCGACGCGCGGGCGCAGGGTGTCAGCCAGCGCACGATCGATGCGGTGGTGCCCGGGCTCAGCTTCAACCCGCGGGTGGTGGAGCTCGACCGGCAGCAGCCGGAGAGTCGGCCCAATGCGCCGGTACCGGCGTTCGAACCCTATCGCGTCCGCCATGTCGATGCGGATCGCATCAACCGCGGTCGTGCCGCCTACCAGCGCAACCGGGGCCGTCTGGCGGCGATTGAGGCGCAGACGGGTGTGCCCGAATCGATCATGGTTGCCATTTGGGGGCATGAGACCAATTACGGCACGGTGATGGGCGGCTTCGATCTGCCGCGCGCATTGGCCAGCCTTGCCTATGAGGGGCGTCGCCGCGCGCTTTTTGCCGACGAATTCATCGATACGCTGAAGATGATCGATCGCGGCGTCCCGCGCGAGAAGCTGGTCGGCAGCTGGGCGGGTGCGTTTGGCGGGCCGCAATTCCTGCCGAGCGTCTATTTGCGGCTGGCGCGAGATGGCGATGGCGACGGCATTGCGGATATCTGGAACAGCGACGCCGATACGCTAGCGTCGATCGGCAATTACTTCGTCAATGCCGGCTGGCGCGCCGGTCAGCCCTGGGGGCTGGCGGTTTCGGTCCCGCCGACTTTCGATCGCAGCGACTTGCGCAGCCGGGTGGTCAGCCCGCGCTGCCCGCGCGTGCACGAGCGGCACAGTCGCTGGCGTACCATCGGAGAGTGGCGAGCACTGGGCCTGACGCCGCTTTCGCGCGCCTGGCCGGCGGACAATGTGCAGGCGACGCTGCTTGAGCCGGACGGGCCGGGCAAGACCGCCTATCTGCTCACGGGCAATTATCGCGTCATCCTCGATTATAATTGCTCGAATTTTTACGCTTTGTCGGTAGGCCTGCTTGCCGATGCAGTGGAACGCTAGCCTTATCATCGCCGCCATCGCGCTTGCCGGATGCAGCAAGGGCGAGGTTCGTCCCGAATATGGCATGGTCCCGGCGCCTGCCTATGCCCCCGATTCGCCGCCCGTAGCGGGGCAGGCCGCGCCGCCGCGCCGGGCGCCGGACCCTGCAGACCCGACGGTGGGAATGGTGGGGCCGCGCGGCACGTCGCAAAGCGGGCCGGGTGAGCAGCGTTATGACGCGGTCGGCTATGCCGGGATGCGCGGCGTCGACGGTGGCGGTACCCGCGAAGCGGCGGTGCTGGCGATTCACCCCAGCCTGCCGGCGAACAGCTATGTCGAGGTGACCGCACTAGACAGCGGCAAGACGATATTGGTGCTGGTCACCGGCAAGGGCGATACCGGCGGCGACGTGATCGAGCTGTCTGGCGGTGCTGTCCGTCAGCTTGGCCATGACGGCAGTCAGCCGATCCCGGTGCGCGTCCGCCTGGTCAATCCCCCGCCACAGGATCAGGCGGCATTGCGCGCCGGGGGTTCTGCGGATGCGCGGGTCGACGCGCCGGAGTCGCTGCTGCGCGCGCTGCGGAAGCAATTGCCGCCGCTGCCGGCGGCCGCGCGGACACCGCCTGTCTCGAATCCCGAACGTACCGTTGTGCTCCGCACGCCGCCGGCGCCTGTACGCGGGCGTGCGCCCGCGCCAAAACCGCCTGTTCATGCGGTCGCCGTGGCCGCGCATGGCAGATACCTGGTGCAGGTCGCCGCACTTTCTTCATCTTCGCGTGCACAGGCGCTTGCCCAAAGGCTTGGCGGGTCCGTAAAGGCGGGGGGCGGGCTGTACCGCGTTCAGCTTGGGCCGTTCGCCACCAATGGCGAGGCGCAGGCGGCGAAGGCACGGGCCGCCCGGGCGGGATATGGAGATGCGCGCATACTCCCGGTCCGGTAGGGGATTATCACGCGTTCTGGACCGTATCGTATGAAGAAGCTCGCCGCCGTTTCGTTCCTGGCGCTCGCCATCGCCGCCCCCGTTCAGGCCGCCGGACCCGATTTCCCGACGCCTGCGCCGATCGCGTACATGGAGGATATGTCCTCGGGCGCGATTCTGTTCGCCAAGGACGCGGATCGCAAGATGCCGCCGGCATCGATGGCGAAGATGATGACGGTCTATGTCGCGTTCGACCTGATCAAGAAGGGTCAGCTCAAGCTCGACCAGAAGATCGAGGTACGGCCCGACACCTGGAAGAAGTGGCATTCGCAGGGCTCCACCATGTTCCTCGGCGTCGGCGAGCAGCCGACCGTGGCGGACCTGCTCAAGGGCATCGTCACGCTCTCGGGCAACGACGCTTGTGTCGTGCTGGCCGAAGGCATTGCCGGTACCGAGGAAGGCTTCGTCAACCTGATGAACGATCGGGCGAAGAAGATCGGCCTCACCAACAGCCATTTCGGCACGTCGAACGGCTGGCCGGATGAGGGCCGCACCTATGTGACCGCACGCGATCTGGCGCATCTCGCGGCCGCGACGATCCGCGACTTCCCCGATCTCTACAAGCAATTCTATTCGCTGCCGACCTTCAGCTGGGGCAAGACGCTGGGCGCCGGTGCTGACATTACTCAGGCCAACCGCGACCCGCTGCTCGGCAAGGTACCGGGCGCCGACGGCCTAAAGACCGGCCATACCGAAGAAGCGGGCTACGGCTTCACCGGCTCGGCCGAGCAGAATGGCCGCCGACTGGTGATGGTGATCGCCGGGCTCGACACCTATAGCGGCCGCGCCGATGAATCGGTGCGTTTCATGCGTTGGGGCTTCGCCGCCTGGAGCACCAAGCCGGTGGTGGCGAAGGGTAAAGTGGTTGGCGACGTGCAGGTGCAGGGCGGCGATGCCAGCCATGTCGCGGTGGTGGCGCCGAACAACCTCAACATCACGCTGCCGTCCGGGCTGAACCCCAAGCTGACCGGCAAGATCGTCTATCAGGGACCGGTCAAGGCCGGGTTCCACAAGGGCGACCATATCGCCGACCTGATCATCGAAGGCGAAGGCATGCCGCAGCAGGTGCTGCCGCTGGTCGCGGCCGAGGATGTCGGCCAGGCCGGTTTCTTCCGCCGTGCCTGGGTTGGCCTGTTGTCGCTGGTGGGCCTCGCCTGACCGGCTTGCCCCGGCCGCCGGGCCGGGGGATAGTGGCACCATGACCGCTTTTGTCGGCAACCGTTCCGCGCGCGACGCGCTCGCCGCTGCCATGGCGAGCGGCGCGCTCCACCACGCCTGGCTGATCGCCGGGCCTGAGGGTGTGGGGAAGGGGACATTCGCCCGTATCGCCGCCGCGCGGATGCTCGCGGAGGCCGGTGAGCCAGACCGGTTGATGCCCGGCTGGGACGTACCCGCCTCCACCCGCACAGCGGCGCTGATCGCCGCGGGCAGCCATCCCGACCTGAAGGTGCTGGCGCGGCTGCCCAAGGACGCCGACAAACCCGATGAGGCGCTGGCGCGTTCGATCACCATCGCGCAGGTCCGCTCGCTTCAGCCGCTCTTCGCGACCAAGCCTTCACTGGGGCCGCGGCGGGTGGTGGTGATCGATGCGATCGACGATCTCGAGCGGGCCGGTGCTAACGCGCTGCTCAAGAATCTCGAGGAGCCGCCGGCGGGCACGATCTTCCTGCTGGTGAGCCACGCGCCGGGCCGGTTGCTGCCGACGATCCGCTCGCGCTGCCGCCTGCTCCGCTTCGATCCGCTGTCGGACAATGAGGCCATGGCCGTGCTCCAGGCACAGCTCCCCGAAGCTAGTGCTGCCGAGATCGCGGCACTGGTGCGTGCAGGCGAAGGGGCGCCGGGCCGTGCGTTGCGGTTCGCCGGGCTCGACCTGTCGGCGCTCGAGGCGGATATGGCGGCGCTTGCCGCTGGCGGTGATCGGGATAACGCAATCCGCAGCAGGCTGGCGCGGAGCCTGGGCAGCAAAGCGGCCCAGCAGCGTTACGAGGCTTTTCTGGAGCGAGCGCCCAGTTTCATCGCTGCCCGTGCGAAGCAGCTGCAGGGGGAAACACTGCGTTCGGCTCTCGATGCCTATGCTGCCGCACGCGAGCTCGGCGGTGCAGCGTTGGGCCTGTCACTCGACGCGGGTGCCACTGTGTTCGAAATGGCAGGAATCCTGACGCGGCTGGCGGCCCGCTAAGCGTACAGGTTGCCCCGTGCTGCGCCGCATCCTAAAGCGCGGGCATGGCTGACCCCTTCTACATTACCACCGCGATCCACTATCCCAACGGCAAGCCGCATATCGGCCATGCCTATGAGATGATCGCCGCCGACGCTATTGCGCGCTTCCAGCGGCAGCAGGGCCGCGACGTGTTCTTCCAGACCGGCACCGACGAGCATGGCCTCAAGATGGTGCAGACCGCCCGCGGCCGCGGCATGACGGCGCGCGAGCTCGCCGATGAAATATCGAACTATTTCCGTGTTATGGCGGAGAAACTCGATATTTCGTGCGATCGGTTTATTCGCACCTCGGAGCCCGATCATTATCGTGCCAGCCAGGCGATCTGGGAAAAGATGGCGGCCAAGGGCGACCTGTATCTCGATCGCTATGAGGGCTGGTACTCGGTTCGCGACGAGGCGTTCTACGAAGAGAAGGAACTGGTCGAAGGGGAAGGGGGGCAGAAGCTCTCACCCCAGGGCACGCCGGTGGAATGGACCAAGGAAGAGACCTGGTTTTTCCGCTTGTCCAAATATCAGCAGCCGTTGCTCGACTTCTACGCCGCCAACCCGGACTTTATCCGCCCCGAAACCCGCCGTAACGAGATTCTTCGCTTCGTCGAGGGCGGGCTTGTCGATCTCTCCGTCAGCCGCACCAGCTTCGACTGGGGCGTGCCGGTGCCGGGATCGCCGGGCCATGTGATGTATGTCTGGGTCGATGCGCTGACCAACTATCTGACCGGTGCCGGCTATCCCGACGATGCCGAGCGGCTGGCGCGCTACTGGCCGGCCGATCTGCACCTGATCGGCAAGGACATCGTCCGCTTTCACACTGTCTACTGGCCGGCCTTCCTGATGTCCGCAGACATCGCGTTGCCGAAACAGGTGTTCGGCCACGGCTTCCTGCTCAACCGGGGGGAAAAGATGTCGAAGTCGGTCGGCAATGTCGTCGATCCGATGGAGCTGGCCGAAACCTATGGCGTCGATGCACTGCGCTATTTCCTGCTGCGCGACGTCAGCTTCGGGCAGGACGGCACGTTCAGCGACGAGGCGATCGTCACTCGTGCCAATGCCGATCTCTCGAACAGCTTCGGCAATCTGGCGCAGCGCACGCTGAGCTTCATTGCCAAGAATTGCGAGGGCGCGGTGCAGGCCGGACGCGCCGACGATGCCGATGCGGTGCTGCTGACCGAAGTCGACACCGCCTGTGCCGCCTTTACCCGCGCCTTTCAGGACCTTGCGCTCAGCCAGGGCGTTGAGGCGTGGATGACCGGCGTGTTCGCCTGCAACCAGTATATCGACGCGCAGGCGCCGTGGACGCTCCGCAAGACCGATCCGGAGCGGATGCACGCGGTTTTGGGCACGCTACTCAAGGCGATCCGGCGTCTTGGCGTCACGATCGAGCCGGTCGTGCCGACCTCGGCCGCCAGGCTGCTCGCGCAGCTGGGGCCGGACGGCGATGCGAACTTCCGGATCGCACCACCCACGCCGATCTTCCCGCGCCTTGAACTTCAGGCTTCCGAGGACGCATGAAGCTCGCCGACAGCCATTGCCACCTGATCTACAAGGGGCTGGGCGAGCAGCAGCCCGAGGTGTTGGCGCGCGCGCGCGACGCTGGCGTGGTGGCGATGCTCAACATCTCGACGCGCGAGAATGAGTGGGACGAGGTCATCGCCGTCGCCGAACGGGAGGCGGATGTGTGGGCGAGCGTCGGCATCCATCCGCATGAGGCGGACACGCATCCCCATGTCGACACTGCCAAGCTGGTCGAGCGCGCGCGGCATCCGCGTGTGGTCGGCATCGGCGAGAGCGGGCTCGATTATTATTACGACCATAGCGACCGCGATCGCCAGCGGGCGAGTTTCCGTGCACATCTGGCGGCATCCCGCGAAACCCAGCTGCCGATCATCGTGCATACCCGCGATGCCGAGGCGGACACGTCCGACATCCTGCGCGACGAAATGGGTAAGGGGGCCTTCCCCGGCGTGATCCATTGTTTCACCGCCAGCCGCGAATTTGCCGAGGTGGCGCTGGAACTCGGCTTCTACATTTCGATTTCCGGTATCGTGACCTTCAAGAACGCCAAGGATCTGCAGGAAACCGCGGCCGCGCTGCCGCTCGAACGGCTGCTGATCGAGACTGACGCGCCGTTCCTTGCTCCCGTGCCGCACCGGGGCAAGACCGGCGAGCCGGCCTTTGTCGGCGATACCTGCCGTTTCCTGGCGGGCCTGCGCGGCGAGACCCCCGAGGCATTGGCGGAGGCAACACGCGCCAACTTCCACCGCCTGTTCGCCAAGACGCTGGCCTGAACGGATCGGGGAGCGGCTTTTGCTGAAGGTCCGTATCCTCGGTTCCGGTACCTCCTCCGGCGTGCCGCGTATCGGCAATGACTGGGGGGCATGCGATCCCGCAGATCCGCGCAACCGCCGTACCCGCGGCTCGGTGCTGATCCAGAGCGCGACGACCACGATCCTGGTCGACACGAGCCCGGACATGCGTGAGCAATTGCTCGCAGCCGGCATTGCGGACGTTGACGCAGTGCTGTGGACGCACGACCATGCCGACCATTGCCACGGCATCGACGATTTGCGGCAAGTGATGCACGCCCGCGACGGCGCACCGGTGCCGGGCTATGCTCGACCGTTCACGCTCGAACAGCTCGGCAAAAGGTTCCCGTATATCTTTGAAGGAAGGGGTAAATTTTACCCTCCGGTGGTCAGCATCGCGCCGATGGCGGACCATTTCGTCATCGGCGACATCGCTGTCCAGGTGGTCGACCAGCCACACGGCGGCATCACATCCGCCGGTTTCCGTTTTGAGAGTAACGGAAAATCAATCGGTTACGCTACAGACTTCCATGAAATGACGAACCCGATGCTGGCCTTGTACAAGGGCCTGGACCTGTGGGTGGTCGATGCCTTGCGGAGAACGCCGCATCCGACGCATCCGCATCTGGTGGCCGTACTCGAATGGATCGTTGCCTGTGCGCCGCGCCGTTCGGTGCTCGTTCATATGGACAATAGCATGGATTATGCCGAGCTCGCGGCAGTGTTGCCGGAGGGGGTTGGGCCGGGCTTTGACGGCCTTGAGGCATGGGCATGAGCGGTTTGGACTCGTTGGACGGCATCAATCTGATCTGGCTCGTCGGTGGCCTCGTGCTCGTAGTCAGCGCGCTGGCGACGCGGCGCATTGCGTTTGGCGTGCTGCTACGCGCGGTTCTGGGCTGGGCCGCGATTGTGGTGCTGGCGGTATTCGCCGTGGCGCATCGCTATGAGCTTCAGGCAGTTGCGGCTGCGGTCACTTCGCGGCTGGGCATCGATGAGCAGTTCGTCGAGGGCGGTGTTGTGCGTATCCGGATGAGCCCGGACGGGCATTTCTGGGCGCGTGTGTCGCTAAACGGAGTGGAGCGGCGCATGCTGATCGACAGCGGGGCCACGATAACGGCCATTTCGCCCGAGACGGCGGCTGCCGCGCATCTGCGCGTCGGCGGCGGACTGCCCGCCATCATCGAGACCGCAAATGGCAGCGTTACGGCGCATCGCGCGACCGTAGACCGAGTTCGTATCGGCTCGCTCGGCACGCGCAATCTGGGCGTCGTTGTGTCACCGAATTTCGGCGATCTCGATGTGCTTGGCATGAACTTTCTGTCGCGGCTGCACAGCTGGCGGGTGGAAGGCAATGTGCTGGTGCTGGAACCGCTGGGCGAATCCGGCAGTGATAATTCGGCGCGAGAACGCAGCGAGAGCGCATCCGATACCTGAGTCCGAATTTTACATAATGTATATTATCATTCTTATGGGCACCTTAGCGCTGCAGGTGGCCCGCGTTCTCCCCCAGGCACAGCGTCGGTATAAAACGCCACTTGAAAAGCGCGTTGCTGCCAATCTCTCACTAAAGTAGACCGCACTTCGCAGATCGCCGTTAGTGCTGAGTGCGGGTCAGAACCGTGCGGCGTCCATTTGGTGAACTTTTAGTTCGGGGTGCAACGGCGTGAGCAAAGCTTTTCCTTCGTTCCGGTTTCTGGCGCCGTTGGCGCTCGTGGCAGCCATGGCAGCGCCCGCCGATGCGGCCGCTGCCCCGTGCAAGGTCGGTATGATCGCGCAGTTGGCCGTCACCATGCAAGGTCTGCGGGCGATTGTTGAAACCAAGATCAACGGCCAGTCTGCGCCTTTCATTCTCGACAGCGGCGCGTTTTACAGCACGATTTCACCGCCGGTCGCCAAGGCAATGCATCTGCCCGAACAGCCCCTCCCGCCCGGCTTCACGGTTCGCGGGATTGGTGGTGTAGCCGAAAGCTGGGCCACGACCGTCCGCCATTTCGAACTGGCCGGTGTCGACATCCCCAATGTCCAGTTCATCGTCGGCGGCAGCGACGTGGGTCAGACGGGCCTTCTGGGGCAGAATGTGCTCGGCCTCGCCGACGTCGAATATGATCTTCCCGGCGGCGCCGTGCGGCTGTTTCGCCCGCAAGGGTGCGGCAAACTCGCCATGGCCTATTGGACCGACGGCAAGCCCTTCTTCGAACTGCCGATCGAGGACAAGGAGACTTCCAGGAGCCACACGGTCGGCGAAGTCATGCTGGAAGGGGCGAAAATGCGCGCCGTGTTCGATACGGGCGCGGCGACGACCGTCGTGTCGTTGCGTGCGGCGGCGCGGGCCGGCGTGAAGCCGGGCGGTCCGGGTGTTGAGGAAGCTGGTTGGTCCTCCGGGCTCGGCAAGCATGTCGTTCGCGGGTGGATCGCCACATTCAAGGTACTCGCGGTGGGCGATGAAGAGTTGCACAATGTGCGGCTCCACATCTCCGATCTGGGCGGGTTGGATACCGACATGCTGATCGGCGCGGATTATTTTATTTCTCACCGCGTCTTCGTCTCGAACGCACAGCGGCGCATGTATTTCACCTATACTGGCGGACGACTGTTCAGCTCGGCCGCGCATGTGGACGCGAAGAGCGAGATTGCTGCGCAGGGGGCGCCGGAAGCGGCTCCGAAGGACGCGGAGGGCTTTAGCCAGCGCGGGGCGATGTACCAGACGCAGAACGACCTGCCCCATGCCATTGAAGCCTTCACCAAGGCGATCGAGCTGGCGCCGAAGGAGCCGCGCTATTCCCGCCAACGGGCCTTTGCCTATCTGGCGCAGCGGCGCCAGATCCTCGCGCTCGATGACCTCAATACCACGCTCTCGCTCGATCCGGCCGACACGCGGGCGCGGTTGGTCCGCGCCGAAATCCGGCTACGGGCGGGCAATCCGGCAGGTGCCGTCGCCGATCTTGATGATGTTTCGGGACGCCTCCCGCGCGAGGATGCCGAGCGGTTGCGGGTAGCGCAGCTTTATTCGTCTGCTGACGCCTTCCCCGCGGCCATTGCCCAATTTGATCTCTGGCTCGCCGTGCGCCATCAGGATGCGCATCAGAGCACGGGGCAGAACGGTCGCTGCTGGGCGCGTGCGCTCGCCAATATTGAGCTCGATCAGGCAAAGCGGGATTGCGACGCCGCCGTACGTGCCATCCCGAATAATCCCAATTTCCTCGACAGCCGCGCGCTGGTGGCCTTCCGGCGCGGCGACTATTCCGGGGCCGTTACTGACTATAGTGCCGCGCTTGCCATCAATCCGCGCATGGCCTGGGGACTGTACTGCCGCGGCCTTGCGGAGCGACACCTCGGCAAGACCGCTGACGCGGATCGGGATATCGCCGCCGCTACGGCGCTCGAGCCCAAGGTCGCCGCCCGCGCGCAGCGTTATCATCTGGAGTGAACGCCAGCTAGGTAGTTTCCCGGTGGCATCCATTATGCCGCGTGCAACCCTGGCGGTTCATGCAGGAAAGCCAATGCCCGAAGGAAGCAGGCTGCCCGCGTGGATATTTCGCTCCAGAACACTATTCTAGAGCTCGTCGCCAAAGGCGTCGATTTGACCTCGGTGGCGGACCGCTTGTGCCGCGAGGTCGAAGTGCGGGCGCCGGACGTGATCTGTTCGGTGATGCGCGTCGACGTCGCCGGCCGTTTGCATCCTATTGCAGGCCCGCAGTTGCCGGAACATTATATGCGCGCCATCGACGGGCTGATGAGCGGGCCGAAAGTGGGTTCCTGCGGTGCGGCTGCCTTTCATGGCGAGCCGTTCATCGCCGAAGACATTGCGACCCACTCCAACTGGATCAAGTTTCGCGATCTGGCGTTGCCGATCGGTCTGCGCGCCTGCTGGTCGAACCCGATCAAGAATGGGCGCGGCCAAGTGGTCGGTGTGTTCGCGCTCTATTATCGCGTGCCCCGCGGGCCAACACCAATGGAACGCCGCATCATCCAGGTTTGCCTGCATCTCGGTGCCATCGCGATCGAGCACGACATATGGCGCGCGAAGCAGTTGCGGCGGGGGCTGCAGGACGGATTGACGAGTCTGCCCAACCGGGCGGCGTTCAACACGTCCGTTAGCGAATTGGATTGCAGCGAGGCAGGCGCCTGGGGACTGATCCTGATCGATCTGGATAACCTCAAGATCGTCAATGATACTTTCGGCCACGTTGCCGGAGATTCGCTGATCGTTCACGCTGCACGGCGCATCGCCGAAACCGTCGCGCCGGATCGCACCTATCGTCTCGGCGGAGACGAGTTTGCGGTGCTGGTCCAAAGCGCTGACGCGGTTGCTGATCTTGCTGGCACTGCCAATCGCGTACTCGCGGCGGTGGCGGAGCCGATTCACGAAGGCGAGCGTAACCTGCTCCCCCGTGCGACGGCGGGAGGCGCGACAGTAGAACTGGGCGATACGCCGGACCAGGTGCGCCAGAATGCCGATCTTGCGCTCTACCATGCCAAGGAAACCAGCCGCGGCGCGTTCGTCCATTTCTGGCGAGGAATTGCCACACGCATGGCGCGCCGTCTGGACGCAATCTCTTCCGTAGAGCGAGCTTTGGCAGAGGGCCGGCTCCTCCCCTATTATCAGCCGATTTTCGATTTGCGCAGCCGTGAAATCCTGGGATTCGAGGCGCTGTGTCGGATGAAGGCGGGCGACCGCATCGTCCCGGCAGCCGAGTTTTTTGAGGCGACGACTGACGGACAGGTTGCTGGCGCGATCAGCGAACGGATGCTGGACCTTGTCGCACGCGACATGCGTCGCTGGTGCGACATGGGAATCGCGCCGAGGCACGTCGCGATGAACTTCGCGTCAGGCGATTTTCATGGCGAACGGTTGCGTGAGATCATTCCGGCCACGCTCCGGCGGCATGGTGTGCCGCTCCACCAGCTGTCCTTGGAAGTCACCGAGAGCGTCTATCTGGGCCAGCGCGAAAGTGTGGTCGTCGATACGCTGCGGTGGTTCCGCGCACATGGGCTTACCGTCGCATTGGACGATTTCGGCACCGGCTATGCTTCGCTGACACATCTGCTTTCCATGCCGGTCGATTTCCTGAAGATCGATAAGGCCTTCGTCGACGGCCTTGTCGATTCCGGCCCGGGACGCGCGATCGTCGAGGGGCTGGTGCATATCGCCCGTGAGCTGCAGATCCGCGTGATTGCAGAAGGCGTGGAGAGCGAGATGCAGGCAGATCTGCTCCGCGGACTGGGCTGCGCCTATGGACAAGGGCATCTTTTCTCGCCCGCGGTGTCGGCAGAACGGGCAACCCAGTTGCTGCTGGACGCTACCATCCCGCCTGCCCTCGGCCGTGCAGCCGCCGGCTAGACCCCTTCCCCGTTACAGATGGCGCTTGTCGAGCTTGCGGGCGAGCGTGCGGCGGTGCAGGCCCAGCCTTCGCGCCGCTTCGGATAGATTGTAGTTCGTGTCCTCCAGCGTCTGGTGGATATGCTCCCACTCCAGCGTCTTGATGGAGGTCGGCCTGGCTTTCAGTTCGGTTTCGGCGTCGCCTTCAACGCGCTCGAATGCCGCTTCGATGTCGTCGGTATTGGCCGGCTTCATCAGATAGTTGGTCGCGCCCAGCTTGATCGCTTCGACGGCCGTACTGATACTCGCGAAGCCGGTCAGGACGACGATGCGTACCGCCGGGTCAATCTCGTGCAGCAACTTCACGCAGCTAAGCCCGGAGGTGCCGCCAAGGCGCAAATCGACGACGGCCCGTGTCGGGGCGAACCGCTGGGCGGTTTCCTCAAGTCCCTCGGGGCCGTGCAGCATCTCCACGGCATAGCCGCGGCGTTCGAACGAGCGGCCGAGCGTGCGCGCGAAAACGGCGTCATCCTCAATGATAAGAAGCCTTTCGCTCATGCTTCGTCCTTTTCGAGCGCCAGCGCCGTAATCGGAACGCGCAGACGAACTTCCGCCCCGCCGGTATCAGGATTGCACGCCTCGAGCGTTCCTCCCAGCGTGCGCAGGACGTTATGGGCCAAGAAAAGTCCCAGCCCCGCGCCTTGCCGTTGCTTGCTGCTATTATAGGGATGGCCGAGCCGCGGCAGAACCGTTTCGGGAAAGCCGCGACCGTCGTCCCGCACGGTAAGCACGAGCCACTCCCCTTCCCGCGCGACGACCAGGCCGATGCGGGTGGCGCCGGCCTCGATCGCGTTGTCGAGCAGATTGACCACTGACTGAGCGAGCGCCCGATCCGCGACGATCGGCAATTCGGCGCCGATCCGGTAATCGAGCGTAACGGTGTCGTTGCGCGGCCACGCTTCCAGCAGGCCCGTGACGAAGCGGCGCAGGCTGGTGCGTTCGGGTGCTTCGCCGCTGACCTCCCCCGCTGCAAAAAGGATGCCTGCGACGATGGCCTTGCAGCGCGCAACCTCGGCCTGCATGTCGGCGACTTCGCCGGCAAATTGCGGATCTCCTGCGATTTTCGTATCGGCGCGCCAATCACCCAATGCGACGGACAACGATGCCAGCGGGGTACCTAGTTCGTGGGCGGCGCCGCTGGCTAGGAGACCCATGCGAACGATATGTTCTTCCTCGGCGGCGCGCTGTCGCAATTCGGCGAGGCGCTCGTCGCGGTCGCGCAAATTGCGTGCGATGCGGGTTACGAATTGCACGAGCAGCGCCGCCGTCAGCGTGTAGTTGAACCACAGCGCGAAGATGAAGGGCCCGGACAGCTTGCTGTGGATCGGCTGCGGCAATGCCAGCGGCCGATGCGCCAGCGCCAGCAGCGCAACGGCAGCGCTGGTGAGCACGACCAGCCCCCAGCTCGACCTCGTATCGAGCAGCACGGCGCCTAGCACGACCTGCAGCAGATAGAGCGACACAAAAGGATTGGTCGCCCCGCCGCTGAGGTACAGGAGCACCGTGAGGCAGGCGACATCGACCAGCAGCCCCGCCAGCACCTGCCGGTTCGTCGCCGGACGCAGCGCGCGTGCCGGGAACATGACGAGGTTGAGCGCGATGAGCACGCCCACCGTGGCGAGCATCGGCACCAGCGGCAGCACCACGCCCAGCAGCAGATGCGCAACCAGGATGGTGGTGAGCTGCCCCGCCACCGCCAGCCATCGCAGCTGCACCAGCAGCAACAGGTTGCGCCGGGCTGCATCCTCCGGTGCGAAGGCCGTCATTCGCCGGCTCCGCTCCGCCATATCCGCACCGCAAACCAGCCGACCATCCCCGCCAGCGCAAACCAGGTCAGCGCATAGACAAGGTGGTTGTTGGGAAACCGCACCACGGTCATGCCGCCGCGGGGCCAGCCGTCGCCCTGCCGGTCGGCGTCGATGAAATAGGGCGCAAGCGGCGAAAGCCCCTGCCCCATCGCCTGCACATCGCGCGAGAACCAGCGGTTCGCCCCGGGATCATTGCGGCGAAGAAAGCCGCCCCCGGGTTCGGTGAGGCGCAAAAGACCCGTGACGGTCACGGTCTGCGGGGGCTGGCTGCGGCAGGCGGGCAGCTGCTGCCCCTCGGGCAGGAAACCGCGATTGACGAGGACGGTGAAGCCGCTGTTCGCCACCAGAGGTGTCATCACCCATTTGCCGGGGCCGAGATCGGTAACGGCCTGCGACAATTTCGTCTTGCAGGGAAGGAAATGGCCGGTGACGCGCAGCTTGCGATAGGTGGCGTCGGTGCCGATGGCGGCCCATTCGGCCGGCCCGGGGGCGGGAACCGGCGCCATCGCCAGCCCCCGCTCAACCCGTTCGATCAGTGCGAGCTTCCATGTCCGCCGCTCGACCTGCCAGATGCCGAGACCTGCCAGCAATGCGATCAGCGGAAGGAGCGCGATCGCGAACAGCGGACGGGAAGCGCGCCGGGTCACATGCCCGCGGTCCCCGGGTTCATCCCCGGCATCATGTTGAGGTTCATGTTGTACATGACCCACAGCGACCCCGTCAGCGCGATCACGACGATGATGACCGTGAAGATCAGCGCCATCAGCGTCCAGCCTTGCTCGGACTTGCTGTTCATGTGGAGGAAATAGACCATGTGGACGACGATCTGAACCATCGCGAAGACCATGCAGATCCCCGCCGCCAGATTCTTGTCGCTGATCCAGCCGCCCATCACGATCCCGAACGGAATCGCGGTCAGAACGACCGAAAGCAGGAAGCCGGTGATGTAGCCGCCACGCGTGGAGTGCGGGGCGCCATGATCGTGATGGTCATGGTCGTGGTGGCCGGCGTGGCCGTGGGTATCCGCGCTCATCGCATGGCTCCAAGCAGGTAAACGAAGGTGAACACGCCGATCCAGACCACGTCGAGGAAGTGCCAGAACAGCGACAGGCATTGCAGGCGGCGCACATTTGCCGGGATCAGCCCCTTTTGCGCGACCTGCACCATCAGGGTGAACAGCCAGATCAGGCCGAAGGTGACGTGCAGACCGTGCGTGCCGACCAGCGTGAAGAAGGACGACAGGAACGCCGAGCGCCACGGACCCGCACCCTCATGGATCAGGTTCGAGAATTCGTAGAGCTCGATGCCCAGAAAGGCAGCGCCGAACAGCGCGGTCAGGAGCAGCCAGGCCTGCACGGCACCCTGGCGCTTCTCCTGCATCGCGATCATCGCGAAGCCATAGGTGATCGACGAGAACAGCAGCATCGCCGTGTTCACCGCGACCAGCGGCAGCTCGAACAGCTCGTGCGCCGTCGGGCCGCCGGCATAGCTGCCGCCATAGACGCCCCATGCCGCGAACAGCATCGCGAAAATGAGGCAGTCGCTCATCAGGTACATCCAGAAGCCGAGCATGGTACTGCCGCCGGCGTCGTGATGATGTTCCTCGGTCTGGTAGAAGACGGGCGTTTCGCCCGTATGTACGGTCGTCGCGCTCATCGCGTCATGCTCCCAGCCGCGCGAGCACCTGGGTGCGCGCATTCTCGGTTTCGGTCACTTCTTCTGCAGGGATGTAGAAGTCGCGATTATAGTTGAAGGTGTGGATGATCGCAGCGGCCACCAGCCCGACGAACGATGCCGCCGCCAGCCACCAGATGTACCAGATCATCGCCATACCGAACACCAGCGAGAAGCCAGCCAGAATGATGCCGGCGCCGGTGTTCTTCGGCATGTGGATCGGCTGGAAGCCATCCACCGGGCGCACCGCACCATGCGATTTCATGTCGTACCAGGCATCCAGATCGTGGATGATCGGCGTGAACGCGAAATTATAGTCCGGCGGCGGCGACGAGGTCGACCATTCCAGCGTGCGGGCGTTCCAGGGATCGCCGCTTTCGTCCTTCAGCGCCTCGCGATTGCGGATGCTGACGAAGATCTGGAGCAGGAAGGCCGCGATGCCGACTGCGATGATCGCGGCGCCAATGGCAGCGATCACGAACCAGATCTGCAGGCTGGGGTCTTCGAAGTGGCGCAGACGGCGGGTGACGCCCATCAGGCCCAGGATGTAGAGCGGCATGAAGGCCACCCAGAAGCCGATCACCCAGCACCAGAAGGACACCAGGCCCCACTTCTTGTCGAGCTTGAAGCCGAACGCCTTGGGCCACCAGTAGTTGATGCCGGCGAACAGGCCGAACAGCACGCCGCCGATGATCACGTTGTGGAAGTGCGCGACCAGGAACAGCGAGTTGTGCAGCACGAAGTCGGCCGGCGGCACCGCCAGCAGCACGCCCGTCATGCCGCCGATCACGAAGGTCAGCATGAACGCGACCGTCCACATCATCGGCAGTTCGAAGCGGATGCGGCCCTTGTACATGGTGAACAGCCAGTTGAAGATCTTCGCACCCGTCGGGATCGAGATGATCATCGTGGTGATGCCGAAGAAGCTGTTCACGCTCGCGCCCGAGCCCATCGTGAAGAAGTGATGGAGCCAGACGAGGTACGACAGGATGGTGATGACCAGCACGGCGTAGACCATCGAGGTATAGCCGAACAGGCGCTTGCCCGAGAAGGTCGCGGTGACTTCGGAGAAGATGCCGAACACCGGCAGGACCAGGATGTACACCTCCGGGTGACCCCAGATCCAGATCATGTTCACGTACATCATCGGGTTGCCGCCGGCGGTGTTCGTGAAGAAGTGCGTGCCGACATAGCGATCGAGGCTGAGCAGTGCGAGCACGGCGGTCAGCACCGGGAAGGCAGCGACGATCAGGATGTTGGTGGCAAGCGCGGTCCAGGTGAAGACCGGCATCTTCATCAGGCTCATGCCCGGCGCGCGCATCTTGACGATGGTGGCGATCAGGTTGACGCCCGAGAGCAAGGTGCCGACACCCGCGATCTGCAGCGACCAGACATAATAGTCCACGCCCACGTCCGGCGAGTAATCGAGGCCCGACAGCGGCGCCATCGCCAGCCAGCCGGTCCGCGCGAACTCACCGATGAACAGGCTGGCCATCACGATCGCCGCACCCGCCGCCGTCATCCAGAAGCTGAAATTGTTCAGGAACGGGAAGCTGACGTCGCGCGCACCGATCTGGAGCGGCACCACATAGTTCATCAGGCCCGTGACGAACGGCATCGCCACGAAGAAGATCATGATCACGCCGTGCGCGGTGAAGATCTGGTCGTAATGGTGCGAATTGAGGTACCCCTCGTTCGCGCCGAACGCCATCGCCTGTTGCAGGCGCATCATGATCGCGTCGGCAAAGCCGCGCAGCAGCATCACCAGGCCCAGCACCATGTACATGATGCCGATGCGCTTGTGATCGACCGTGGTGAACCACTCCTTCCAGAGATAGCCCCACAGGCGGAAATAGGTGAGCGCGCCCACCAGGGCGACGCCGCCGAGCGCCACGACGCAGAAGGTCGCGACGACGATCGGCTCATGCAACGGCAGGCTCTCGAGAGAGAGCCGACCGAAGATCATTTTGATCAATGTGTCAGACATGGGGGTGCTCAGGCCTTGTGCTCGCCCGCGCGGCCGGGAAGCGCCGGCTGGTCGAGGCTCGTCATATTGCGGTTCGAATCCGATCCGGGCGCGGACTTGCCTTCGGGCTCGCCGTGCGGATGGGTCATGTGCGGGCTGTCATGCATCTCGTGCGGGCCCTGCATGATGGCGCCCTTCGCGCCTTCTCCGGCCTTGTCGTTTACCGGCGGGGCCATTTCATGGGCACCTGCATCATGGTGCATCATCTGGGTGGTGCACACGCTGCCGGGCTTCACGCACATCTGGACGATCCGGTCGAACAGGCCATCCTCGACAGCGCCATATTCGATCGCCGGCACCTTCTCGCTCGGCTTTTCGAGCTGGAGATAGGTTGCCGCATCGAGCTTCTGGCTCGCGCCCTTTGCCTTCTGGACCCACTGGGCAAAACCTGCATCGTCGGTCGCGATGGTCGGGAAACGCATGTCGGAGAAGCCGGCGCCGCTATAGTTCGCGCTCACGCCCTGGAACTTGCCTGCCTTGTTCATCACCGCATGAAGCTTCGTCTCCATGCCCGGCATCGTATAGACCATGCCTGCCATCGCCGGCACGTAGAAGGTGTTCATCACGCTCGACGAGGTCATGCGGAAACGCACCTGGCGGTTGGTCGGCAGCACCAGCTCGTTGACGGTCGCCACGCCCTGTTCGGGGTAGATGAACAGCCACTTCCAGTCGAGCGACACCACCTGGATCTCCAGCGGCTTGTCGTTCGCGGCGATCGGCTTGCCCGGTGCGATGCGGTCGAGCGGCCGGTACGGATCGAGCTTGTGCGTCGCGAGCCAGGTCAGCGCGCCAAGTGCGATGATGATCAGCAGCGGCGCCGACCAGATCACCAGCTCGATGCGGGTCGAGTGGTCCCAGTCGGGCTTATACTCGGCATCCTGGTTGCTCGCGCGATATTTGAACGCGAAAACGACCGTGAGGATCATCACCGGAATGATGATCAGCAGCATCAGGAAGGTCGACCAGAGGATCAGGTCGGCCTGCTGACGCGCGATATCGCCCGACGGGTTCATCACGACGAGATTGCATCCGCCGAGCAGCATCGGCGCCGCGACAGTGGCGATGCGCGCCATCGTGCTGCGGGCAGCACCATGGGCAAAAGAGAGGGGTCCAGACATAGCGCTCGCGAGTTAGAGTCGTTTGTGCGGGTGCGAAATAGGACAATTTGTCCCATGTCAATGCACCCGTGTTTTCCCTATGTGCGTTGGAGGTGCCGTTGGAGTATAACGGCACCATGGCTACCGCTGATTTTGGTTCGACCCGGATCGAACATGACGCCCGCCTGATCAACACCTCCAAAGGTGACGATCACCTCCGCCCCGGCGACATCGCCATTGGGGTAATCATCGGACGAACTAGCGAATTTTTCGACTTCTTCGTCTACGCCATCGCCTCGGTGCTCGTCTTCCCGGCGCTGGTTTTCCCTTATCTTGATCGACTTAGTGGCACGATCTGGTCGTTCGCCCTCTTCCCGCTTGCCTTTGTCGCCCGTCCGCTGGGCACCCAGATTTTCATGCGTGTCGATCGCCGCCATGGGCGCGGCGCCAAACTCACCCTCGCTTTGTTCCTGCTTGGTACCTCGACTGTGTCGATCGCGTTCCTGCCCGGCTATGCCGAAGTGGGCCTCTGGTCGGCGGTTCTTCTCGGCCTTTTCCGAGTCGGCCAGGGCATCGCTTTGGGCGGTGCGTGGGACGGTCTGGCTTCGCTGCTGGCGCTAAACGCACCTGCAGCAAAAAGGGGCTGGTATGCGATGGTGCCGCAGCTCGGCGCCCCGCTCGGTCTGATGGTGGCAAGTGGCCTGTTCGCCTTCTTCGTGGGGCTGCTCGACAGCGCCGATTTCATGTCCTGGGGCTGGCGCTATCCGTTCTTCGTGGCCTTCGCGCTCAATGTGGTGGCGCTGTTCGCCCGCCTGCGCATGGTCGTCGCGCAAGAATATGTGGTGATGTTCAAGAGCCGCGAACTGACGCCCTCGCCCGTGCTGGCGACGATCCGGGCGCAGTGGCGCAACATCATCATCGGTGCATTCGCCCCCCTCGCCAGCTTCTCGCTGTTCCACATGGTGACGGTGTTCCCGCTTTCGTGGGTGTCGCTGTTCACGCAGGAAAGCGTAACGCGGTTCCTGCTGATCGAAATGATCGGCGGCGGGTTCGGCGTGGTCGCGATCGTCGTTTCGGGTTTGCTGGCGGACCGGATCGGACGGCGCTCGTTGCTGGGCTACACTGCGGCCGCGATTGCGATGTTCTCCGGCTTCGCGCCGCAGTTGCTCGATGCGGGCAGCGCCGGTGAGACGGCGTTCATGATACTGGGCTTCATTCTGCTCGGCCTGTCCTTCGGCCAGTCCTCCGGCGCGGTGACGAGCAATTTCCCGAAGCGCGCGCGCTACACCGGGGCGGCGCTCACCTCGGACCTCGCATGGCTGGTCGGTGCCGGTTTTGCACCGCTCGCCGCGCTGCTGCTCGCCCAGCATTTCGGGTTGATCGCGGCCGGTGCCTATCTGCTTTCCGGCGCGCTGGGCACGCTGGTGGCGCTCTATCTCAACAAGGAACTGGCGCGCCGGCTCGACTGAGCCGGCCCGCTTCCGCCCGGATCCGCGCGATCCGGGCGGCGGTTTCCGGCGCTGCCGCGAACTCGGCGATGGCAGCGTCCAGGCTGGGCATCAGCCGCCCATGTTCGCTCGCCAGCGGTACATGGAAGGGGCGTACCGCGCGCCACCCGAGCGATCTGCCGGGGGCGCTTTTCACCAGATCGGCGTTCAGGCCGCAGGCTTCCGCCAAGGCGCGTGCGAAATCGTCCCAGCGGATCGCGGTGTGGTTGGTCAGGTGCAACAGCCCGGTCATGCCATCGATCAGCGCATCGAGCGCGGCATTGCACAGATGGGGCACATAGCTGGGGCTGACGACCTGATCCTCCGCCGCCGCAAAGGCGTCGCCTCGCGCTAATGCCTCCAGCGCATGCACTGCGAAATTATGCGCGTCATGGGGTGAGAAAAAGGCTGCCGTCCGGACGATCAGGTGGCGGCCGGGCAGCGCGCCGATCGCGGCCTCAGCGGCAGCCTTGCTGCGGCCATAGGCGCTGCGTGTGCTGACGGGGTCGGACTCGCGGTACGCCCGCGCTGACGTTCCGTCGAACACCAGATCGCTGGAGAAGCCGAGTGTCGGTATGTCGCGTGCAACGCAGGCTGCGGCGAGACGTTCTGCCCCGGTCGCATTGACGGCGTGGCACGCGGCTTCCGCCGCTTCGGCTTCGTCGACGCGCACCCAGCCGGTCGCGTTGATCACCGCCCAGGGCTGAAACCGGTCCAGCGCCGCGTCGATGCGCGCCGGATCGCCGAGATCGAGGCGCGCGCGGTCGGTCAGCACATAGGCGAGATCGCGGGCAGCACAGGCGCGGGCGAGGGCCTGGCCGAGCGTTCCCGTCGCACCGGCGATGAGGATCGGACGGACGGGCTGTGCGGGTGCATCCATGCGCTGGTGCTCGGCCATGGGCGCCGGGCGCGGTACGGCGGGATGGACCAGCCGATGCGCGCGGCGCCACCATCCCTGACCGGCCAGCGCGGGATGGTCGGGCGTCCGGCCGGCCGCAAGCGCCTGTAGCAGCGGCACCATCGCCGTCGCGCGCGGCGTGCCGGCGCGGACATCGAACACGCCGCATTCATAGCCGCCGGGCGCGGTGAGCAGCGTGTCCCAGCCGACATTGCCGAACAGCGCCCAGGCGGTGACGGCCTCCACTTTTACGCCCTTCCGTCGGGCCGCCTGCGCATCCTCCCAGGCATCGCGCATCCAGCGCATCTGTTCCTCGCGCGTGCAGCCATTATGCACCTCGGTAATGGCGATGGGCGTGGCATAGCGCTGCCAGGTCTGGGCGATCGCATGGGCCAGCCCCGACGGCGGCGGGTCGAGCGCGCGGACCGCCTCGGTATCGGCATAGCGCATCCTGCCATTGCCGCCGCGCACGTCCGCCGGATAGCGGCGGATGCGGTGATCGAGAAAGCGGTCGCTGGTCAGATAATGGTTGAGCCCGATCACGTCGGGCGGACAGGGCGCGGCGGCGAGTTGCTCCAGTCGCTGCGCAAGGCCGAAGCCCGCCAGATGTTCCCACAGCGCATGGCCCGGTACGACGCGGCCGAACAGCAAGTCCCACCCCATCCAGCGCCGCGCATTGTCGAAGGCGGCCTGGTCCTGTACCGCCGCGGTGGCGTGGCTGGTGCCGAGATCGTCGGTCTGGATCAGCCGCGCATCGGGGCGAACCGCGCGGATCGCCTTCATGGCGGCAGCCGTCCCTTCCACCTGATGGACGAGCGCGCGCCAGAAGGCGCCTTCGTCGCGGGCATGCGGATACCAATGGCCGTACAGCGCGCTGAAACGTGCGGTCGTCAACGGCTCGTTGACCGGAGTCCAGTCGCGGACCCAGGGATAGCGCTCCGCCACCCGGGCCGCATAGTCGCCGAACTTCAGCGCGAAGTCAGGATCCAGGAGGCTGGTGCGGCGCGGGCCGCTGCCATGATGGAGCAGCCCGACGATCGGCCGCACCCCCAGCGCGCGCAAATGCGCCAGCCGGACATCGCTCCAGTCCCAATCGCATTGAGCCGCTGCTTCAGGCGACACGCGCTCCCACAAGACGGGAAAGCGCAGCGCCTGCACGCCCAGCGCCGCCACCCGGTCGAGGTCGTCGAGCCGCACGGCGTGGCCGGTGACGCGCAGCTGATCGCGATACCGGTTGCCGACCCGGTTCACGGTGCATTCCGCACCGCCCCATAGTTGCAAAGGTTCCAGAAATCCTCCGTCCAGCCGATGGCGCCTGTGCCCAAACGCGCCGCATTGCTCTTGCGTTCATCCCGCAAAGAATAGGTCGCGATTGATGCAGGTTAAGTAATTGATATAGCCTGTTGTTTCGGAACATTGCCGGGTCCGCGCCGTTAAACCTGTCTCATCACAAAAGGTTCATGGCCATGGCGTCTGACGCGATTCATTCTTCCGCCCAAATTCAATCGCGCGTCGGCGATGATCCTGGCCTTCTTCTTTGCTTCAGTCATTTGCGGTGGAATTTCGTCTTCCAGCGACCACAGCATCTGGTGCTGCGTTTTGCGCGACAGCAGCGGACGATATTTTGGGAAGAGCCGGTTGTCGCGGACGTAGCGGCGCCCGAACTCGCGCTGGAGCCGTGCCCCGACACCGGCGTCGTCGTCGCCACGCCGCGCCTGCCCGAAGGACTGGAGGCAGCCGAAGTCGAGGGCGCGCTCCGCACGCTGCTCGACGGATTGCTTGCTGCCGAGAAGCCGCGGTCGCTGGTGCGCTGGTACTACACGCCGATGATGCTGCCCTTCTCGGCGCATCTTGAAGCGGACTGCGTCGTCTATGACTGCATGGACGAGCTGTCGAATTTCCGAAATGCGCCGCCCGAGCTGATTCCGCTGGAGAAGCGGCTGCTGGGCGAAGCCGATCTGGTGTTCACCGGCGGCTATAGCCTGTACGAGGCGAAGCGCGACCAGCATCCGGCCGTTCACCCCTTCCCTTCCAGCGTGGACGTCGCGCATTTCGGGCGCGCCCGGGTTGCGCAGGCGGAGCCGGCCGACCAGGTCGGGCTTCCGCATCCCCGGCTGGGCTTTTACGGCGTGGTCGACGAGCGGATGGATCTGGACCTGCTGGCGGCACTTGCCGATGCGCGTCCCGACTGGTCGCTCGTCATTATCGGCCCGGTGGTGAAGATTGACCCGGCCGATCTGCCGCAGCGGTCGAACCTCCATTATCTCGGCGGCAAATCCTATGCCGAGCTGCCCACCTATCTGAACGGCTGGGACGTCGCGTTGATGCCCTTTGCGATCAATGCGGCCACCCGCTTCATCAGCCCCACCAAGACCCCGGAATATCTCGCCGCCGGCCTGCCGGTGGTGTCGACGCCGATTACCGACGTCGTGCGCCATTATGATGCGCTGGAATCTGTCCGCATCGCCGCTACACCCGAAGCCTTTGTCGCTGCATGCGAGGAAGCGCTGGCGCTGACCGCCGGCGATGGTGCCTGGCGGGGCGAAGTCGACGCGCTGCTTTCGCGCATGTCGTGGGACGAGACCTTCGCCCGCATGGTCGCGTTGATCGGGGCAGTGACCGCCCGTGCCGGCGCGGTCCAGCCGATCGTGGCGCCGGCGCTGTGGCCGGCAAAGCGGACGCGGCGCTATGACGTGATGGTGGTCGGCGCGGGCTTTGCGGGTGCCGTGATGGCCGAGCGGCTTGCGGCGGGATCGGGCAAGAAGGTGCTGGTCGTCGATCGCCGCCCGCACGTTGCCGGCAATGCCTATGACTGCCGCGACGATGCGGGGCTGCTGATCCATCAATATGGACCGCATATCTTCCACACCAACAGCCGCGACGTGTTCGACTATCTCTCGCGCTTCACGGAATGGCGCGACTATGAACATCGCGTGCTCGCCGAAGTGGACGGGATGCGCGTGCCGATTCCGATCAACCGCACGACGCTGAACCGCCTTTATGGCGTCAACCTGCAGAGCGACGAAGACGCCGCTGCGTTCCTCGCAACGCGCGCGGAACCGCTGCCCGAAATCCGCACTTCGGCGGATGTCGTCATCTCGGCGGTGGGCCGCGACCTGTATGAGAAGTTCTTCCAGGGCTATACCCGCAAGCAGTGGGGCATGGACCCGTCCGAACTCGACAAATCCGTGACCGCGCGCGTGCCGACACGCACCAACACCGACGATCGCTATTTCGCCGACACGTTCCAGGCGATGCCGGCCAAGGGCTATACGGCGATGTTCGAGCGGATGCTCGACCATCCGAATGTCGACATGTTGCTGGGCGTCGATTATGTCGAGGCGCGCGAGGCCTATCCGCACGACCATCTCATCTTCACCGGGCCGATCGACGAATATTTCGGCCATTGCTACGGCCGGCTGCCCTATCGTTCGCTGCGTTTCGAGCACCGCACGCTGGAGCAGGAATGGTTGCAGCAGGTCGCGGTGGTCAATTACCCGGACGAAGCGGTGCCCCATACCCGCGTGACCGAATACAAGCACCTCACCGGCGAACAGGCTGCGCAGACCAGCATCACCTATGAGTATCCGAGTGCCGAGGGCGATCCCTATTACCCGATACCCCGGCCGGAAAATCAGGCGCTGTTCAAGCGTTATGAGGCGCTGGCCCTGGCGCAACGCGACGTTACGTTCGTCGGGCGACTGGCAACCTATCGCTATTACAACATGGACCAGGTTGTGGGCCAGGCGCTGGCCACCTGGCGCAAGCGCTTCGTCCAGCCTGCCCCTGCGCCGGTCGAGGCGGAAGCTGCCGCGGCATAATGGTTAACGGCTACGTTACTCTGCCCTAAGGAGACATCCTCAATTCACAATTCCGCGCTTAGATTCAAAAGCATGTCAACGAAAGTTGAAGGCCGGATCAGGCGCGGAGCAGTGACGATGGGCGATCGGTGGACGAAAGCAGCAGCGGCAGCGTGGCATGCGGCGCATCCCTGGATCATGGGATGCAACTTCACCCCGTCGAATGCCATCAACCAGCTGGAGATGTGGCAGGCCGCCACGTTCGATCCGCAGGCAATTGCGGACGAGCTTGCTCTGGCCACGTCGGTGGGGATGAACGCAGTGCGCGTGTATCTGCACGACCTGCTGTGGGTGGACGATGCCGCCGGCTTTCTCGACCGCGTGGACCAGTTCCTGACTATCGCCGACGGCCATGGCATCCGCACGATGCTGGTGCTGTTCGACTCGTGCTGGAACCCCGAACCGGCGCTGGGGCCGCAGCCGCACCCTGCCCCCGGCGTCCATAATTCTGGCTGGGTCCAGTCCCCCGGCGTGCCGGCGCTGCGCAATCCCGCGCAGCTCCCGCGACTCGAAGCCTATGTGAAGGGAGTGGTCGCCCGCTTCGGGCGCGATCCGCGCGTCCTCGCCTGGGACGTGTGGAATGAGCCCGACAATGGCCCCGAAGTGTCGCTTTGCGATGCCGGCGAACTGGGCGCGAAGGCCGATCTGGTACTGCCGGTACTGGTCCGCGCGTTCGGGTGGGCCAGAGCGATGGCACCTATGCAGCCGCTTACCAGCGGCATCTGGCTGGGCGACTGGTCCGCGCCCGAGCGGCTGACGCCGCTGCAGCGTGCACAGACCGATCTTTCCGATGTCATCTCGTTCCACAATTACGGCGTCGCCGAGGATTTCCGCCAGCGGATCCGCTGGCTGCGCGCCTTCGGGCGGCCGCTGCTGTGCACCGAATTCATGGCCCGTCCTGCCGGCAGCACCTTCGAGGCGATTTTGCCGATCGCGCGCGAGGAAGGCGTGGCGGCGTTCTGCTGGGGGCTGGTTTGCGGCAAGACGCAGACGCACCTTCCCTGGGCCGCGTGGGAGAACCCCAACTTCGCCGGCCTGAAGGACAAGTGGTTCCACGACATCTTCGATACGGGCGGGACGCCGCATGATGCAGAGGAAGTCGAATTTCTTCGGTTGCTCGCCGCCATCGACAAGGGCGCGCCGCACTGGCCGATCGTCGCGGTGCGACCCACGGCATTAGAAAACAAGGGCTGGCCCGGCTCTACGGCCGCCGCAGCCTGAGGTGGTAGCGGCGACGGGTGCTATTGCAGGGTACGCCTGAGTGCATCATGCCATCCGGCGAGCAGCGCATCGCGACGATCGTCGGGCATATGCGGTTCGAAACACGCCTCACGCGACCAGATTGCAGTGAGCGCGTCTAGCCCTGACCACAGACCCACGGCGAGGCCGGCCAGAAAAGCGGCGCCGCGCGCGGTGGTTTCCAGATCGTCCGGCCGCTCGACCGTGACCTGGAGGATGTCGGCAAGGAAGCCGCACAGCCAGTCATTGGCCGCCATGCCGCCGTCGACACGCAGCATCGCCGGACGATTGCCGCCGTCCTGCACCATCGCGGTCAGCAGGTCACAGGTCTGGTAGGCCACGGCCTCGAGCGCGGCGCGGGCGAGATGTGCCTGTGTCGCACCCAGCGTCAGGCCGAAGATTGCGCCCCGCGCATCGGGGTTCCAATGCGGGGCGCCGAGGCCGACAAAGGCAGGCACCATGTATACGCCGTGACTGTCCGACACGCGCGTCGCCATGTCGTTGGTCTGGCTAGCATGGGTGATCACGCCGATCCCGTCGCGCAGCCACTTGATCGCGGCCCCCGCGACGAAGATCGAGCCTTCGAGCGCGTAGCGCGTCTGCCCGCCGATGCGATAGGCCGGGGTGGTCAGCAAGCGATGGTCCGATGCAATCGCCTGCTCGCCGGTATTGAGCAGCATAAAGCAGCCGGTGCCATAGGTGGACTTCACGTCACCCGGCGCGAAACAGCATTGCCCGAACAGCGCCGCCTGCTGGTCGCCCGCCATGCCGGCAATGGGAATGGCCGCGCCAAACAGATCCGGCGCGGTCGTGCCATAGACATGCGCATTGTCGTGAACGCGCGGCAGCAGCGCGGGCGGGATACCGAACAGGCGGCAAAGCGCCTCGTCCCATTCGCCGCGATGGATGTTCCATAGCAAGGTGCGCGATGCGTTGGTGACGTCCGTTGCGTGCACCGTGCCCCCGGTCAGTCGCCATAGCAGGAAGCTGTCGATCGTGCCGAAGGCGAGTTCGCCCCGTTCGGCCCGTGCCCGCGCGCCCGGGACATGATCGAGTATCCAGCCAATCTTGGTCGCCGAAAAATAGGGGTCTAGGAGCAGGCCGGTGCGTTCGCGCACCAGCGGCTCCGCGCCTTCCCCACGCAGCCGCTGGCAATGCTCTGCGGTGCGGCGGTCCTGCCATACGATCGCGGGATAGAGCGGCTGACCGGTCGCACGGTCCCAGATCAGCGTCGTCTCGCGCTGATTGGCGATGCCGATCGCAGCGATCGCGCCTGCGCCAAGGCCGCTTTTCGCCAGCGCGTCGCGCGCGGTGGCGAGGGTGGCGCGCCAGATATCTTCCGGATCATGCTCCACCCACCCTTGCGCGGGATAATACTGGGCAAGTTCGGCCTGGGCGGTCACGACGCGACGGCCGCGCGCGTCGAATATCACGCTGCGGGTGGAAGTCGTTCCCTGATCGATCGCCAGGATGTGCGTTTGCGTCACGCGGGGCCCCTCTCCTTCACTGTCCGGACGCTCATCGAGTTCGGCTTCCGGGTCAATGCTTTCGGTGCGGCGCGGCGCCGGAAAGGCAATCGCCGGGGACGGGAGCGCGCTTTGCCGGGCGCTATGCCTTCAGGATGAGGCCCTTGCGGTCCATCCACCATCCGACTGCCCAGCAGAGCATTGTATAGGCCAGGGCACAGAGAAGCGAGCCCAGCGCCCCGGGCGCTATCCGCTGGAACAGGTCGATGCCCGCCACCTCGTACACATCGTTATCCGTCCCGGTGGGGACGAGGTTGATGGCGGTGACGAACAGTTCGGAAAACAGGTAGATCGCGAGCGGATTGCGCCCCAGGATGGTGAAAAAGCGCGCGCCGCGCCGGAAGCCCGCCAGTTCGATGAGCGCGATGGTCGCGCCGAGCAGCAGCAGGTCGAGCCCCACCGTCAGCAGCACGTAGGAGCCGGTCCACAGCTTCTTGGCGATCGGGAACCATGGCGACCAGGCGAGACCCGCCACTATCAGCGCGGCGCCGACCAGTGCCATCGCCCGTACCGTGCGCGACAGGCTGGTACCTCGCACGATCGCCAGCCCGGCCAGATAGCCGGCAAGCACGTTCACCGTTGCCGGCAACGTGCCGAGCAGCCCCTCGGGGTCGAAACCGCCGTCTTTCTTGTACAGATGCCCCGGTCCCAGCAGCCACAGGTCGATCCGCGTGCCGATATTGGAGAACTTGTCATAGGCCATGCCCGGCGGGCTGAACGCGACGAGAATCGCCCAATAGCCGGCAAGCAAGCCGATCGACGCCAGTACGAGCTGCCGCGTCGACAACCACCGGACCATCAGGCCTGCCAGAACATAGCAGAGCGCCAGCCGCTGGAGCACGCCGGGAACGCGGGTGAGCGCGAAGGGCTTGGCCACCCAGCCGTCCGCCCCGTGCTGCACGAAGGGGAACCAGTACATCAGATAGCCGAGCACGAAGATGATCGCGCCGCGCCGGAACAGCCGCGCCAGATAGGGCCCGGTGGCGACAGGCTTGCGCAGCGCGAAGCTCATCGCATTGCCCATCGCGAACAGGAAGGTGGGAAACACCAGATCGGCGAGCGTGAAGCCGATCCATTTGGCGTGGACCAGTTGCGGATAGGCCGGCGCGCCCGGGCCTGCGGTATTCACCAGGATCATCAGGAAGATGGTTGCGCCCCGGAACACGTCGAGCGCGAGGAAGCGGGGCTTGCCCTGGAGCGTGGCAATGGTGGCGGCCTGGGTTTCGGTCATCGGCGATCCGTTTCGGCGAGAAGGGTGCGGGCAAGGGCAAGCGGCGCGGCGGGGCGGCGGCGGGGCCAGAGGCGCCCGTCCTTCAGCCAGCCGCTTTGCCAGTCGCGAATGGCGCGGGTCGTGGCTGCGGCATCGAGCGGCACATGCGCCAGCGCCGCGCGGCGCTGTGCGGCGAGGAATTGCTGCCAGCGCGGCAGGTAATAGCCTGCGTACAGCCCCTGCCACGCGCGCGAGGCATAATCGGAAAGATGGCCCGTGCCGCCCCAGACGGTTACGACGGCCTTGGCCTGTTCGACAAAGGCCGCTTTCTCGGCCGGCGTGTCGCCATAGGCGCTGGCGTCGGCGAGCCAGCTTCCCAGCGTTTCCTGCTGGTTGCCGGCCAGCGCGTCGATGGTGCCGGCAAGCTGCGCCACGCTTTCCGCCGCGCGGTCGCCCGCGGGGACATCGCCCGACTGATAGGCAGCGATGGCGGCCTTGAGCCGGTCGTCCAGCTTCAGGCTGGCATAATGGCGGACGAGATCGACGACGTCCTGCACGTAGAGCGGCTCGCCAGCCAGCGCAGGCGCTTCTGCGAGCAGCGCGTCGATGCCCTTGCGCAGCGCGGCCGGATCGCCCGGGCTTGGCGGATAGGTCGCGCCGTCGAGGCTAGGGAACTTGAAGAACAGATAGGCACCGGCCTGTTCGTGCCACCAGCGCGGCGTCCAGTAGCGCGTGGCATAGGCACCGGCGACAGCCGTGCTCCAGGCGTCGACGAGTGGCTTCGCGCTGTGGCCGTACCGCGCGCGGCTATAGTCGGCGAGCCATTGATCGAGCGGGCGCGGCACGCCGTTGCCGTCGATCTCGCCCCAGGCGAGGTCATAGGCATAGGCATAGACGATCGGGTTGTTGTGCAGCCCTTCCGGAAACAGGCCGAACCCGCGCAACTGCCCCCGCCCGGCATTGGCGAGCGCCGCGGCGATGTCGCTGCGGTAGAAATTCAGATCGCCATAGACCGGATTGCTGCCGCCATAGTTATGGACATAGCCATAGACCCAGTTCTTGCCAAAAAAGGCCTGGGTCGCATTCCAGATGCCGGGATAGCGATCATTGCCGATGTCGAGGATCAGCATGCGGTCGTTCGGCACTTTGGACAGGAAGGCCGCGATCGCATCGGGCGTCCAGAACGCCTTGTCCGCGCCGAACAGCCAGCCCTGCATCACCCATGTCGCATCCGGCGCGGCCGCAATGATCGAGCGGTAGAGCCGCTCGCCATAGGCTGCCAGCCGCGCATCCCGCACCGGCTTCGGCAGCGCGGCGGCGCGCGTTGCCGCGCTGTTCGCAATCGAGTCGCCATAGGTCGCGGCGCGGGCGTCGCTGCCGTCCTCGGCAATCGGCGGCACCATCTCGTTGAAGGCATCCGCGAGGTAATAGCGCCCCGCGCCATAGGTGGCATTGTAGATCCCGATGAAGCGGGCGGCGAGCCGCGCGAACCACGGGTCAGATGGATCGAGCCAATAGGTTCCGGGAAACCCCTCCCAGGCACGCATCTGGTAGATCTTCGCTTCCGGATGCGCCTTCGCAAAGGCTTCGGGGACATAGCCGGAAAAGGCCGGCAGCACCGGTTGCATCCCCAGCGCCCGCATCCGGGTGAGGATCTTGCGCTGCAAAGCGTGCTTCTTTTCGATCCAGTTGGCCGAGAGCGGCGCCCGGTAGCCGGCAATATTGCCCATGCGCTGCCAGGGCAGGAAGGGCGCGGCGGAAAGGCTGTCGGCGATCTGTCCCTCGCTCAGCCCCTGTTCGCGCCACAGCGCGCGCCAGACATATTCCTGCCCCTCCATGGCGAGCGGCGTGTCGACGCCATGCGCCGCCATCCAGTCGATCTCGCGCTCCCACCGCGTCCAGGTCCACCAGGGCGTCGTGTAGCCATAGGTGCAGGTGTTCAGATAGGCGCGCAGCGCAAAGGGGGACGCGACCACGCCGCTGTCATAGCCATTGGCGACGTGCAGCGGGCGGTTGCGGACGCCGTCCCACCCGACGAACAGGCTCCCCTGCCCGCCCAGATAGCGCGTTGCGCCGCGGACCAGCGCGACCGCCGAAGATCCCTCAACCCGCAAATGTCCCGCGGCCGTCCGCACATGGAACCAGGCCGCGGGTCCGTCGCGGAGCGAGAGGTTGATTCGGCTGGTATCCACGCCCAGCCGCGTGAGCACTGCCCGTGCAGCCGCCGCCCCTTGCGCCTCTTGCTGCGCCGGGCGGGCAGACACGGCTTCACGCGCAAGCCCGGGCACGGCCCAGGCAAGGCAAGACGCGGCCGCCAGGACCATTGCCACCCGCCGAGACCGAAACCCAGACTTCGCGATCATCGGCTGTTCTACCCACCTTTCGAAAGGCCGCATTGATCGCCAGTGGCCCCGAACTGTCAAGGCCAGTTTAGAACAGAATCGTAAATTGGCATGGCCAATTTCAGCGCCAACGGAGAGCGTCGGCTGGAAAATTGGCTCCATATTGGTATGAGGCACTGCCCATTTTCTGCCGCCGCGACCGGCGCACAGCCGCGGTTTCCCAACCGGGCCGGGCACGCTAATAGGGAAAAGCGCGCAGCCACAAAGAGGTAACGGCAGGTTGAAATCCCTTGGTCTGGTAGAACTGGCGAAAATTGCCGGCGTGTCGGTTTCGACCGTGTCCCGCGCCCTTTCCAATCACCCGCGCGTGTCCAGCGCTACCAAGGCGCGTATCCGCACGCTGGCGACCGAACATGGCTTTCGCCTCAACCAAACGGCCAGCGCGCTGCGCAAGCGCCGCACCAACACGATCGGGGTGGTGATCCCGCTGGGGCACGAAGTCGACCAGACGCTCTCCGACCCGTTCTTCATGGGGCTGATCGGTCCCCTGGCGGATGCGCTGGCCAGCAATGGTTTCGACCTGCTGCTTTCGCGCGTGATTCCCGAGGATGATCGCTGGCTGGAGGATGTGATTTCGTCCGGGCGCGTCGACGGCATCGTCCTGATCGGCCAGTCGAACCAATATTCGGCAATCGAACATGTCGCCCGCCGCTTCGCGCCCATGGTGGTGTGGGGTGCGCGGCGACAGGATTCGCAGCAGATCACCGTCGGTACCGACAACGAAGCCGGCGGTGCGCTTGCCGCGCGGCACCTTATCGCAATCGGGCGCCGGCGCCTGGCTTTTCTGGGCGATCCGGGGGTGCCCGAATTTGCCGATCGCTATGCCGGTTTCCACCGCGCGATCGCGGATGCGGCGCAGGTCGAGGAAATGGTGCTGCCCCTGCACCTGACCGACAAGGGCGCCTATGCTGAGATGGCCCGCTTCCTCGCCGACCATGAACCGCCCGACGGCATCGTCGCCGCGTCGGACGTGATTGCGATGAGCGCGATGCGGGCGATTGCCGATCAGGGCCTGCGCATCCCGCAGGACGTGTCGGTCGTGGGCTATGACGATATCAGCATCGCCGCGCATACCGTCCCGCCCCTCACCACCGTCCGGCAGGACATGGTGCGGGGCGCGCGGCTGCTGGTGGAATTGTTGCTGCGGCGGATTGCCGGGGAAGCGGCGGAGCCGGTGATGATGGCGCCGGAGCTCGTCCTACGCGGATCGGCCTGAACGTACCCGCAGCGTTGCGGCTGCGGCGCAAAGCATCAGCGCACCCGCCAGCATGAGCACATGTCGTGGATCGCCGCCGAGCAAGGGGCGATAGATCAGCGGCAGCACCGCTGTCTCAATCATCATCGGCACGACGATGAACATGTTGAAAATGCCCATATAGACGCCGGTGCGCTCCGGCGGGATGGCGTCCGCCAGCATGACATAGGGATTGCCCATCAGGCTCGCCCAGCCGATGCCGATGCCGAGCATGGGCGCGATCAGCCACAGCGGTTCGCGGATCCAGGGCAGCGCCAGCATCGCCAGTCCCGACAGCAGCATAGCCGTCGCATGGACGTTGCGCGCACCCAGTCGCCGCGCGATCGGCACCATTGCGAAGGCGGCGATAAAGGCGACGAAGTTATAGAGCGCGCCGATCTGCCCGTTGAGCAGCGCGGCCTGGCGGAACCCGGCCGCCCCCGCATCCGCAGTGCCGAACACCGAACGCGCCAGTGCGAAGACAATATACTGCCAATAGGCGAACATGGCGAACCACTGGAACAGCATCGCCAGCGCGAGCTGTCGCATCGCCAAGGGCATGGCGCGGAAGGCGTTGCCCAGATCGGCGAGCGCAGCACCCGCGCGAAGCCCCCGGCTCTTCGCGTGCGCGACGGTTTCGGCATTGATGGGCAGTTCGGGCACCCGGATCACCGACCACAGGATCGTCCCCAGCGAAAGCGCGGCGCCGATCAGAAAGGCGATGCGGGTAATTTCCGGAATGCCATTGGCATCGACAAGATCACCGCTGATCCCCGCCCATACCAGCAACGAGGGCGACAAATAGGCGAGCGTCTGCGCCAGGCCGGTAAAGGCCGATTGCGACAGGAAACCGGCCGCGCGCTGATCCTCGCGCAGCCGATCGCTGACATAGGCCCGATACGGTTCCATGGTCACGTTGTTCGCCGCGTCGAGGATCCAGAGCAGGCTGGCGGCCACCCAGAGCGCCGGGCTGTAGGGCATCGCCAGCAGGCCCAGGCTGCACAGCACTGCGCCGACCAGGAAATAGGGGGTGCGCCTGCCGAAACGCGTGATGGTGCGGTCGGAAAGGGCGCCGATCAGCGGCTGGACGAGCAGACCGGTCATTGGCCCCGCCAGCCATAGCAGCGGCATCGTCGCTTCGTCCGCGCCCAGATAGCGATAGATCGGCCCCATATTCGCCTGTTGCAGGCCGAACGAGAATTGCAGACCGAAAAAGCCGAGGTTCATCTCGACGATGCGCAATGCGCTGAGGCGGGGCTTGGCCATCGTCATCCGGTTCTTTCCTCTCCTTGTCCGCCTCTCCTGTCCAGTCGAAGATGCCGGCCACTGGATTTCTAATGGATTGCGCAAACGTTTGCAACTTTCCTGTTGGCAAACGTTTGCACATGCGGTACGCCAATCGATAACGAGTCGGCCCGAGAGCCGTCCATTTCGTGGGAGAGTGATAATGAAGGCGTTTTCCATCCTGCTTGCCGGCACCGCGCTCGCGCTTTGCGGCCCTGCGTTCGCCCAGACCGATTCCGCTCCGGCTGCGGCGCCCGATGCCGCGCCTTCGGGCGGCGATGAGATCATCGTGACCGCAGTGGCGAAGAGCAGCAACCGGCTCGACAGCTCGATTTCCGTCAGCTCGCTGGACGCAAATGCCATTCAGCAGAGCGCGCCGCGCTCCGTCGCTGAAGTGTTCCGCAATATTCCCGGCATCCGTTCAGAAAGCTCGGGCGGTGAAGGCAATGCCAATATCGCGGTGCGCGGCCTTCCGGTCGCGTCGGGCGGCGCCAAGTTCCTGCAATTGCAGGAAGACAGCGTGCCGGTGCTGGAATATGGCGACATCACTTTCGGCAATGCCGACATTTTCCTGCGTGCCGATTTCAACGTCGCGCGCGTCGAGGCGATCCGCGGCGGCTCCGCCTCCACCTTCGCCTCCAATTCGCCGGGCGGCGTGATCAACCTGATTTCGAAGACCGGCGAGACCCAGGGCGGCGCCGTGCAGTTCAGCAAGGGACTCGACTATGGCGAGAACCGCGTCGACGTGGATTACGGCGCGCATCTGTCGGACAGCCTGCGTTTCCATGTCGGCGGCTTCTATCGGCAGGGCGAAGGCCCGCGTGCGGCCGGCTATGACGGCAACAAGGGCGGCCAGCTCAAGCTGAACGTCACCAAGGAATTCAGCGGCGGCTTCATCCGCTTCTACGGCAAATATCTGGATGACCGCGCGATCGGCTATCTGCCGAACCCGGTGAAGGTAACGGGCTCGGACAGCAACCCGACCTACACCAATATCGCCAATTTCTCAATCAACCAGGATACGCTGCACTCGCGCTACATCACGCGCAACGTGACGCTGGACGGCAACAACAATCCCGTCGTCGACGACATCCGCGACGGCCAGCACCCGCTGGTCAAGTCGTTCGGGCTGGAAACCCAGGTCAAGCTGGGCAGCGACTGGACCCTGCACGAGCGGTTTCAGTTCTCCGACATTTCCGGCCGCTTCATCTCCAACTTCCCCGCTGCGGTGGATTCGGCGAGTACCATCGCAACGTCGCTGGGCGGCGCCGGCGCAACGCTAAGCTACGCCAATGGCCCCAAGGCCGGGCAGGCGATCACCAATCCGGGCGGGCTCAACGGCAACGGTCTGCTGGCCGAGATCGTGGTGTTCGACACCAAGCTCAACAGCCTCAATAACATCACCAACGATCTGCGCATCAGCCGTGACTTTGCGCTGGGGGCCGGCACCCTCTCCTTCACCGGCGGCTTCTACAAGTCGCGGCAGACGATCGATACCGAATGGCTGTGGACCTCGCTGCTGTCCGATGTGGTAGGCGGCGGCAATGCCGCGCTGGTCAACGTCACCAGCGCAGGTGGCACGCCGATCACGCAAAACGGCATTTACGGCTATGGCGCCGCCTATTTCGGCGGATGCTGCCGCCGCACCTACAATGTCGATTACGATACCAACGCGCCGTTCGCCTCGCTGACCTACAGCGCCGGCAAGCTCACGCTCGACGGCAGCGCGCGCTATGATTTCGGCACGGCCAAGGGCAATGTCGCCGGTGCTGATCTGGGCGGAAACCGGGTCGGGACCACTTCGCGCGACATGAATGGCGACGGCGCGATTTCGAATGCGGAAACCCGCGTTTCGGTGGTTCCGGTGACGAGTGCGGCGCCGGTCGATTACAGCTTCGACTATTTCTCCTACTCGCTGGGTGCCAATTACCGCATCGCCCGCGATCTGGCCGTGTTCGGCCGCTACAGCGTGGGCGGCCGCGCCAATGCCGACCGCCTGCTGTTCGGTCCCGCAGTCAGCACCACCAACGGCAGCCTGGTAAGCAGCGATGCGGCGGTCGACATGGTGCGGCAGGCGGAAGGCGGCGTGAAGTATCGCAGCAACGGCCTGGCGCTCTATGCGACGGGCTTCTGGGCGCGCACCGAAGAACAGAATTTCGAGGCGACCACACAGCGCTTCTTCAACCGCAAATATCGCGCCTATGGCGTCGAGCTGGAAGGCAGCTACCGGATCGGTGGCTTCAGCCTTTCCGCCGGCGGCACCTGGACCGATGCGAAGATCGTCAGCGATGTGCTCAACCCGGCGGTCGTCGGCAACCGGCCGCGCCGTCAGGCCGAGTTCGTCTTCCAGGCGACGCCGCAATATGAGACGAAGCTGTTCACTGTGGGTGCGAACTTCGTCGGCACGACGTCGAGCTACACGCAGGACACCAACCAGCTGAAACTGCCGGGCTACACCACGGTGAATGCCTTCCTGCAGGTGCGTCCGGTCGACCGCGTCCAGCTGTCGCTGCAGGCGAACAACCTGTTCAACGTGATGGGCTTCACCGAAGCCGAGGACGCGACGATCCCGGCCAACGGCATCGTTCGCGCCCGCGCGATCAACGGCCGAACGGTGTCGGCTGCGGTCCGCCTCTCGTTCTGACGGACAGGACGGGCATGCTCGCACAGAACGCAGTCCCCCCGGGCGGGGCCGGCATCCAGACCTTCCACTGGATGCCGGCCCATGTGGCCGCAATCCGGCCCGGCGATGCCGCTACGCCGCTATTCGGTCCGCAGGCTGCCGTGCTGCCCGGCATCGACCTTTGGGACCACTGGCCGGTGGTGGATCGCGCGAACTGGGTTGTCCCTTTCCCCGGCGGTCCGCTTGTCATTGCACTGACTGCGCCGGTTCTTGCGGATCCCGACGCCCGGCACGCAATCGCGCGCCTGCGGTTGCTCCAGAAGCGCGAGGGGGGCTGGCGTGATTTCGGGCCGCTGCTGCCGGAAGGGCTGAACCCGGGCAGCCGCGAATGGGCAGGCACGGCGGTGCTGGAGGCGGATGGCACGACCCTCTCCTTCTACTATACCGCTGCCGGCGTGCGCGGCGAGGCGGAAACCAGCTTCCTCCAGCGCCTCTACTTCACCCAGGGCAGGTTGCGCTTTGCGGGCGATCGCGCGCAGGTGGACGGCTGGAGCGTGCCGCGCGAAATCGTTCAGCCCGACGACCATTTCTATCAGCGCGACATGGCCGGTGGCGGCGCGGTCGGCACGATCAAGGCGTTCCGTGATCCCTTTTCGGTCCGCAACCCCGGCGATGGCAGTGAGTGGGTCTTGTTCTCGGCCTCGCGACCGGGGGCGCCCTCGAACTGGAACGGCCTGATCGGCGCTGCACGGCGCGAGGGCGATGGCTGGGCGCTGCTCCCGCCGATCGTCGACGCGACTGGCCTCAATAACGAACTGGAGCGGCCGCATATCGTCACCCATGCCGGCCGGTTCCTGTTGTTCTGGTCGACGCAGGCGAAGGTGTTCGCCGAGGGTGGTCCGAAGGGACCGACTGGCCTGTACGGCCTGATCGCGGATCGGCTGGAGGGGCCATGGCGGCCGCTGAACGGCACCGGCCTCGTACTCGCCAACCCGCCCGAAGCACCCTTCCAGGCCTATAGCTGGCTTGTGCTTGATGACCTCAGCGTCTGGAGCTTCGCCGATCTGGTCGGGCTGTCCGTGCCGCCCGCCAGCGTCGCGGCGGCGCGCGCGGCCTTTGTCGGCACGCCGGCGCCGGTGGTGCAGCTTGCGGTCGAAGGCGACAACACACGCATCCTCGGCGCCGTCTGACGCTCGACGGCCCGCGCCGGATTGCCTATCCGTCCTCCGAATCTTCGGGAGAACGCGCCATGACCAGCCCCAGCGGCATCGAACGCCTTGTCGCCATCATGGCGCGGCTGCGCGATCCGGAGCGAGGCTGCGAGTGGGATACGGTGCAGACCTTCGCCTCGATCGCGCCCTATACGATCGAGGAAGCCTATGAAGTCGCCGACGCGATCGAGCGCGAGGCGATGGACGAGCTGAAGGACGAGCTCGGTGACCTGTTGCTGCAGGTGATCTTCCACAGCTGCATGGCCGAGGAAGCGGGACATTTCGCCCTGCCCGACGTCGTCACCTCGATCAGCGACAAGATGGAGCGGCGGCATCCGCATATCTTCGGCGATGTGGCGGAGGGCGGCCATCATCTGTGGGAAGCGATCAAGGCCGAGGAACGCGGTGCCAAGGGCGCATCGAGCGCGCTGGACGGCGTGGCGATCGGCCTGCCGGCACTGCTCCGCGCCGAAAAGCTGCAGAAGCGGGCGGCACGCACCGGCTTCGACTGGCCCGACCCGGCAGGCGCCCGCGCGAAGATACTGGAGGAGCTGGACGAGGTGGAAACAGCGGTGGACGACGCCCATCGCGCCGAGGAAGTCGGCGACCTGCTGTTCGCGGTGGCCAACTATGCCCGCAAGCTGGGCGTCGAGCCCGAAGCGGCACTGCGCGCGGCCAACGGCAAGTTCGAGCGGCGTTTCCGCGCGATGGAAGATGCCGCCGGAGAAGTGTTCGTCGGTCTAAGCCTCGACGAAAAAGAAGACCTTTGGCAGGTGGTGAAACGGGGCTGAGGCTTGGGGCCCTACCCCCGCGTCGCGAAGCGCTCGTAATCGCGTGGCGCCATCCGTACTTCGTACACTGCTTCCTCGCCCTCGATATGCTGATCGAGCACTTCGCCGTGCTGGTGCAGCCAGGCCGCGGCCGCGCCGTCGGCGGGGTCGAGCCGTAGCGTGTAGCGGCGGTGCCCCTCCGTCAGTCGCGCTGCGACGGCTTCTACGAGCGCCTCAACGCCCTCCCCGGTCATCGCCGAAATCGGCATCACGTCGCTGCGCCGCGCTGCGATGGCGATCAGTTCGTCGCGCGCCTCGCCTTCGAGCAGGTCGAGCTTGTTCCACGCCTCGAACCGGGGCGTCGCTTCCGACACGCCGATCTCGCCCAGCACCTTCTCGACATCGGCACGCTGCGCCTCGCTGTCGGGATGGGCGACGTCGCGGACATGGATCAGCAGGTCGGCCGACACCACTTCTTCCAGCGTCGCCTTGAACGCCGCCACAAGCTGCGTCGGCAGCTCCGATACGAAACCTACCGTGTCCGACAGGATCGCCTTGTCGATACCGGGCAGCGACACCTGCCGCAGTGTCGGGTCCAGCGTTGCGAACAACAGGTTTTCCGCCATGACGTCAGCGCCGGTCAGGCGATTGAAAAGCGTGGACTTTCCGGCGTTGGTATAGCCGACCAGCGCCACCACCGGCCACGGCGCCCGCTGGCGGCGTTCGCGGTGCAACGTGCGGGTGCGGCTCACCTGATCGAGCTCGCGCTTCAGCCGCGCCATGCGGTCGCGGATCAGCCGGCGGTCGGCCTCGATCTGGGTTTCACCAGGGCCGCCGAGAAAGCCGAAGCCGCCGCGTTGCCGCTCGAGGTGAGTCCAGCTGCGCACCAGCCGGCCCGCCTGATAATCGAGATGCGCCAGTTCGACCTGCAGCCGTCCCTCGGCCGTGCGGGCGCGCTCGCCGAAGATTTCGAGAATAAGACCAGTGCGGTCGATGACCTTGCAGCCAAGCGCAGTTTCCAGATTGCGCTGCTGCACCGGCGTCAGCGCGGCGTCGAACACCGCCAGTTGCAATTCCTGATCGCGCACCGTTTCGGCCAGCGCCTCGACCTGACCAGAGCCGATCAGCGTGCCGGGCTTGGGCTGGCGGAGCTTCACCGCCGCCTTTTCGCGCACCTCCACGCCGATCGCCGCGGCGAGGCCGGAGGTTTCCTCCAGCCGCGCCTCGGCATCGCGCGCGCTTGCGCCCATATCGGGATAGACGACGAGCGCCCGTGCGCCCCGTGTGAATTCGTCGGGGTCGCGCTCGAAACCAGTGCTCATGCAGGCGTCAATCGCCGTCGCCGCCGTTGGTTTCCTCGGCCAGGTTCAGCGGGTGTGCCGGCTGGATGGTCGAAACGGCGTGCTTGTAGACCAGCTGGGCCTGGCCCTCACGCTGGAGCAGCATGCAGAACAGGTCGAACGCCGCGATCTGGCCCTGCAGCATCACGCCGTTTACCAGGAACATGGTGACGGGCTCCTGCGCCTTGCGCACGGCATTCAGGAAGATTTCCTGCAGCACCGGGTTCTTGTGCTGGAACTCGCCAGCGGCGTCGAGCAGCGCAGTCAGGTCGATCGGGCCGGAGGGCATGATCGTCGAAATGGCGTGCTTGTAGACAAGCTGCGACTGGCCGTCGCGGCGGAGCAGCACCGAAAAATTGTCGAACCAGGTCACGATCCCCTGGAGCTTCACGCCCTTCACCAGGAACATCGTTACTGGCGCCTTCGACCGGCGCAGCGAGTTGAGGAACAAGTCCTGAAGCGAGGTCTGCTTTTCGGCCACCGTCGCACTCCTTCTAATTCTTGGCGGGATTTGCCCGCGGTGCGCCGTTCCCGGCGTCGGGGTGGCGCCACCTTGGCGCCGGCACGCAATCTAGGGTTTTCGGGGCCGGGCGTCCATAGGCAGCGCTCAGTCGTCGCGCGTGTCGGTAATGCCCAGCAGCTTCAGCTTGCGGTGCAACGCCGATCGCTCCATGCCGATGAAGCTGGCCGTCCGCGAGATATTACCCGAGAAGCGGCGAATCTGGACGCGCAGATATTCGCGCTCAAAGCTTTCGCGCGCTTCCTTGAGCGGTGCGCCCATGATCGCGCTGGAGCCGACCCCGCCGCCGGCGTCTGCCGTCCGGCCCAGCACTTCGGGGGGCAGCAGGTCCAGGTCGATGCGGCCGATCCGGTCACCGGGAGCGAGGATGACCGTGCGTTCCACCACGTTGCGCAACTGGCGGACATTGCCCGGCCATTCATAGCTTTGCAGCGCCACCATGGCGTCGGGTGCTATTTCGGGCGTCGGCACGCGGCGTTCGGAAGCGTAATGCGCGACGAAATGCTCGACGAGCACCGGGATGTCTTCGCGCCGGTCGGTGAGCGGCGGAATGCCGACGGGTACCACGTTCAGGCGGTAATAGAGGTCTTCACGGAAGCGCCCGGCGGCAATCTCTGCCATCAGGTCGCGCGAGGTGGCGGAGACGACGCGCACGTCCACCTTCACGGTCCGCGTGCCGCCGACGCGGCTGAAGCTCTGGTCGGTCAGCACGCGCAGGATGCGGGCCTGGGTTGCGACCGGCATATCGGCGATCTCGTCCAGAAACAGCGTGCCGCCATGCGCCTGTTCGAGCAGGCCGGTGCGGACCAGATCGCCGCCCTCTTCCACGCCGAACAATTCTTCCTCGACGCGCTCGGGCGTCATCCGCGCGGCACTGACGATCACGAAGGGCGCATCGGCACGCTGACTCCAGCCATGCAGCAGCCTTGCGGCAATTTCCTTGCCGACGCCGGGACCGCCGGTGATCAGTACGCGGCTGCCCGTCGACGCGACGCGCTTCAAGGTGGCGCGCACGGTGTTGATGGCGCTCGAAGCGCCGGTCAGGTCGGTGCTGCGGCCGGCCGAGGCGCGCAGCGACGCGACTTCGCGGCGCAGCCGTTCGGTTTCGGTCGCGCGTTCCACCATGAACAACAGGCGGCCGGCCTCGAACGGCTTTTCGATAAAATCGGCCGCGCCGCGGCGGATGGCGGCGACGGCGGTGTCGAGATTGCCGTGCCCAGAGATCACCAGCACGGGAATGGAGGAATCGCGCCGCTTGATCTCGTCCAGCAATTCCAGCCCGTCGAGCCGCGATCCCTGCAGCCACACGTCGAGCAGCACCAAGCTGGGGCGACGCTCCGCGATCGCTTCCAGTGCGGAGTCGCTGTCGGCGGCGGCGCGGGTGGCATAGCCCTCATCATCCAGCACGCCCGCGACCAGCTCGCGGATGTCGCGTTCGTCGTCGACGACAAGGATATCGAGGCTCATGACTTGTTTCCGGTTCTGGTAAGGGCGGCGGGTCGCGGGTCATTCGCGCCCGGCGCAGGTTCTTGCGTGGCGATGCCGGCAAGCATCGTAGTATCGAAGCAAAGCGTGACGCACGTGCCGCCACCGGGCCGATCGCCGAACGCGATCGTGCCGAAATGTTCCTCCACGATCTTCTTCACGATCGCGAGGCCGAGCCCGGTGCCACGGCTGCGTGTGGTCATATAGGGCTCGACAATGCGGTCGCGTTCGATCGGAAGGCCGACGCCATTATCCTCCAGCGTCAGCACGACCTTGCCCTGCTGCCCGGTGATGGCGAGATGGACTTCACCCGGATCGACGGCCTCCCCATCCCGCGCCTCGATCGCTTCGACGGCGTTCTTGACGATGTTGGTGAGGGCCTGGCCGATCTGCCTGCGATCGCACACCAGCAACGGCGCCGGGTCCGGCGTGTCGAGCGTGAAGCGGATCGCCGGGTGGGCGACTTCGTGCAGAAACATCGACTGGCGGGCGATGTCGAGGAGCGATTCCTGGCGGAACAGCGGCTTGGGCATACGCGCGAAGGAAGAGAATTCGTCGACCATCCGGCGCAGGTCGCCGACCTGCCGGATGATCGTGTCGGTCAGCCGCGCGAACACGCCGTCGCTTTGGTCGACCTGCTTGCCATAGCGGCGCTGGAGCCGCTCGGCGGCCAGCTGGATCGGCGTGAGCGGGTTCTTGATTTCGTGCGCAATGCGGCGGGCGACGTCCGACCAGGCGGCGCGGCGCTGGTCGTTGAGCTGCTGGGTGATGTCGTCAAAGGTCAGCACCTGCCCGCCTTCGTCGGACGTCACCTTCACTGCCAGCGTCCGCGCCTCGCCTTCGGTCTGGACCTGCACGATACCTTCCCGATCGCCGCTGTTGAGCAGCGCTTCCAGCTCGGGCGCGACGGCGGCGAGCGGGCGCCCGACAGGGTCTTCGGTGCCATGATGGAGCAGCGCCTTGGCGGACTCATTGATCAGGCGGACGTTGCGCTGCGCATCGATCGAGATGACGCCCGCCGATACCCCCGACATCACTGCCTCGATAAGGGCGCGGCGGCTGTCGAGCTGGGCATTGGCGGTCACCAGCGCATTGGTCTGGTCCTCCAGTCGTTCGGTCATGCGGTTAAAGGCACTGCCCAGCGTGGCAAGCTCGTCGCCGGTCCGGCTGACCGGCACGCGCGCAGTCAGGTCGCCGCGGGCCACTTGCCGTGCCGCGCCCACCAATGCGTTCACTGGCCGCACCAGGCGGTCCGCAACCGCGATCGCCGCGAAAACCACGACGCCGATCACCAGCAACGAAATGACGAGCAGCGCGATATTGAATCGGATTTGCAGATATCGCGTGCGTTCGAGGAGCGATGAATAGTCGGTCAGGACGCTCTTCACCTGCGTCAGCCGGTCCGCCATTTCCTGCGCCCCGGTTTCGCGGGTCGCATAGAGATAATATTCCGTGCCGATCACGCGGGCCAGCGAGTAGGTCCGCTTTGCGTTGGTTCCGACAACGCTCTGGGTGCTCGCCTGGAGTTTCTTCACGTCGTCGAAACTGACATCGGCCATCGGGTTGCGATCGGAATTCTTGACGATGGCGATCGTCCGCACTTCCCCGTTGGAAGCGATGGTGAACAACACCGCGTTGGAAAGACTCCGCTGCCACACATCCTGCGCGAAGGTGTTTACGAATTCGCGGCTCTCCGGCGACCAGTGATAATCGAGGAGCATAGTCCGCAAATCATTCGCCATGGCGACATTCTCATTGTCGACATAGCTCATCAGCGCCTTGTAGGACGCCGTTGCGAGTTGCTGCGAATTGTCGATCATCGCGCGGGTGCGCGGCGAGAACCAGAACTGCGCGCCATATTGGAACAGCAGCGACGCAATCACGGCGAGCAGCACCGTCGGCACGCTCGCCAAAATCGAGAAAATCGCCACCAGTCGCACATGGAGGCGCCCATCGCCCCCTGCGGCGGAACGCGAAGCGCGCCGGCGCGCGATACGGCGGCCGGCGAGCACGATCAGCGATCCGAAAGCGAGCAGATTTGCGACCAGCAGCAGCGCCACCAGCGGCGGCGTGAGCAACTGCTCCGAATCGCTGCGACTGGACACCGCGAAATAGGTGCTGGCAGCCACAGCTATGGCAATTGCGAGCAGGCCGAGTTCGATGCCGGGCGTTACACCGAACCGCCTTGGGGGCGATGAAACCTCAGCAATCGGCTCGACCAGTCTAGACATCGTTGCCCGAATACAACGCTTGCGTGGCGTAGAAAACACATATTTGCGCAGTCCGTCGTCAGGCCGTGCCGTCCGGACGCCCGTTCCCCACATCGATGCCCAACGTATCGAGCCGCTTGCGCAGCGTATTCCGGTTGATGCCGAGCGCCCGCGCGGCCCGCAACTGGTTGTTCTGATGGCGTGCCAGCATCATTTCGATCAGCGGCCGCTCCACTTCGCCGATAATGCGGTCATACAGGGTACCGTCATCCAGCGTCCGCGGCTCTTCGATCGCGATCCGCTCCAGCCGGGCGCGGATCGCTGCCTCGATGCCAGCATCATAGGCCACAGGTGCCGCGACACCCGGTTCTCCCAAGGCCCGCCGCAAGGCTGCCGCGTCGATCCACTCGTCACGCGAAAGCGCGGCCATGCGGCGCATGAGGTTTTCCAGCTCGCGGACATTGCCCGGCCAGTCGAGCTTTTCGAGCAACATCACCGCGTCTTTGTCGAGCTGTTTGCGCGGCAGTCCGTCTTCGGCGGCGCGGTCGAGGAAGTGGCGTGCCAGTAGCGGAATGTCCTGGCGGCGATCGCGCAGCGCCGGCAGACTGATCGGAACGACGTTCAGGCGGTAGAAGAGATCCTCGCGGAACTGGCCGAGCTGCACCAGTTGCCCAAGATCCTTGTTGGTCGCGGCAACGATGCGGACATCGGCACGGATCGTCCGCGCACCGCCCACGGTGGTGAACTCGCCAGACTGCAACACGCGCAGCAGCCGGGTCTGCGCGTCCATCGGCATGTCCCCGATTTCGTCGAGGAACAGCGTGCCCCCGGCAGCCTGCTCGAACTTGCCCGCCACCCGGGTCTGCGCCCCGGTAAAGGCCCCGCGTTCGTGGCCGAACAATTCGGCCTCGATCAGCTCGCGCGGGATCGCAGCCATGTTGAGCGCGACGAACGGCGCGCGCCGACGCGGCCCCAGATCGTGGATCGCCCGCGCGACCAGTTCCTTGCCCGTACCCGATTCGCCCGAGATCAGCACGGTCAGGTCGTTGGCGACAACCCGCGCGATCACCCGATAGACTTCCTGCATCGCCGGCGAGCGGCCGATCAGCGAATGGCCGCCGCCCTGATCGGCATCGGGCAGATCGGCGGGGCGCCGCCGCCCGCGCGCCATCGCGCTCTGCACCGCATGGGTCAGCGCATCGAGGTCGAACGGCTTGGGCAGATAATCGAACGCGCCGACTTCGGTCGCCCGCACGGCCGTCGCCAGCGTGTTCTGCGCCGAAAAAACGATGACCGGCAGGCTGGGATGTTCGCCGAGCAGGCCCGATACGACATCGAGCCCGTTACCGTCCGGCAGCACCACATCGGTGACGAGCACATCGGGTAGCCCTGTAGCAAGTGCGCGGTGCAGCTCGGCGATGCTGGCGGCGGTGACGACGCGATGCCCCTCGCGCTTCAGCGCCGCCGCGACGACGGTACGGATGGCGGCATCGTCATCGACGACCAGAACGGATCCGGGGCTGTTCATGCATTGGCTCGCGGCAAAAGGATTCGGAAAACGGTGAGTTCGGGCTCGCGCTCGCGGGCATATTGAATGATGCCGCCCATAGCGCGCACCAGCTTTTCGACGAGCGGCAGGCCCAGTCCCTTGCCCTCCGGTTTGCCGGAAACGAACGGTTCGAACAGATGCTCGGCAATATCGGCGGGAGCGCCGGGCCCGTTGTCCATCACCAGAATCTCGATCGGCAGCGGCCGGCGGGGCTGGCCTGGCCCGGCGCTGACCGACATGCCGTGGCGATAGGCAGTCGACAGGATGATCCGCGGCTGCGCGAGCCCGCCAAGCGCCTCGGCCGCGTTCTTGAGCAGGTTCAGCAACACCTGCAGAAACGCGTCGTGGTCGAGCAGCACGTCGGGCAGCGAGGGGTCGAACCGCTCCTCGATCACCATGCCGCGCGCGAAGCCGGCCAGCGCCACGCGGCGGGCATGATCGAGCAGCGGATAGACGTTCGTGGGTACCAGCTTCAACGGCCGGGTGTCCGTGAAGTCCTGCATCCGGTCGATCAGCGCGGCGATGCGGTCGACTTCGGTGGTGATGAGGCGCGTGAGCTCGCGGTGCGTTACGGCATCGCTGTCGCCTTCCAGCAACTGCGCAGCGCCGCGAATGCCGGAGAGAGGATTCTTGATCTCGTGCGCGAGCATGGCGGCCGCGCCCACGGCGGCGCGGGCACCGGCGCTGCGGTCCATCCCCTGCGCCAACCGCCGTGCCTGGGGGGCGTGATGCAGCGTGACGATACGCCAGCCCGGATGATCGGCCACCTGGGTTTCGAGGAAGTCAACGCGGAGACGGGCGCCACGAACCGCCTCGATCTCGGTATCGAACGCGGCAAACCCCCGCCCGTCGCGCCGCTCCGAATAGTCCTCGGGCGGAAGCAGAACAGCGTCGTACGGCTGCCCGATCATCGAGGTTTCGCTATGATTCAACAGCGTTTCGCAGGCGGAATTCGCATGCGCTATGCGCCCGTCCGGGTCGATGACGAGCACGGCGAGCGGCAGCGCACCGAACAGCTCGCCGAAATTCGGACCGCCGGCCGGGCGCGGCTTGGCGCGCCTCAGGCCGCCGCGCGGGAAAGCCACGGGCCGTAAAATTCTGCGAGCATGTCGAGCACCTTCACCGCATCGGCGACCTGGTTCACCTTGTTGCGGAACTCTGCCGAGCCCGGCAGCCCCTTGGTGTACCAGCCGAGGTGCTTGCGCATCATGTTGACGCCCACCTCGTTCCCATAGTGACTCAGTGTATCGACATAATGATCTATGATAACACGATATTGTTCTTCAACGGACGGTTCGGGCCGTTCGCCCTTTCCGGTCAGGGCGTCCATCACCTGGCGCAGGATCCAGGGCTTGCCATAGGCACCGCGCCCGATCATCACACCGTCGGCGCCCGACTGGCGAAGCGCCTCGCGGGCATCCTCGACCGAACAGATGTCGCCATTGACGATAACCGGGATCGTCACTGCGTCCTTCACGCGCCGAACAAAGCTCCAGTCGGCGCTGCCGCGATACATCTGGTTGCGGGTGCGGCCATGCACCGTCACCAGCTTGCAGCCGAGATCTTGCGCAATCCGCGCCAGCTCGGGCGCGTTGAGGCTGTCATGGTCCCAGCCCATCCGCATCTTGACCGTCACCGGCACGCGCACGGCATCGACGCAGGCCCGGATGATCGCCCCGGCATGGTCCAGATCGCGCATCAGCGCCGATCCGGCATCGCCGTTCGTCACCTTGCGGACCGGGCAGCCCATGTTGATGTCGATGATCGACGCGCCGCGATCCTCGTTGAGCTTCGCCGCCTCGCCCATTTCATAGGGCGTGCAGCCGACCAGTTGCATCGACACGGGCTCCTCGATCGGATCCCAAGCAGCCTTCTGGATCGACTGGCGCGTCTCGCGGATCGCCGCCGCGCTGGCGATCATCTCGGTTACGTTGAGGCCCGAGCCATAGCGCCGCACCGCGCGGCGGAACGGCAGGTCGGTCACGCCGGTCATCGGTGCAAGCAGCACCGGCGCTTCGACCCGAACCGGGCCGATCTGGATGGGGGCGAGTTCGCTCATCATTCTGCCTGAAAATTAAGCAGCGCATGTAGCGTCGCCGCGCGTCCGGGGCAAGGCACGAGATTGGGAAGGTCCGCGAGCCCCTACCCCTTCGCATTCAACTCGTCTAACGGCGCAGCCATGACGCCGCATCGTACCGCCGCCATCCTTGTTGCCGCCGGCAGCGGCACCCGCGCCGGCGGCAACGTCCCCAAACAATATGCGCGTCTCGGCGGCATACCTGTCGTGGCGCGCGCCCATGCCGCGCTGGCGGCACATCCGGCGATCGACCTGGTGCTGACGGTGATCGGCGCCGGCCAGTCGGACCTGCTGGCCGGAGCGCTGGGCGAGGTGCCCTTCGTCACCGGCGGCGCGACGCGGCGGGAGTCGGTCCATGCCGCGCTCACGGCGCTGGCGGGCAAGGGCTTTACTCGCGTGCTGATCCACGACGCCGCCCGCCCCTTCCTCCCGGCGCGGGTGATCGACGACCTGCTGGCTACGCTGGACGCCCATGAGGGCGCGATCCCGGCGCTGCCGGTGGCCGACACGCTGGTCCGCTTCGACGGGCTAATCGGCGACACGGTCTCGCGCGAGGGGGTGTACCGGGTTCAGACGCCGCAAGCCTTTGTGTTCGACGCGGTGCTGGCGGCGCACCGGCAATGGCCCGCCGATCGCGAAGCGACGGACGACGCCCAGATGGTCCGCGATACCGGCCATGAAGTCACTCTCGTCCCCGGAGACGCCATGCTCGAGAAGATCACCCACCCCGCCGACTTTGCCGCGGCCGAGGCGCGGCTGGCCGCGACCATGCGGGTACGCACGGCCACCGGCTATGACGTGCACCGCTTTGCCGAGGGTGAGGCATTGTGGCTGGGCGGCGTCCGCATTCCCCACCACCAGGGGCTTTCGGGGCATAGCGACGCGGATGTTGCGTTGCATGCTATCACCGACGCGCTGCTCGGCACGATCGGGGACGGCGATATCGGCATGCATTTTCCGCCGAGTGACCCGAAATGGCGCGGTGCCGCCTCCGCGCGGTTTCTCGAACATGCGGCGTCGCTGGTGGCTGCCAAGAGCGGCATTATCGACTTTGTCGACCTGACGCTGATCTGCGAGGCGCCCAAGATCGGCCCGCATCGCGAGGCGATCTGCGCCTCGATCGCGGCGATTCTGGGGCTGCGCAGCGATCAGGTGAGCGTGAAGGCGACCACGACCGAGCGGCTGGGCTTTACCGGGCGGGGCGAAGGCATGGCGGCGCAGGCGATTGCGACCATCCGCATACCGGAAACGGCCTGACCGCCGATGAACAGACTCGAAACGTCCCCAAGACGGTGGCAAGGCGAGTAAGCCATGGATACGATTCTTCCTCCCGAACTCGTCGATGCCGCCCGTAAGGTGCTGGAAGCGAACCGCGCCGCCGGTCGCCGTATCGCGGTTGCGGAAAGCTGCACCGGCGGGCTGGTCTCGACCGCGCTGACCGAACTCCCCGGCTCGTCCGATGTGTTCGAGGCGGGCTTCATCACCTATTCGAACGACGCGAAGATGGACGTGCTGAAGGTGAGCCTGGACGTACTCGAAACCTTCGGCGCCGTTTCGATTGCCGTTGCCTGGAGCATGGCGCAGGGCGCGTTGCAGCGTACCAATGCCGATGTTGCCGTGGCGATCACCGGCATTGCCGGTCCCGATGGCGGCAGCGAGAAGAAGCCTGTCGGCACGGTGGTGTTCGCCCAGGCAATCCGCGGGGCGGACCCCAAGCATGTCGTCGCCGATGCGCGACTGTTCGAGAATAACGGTCGCGGCGGCGTGCGTCTTCAGGCGGCGTTGTGTGCGCTCGACTTGTTGATGCCGTCACCCGAGCCCGACGCCGAGCCAGAGGCATAAAGCTGCGCTGCGCGATCCTCGAACGCCTGGATCATCTTGCGGAGCGCGCGGTCGAACACCTGGCCGGCGAGCATCTCGAACACCCGGTTCTTGAACGCGAAATCGACGCAGAAATCGACATAGCAGCCGCCCTGCCCGTCGGGGCGGAACTTCCAGTCGTTGGTCAGGTGCTTAAGCGGCCCGTCGACATAATCGACATGCACGCTTTCCGGGCGCACCTTGGCCACGCGCGAGGTGAAGGTCTCGCGCAGACTCTTGAAGCCGACGATCATGTCGGCAACCACTTGCGATTCAGTATCAGATCGAACCCGCATCGCGCTGACCCAAGGGAGAAATTCTGGGTAGCGCGCAACATCGGCGACCAGATCGAACATCTGTTCCGGCGAATAGGGCAGCTGCCGGGTTTCGCTGTGCTTGGGCATCAGGCCTTGGCGCTCGCCTTGGCCAGCTTGGCTTCACGCGCCGCGCGCATCTCGGCAAAATCCTCACCGGCATGGTAGCTGGAACGAGTGAGCGGCGACGAAGCAACCTGCAGGAAGCCTTTGGCCCGGGCGATCGCGCCATAAGCCTGGAATGCCTGCGGCGTGACGAACTCTTCCACCTTGGCATGCTTCGGCGTCGGCTGCAGATACTGGCCCATCGTCAGGAAATCGATGTCGGCGGAGCGCATATCGTCCATCACCTGATGGACTTCCAGCCGCTGCTCGCCGAGGCCCAGCATGATGCCCGATTTGGTGAAGATCGACGGATCGAGGCGCTTCACCATCTCGAGCAGCCGCAGCGAGGCATAATAACGCGCACCGGGGCGGATGGTGGGATAGAGCCGGGGCACCGTCTCCAGATTGTGATTATAAACGTCCGGCCGCGCGGCAACGATCGCCTCGACGGCCGCCTCATGCTTGTTGCGGAAATCGGGCGTCAGGATTTCGATGGTGGTGGTCGGGCTCGCGCTGCGGATCGCCTCGATCACCTTCACGAACTGGCTCGCGCCGCCATCGGCCAGGTCATCGCGGTCAACGGAAGTGATGACGATATGCTCCAGCCCCATCTGCACGGCAGCTTCCGCGACATGCATCGGTTCCAGCGGATCGACCTTGCGCGGCATGCCGGTCTTGACGTTGCAGAAGCGGCAGGCGCGCGTGCAGACATCGCCCAGGATCATGACCGTGGCGTGTTTCTTCGTCCAGCACTCGCCGATATTCGGGCAGGCCGCCTCTTCACAAACGGTGACGAGGTTCTTGGAGCGCATCAGCGCGCGGGTCTTGGCAAAGCCTTCCGACGTCGGCGCCTTGACGCGGATCCAGTCGGGCTTGCGGACGCGCTCCGGGCGCGACAGCGGAGTCTGCTCGTTCATGGCCGGCAGATAGAGCGCCGCGCGGCGTTTCGCCAGCCCCGGAAATTGCAACTTGCGCAACCGCTGGCGAAAGCGCCCGGGCGTTCCGGTGGCGGTCGACAAGGTGGACGACCCGGGCTAGGCCGACGAGATGGCAGGATTTGACGCACTGGTTTCTGGCTATCACCGGTTCCGCACCCAAGGCTGGCGCTCGCAGCGCGAACGCTGGGCCGAGCTGTCCGAGGGGCAGAATCCACAGGTGATGGTGATCGCCTGTTCAGACAGCCGGGTCGATCCGGCGCAGATCTTCGATACGTCGCCCGGCGAGATCTTCGTGGTGCGCAACGTCGCCAATCTGGTGCCGCCGTTCGAGAGCGGCGGCGGCCGCCACGGTGTGTCGGCGGCGCTGGAGTTTGCGGTGACGCAGCTTGAGGTGCCGGAGATCGTCGTGATGGGGCATGGCGCCTGTGGCGGCGCCCATGCCGCGCTGACCCGTCGTTTCGCCGATGCGGAAAATGGCGAGGGCGGGTTCATCGCCCATTGGGTCGACATGCTCGACGGTGCACGCGACCGGATTGTTGCCGAATATGGCGAAGGGCCTGCAGCCGTTCGCGCGATGGAACAGGAAACCGTGCGGGTCTCGATCGCCAATCTGCGGACCTTCCCTTTCGTGCCGGAGCGCGAGGCGGCCGGGCGGCTGAAGATCCATGGCGCCTATTTCGCGATTGCCGACGGCGTGCTCCACCTGATGCAGCAAGACGGCAGCTTCGCCCCCGCGTGAACGGCGCATGCGCAGGAATTTGATGCCGACGGGGCGCCCCCGCGCTTGATCTTTGCTGCGTGTTGGTGTCTCGCGGTCGCACATCAATCGAGAGGCAAAAGATGCAACAGCCCGTGGGCAAATTGCTGCTGTTCGGAGCCACCGGCGATCTCGCCCAGCGAATGCTGCTCCCTTCGCTCTATGCGCTGCACGCGGACGGACTGCTCCCCCAGGGCCTGACCATCACCGGTACGGCCCGGTCGGAAATGGACGATGCGGGTTTTCGCGAATTCGCGCACAAGGCGCTCGACCAGTTTTTGCCGGCGGATCGGAAGGACGACAGCGCTGTCGCCAGCTTTCTCGATCGACTGGCCTATCAACCGCTGGATGCCTCGACGATCGAGGGCTTTGCGGCACTGAAGGACAAGATCGGCGACATTTCCGGCGGTCTGGCGATTTTCCTGTCGACCGCGCCGTGGCTGTTCGGCCCGACCATAAAGGGGCTGCAATCGGCCGGGCTTGCGGGCGATAATGTTCGGATCAGCCTTGAGAAGCCGCTTGGCCGCGACCTCGAATCGAGCCGCGAGATCAACGACATCGTCGCTGCTGCTTTCCCCGAGGAGCGGATCTTCCGGATCGACCATTATCTCGGCAAGGAAACTGTTCAGAACATCCTGGCGCTGCGCTTCGGCAATTCGCTGTTCGAACCGGTCTGGAACGCACGCGGTATCGACAGCGTGCAGATCACCGTGTCGGAAACGGTGGGTCTGGAAGGCCGCGCCGGCTTCTATGACGATACCGGCGCGCTGCGCGACATGGTGCAGAACCACATGCTCCAGCTCGTCGCGCTGATCGCGATGGAGCCCCCTGCCCGGCTCGACGGCACGTCAGTGCGCGACGAGAAGGTCAAGGTGCTGCGCTCGCTGCGCAAGATCCCGGCCGCCGAAGCGCCCAACCTCACCGTCATCGGCCAATATGGCGGCGGTGCGGTGAAGGGCGAGATCGTCCGCGACTATACCACCGATCTCGGCAAGGATTCGCGGACCGAAACCTTCGTTGCGATCAAGGCGCATGTCGACAACTGGCGCTGGCAGGGCGTGCCCTTCTACCTGCGCACCGGCAAGCGGCTGGCCGAGCGCCGCTCCGAAATCGTCATCCAGTTCAAGCCGGTGCCGCATTCGATCTTCGCCGACCGCGGCGGCATGCTCCAGCCCAACGCGCTGGTGATCCGCCTCCAGCCTGAGGAATATGTGCAGCTGCTGGTCATGGCGAAGCAGCCGGGCCTGGACCGCGAAGGCTATCGCCTGCGCGAAGTACCGCTGAACCTCAGTCTCGATGCCGAATTCGCCGGCACCCGGCGCCGCATCGCCTATGAGCGGCTGCTCCTCGACCTGATCGAAGGCGATCCCACGCTATTCGTCCGCCGCGACGAGGTAGAGGCGCAATGGGAATGGATCGACGCGATCCGCGCCGGCTGGGAAGCCAATGACCTCAAGCCCAAGCCTTATGCCTCGGGTAGCTGGGGGCCCTCGCTCTCGATCGCGCTTACCGAGCGCGACGGGGTGCACTGGCACGAATGAGGGGGGCGAGCGCCTTTCCTTCCTTTGCTCCCCTCCCGCTTGCGGGAGCGGTCGGGGAGGGGATGGCGGTTCTGCTTGGTCGAACGCCGGGAATGGAACCGCCACGTCGATCCCTCCCCCAGCCCCTCCCTCAAGCGGGAGGGGAGCAATGGGGATACTCACCCCATATCGGACCTGCACCGGTCCCCATCCGTTGAACCAACCCCACCGAATCCCAAGGAGCTGACATGACGACCGAAATCGAATGGTGGGAGTATGACGACGCCGCCGAACTCGCCGATGCCGTAGCCGGCGACATCCAGTTCATCATCGAAAGCGCGATCGATGCGCGCGGCGCGGCTGTGATCGCGCTGGCCGGCGGCAAGACGCCGCTGCCGATCTATGAAAAGCTCGCCGCCGCCAAGCTCGACTGGAAGCGTGTGACGATCATTCCCGGCGACGACCGCATCGTCCCGCTGGGCGATCCGCTGTCGAACGTGACGGCGATCGGCAAGGTCTTCCTGCCCAGGGGGGCGCGGGTGATCCCGCTCGTCAGTGAAAAGGCCGAGGATTACAAGGCCGCCGGCCGTGCCGCCGATGCCCGGCTTCAGGATTTCCACTGGCCGCTCGACCTGTGCCTGCTCGGCGTTGGTGGCGATGGCCACTGCGCCTCGATCTTCCCCGGCCCCGATTTCGACGAGGCACTGAACGGCCCGCGCGAGCGCCGTGCGCTGGGTGTGCTGCCCGAGCCGCTACCGCCCGAGGCGCCGGTCGCCCGCGTGAGCCTGTCGCGGGCTGCGATCGTTTCCGCTCGTGCGCTGATGATTGCGATCACCGGCCAGGCCAAGCGCGACGTGCTGGAAGCCGCGATTGAGCAGGGCGTGTCCTCCCCCTACCCTGTCGGCCGCGTCCTGGCCGACGCCGAACTGCCTGTCGACATCCACTGGAGCCTCTGATGAGCACCCTCCACGCCGAAATCGCCGCTGTCACCGATCGCGTGATCGAACGGTCGAAGGCGAGCCGCGCCGCCTATCTCGAGCTGATCCGTCGCGAGCGCGAGTCGGGGAATGACCGGCCGAAGCTCGGCTGCGCCAACCTCGCCCATGCTTATGCCGGCACCGAGGAGCAGCGCGAAGAGCTGAAGACCGGTGCCCGGATGAACATCGGGATCGTCACCGCCTATAACGATATGCTTTCGGCTCACGCGCCCTATTATCGCTATCCCGAGCAGATGAAGATCTGGGCGCTGGAGGCCGGTGCCACGGCGCAGGTCGCGGGCGGCGTACCGGCGATGTGCGACGGTGTGACCCAGGGCTATCAGGGCATGGAGCTGTCGCTGTTCAGCCGCGACACCATCGCGATGGCGACCGCGGTATCGCTCAGCCACCGCGTGTTCGAAGGCGCGGCGCTGCTCGGCATCTGCGACAAGATCGTGCCGGGCTTGCTGATGGGCGCGCTGCGTTTCGGCCACCTGCCGATGGTGCTGATCCCCGGCGGGCCGATGCGCTCGGGCCTGCCGAACAAGGAAAAGGCCGCGGTTCGCGAACGCTTTGCAGAGGGCAAGGCGACGCGCGAAGAACTGCTGGAGGCGGAGATCGCCGCCTATCACGGCAAGGGCACCTGCACCTTCTACGGCACTGCGAACTCGAACCAGATGATGATGGAGGCGATGGGCCTCCATGTCCCCGGCGCGGCCTTTGCCAATCCGCAAACCAAGCTGCGGCAGGATCTGACCCGCGCCGCCGTGCACCGGCTGGCGGAAATCGGCTGGAACGGCGACGATTACCGCCCGATCGGCCACGTCGTCGATGAAAAGGCGATCGTGAATGCGGCAATCGTGCTGCTGGCGACGGGCGGTTCGACCAACCATCTGATCCACGTCCCCGCCTTTGCGCGCGCGGCCGGCATCACCATCGACTGGGACGATTTCGATCGTCTGTCGCGCGTCGTGCCCTTGCTCACCCGCGTCTATCCGAACGGTTCGGCCGACGTGAACCAGTTCGAGGATGCTGGCGGCCCGTCCTTCGTCATCCGCGAGCTGCTGCGCGGTGGCCTGATGCACGCCGACACGCTGACGATCGCCAAGGACGGCATGCCCGCCTATGGCCGCAAGCCCGACATCGAGGATGACGCGCTGGTCTGGCGCGAGCATGGCACAACCAGCAACGACGAGAATATCGTCCGCACCATCGATGCGCCCTTCTCGCCCGAGGGCGGCTTCCGCATCCTCAAGGGCAACATCGGTCGCGCCTGCATCAAGGTGTCGGCGGTCGAGCGTGAACGCTGGATCATCGAGGCCCCTGCCCGCGTCTTTGCGGATCAGTCCGCAGTGCTGGCGGCATTCAAGGCCGGCGAGCTGGAGCGCGACGTGGTCGTCGTGGTCCGCTTCCAGGGCCCGCGCGCCAACGGCATGCCGGAGCTGCACAAGCTGACGCCGCAGCTCGGCGTTCTCCAGAATCGCGGCTTCAAGGTGGCGCTGGTCACCGACGGTCGCATGTCGGGCGCCAGCGGCAAGGTGCCGGCGGCGATCCACCTGTCGCCCGAGGCGCTGGGCGGAGGGCCGATCGGCAAGGTGCGCGACGGTGACATCCTTCGCCTCGATGCCGAAGCCGGTACGCTGGAAGCGCTGGTTCCCCCCGCCGAGTGGGACGCGCGCGAGCATGCCGCTCCCCCACCCCCGGCGCAAGGCACCGGCCGCGAGCTGTTCGCCATGCTCCGCAACCATTGCGACGAGGCGGAAAAGGGCGCCTCGGCCATGCTCGCCGAAGCCGGACTGTAACGTATGTAAATCGACTTGCCCGTCGCACCGGACTTTACATCCGGGCGTCGGGCGGGAAGAAGGGCGCCACCGTCTGGCAACGTTGACAGGGACGGTATGGAGAGGAACGAAGAGCGGATGGAAGTCGTCGCGGTCGATATCGGGGGCACGCACGCCCGCTTCGCGGTTGCAGAGGTTGCGGAAGGCCGCGTCGTCTCGATGAGCGAGCCGATCACGCAGAAGGTTGCCGAGCATCCCAGCCTCCAGCTCGCCTGGCGCGGCTTTGGCGAACAGCTCGGGCGGCCGCTACCCAAGGCCGCCGCGATCGCCGTCGCCTCGCCGATCAACAACGAACTCATCAAGCTCACCAACAATCCCTGGATCATCCGTCCGCCGCTGATCCCGGAACGGCTGGGGGCCGATACCTGGACGATCGTCAACGACTTCGCCGCCATCGGCCATGCGGTCGCGCAGATGGAGGAAGAGGCCTTTCTCCACCTGTGCGGCCCCGACGTGCCGCTCCCCGACAGGGGGTCGATTACCGTCTGCGGTCCGGGCACCGGGCTGGGCGTGGCGCAGGTATTCCGTCATCGCGGCGGCTATGACATCATTGCTACCGAAGGCGGCCATAGCGACTTCGCCCCGCTCGACCAGATCGAGGATGCGATGGTCAAGCGCCTGCGCCGCACCTACCAGCGCGTCTCCAAGGAGCGCATGGTCGCCGGCCCGGCGATCGTTTCGATCTACGAGACGCTCGCCGATCTGGAGGGCGTGCCGGTGCAGCGACTGGACGACAAGGCGATCTGGACGTTGGCGCTGGAGGGCAAGGACAGCCTGGCCGTTGCCGCGCTCGACCGCTTCTGCCTCAGCCTTGGCGCGGTGGCGGGCGATCTCGCGCTTGCCCATGGCCCCAGCGCAGTGGTGATTGCCGGTGGTCTGGGCTTGCGCCTGAAGGACCATCTGCTGCAATCGGGCTTCGGCGAACGATTCGTTGCCAAGGGGCGCTTCCGCTCCCTGATGGCGTCGATCCCCGTCAAGCTGATCACCCATCCCCAGCCGGGCCTGTACGGCGCAGCCGCCGCCTTCGCCCAGGAGCATGCACTATGACCGACGCCGCAACCGGAATCGAAGCCATCATGCGCACTGCGCCGGTCATCCCGGTGCTGGTGATCGACGATGCCGCCAAGGCGCGTCCGCTGGCCGAGGCACTAGTGAAAGGCGGCCTGCGCGTGCTGGAAGTGACGATGCGCACCCCTGCTGCGCTGGAGGCGATTCGTGAGATGAAGAAGGTGCCGGGGGCGATCGTCGGCGCCGGCACGGTGGTGAATACCGACCAGTTCGAGCAGGTGATGCGCGAAGACGCTGAATTCATCGTCTCTCCCGGCCTGACCGAGCGGCTCGGCGATGCGATCGTTCGGAGCGGGGTGCCCTATCTGCCGGGTATCGCCAATGCCGGGGACATCATGCGCGGGCTCGACCTCGGCCTTTTGCATTTCAAGTTTTTCCCGGCCGAAACCTCGGGCGGGCTGAAGGCGCTGAAGGCGCTTGCAGCGCCCTTCTATCAGGCAAAATTCTGCCCCACCGGCGGTATCAGCCTTGCCAGCGCCCCAGACTGGCTGGCCTTTGACCCAGTACTCTGCGTCGGCGGCAGCTGGATTGCCAGCGGAACGGCGGAAGAAGTCGAAGCCAAGGCGCGTGAAGCGGCCGCCCTGCCGCGGTAACTTTCAGTAATTTGCCATTTTTTACTAATTTACATTAGCCATTGAGTTTGATTTTTGTCAATATCAATAATAATACAAATCGAATTATCCTAGTATGTATCCTAATATACGAAGTATATCTGCGATATTTTCCGGCGATAATTCACCCCCGAACCGGGGCACTTCTATAATCCAGTAAGCTTCATCGACACCTGTCGCTTTGGGCGTGTCGCGTTGTAGCCAAGGATGAGGGTTGTGCCCCATGGACGTGATGCGTTTCCTCCAGAATATCAAATCACTGCAGCGCAAGATCGCGCTGCTCGCCGGCTTTTGTCTCGCGGCGACCGTAGTACTGATCGTCGCAATGAGCGCGGTTTCTGCCTGGTCGTCGCACAGCTTCGTCAGCGGTAGTGTCGACAAGATCGTCAACACCCAGGCGAAGGACATGCTCCAGAACCGGGCGGCCGCAGAAGCCCGCTCGATCAAGGCGTCGCTCGAGGTCGCCTTTGATGCGGCCCGCACCATGAGCCAGACCTTCGCAACGCTGGCCGGTAACGACAGCGCGGCGACTGCCCCCGGCCAGCGCCGCACGCAGTTCAATGCCATCCTGCGGCACGTGCTGGAGGAGAATCCCGCGTTTAACGGCACCTATTCCGCCTGGGAACCCAACACGATCGATGGCGCCGATGGCGGTTTCGTCAATAATCACGCGGTGGGGTCGGACCAGACCGGCCGTTTCCTTGCCTATTGGACCCGCGCAGCGAACGGCAATGTCGCGATTCAGCCGCTGGTAGAATATGACAGCGCAGAGCGGCACCCGAATGGTCTGGTCAAGGGCGGTTGGTATCTGGGCCCGAAATCCAGCGGCGAGGAGAGCATTCTCGGCCCGTTGCCGTACACGGTGCAGGGGAAGCGCGTGTTCCTGGCTACCATGTCGGTGCCCATCATGGTGCACGGCAAGTTCATGGGCGTGGCCGGCACCGACTATAATCTCGACTTTCTCCAGAAGGTCGCCAACCAGACCAACCAGTCGCTGTTTTCCGGCAAGGGCACGGTGCTGATCGTCAGCGATACGGGCCTGATTGCCGCGAATAGCGCGGATGCTAATTCGATCGGCAACGCCGCTGCGTCCGCCGGTGAACAATGGGCGCAGGTCGCGGATATTGTGAAGACCGGCGAGGCGAAGATCGTCGACGATCCGAAGCGTGCGAATGTCGATGTGTACCATCCCATCCATCTCGGGCGCAGCAAGACGCCCTGGTCGGTGGTGATCTCGATCCCGCGCGATCTGGTGCTGGCCAATGCGCGTGAACTCAGTGGATCGCTCAGCAGTCGTGCAGTCTCCAGCATGGTCCTGCAACTTCTGCTGGGGCTGGGTGTGGGCGTGGCTGCAGTGTTCGCCATGTCCTATGCCGCTGCCAGCATTGCACGGCCGATCAGCGCCTGCGCGGATTTTGCCAACGGCATTGCTCGCGAACAGATGGACCAGGCGCTCGACATTCGCCAGGCCGATGAAGTCGGCGCGCTCGCCGAGGCGCTCCGCAAGATGCAGGAGGACATCAAGGCCAATATTGCCCGTCGCGCGGACGAGCAGGCAAAGGTCGAGTTCGTCGTGGAATCGGTTTCGACCAGCCTCGAGGGCCTGTCGAACGGTGACCTGACCGTCGACATCGAGGCAGAGTTCCCCGATGCCTATGGTCGCCTGAAGGCGAATTTCAATAACGCGCTGGGGAGCCTGCGCAAGTTGATCGGCGCAGTGAGTGATAGCGCAGCGACGATCCGGAACGGATCGACCGAAATCGCCCAGGCTTCGGAAGATCTGGCCCGCCGTACCGAATCCAACGCGGCGAGCCTGGAAGAGACTTCGGCGGCGATCGCGCAGATGGACGCTAGGCTGAAGGCGACCGCCACGGCTTCTACCCAGACCGTGAAGCGCGCCGATCAGGCGATGACAACGGTACAGGGCGGCCGCTCTACTGCCGACGAAGCGATGCAGGCGATGAACCGCGTCAGCACCAGCGCCGAAGGCATCGACAATGTAATCGAAGGACTCGACAAGATCGCTTTCCAGACCCGCGTGCTCGCGATGAACGCTGCCGTCGAAGCAGGCCGTGCGGGTGATGCAGGCCGGGGCTTCGCGGTCGTAGCCGACCTCGTCTCGGCGCTGGCAATGCGCGCGGAGGATGAAGCGCGCGTTGCCCGCGAGCAGCTTACCATGACCCAGACCGACATCGGCGTCGCGGTGGAAGCGGTCCGGCGGGTCGACGACGCCCTGGTCAACATTTCCGATGATGTCGACGCGGTCCACAAGCTGCTGGGCTCCATGGCGGCAGACAGCCATGCCCAGTCGGGCGCGATCACTGAAATCAGCACTGCGCTGACGGTGATGGACCAGTCGACCCAGCAGAATGCGGCCATGGTCGAAGAAACCTCGGCCGCGGCACGCAACCTTTCGAGCGAGGTGCGCTCGCTGAGCGAGCAGGCTGAGTCGTTTCGCATCGAAAAGTCGGGCCGTTCAGCGCCGTCTCGCGGTAGCGAATGGACTTCGCCACCACGCCCGGCATCGCAGCGCCGGCCGCAACCCGCCATGGTATGAATGGCAGACACCCCGGGGCGCCGGTCTCCGGGGTGTCCCAATTGAGGTGGCGGGACATGTGCCCCGGCAGTTCGCCTAGTCACTACAATATCGGCCTTACCAGTGCGGGAATGGGATGTTGCTCAAACCGGGCGGAAGCTCCTTTGGGTAATCTTTTTCGATAGGATTGCACGGTCAGGGTGCCCGAAACGGGCACATCGCAGGATCGGCCGGTGCCTTCCCCTCGCTACTTTCGAAACACCCTTTTTCCGCGGCTTTGCGCCGGCCGTTTAGACAATTGGTCCGGCAGATCTGTTCCCTCCCCAAAGTAGCGCGCGAGTGGCCACCGTGTCCGCCACACATTGGTCTGACCGAATGCCCATTGACGGCCTTACCAAAGCATGAAAGATAGCGCTAACACGACCCCTGTTCGTTGAAGCAGGTGCGAACTGGGAGAGCATGTATTGGCTCCACTACTATGCGCGCAGTGCACAAATTGTGCCGTTTCCGGGCAAGGATTAGCGGAATACGAACCGGGTGTTTCCCGCGCGCATCGTGCGTGCGGCTTGGGTGCCTTGCGACCCTTCACCGTCCTCCACGCTATTTCACAGAAGCAATAATTCCGCGCCGAACGATGCGGAAAACAAGAGGGGAACCTGACCAATGACCACCGATCTGCCCATTTCTGGCGCTACTCGCGCAGCTTTACTCGCCGCAACCGCCCTTTCCGTCCTGCTGACCGCCCCCGCCGTCGCGCAAACGGCGCCGTCTCCGGCGACGGAAGCGCCGCAAACCGCTCCCGCGACCGATCAGCAGGCGCAGGACATCATCATTACCGGCTACCGCTCGAGCCTTGCCAAGGCGACCAATGCGAAGCGGGATGCGACCGGCTTCACCGACTCGATCTTCGCGGAAGACATCGGCAAATTCCCCGACACCAATATCGCAGAGTCGTTCAACCGCATTCCCGGCATCACGATTTCCCGTGACGTCACAGGCGAAGGCGTGAACGTGGCGATCCGCGGACTCGGCTCGAACTTCACCAACGTCACGCTGAACGGTGCGCCGATCGCGGTCGCGTCTTCAGGCGCCACCGACGCGCAGGGCACGGACCGTTCCGTCGACCTCAGCTTTTTCCCGACTGACCTGTTCACCAAGCTGACGGTCAACAAGAGCTATACTGCCAACCTGCTGGAAGGTGGCGCGGCCGGCAATGTCGACCTGCGCTCGGCCCGGCCGTTCGACCGCACCGATTCGTTCATCGCCTACAACATCCAGGGTTCGAACCAGACGCCCGAAAAGCGTGTCGGCGCGCGCGGCTCGCTGATCGGCAGCTGGCACAATGATACGTTCGGTATCCTCGCCGGTGTCTCTGCACAGCGGCTCTACACCCGCACCAACGGTTTTGAGACGATCGGCTATACCAACCCGGCGCTCACCGCGGCCCAGTGCGGCGCAGCCTCGGGTTGCAACAGCACCGGCGGCGGCAACTGGACGATCCCGGCAACAGTGCCGGCCAATGCCGGCGCTGGCCTGGTCGCCGGCACGGTGATCGACAAGAACTTCCTGCTCGCCAACAATCCGGGCGCGACGATCCAGCAGATCGACAACGGCCTGATCCCGCGTCTTGGCCGCACCGCGGACATTCGCGGACCACGCGACCGCATCAACGCGATTGCGAGCGCCGAATTTCGTCCGTCGGACGCGCTGCATTTCTACCTGGACGGCTTGTACGGCTATAAGCACAACGAACTGATCCGCGAGGACATGGCGTGGATCGGCCGCAACGGCGCAGCGATCCCGATCAACCTGAAGTTCGACAAGTCGGACTGCAGCAACGGCTGTACGGTCACCAGCGGTACCTTCGCCAACACCCAGTTCTTCGACGAATTCCGTCCCTATTACGAGACGACCGAGCTGTGGAGCATCAATCCCGGCGCAGAATGGACGATCAACGACAAGCTGAAGCTGAACCTGCAGGCCAATTATGCCCGCTCGACTTTCCACCGCGAGAGCCCGACGGTGGGCGCCACAACGCCCCTAGGCCAGGGCGGCACCGTCACCTACACCAATGATGGCGGCATCCCGAGCATCCAGAGCAGCCTCGACCTGAACAACCCGGCGAATTTCGGCTGGTACACCGGCAGCCGCGTCAACATGCAGGACGAGCGCCGCCTCAACAAGAACAAGGGCATCCGTGGCAACCTGACCTGGGGCGACCACGCGCTCAACCTCCAGGTCGGCGCGGCCTATGACGATACTTCGCGCCGGATCCGCGGCTATGACAACACCCAAGCGTGGCAGAACGCCGTCTGCGGCGACAATCCCAACGTGTTCGTGCCCGGCCCGAATTCGCAGCCTCCCTGCGAGGGCCTGAACGTCAAGGGAACGGCTCCCGCAGGTTACCCCACCTACCCCGGCTATGGCACCGGCTATACCGCCGGCCAATCTGGCCCGATCACCTATGGGGGCTCGCTGATCCCCAACGCCGCCTTCCCGACCTATCTGAAGCCCGGCCCCGCCGGTTTCGTCACGGTCGACTGGGATGCATTCCGCAAGGCGAGCAACTATGACAGCTTCCACGACAACACACCGGAGAGCGGCGGCTCGAATACCGGCGCCAGCGGCGGCTATATTCGCGAAGTCGTCAAATCCGCCTTCGCCACGCTGAACGGCGAGCAGCAGCTCGGCGGGAGCATGTTGCGGTTCAACATCGGTCTGCGCTACGTCAACACGATCCAGACGATCCAGGGCCGCGTTTCGGTCGCCGATCCGCGCAACGTCAATTCGTCGGGCGCGCAGATCGCCGACGGCAGCCGCTATCCGAACCTCGTCACCATCGTCACCACCCGCAACAACTATACTCAGTGGCTGCCGGCGGCCACCCTCGCCTATGATGTGGGGCCGCACGCAGTGGTGCGCCTCGCCGCCTCGAAGACGATGACCCGGCCGGATCCGTCCGCGCAGCTGCCGGGCGTGAGCTTCGGCGCCCCCTCGGCCGACCAGGCTACGATCGGCAATCCGGCGCTGAAGCCCTATCTGTCGACAAACCTCGACCTGGGCTTTGAATATTATACTGGCCGCGAGGGCGTGATCAGCTTCAATGCCTTCCGCAAGTCGATCGAGGGCTTCACCACCAACGCGAACAGCACCGTGCCCTTCTCGGCGCTGGCGCAATATGGCATCACCTATGACACGCTGAACCCGACCCAGCAGATCGCGATCAACTCGCGTGGCGGCCCGAGCCAGGCGACGGTGCTGGTCACCAGCCAGGTCAACGTGCCGAACAAGCTGAAGATCAACGGCCTGGAATTCCAGTGGGTCCAGCCGCTCGACTTCCTCACGCAGAAAATCGGCGTGCACGGCTTCGGCTTCAATGCCAACGCCACGATCGTCGATCAGACCAGCGACGGCCCGGCGCAGGCCTATGGCGTGGCACCCTTTACCTACAACATCACCGGCTATTACGAACGGAACGGCGTGATGCTGCGGGTGTCGGTTACATCGCGTGAAGGCTCGCAGAGCAGCGGCAATTCGCAGAACAGCATCCCCGCGGCTGCGTTGTTCAACGCCGATTACACCAGCTGGGATTTTTCCTCGGCGTTCGATCTCGACAAGCTGCTTGGGGTCAAGAAGGCGCCGCAGCTGACGATCAACGTGTCGAACTTCACCAATGCGACGCTGCGTTCTTACTTCCAGTTCCCCAACGCAACGTTCACCCAGTACAAGCCCGGCAGACAGGTCCTGATCGGCCTGCGCGGTACCTTCTGAGCGGAAGCGGGCCGGCCATGGCCGGCGCCGTCTATATATCAGCGGAACGCCGCCGTCCGGGGACCGGGCGGCGGCGTTCTGGGTCTCGGGTTTGCGAAACCGAACCGGCTTGGCGTCGCGGCCGGGGGATGGGGGAATGGGCCGGCGCACGCCGCCCGCCGCTGGTCTGGGGAACCAGGGGGCCGGATGGGTCCGCGTCCGGCGCGTCGGCGGCGATAGGGTTGGTAGGCTGTCGCCGGTCAAGCGCGCCGGCCCGGTGCTTTCGTGTAACGATGGAACCCTTCTCGCAAATTGCCCCATTGTTACAAATCTTGGCCGTCACGCCGCCAAGGCAGCAATCTTGCCGTTCGCGCCCGACAGTTCGACCGTATTGCCGCTGGCGCGACGACGCTGCAGCCAGTCCTTCAGCACTTCGGCGCAGCTATGGTCGAGAGCACCGAGCCGCGAGACATCGAGCCGAACCACAGCATCGCGCGGCACTGCCTCCAGCCTGTCGAGCAGCTTGGGCAGCGTGACGAAGGTCGCGGCGCCGTCGAGGGAGATCGTGCGGGCGCCGGCCACGTCCTGCTCCACCACTTTCAATCCAAGGCGCCGAACGTGCGGAAGCAGCTCGAGAAGCGAAAGCGCGATACCGACCAGCACGCCGGTCAGCAGATCCTCGGCAACCACCAGGACGCAGGTGAAGGCCCAGATTGCCGCAGGCAACAGACCATAGTGACCGAACAGGTGGCGGACATGCTTGAGGTTTACCAGTTTCGCGCCGGTCACCACCAGGACCGCGCCTAGCGCCGCCATGGGTATCTCGCGCAACAGCCAGGGGAGCAACGCAACGAAGCCGAGTATCCAGACGCCGTGCAGCACCGCGGACCAGCGGGACTGCGCCCCCGCCTGCACATTGGCCGAGCTACGAACGATAACCCCGGTCATCGGCAAGGCGCCGGCAGCACCGCAAAGCAGATTGCCGATACCTTGTGCCCGCAATTCCTTGTTGTAGTCCGTGCGGACGCCGTCATGCATCCGGTCGACGGCCGCGGCTGACAGCAGCGTCTCGGCGCTGGCGATGAATGCAAGTGCGATCGCAGCGGTAATCACCGTCGGATCCAGCCACCGCCCCAGAAACCCTGCTTCGGGCAGTGCGACGGCCGACATGATGTTCGAAGGAACATCGACGCGCGTAACGTTGAGGCCAAAGGCGAAGGCGATCAGCGTGGCCGCTACCACACCAACCAGCGCGCTCGGCACCAGTCGCAGCGCGGTCGGGCGCAGCTTGTCCCAGCCGAGCATGGTGACGATGGTGACGACACCCAGCAGCAGCGCGAGTTCGGCCGACGCAAGGTTCGGCGACAGGCCGAGCAGACGACCGGGCATGGCGGCGAGATTAGCCAGTCCGCTCGACAGCGGCTTCGCATCGAACAGCACATGGAACTGCCCGACCACGATCAGCACGCCGATGCCGGCGAGCATACCATGCACTACCGCAGGCGAGATCGCGCGAAACCAGCCGCCGACGCGCAACACGCCGGCGACGACCTGGATCAGACCGGCCAGGATCAGGATGGGCCCCAGTGCCGACAGGCCCTGTTCACGCACCAGTTCGAAGACGATGACGGCAAGGCCCGCCGCCGGCCCGCTAACCTGCAACGGCGAGCCGGCGAGGACGCCGACGACGATACCGCCGATGATGCCGGTCACGAGCCCCTTTTCGGGCGGGACGCCAGAGGCGACGGCAATGCCCATGCAGAGCGGCATCGCCACCAGAAATACGACAATCGACGCCGTGAGATCGCGGGCGAACCCCTTGGGCTTTTCGAGAGGCACGGCGCTGCTCACTCGGCCGCCTCCAGCATCGGCGCGTCGAGCGCGAGGCGCTGGCCGGCCGGCAGCGCCACCGGCAGCGGACGATCTTCGCGGATCGGCACGAAGCGGCCAGTCTGGCCGTCAAGCCCGAGCATAACGCCAGCGCCGATGTCGACGAACCAACCGTGCAGCGCGATTTCCCCACGCGCGATACCTGCGGCCACCGAAGGATGGGTGCGCAGATGGGCAAGCTGGACGACGACATTCTCTAGGCTGGCCGCGCGAACCGCGTCGGCATTGTCGAGGTCTGGATACCCTCGCTCGACCACGCATTGCGCAGCATGGCTGTGGCGAAGCCAGGCGGCGACATTCGGCATGCCGTCCAGCATTGCCGGGTTCATCAGCGCCTTCATAGCGCCGCAATCGGAATGACCGCACACGATGATGTCCCGCACGCCCAGCGCCGCCACAGCATATTCGACGGTCGAGGAAACACCACCATTCAGCGTGGCGAAGGGCGGGACGATGTTGCCGGCGTTGCGGCACACGAACAGATCGCCGGGCTGGGCCTGCATGATCTGTTCGGGAACCACGCGCGAATCCGCGCAAGAGATCATCAGCGCCTTGGGGCTCTGCCCGTCCGCCGCCAGCTTCGAATAAAGTGCGCTCTGGTTCGGGAAGACCTGCTTCTCAAAGGCGAATACGCGTCCGATGAGTTCGTTCACGGCATTGCTCCTGCTTCGGTGCCGTCCGGGGCGGACGACCTTGCCGACCGAAGCTAGGGATCAGGATTTGCTGCGTTGCGGCGCGTTGGTAAGAAAGTGTTGCTGCGTCAACAACTAGCGGCGCGAAATTGTCAATTCGGCGTGAAGCCCGCCGCCGTCGCGGTTACGGAGCATGAAGCGTCCCCCCTCTTCCTCCATCGCGCGCTGGACGATGGCGAGGCCCAGGCCGAACCCCACCGTGTCGCGCGAGCGTGCGCTGTCGAGTCGGACAAAGGGTTGCAGCACGCGGTCGAGCTCTTCGGGCGGGATGCCCGGGCCGCGATCTCTGACCGCGATGCTGATCTCCGTCTCCTTCGTCGTCAGCCGGATATGGGCGTGCCCGGCATAATGAACGGCATTCTCCACCAGATTACCGAGCGCACGCTTCAGCAGTACCGGGCGGAGGGCGATTTCCAGATGCGGAGGGCCCTCATAGGTTACGTCGCGGCCATGATCCGCCTGATCGTCGGCAATCGTCGCACAAAGCACGGCCACATCCACACGCGCCGGGACTTCCTTCTCCCCCTCCCCACCCAGAAACGCGAGCAGCGAACCGATCATCGCCTCCATCTCAGCCAGATCGGCTTCCACCGCCGCATGCACTTCCGTGTCCGCGATCCCGTCGGCGCGCAGCCGCAATCGCGCGAGCGGTGTACGTAAATCGTGGCCCACTGCCGCCAGCGCCTGGGTCCGATCGGCGATCAGGCGCTGTATACGCGCCTGCATCCGGTTGAAGGCTGCGATGACCCGCCGCAGCTCGCGAGGGCCGGCTTCTTCCACTTCCTGTACCTTCCCGGTGCCGACACGCTCTGCCGCTTCGGCCAGTCTTCGCATCGGCAGCAACATGCGGCGGACGAGCAGCCCGCCGATCAGGATGAGCGCCAACGCCGGGGTTAGCGCCAGCAGGATGCGGGCGGAACCGAGATCGGCCTGGTGCACCTGCTCGCGCGTGCGAAAATAGAGCCAGCTTCCGTCCGGCAGCGTCAGCGCCCCCACGATCAGCCCGTGGCGCCCTTCGGCGGTGAAGCGCAGGCGCAGGTCGGTGGCGACCAGCGCCGGCTCCCATAGCACGACCTGGTTGTGGATACGGTCGAGCTCCGATGCTGTGCGGAGCCCTGCCGGCAACGCACGCATCCACCGGATTTCGTAGCGCGAGGTGGTAAGTTCGGCAGCCAGATCGCTGCGCGTAGCTGGCGGTTGCTCGGCGAGCAGCTTACGGGAAATCACCAGATGCTCTGCCAGGCGTCGTGCCTCGTCGTCGCGCACCGAAAACTGGCTCGCGCGCTCGTAGAGCAGCGTACTGATGCTGAATTCGATCAGGATTGTCAGCAACAATATTGCGAATATGCGGCCTATCAGGCCGAAGGGCGTATGCAACAGCCGTTTCAACGGCGCGTCGCGGGCACGTTGAGCGTGTAGCCGATGCCGCGCACGGTGACGATCGGCGCCGATTTGCCTGCATCGGACAATTTGCGCCGCAGCCGGCTGACCAGCACGTCGATGCTGCGGTCGGAACTGTCGCCCAGCCGGGTGCGTGACAGCTCGATCAGCCGTTCGCGCGAAATCACCCGGCCGGCGTAATCGCACAGCGCCACAAGCAGATCGAATTCTGCCCCCGTGAGGTCGACCACTGCCCCGGTCGGTGAGAACAGCTCGCGGCGCGGCAGGTTCACGGTCCAGCCATCGAATTCGATCAGGCCGTGCTGGCGCTCCGCCGGATCGCGCTCGGTGCCGCCCCTGCGGAGCACCGCGCGCACCCGCGCCACGAGTTCGCGTGTCCCGAACGGCTTGGCGAGATAGTCGTCCGCACCCAGCTCCAGCCCGACGACGCGATCGGTCTCGCTGCCCTTGGCGGAAATGAAGATGATCGGGATGGCGCTCTTCTGGCGAAGCGTGCGGCAAAGATCGATCCCGCTGGTGCCCGGCAGCATCACGTCCAGCAGGACTAGATCGGCCGGCCCCTGATCAAGCGCTAGCCACATTTCCGGCGCCGAGGCAGCGGGACGCACAGTATAGCCATGCTCCTGCAGCGCCCGCGCGGTGAGCGTGCGGAGCTGGGGATCGTCCTCGACCAGAATGATGGTCGGCTGGGTCATCACGGTTTCGCCTGCGAGCATCTCCGGGAGGTAGGTTTCAGGCCTCTGAGGGTCAACGCATCTTAGGCACACGCCAGGTTCCAGCAATATTTTGTTACGAAGCAGTGCAGCCGCAACGAACGCGAGTTCCATATTTGTTCGCATGACGGTATAGGATGGCGCGATGTCCGACGCACCGATCCGAAAGATCATCCATATCGACATGGATGCGTTCTTCGCCTCGGTCGAACAGCGCGATGACCCTGACCTGCGCGGTAAACCCGTGGCGGTTGGGCATGGTGCCGCGCGCGGGGTGGTCGCAGCGGCCAGCTATGAGGCGCGGCGCTATGGCGTGCGATCGGCGATGCCTTCGGTAACGGCGGCACGTCGCTGCCCCGAGCTGATCTTCGTGCGCCCTCGCTTCGATGTTTATCGCGCTGTTTCGCGCCAGATTCATGCGATCTTCGCCGACTATACCGATCTGATCCAGCCGCTGTCGCTCGACGAAGCCTATCTCGACGTTACCGACAATCCCCGCGGGCTTCCCACCGCCTGGGCGACTGCAAAGGAAATCCGCGCCCGCATTCTCGCCGAAACCGGGCTCACCGCTTCAGCGGGCATTTCGTACAACAAGTTCCTCGCCAAGCTCGCCTCCGATCACCGCAAGCCCAATGGCCAGTTTGCGGTCACGCCCGATATGGGGCCGAGTTGGGTCGAGGCGCTGCCGGTGTCGCGCTTCCATGGGATCGGCCCCAAAACGGCGGCGCGTATGGAGCGTCTGGGCATTCAGACCGGCGCGCAATTGAAGGCGGTCCCGATCGAGATGCTGCGGCGCCATTTCGGCAGCGCGGCCGAATGGTATCACGCCATCGCACGCGGCGAGGATGACCGGCCGGTCGATCCCAGCCGCGAGCGAAAGTCCTCGGGCACTGAAACCACGTTCAGCGAAGATCTGTTCGACAGAACCGCCATCGAGGCGGGTGTCGCGCGGATGGCCGAGGATGTGTGGGAATGGTGCGATCGCACCCGGATATTCGGGCGCACCGTGACGGTGAAGATAAAATTCGCCGACTTTCGGATCGTCACGCGCAGCCGCAGTATGCCCGCTCCAGTCCGCGATCGCAGCCAATTGCACGCACTGGCACTCGAGCTGGTAAGGCTGGTATTACCGACGCATACCGGTATCCGGCTGGTAGGGGTTACGGTCTCGAACCTTTCATCCGGGGACGCAGAAGAACCGCTGCCGCTGTTTGCCGGTTGAGCGTTAGCCGGCTGCTTCCTCGCCAATCGCCGCGCGCACCAGCCGCGCGAGCGCAGGAACATCGGTGACGGTGATCGCGCGCCGCCGCAGGGTGATGATGCCCTGCTGCGCCAGATAGCCGAGTTCGCGGGTTATCGCTTCTCGATGCGTGCCCACTCGCGCGGCGAACTCAGCATGCGTAGGCGCCGGCTCGATCCGGGCTTCGGCAGCGCCCGGTTCGGCCTGGCACATGCGCAACAGCTCACAGTGTAAGCGGCTTCGTACGGATAATGCATTGAGTTCAAAGACCCTTTCGGTAAGGGCGCGAATCTGGGCGGCGAGCCGGCGTGCCAGCCAAAGGGCAGCCTCGGGAATCTCGCTGACCGCCGTGCGAAAGGCGGCAGCGTCGATGGTTACTAGCTGGCAGTCGGTCAGCGCGACGACAGACGCGGAACGCGGCGCGCCATCCAGCACCGCCAGTTCGCCGAACAACTCGTCTTCCCCCATATCGCGGAGGATAACTTCGCGGCCGCCCAGCGAGTACAACGTTACCTGAACCCGCCCGCGCGCGACGATATAGACATGGTCGGAAGGCCCCCCGAGCGATAGGAGCATGCGGCCGGCACGCGCAGACATCATCGTCGCTGTATGGGCTAGCCGATCGGCCAACAGCTTCGGGAAGACGCGCGCCATTATCTCGGCCGGCACCGTTGCCCCGCTCACTCGATACGTCCCCGAGAAACTGCCATAACGGCTGCATTAGCGTGGGTTAGTTGCGCTGCAAACTAGAGTCCTGAACCGAATTGGGTGCTCAACCCGGTTGCCGCCCTGCCAACCTATCTCCAATAGAATGGCTGTCGGGGGTACCATGAAACCGTGTAAACTCGTGTATCCAGGGCTGTCTTCGCACAGCCAGTGCCTATGACTGCCGCTTCCGCATCCGCCGGAAAGCCCGCTGCGACACGGCGGTATCTCGCCATTCTCTTTGCCGATTTGTCCGGGTCGACGGAGCTCGCCGACAGGCTGGAGGCGGAGGAATATGGCGAGATCATCGGCGCGCTGCGGGAATGCTACGAACAGATCGTCACACAGCACGGTGGTGCCGTCGCTCAGATCAGTGGTGATGGCATGCTCGCCATCTTCGGTCATACCGGGACGCACGAAGACGACGCCGTTCGCGCGGTGGATACGGCGCTCGATCTGCATGCCGCAGTGCGGGAAATTGATGGGCCCTGGCGCCGCGCCGGCATATCGCTGCGGCTGCATTCGGGCGTTCATTCAGGGCTGGTGCTGTTGCGGCAGGGCGACGAGCTGGGCGGTCGCTTTGAATTGCCCGGCGCCGCCACCAATATTGCTGCCCGACTGTGTGACGCTGCCGGGCCGGACGAAATTCTGGTCAGCGATGCAGGACTGGGCCCTGAGCGGCACCGGTTTGATTTCCAGCGGCGCGCGCTGAGTATCAAGGGTAGAAAGACCCCGCTGCCTGCCCTGCTCGTGTCGGGCCGCTCCTCGGCGCATACCCGCTATGCCGCCAGCGTGCGAAGTGGGCTAACGCCGTTCGTCGGTCGTGTGGCAGAGCGGTTGCGCTTCGAGGAAGCTTTTGCGCGAGCGCGAGCGAGCAATGCCGCTGTCGTGCTGGCGCTTGCCGGTCCGGCCGGAGTGGGCAAGACCCGACTGGCCGACGAGTTCATGCGAGAGGCAGGCGGTGGGGGCTACACCGCGCTGCGCGGAATATGCGAGATCGACGCGCCTCCCTTGCAGCCCTTCCAGCAGATCGCGCGGGCGGCAACCACGTTATTACCGGTCCCGATTGATGGCGTTGTGGAGCCCATCCTTGCAGCGGCGAAAATGCGCCCTTCTATCCTGTTTATCGACGACTGGCATCTGGCCGACGATGCCAGCCGCGAAATGCTCGCGGCGATTTCCAGCAAGGCCGCCTTGCCGCTGCTGATCCTGCTGACGGTGCGCACCCCGGCCCCGCCGATTCCGGGCGACACAGTCGAATTGGCGCCGCTGGAGCGGGCGGAAGCTGACCAGGTAGTGCAGACCCTCGCGCCAGCTGCAAACCCGATGCTGGTTACTGCCGTACGCCAGGCATCGGGCGGCAATCCGCTGTTCATCGAAGAGCTTTGCCACTCGATCGAAGCGGGACGGTTCGAGGCAAACCCCAGCCCGGCAAGTGCCTGGATCGATACGCTGATCGGCGCGCGCTATGCGCGGCTGCCGGCGCCCGAGGCCGCTTTGCTGCGAGCAGCGTCGGTCATCGGCACGGTTGTCCGCCACCCGCTTCTGTCGCGGGTTACGGGGCTGGCGGCGGATAGTGCGTTGCTCGAACGTCTGGCAGACCATGACTTTCTGTTTCCGGGCGACGCACCGGATACGCTGCGCTTCAAGCACGGCATCACGCGCGAGGCGGTGTATAACGCCATCGGCCTGCACGAACGGCGCGATCTGCACTTGCGGATCGCGCGGACGATCCGGGAGGCGGCGGCTGAACAGGGCGAGGAGGAGCCGGTCGAGGCACTCGCCCAGCACTACGGCCAGGGCGGTGATGATCTCGCGACGGCCGATTATGCAGAACGGGCCGGAGATCGGGCGCTTGCGCTTTCGGCGCTCGACCGCGCGCAGGCGCATTACCAGGCTGCGCTGTCTGCGCTCGATCGGCTACCGGCTACACCCGAACATGCCATGCGCTGGAGCCGGGTTGCTCAACGATACGGGCGTGCAGGCGTGTTCGATCCATCGCCCGAACAGCTTGCCCTCTTCCGCCGCGCGATAGAGCGGGCTGAGGAACGCAGCGATGCGGCGGCCCGGGCCTGGGCGCTCTATTGGCTGGGGTTCATCCATTATGGCCTGGGCGACCTGGCCAGGGCAGTTGCGCTGACCGAAGAAGCGCTCGCTGCGGCGCTTGCGACCCAGGATCGCGCCTTTGCCAGTCAGGTGCGCGCCTCTCTGGGACAGGCACGCACTGCGGCAAGCGACTATTTCGAAGGTATGGCGCTGCTCGACGAATCGATCGCCGCGCGTCGCGCCTCGGGTAACGGGCGAGGCTCGTCCGCGCTGGCCTATGCTTTATCGTGCAAGGCTTTCGCTCTGGGGGATCTCACACGCTTCGAAGAAGCGCACGCGCATTTCGATGCGGCGACAGCTGCCGCACGCGGAGCACCGAGCGAAATTCAGATATCGATCCTCACGCAGCGCGCGGCAGTTTGCCTTTGGCAATATCGCTTCGAGGACGCGACGACCCATGCGGAGGCCGCCGCCCAGTTGTCGGAGCGGATTGGTATCCGCTACTCGCTGGCGATGAGCCGCGCGATGCTCGCTTATGCCCGCTGGTCCACCGACCGCGACTTTGACCCCGTCCCGATCCTGAAGGACTCGCTCGGCTGGCTGGCCGGCAATGGACGCAACCAGTTCCTGTCGCTTGGCTATGGCTGGCTGGCAGAAGTACAGGCGATCGCCGGCGACGTCTTCGGGGCGCGGCGGCACGCCGCAGGTGCGCTGCGACGCGCGCGGCATCACGACCATCTTGGCGAAGCGATGGCGCTTCGCGCGCTTGCGCGGGTAGCGGAGGCAGGCGGCATGCGCCGCCCGGCCGATCATTATCTCGACCGTGCCGAGGCCGTCGCGCATGCACGCGGCGCCCGGCACGATGTGGCAGTGACGCAATTGCTCCGCGTCACTCTCGTTCCCGTCACCCCGCGTGCGCCGGGCAGCCTGGCGGCGGCGCTGGCTGCGCTGCGGGCGCTGGATATTGATCCGACGGCGTCGGTACGGCTTGGCCCCCAGGCACTGCCACCGGATCGGCAAGCTTGATCAGCAGCGGCGCCGGCAATGCCTCGATCCGGCCGGCTTCGAGCAGGCCGCTTACCATCCCCAGCATTGTTCCCATCGCCGCCTTATAGGCCGGGCACGCATGGAGTGGGAACGGATCGGCGGCGCGATCTGCAGTGCGCTTCCCGCCAAAGATCGGGCCGATGTCGAGCACGCCGTTCGCCGCGTCTTCCGACATCGCGGAGATGATGCTGATGAACACCCGCTCGCCCTTGCGCACGGGCACGCCGCCCAGCTCGTGATCGGCCAGCGCGGTACGCCACAGCATGTCCGGCGACGGACGCTTCTGCATCGTCCGCGCGAACGGCTCCCACAAGGCTGCCTTGGCGCGCGCATAGGGTGAAGGGTCGGTCTGGGCGAGCAGTGCGTCCTGCACTCGCCACAGCGTCTTTTCCTCCAGCCAGTCGTAAAACGCCCAGCGCAGGCTACCATCCGCGGGTGGCAGGAAGCCGGTCATCACGCCAATCAGCGTCCGCGCCAGTTCGTCGTCGTCCGGGAACATTTCCGCCATCGCCTTGGCTAGGCGCGCCTGCGGCACCTTGCCGAGCCGGCGCAGTGCCTGGAAATGCTCACGCACCGCCGTGCGCAGCCCCTGTCCATGCGCCTGCCCATATGCCTGCACGCGCGGGTGCGGATCGGGATAAAAGCAATAGCGCGAGGGCGCCATGTAATCGCCGGGACAATGCGGGGGCCGCTCGCCCGGCGCGCTGCCGATCGGTTGCCAGCCCCAGCCGGCGGCATCGACATAGGTACGGTCCACCCGGTCAAGCGCCTGCGCGTTGAACTGCGGGATAGGGAAGCCGTCGGGGATGCCGAACCAGGCATTGCACACGCCTGCGAGGATGCGGTTGATGAAGTCCCGGCGCAGGTCGATTTCCACGCCACCCTCAAACGCACCGTGCATTTCCTGACGGACAAAGCCCAGCCACTGGTCGGTCAGCGCCCGCGAGACGGCGAACGCCTCTTCCTCGCTGATCGCAAAGATCGCCGCATTCGTGCGGTCGGCCTTCTCGTGATAGAGTGGGCTTTCGTCCATGCCGAGGAATATCTCGCCGAAGGAGGCTCGCATCCGTTCCATCTGGCCGCACATCGAATAGACGCCGTCGGGATCGTTATAGACCCGCATCACCAGTTCGCGATTGGCGGCCAGCACCACTTCCTCGGGTGGATTGCCATCCTCCGCCATGCCATAGGGCACGCGCACCACGCCACCATGGTCGGTACGGATCGCTGCCCAAAGCCCGCGCGCCTCGTCCTTCTCGCCTGGATCCTTGGCGGCGAAATCCTCGATCTCGATTTTCCAGGCGCGACCGGCCGCGATGCGTTCGTCGGCAGTGCCTTGCGCCCAAGCCAGCAATTGCTGGACCTTGGGCCGCGCTTCATCTGCTGCTGCCGCCTCTACCGCCGCCATCCGCGCGCCCTCATCGGCATAGCCGGGCATTTCGGCAATATGCCGGATCGCCTTCATCGACGGCACGAACAGATAGGCGCCCCATTGCAGCCGCACGAAGGTCTGGGGTGTCACACGCCGTACCTGCCCGTCTTCCAGGAACCGGAACATGGAGCTGCCTTCGGCCGGTGGCAGGCCCATCAGCGGATCGTTCTGCCACGACGCGACGCCGCTGGAATTGCCGCCGTTGATCCAACGCTGGATCGTCTCATATTGCTCGGACAAATTGGCATTGTAGCACATGAACATGATCCCGCGTTCGGCGGCGGGATCGTCGTCATAGAGCGGGCCATAGCTCATGCCGCGGCGAAGGATGCGCGGGGTCGGCAGGTTGCTGGCATCCTGTGCCTTCAGGCGGGGATTGGTGCGGCGGATATGCGCCTGGAACGGGCAGCGTTCACCTTGCGGGTCATCGGCGTAATCGAAGCTGTTGGCACGGGCGCCAGCGTGGGGCGCAGCCAGCGGCGTACCATCGGGGTAGCGGCCCATCATCTTGCCGAGCAGTTCCCATTCGGAAGAGGCGTTGCCGGCGGCGACTTCGTCCGCGACGAACTTGCGCAGCGCCCCAACGTCCTGATGCAGCTTGCGCACCACCAAGAACGTACCGTTGTCGAGGATCGGGTTCGCGGGCGGCGCGCCGTCGGTTCGGCTGTTGCCATAGCCCCAGAACAGATCGCCCAAGGGCAGCGCGTGCGCATCCGCCGCAGCCGAGGTCGCGAAGTGCGGCTGGCTGATCCCGTCGGCATAACCGAAATGCTCGTTACCTGTGCCCAGGCTGGTGCGCGACATCGGTTCGACCGACAGCAGCCGCACGCCGTTCGCAGCCCCCAGCTCGGCGACCTGGACGATTTCAGCGTGAAGCGGATGATGGGTGTCCCCCACCCGATATTCGCCGCGATGACGGTGCGTGGTGCGCAGTTGCACCACGATATCCACTTCGTTGAGCTCGACCACCGGAGCGCCCGCCGTCGGCACGCCGCTGGGCCAGTTGCGCGCCGGCAGCCGCCAGCGCCTTGGATGATGTTCGCGCAGATCGCCTAGCAGGCCCGCGCGCTCTTCCATACCCTCGCGAAATTCCTGCGGGAAATGCGCCAGATCCTCTGCAGCCACACCGATATTGACGATGCCGTGGCGCGTGAACGCGAGGTTGAGGAACGCCCCGCCCTCTTCCACGCCCGCTTCGGCGTCGGCCTCGCTGCACACCGGCAGGGTGCCGACGAACCGCCGCGCCGCGACGGGGTCGGTGATCCGCATCAACAGCAGCGCACCGTGTTGCACCGGGTGATGGCTGCGTCCGAAATTATGGACGATGCCGCCCTGCACATCCGCCGACTGGTAGGTCAGACGCTGCGGCTTGGGCGCGGCCGGGTCCGGCGCGCCGGGCTGGGCCAGCCATTGCAACTGCTCGGCCACCGCCAGCTTGTGGACCGGCGCCAGCGCATCGACATTCCAACCCTTCAGCAGATGCTGCGCGGCCCAGAGCAGATAGCGGCCGTCGCCCTCCCGATGGTCCGGGGGATAAACATCGGTCAGCCGATAGAGCGCAACCAGCGCCTCTACACCAATCCGGTCGCTTTCCAGCTTGGTAGCCGGGTCTTCGCGCAGGCGCTTGGCGGCTAGCTCGGGATCCTCTATGGTGACGGTCGCCGGGTTCACCCCGGTCTGCGCCTCGCGCTCCAGCCGCTCGATATGCAGCGCATATTGCATATCGTCGATGCTGTTGCCGTTTGCGGAGAAGAAGAAATTGCTGTCGACCTGGCTCTGGCGCACCCAGGCGAGATAGTCCGGAAAGCCATGCTCGGTGGCCGTGACATAGCCTTCGCAGTTACAAAAGATCAGGTCGAGCAACGGCCCTAGCGGGTTCCAGATCAGCCGCATATAGGGCTCAAGCGGGCGATCGAAGGTGGCACCCAACAACAACCGTTTCGGCTCTGTATCCAGGATGGCGATACGATAATCGAGCAGGGAATGGATGCGCGCGGAGGTATCTACGAAAGGCTGGCGAGCGGAATGTTCGCGCGCGGTCGCACGAAGCTTGAACAACCCTTTCAGTACCATGCGCAGCCGCGACTCGAACGTAACGCTCTCGAACGCATCGACAAAACCCTGCCGGATCGGCGCAGTGAGCGTAAGATCGCTTACGGACTCAAGGTGCTTGCTGCTGATCATCTTGTGCATCGTACATCCCCCACTTTGCGCAGCGCGGTTACCGCGCGATCCCGGCGGGAAGCTGCATCAAGGGAGCGGAAAATGTCTGTGGGTTTTCGCACCAGCGTTCGCGGCGCTCGCCTTCACATGTGCGAAAAATCACATTGAGACTGTGGCCTTGGCCACTGTTACCGCCTTCAAACTGCGGCATGGAAGTTCCTGAGCAGCAGGGAAACTCGTTATGGTTATTCACGCCGCACGCGATAATCGGAACGAACCGGTCCTGCCGCGCAAGCCATTGCCGCGGGTGCGTAGCTGGCGGACGAACGAGACTGCTGACCGGCGTATTGCTGCGCCCCTTGAGGAAGCGACCATGTCCACGCCCCGGCATCTCATCGACGCGCTGGAATCGCTGTCCAGCGCGGTGATCGAGGCGACGGGAAGCTGGGCATTTCTCGCCTCTGAGCGCATCCAGCTCGTAGACGCCGCTCATAAGGCGGCATGGTTGCTCGTGCGCGTGAACCGGAACGAAGGGTTGATCGCGCGCCACCCCGATCTCACCGGTGTCATCGCCAGCACCTATGCGGCCACCCATGCGCTGCATGGTGTCCGTCGGCTGGGACAGGGATCGGAAGCGCTGGCCGACCTGTTGACGTTGTTGGTCCGCGTGGACGACCTGCTGCCCGTCAGTGCCCAGATCTACCAGTAAAGTCCCTGGGGCTACAGCTCGTTCTGCCGCCGGCTTGATCGGCGGCGCCAAACCCCTTAACCCATCAAACGCGACCGGTTCCCCGAGAGGGGATTAAAAGGGAACGGGGTTCAAGACCCCGGCTGCCCCTGCAACTGTGAGCGGCGAGCCGTTCGGCCATATGCCATTGGGCGTTTCGATGCCCGAGAAGGCGGCCGGACTCAGGCATGGACCCGCGAGCCAGGAGACCTGCCGTTCGCGGTCGTTTCTCGGGCGGACAGGGTGTGCCGACCGGGCGGGGATATCCTCGAGCGACGACAGCAAGGCTCGCGCGGCATGGCGCGGGGCGCTGGCGCGCGTGATCGTGTTCCAGGCTGCTCCCGTATCAAGCCGCACGCGCATCGTGATGGCTCGGGAGTGGTCTTGATGGTTCGAGTTCATGTTTTCACGTCGCGTGCAGGCGCGGCATTCGGCTGTGCCGGGGCACCGCGATGACGATGCTGCGGCCCGTTGCCGATGGCGTCGCCATCGTTGCTTGCAGCACCTGCCGCCATGACGCGGAACTGCGGGAGGATGCCGAAGGCGTGCGCGGCGGCGCGCGGCTCGCGGAGGCACTGGAATCGCTGAAGGCGGAAGACGAACGCTATACCGGCATCGCGGTGCATCGCATGCCCTGCCTGTTCGCCTGCACCGAGCATTGCACGGTGCATCTGCGTGGGCCTGGGAGGATGGGATATGTGCTCGGACGCTTTGCGCCGCAGAGCGATGATGCCCGTGCGATCCTCGATTTCGCAGCAGAATATGCCGCCAGCGAAGACGGGTGTGTTCCCTATGCGCGATGGCCCCAGGGTGTGCGGGGGCATTTCCTTGTCCGTACCCCGCCGGCCGGGATGCTTCCCGAATGAGCGGCTTTCCCAGCGTCGCGGCCTTTGAAGCCTCGTTGTCGGCGCTGCCCGATACCGATGTGCACGCGACCGAAAAGGCGCGGGTGCGGCAGGCGCAGCTTACCAAGCCTGCGGGATCGCTCGGCCGGCTCGAGGGGATCGCAGTGTTCCTCGCCGGATGGCAGGGACGCGCCATTCCCCGCATCGAACGCGCGGAGGCGATTGTCTTCGCCGGCAATCATGGCATCGCCGCTCGGGGCGTCAGCGCTTTTCCGGCGGAAGTGACCGCACAAATGGTCGCCAATTTCGAGGCCGGCGGTGCAGCGATCAATGCACTGGCGGATGCAGCCGATGTCGCGCTTAAGGTTATTCCCATCGACATCGACCGCCCAACTGCCGACTTCACCATGGCGCCCGCGATGGACGAAGCGGACTGCCTCGCGGCGCTGTCGGTCGGTGCTCAGGCGGTCGATCCCACCCTCGACCTGCTGCTTCTGGGCGAAATGGGCATCGCCAATTCGGCAAGTGCGGCCGCGCTCTGCCTGCGCAGCTTTGGCGGCGACGCGGCCGACTGGGTAGGGCCGGGCACCGGCGTACACGGCCCGGCGCTGGAGGCGAAGCGGACTGCGGTCGCCCAAGCGATCACCCACCATGCCAAAGCCCCACAAAGCGCATTCGAGACGATGCGGCGCGTCGGCGGTCGCGAGATCGCTGCCATCGCCGGGGCGGTGCTCGCCGCACGGCAATATGGCATTCCGGTGTTGCTGGACGGCTATATCTGCTGCGCGGCGCTGGCACCGCTGGCGGCAACCGCACCTGACATCACTGCGCATTGCATCGCCAGCCATTGTTCGGCGGAACCGGGGCATGGGCTGCTGCTCGAGCGGCTCGGGCTGGATCCATTGCTTCGGCTAGACATGCGCCTGGGCGAAGCGAGCGGGGCAGCCGTCGCCGCACTGCTCCTGCGCGCGGCAGTGAAGGCGCACGCGGAGATGGCAACCTTCGCCGAAGCCGGAGTTGCCGGCGCAGCATGAACAGCGTGCTGGTATACCTGTTACGGCATGGAGCAACCGAAGCGGGCGGACGGCTGATCGGCCGAACGGACGCCATGCCGTCCCCCAAAGGCGTGCAATCCTGTCTCGCGCGCGCGATGCGGCTCGAGGTCGACAGCGTCCATTGCTCCACCTTGGCGCGTGCGCGCGCGCCGGCTCTCGCGCTTGCCGCGGCGTTCGACCGGCCACTGCACGAAGATGCCCGTTGGTGCGAGCTGGGTTTCGGCGAATGGGACGGCATGGCGCTCGATGCTATCGATCCCGACGCGCTGGCGCGCTTTCGTCGCGACCCCGTTGGCGCGCCGCCGCCGGAGGCCGAAAGCTGGGGTGCGCTGGTCGCACGCGTGGGCACGGCGCTGGCAACGCTTCACGGCACTGCGTTGGTGGTCACTCATGGCGGGACGATGCGTGCTGCCCTTGCCGCGGCGTGCCGGATCGACTTCCCCGCGCTCTGGGCGTTCCACCTGCCCCATGCGGCGCTGCTGACCATAAGAGTATGGCCTGGGCACCCCGGGGGCGGCGAGATCGTCGGGCTCGTGACGTGAAGCGCTTCCTTGTCGCCCTGCATTTTCTGACGCGGTTGCCGCTGCCGCAGGTCCAGGCAGACGCTGCCGATTTCGCGGCGTCGGTACGGTGGTTCCCGCTCGTCGGTGGCGTGATCGGCGCGGTGATGACCGCACCGGCCCTGCTGCTTGCGCCTGTAGATGGCTGGGTTGCCACGCTGGCGGCCTTGCTCCTGTGGGTCGGCATTACGGGCGCGCTCCATCTCGACGGGCTTGCCGACATCGCCGATGCTGCCGGCGCCGCGCACAAGGGCCGCGAACGCGTCGCCGCAGTGCTGGCCGATCCCCATGTCGGCAGTTTTGGCCTTGTCGCCGTTGTGCTGCAGCTGCTCGCCAAGCTCATACTATTGCACGCAGTGCTGGCACGCGGCGCCGGGTGGAACATCGTACTTATCCCCGCCGTCGCCCGTATGGGGCCGCTCGTCTGGGCGTGCTGGCTGCCGCCCTTGCATCAAGGTCTTGGTACACGCTTCGGTGGCGCGGTCAGGCTGGGGACGATCGGCTTCTGGGCCACCCTGTTGCTGCTGGCCTGTGCCATCTTGCCCGGACTGGTCCTCGCGCCGCTCCTGTTCCTCCTGTGGGGCCGTTGGCTCTACCGGGCGATCGGCGGAATCTCCGGCGATGGCCATGGTGCCGGTATCGAGCTGGTTGAGACCGGCCTGCTCGCCGCCACTTTCGCTGGTCAGCTGTTGCGATGAGCGATGCGCTGATGCTCCATGGTGGCGATATAGACGCAGCCATCGCCCAGTATGGCGGAGAGCGGGCCGACTGGCTCGATCTTTCGACGGGTATAAATCCCACACCCTGGCCGGGCGCCGCGGCGGTTCCGATCGACTGGCAGAGCCTCCCCACTCCCGCCGCCATCGCGGCGCTCGAAGCGGCGGCAGCTGCGCATTTCGGGATCGACGCTGCCTATGTCTGCGCCCTGCCCGGCAGCGAACTGGGTATGCGGTTGCTGGGGCGCGTGCTCGGCGGCCCCGCCTTCCATCCGGCCGATGGTTATCGCACCCATAAGCAGATGTTTCCCGAAAGTGCCCCGCTCGAATCCGGCGTGTTAAACCGCTTGGGCGCGGCGACGCTGGTGCTCGCCAACCCCGCCAATCCCACGGGTACCATCCTCCCCCGCGCGGCGCTGGCCCAGATGGTGAATGGGCGGCTGGCTGGTGGCGGCTGGCTGGTGGTCGACGAAGCATTTGGCGACGCATTGCCGGGTATCAGCATCGCTGATCTGGTGGCGAATGGTCGTCCACTCGCGCTGTTTCGATCTTTCGGCAAATTCTTCGGGCTGGCGGGCGTGCGGCTCGGTTTCGTGCTCGGGTCCAAGCCCCTTCTGAGCCAGATGCGTGCAGCACTCGGCAGCTGGCCAGTCTCCGCCGCCGCGGTCACTATCGGTACCGCTGCGTATCGAGACCGTGCATGGATCGCGATGATGGAGGCAGAGCTGCCCGAGCGGGCTGCGCGGCTGGATGCCTTGCTAGCGCGCCATGGTCTCACGCCTCGCGGTGGCTGCCCGCTGTTTCGGCTGCTGGAAACCGACCGCGCGCCGGAACTCTTCACCCAGTTCGCCCGGCATAACATCCTCACCCGCCCCTTCGCCGCAAAACCGCGTTGGCTGCGACTGGGCGTGCCGGCCGATGCGGCGGCGCTGCACCGGCTCGAGAGGGCGCTAGCCGATGGTTGAACCGGTCGGTTTGGCAGCACTCGCGATCGACGCTGCGTTCGGCTGGCCGGGATGGCTGTATCGCCGGATTGGCCATCCGGTCGGCGCATTCGCGCGCATCATCACCGCGTGCGAGGCGCGATGGAATTGTGAGACGCGCAGCGACACCATGCGCCGTTTGGCGGGTGTCACGACCGTGATCCTCTTGCTTGTCGTCGCTGCGGCGCCCTCGCTGGCAGTCGAAGCGCTCGCCGCCCATGCGCCGGTCGGCTGGATGCTCGTGGCGCTCGCCGCCTTTCCGGGGCTCGCCCAGCGGAGCCTCTACGTCCATGTCGAGGCGGTCGCCGCGGCGCTTGAGCGAAACGATACCGAAGCCGCGCGGAAGCATGTCGGCCATATCGTCGGGCGTGACACGACTCGGCTGACGCCCAGCGGCATTGCACGTGCGGCGATCGAGAGCCTCGCGGAGAGCTATTGCGACGGCGTCGTCGCGCCGCTTTTCTGGCTGCTGGTGGCGGGGCTTCCCGGCATATGGGCCTATAAGGCGATCAACACCGCCGACAGCCTGATCGGCCATCGCGAGGCGCGCTGGCGCGCCTTTGGCTGGGCTGCAGCGCGAACCGATGATGCGATGAACTGGATTCCAGCAAGAACCTCCGCCGCACTCATCTGCCTGGCGGGCGCTGGCGGCTGGCGCATCCTGTGGCGCGATGCGCGGCTGCATGCTTCGCCCAATGCAGGCTGGCCCGAAGCCGCGATGTCGGGCGCGCTCGATGTCCGACTTGCAGGCCCTGTTTACTATGACGGCGTGCTGCATCAAAAGCCCTGGATCGGCGACGGCACCCACGCGGCCAATGCGGCGGACATATGGCGAGCGCTGCGGCTCTATCGCATAGCATGTGCGATACTCTGGCTCATCGCGGGAGGAGTTGCATGGCTGCGCTGATGTTGCAGGGTACCGGGTCCGACGTTGGCAAGTCGGTGCTGGTGGCAGGACTGTGTCGCGCCTTTGCCAATCGCGGTCTCCGTGTGCGGCCGTTCAAGCCGCAGAACATGTCGAACAATGCGGCTGTCACGGAAGACGGGTGCGAGATCGGCCGCGCCCAGGCAATGCAGGCCCTCGCCTGTCGGGTCCAGCCGCACGCCGATATGAACCCGGTGCTGCTGAAGCCACAGGCAGATCGCGCCTCACAGCTAATCGTCGGCGGCAAGGTGCGCGGTACGCTTCATGCCGGCAATTTCCGGGAAGCACGCGGAACCCTGCTGTCGGAAGTGCTCGCCGCCTATGCGCGACTGTCCGGCGAATGCGACCTGGTGGTGGTGGAAGGCGCCGGCTCGCCCGCGGAAATCAACCTGCGCGCCGGCGACATTGCCAATATGGGCTTCGCCCGTGCCGCCGGGGTTCCGGTAGTGTTGATAGGCGACATCGATCGGGGCGGCGTGATTGCCGCTATTGTCGGCACGCGCGCGGTACTCGATCCGGACGATGCAGCGATGATCCGCGGCTTCCTGATCAACAAGTTTCGCGGTGACCCGGCACTGTTCACTGATGGCTACCACGCGATCGAGGCCCGTTCCGGTTGGAAAGGCTTCGGCGTGGTGCCTTGGTTGTCCGATGCGGCACGCCTGCCCAGCGAAGATGCCGTCGTGCTGGAACGCAATGTTGCCGCTGCGCAAGGACAAATGCTGATCGCCTGCCCGATGCTGCCGCGTATCGCCAATTTCGATGATCTCGATCCGCTGAAGCTAGAACCCGGCGTCTCGCTGGAAATGGTGCCACCGGGTCGGCCGCTCCCCGGTGATGCGGCGCTAGTGATCCTGCCCGGATCGAAGGCGACGATCGCCGATCTGGCGGCGATGCGCGAACAGGGCTGGGACATAGACCTGCTCGCGCATCACCGACGGGGCGGCGCGGTGCTGGGCATTTGCGGCGGGTACCAGATGCTCGGCCGCAGCATCGCTGATCCCTTTGGCATCGAAGGGTCGCCGGGTAGCGCCGCCGGCCTTGGGCTACTGGTGGTCGAGACCGTCCTCAAGCCCGAAAAGGCACTGCGACCAGTCCAAGCGCGCGCCTTTGGTGCAACGTTCGAGGGATATGAGATGCATATGGGCGAAACTCTCGGTCCCGATACGGCCACGCCTTTTGCTGAAACCACGGACGGGCGCGCGGACGGCGCCGTCGGCCATGATGGGCGCGTGATGGGCACCTATCTCCACGGCCTGTTCGCAAGCAGTGTGCTCCGCAAGGCAGTGCTGGAACGCATCGGCGCCACGTCGACCGGCGCAGATTATGGCGCCTCGGTTGAAGCCGCGCTGGACGGAATCGCAGCGACGCTGGAAACACATCTGGACATCCCGGCATTGCTGGCGCTGGCGAAGGAGGCGCGGGCATGACGCGATTGCTGGTTCTGGGCGGTGCGCGGTCGGGCAAGAGCCGGTACGCGCAGGCACGCGCCGAGGCGCTGCCCGGTGCGCTCTGCTATATCGCGACCGCGCAGCCGCTCGACGCGGAAATGGACGATCGAATTGCCCATCATCAGCGCGACCGCGGCGCGCGCTGGCAAACGATCGAGGCGCCGCTCGATCTGGCGGTCGCCATCGCAACCCGCAGCGCGCCCGAGATAGTTTTGCTGGTCGATTGTCTGACTCTTTGGGCGTCCAACCTGATGTTCGCCGCGCGGGATATCGAGGCTGAAACGCATGGGCTGGTTTGCGCCCTTCATGCGGCGACGGGGCCGGTCATCCTCGTGGCGAATGAAGTCGGGCTGGGCATCGTGCCGGACAATGCCCTGGCCCGCCAGTTTCGCGACGCGGCCGGCCGTATCAATCAGGCGGTCGTTGCGGCTGCAGATGAAGTGCAGTTTGTGGCTGCTGGCCTGCCGCTGCGGCTGAAATAGCCGCGCGGCAGGCTGAGCCTCAAAACTTCACCTGGGCAGACAGCGTGAACGACCGCCCCCGCGGATCGGCGACGCGCGGTTCCCACGAACTGCCGGCGCCGCTGTTGCCGTCATAGGTGATGGCGAAGGGCGGATCGGTGTCGAACAGGTTCCGGATGCCCGCCGTGATCGTGTAATGCGGCGCCAGCCCCTTGTACGTGACCGACAGGTTATAGATCACATAGTCGCTGACATACTGGTTATAGTCGGGCCGCGTCACCGTGCCGGCCGCAATTCCCGGCAGCGCCTGGTTCTTGTACCCCGAGCGGAAGATCTGCGAGAGCGAGATCGCCACATTTTCGTTCGACCAGCCGATAAAGGCGTTGTGCTTCCACCGGTTCCCGATATCGCCGGCCGTCGTATACACACCGATCAGGCTCGGACCATAAGGGGCGTTCGGCGTCAGCTTTTCACGCTTCTTCAGGAGAAGGGTGCCGTCGAGGCCGGTAATGAACTGGCCATGGAACAGATCGAACCCCGCGCGGGCGGTGAAGTCGATGCCTTGCGTGCGGCGCGAACCCGCATTCACCCAGCGATCGTCGATCGTCACAACCTCGTTGGTCGAGGGGTCGCGGATGAAGTTCTGCGGGAACAGCGAAGCATTCTGGATCAGCTGGGTCAACGTCAGCAACTGGATCGTGTTGTCGACCGCGATCGACCACCAGTCCACCGTCAGGCTGACATTGCGGATCGGCTGCAGCACGCCACCCACGCTGAACTCCTTCGCCGTTTCCGGTCCCAGCTTCAGATTGCCGCCGGTCCAGATATTGGGCCGGATCAGCACGCATTTGGGATCGGTCGCACTCGCCACGCCGCTGGGACAGCGAACCGGATCGACGAGATCGCTACCCGAATAGGGGCTTTCCGTCACGCCATTGAATATCTGGTTGAAACTCGGAACACGAAAACCGGTATTGTACGATCCCCGGAACATGAGCTGGTGGAAGGGTGTGAACTTCACCGAGATCTTTGGATTGGTGGTTGAGCCGAAGCCGGAATAGTCGTCCACGCGTGCCGCACCCGTCACTTCCAGTTCCGGCAGCAGCGGCACCGACACTTCGGCATAGGCGGCCTTCACGTCCCGCGTCGCATGCTGCAGGGCATTCACATTGTCGAACGCCGCGAGGAAGATCGTCGGTGCCGTCGCCGCAGCCGCAGCCGATCCGTTGAAGGTATAGGTTTCGCGGCGATAATCCACGCCGGCTGCAACCTGTACCTCGCCGCCAGGCAGGCGGAAGAGTGGGCCCGACACCGATCCGTCGAACTGCCGCACCTCATAGCGTCCGCCATAGAGCGTGGTGCCTGCTGCCGATACTGCATTCAGGCCACTTATCGCCTGAGGGGTCTGGGCGAGCGTGAATGGATTCAGAATGCCGCTGTTGAGCAGCCCGAACAAGCCGGGTGCGCTTGCCCCCGGGGCCGTCGGCGCCGAAGGATCGGGCGCGCCGTTGGCCAGCGTGCCGCGATAATAATAGCCCGTGCCGAGCACCGACGTGACATCGCTGCGCGCATAGGACGCACCCGCACGATAATCCCACCCCTTGAACAGCGGACCTTCAGCTGCAAGCGCGGCGCGGAACGTCTTCGATTCTGTCTTGTACTCGCGCGTGCCGCACGCGACGCAGCGCCAGCGATAGGCGATCGGCTTGCCGTAATTTGCCTGGATGCCGGCATTGGGGAACGCCGTGATCAGCGCGTTGTAGAGCTGGTTATAGGTCGCCGCCGTCAGCGAATTGAGGGGGTATGCGAGCGGCAGGTTGCTGGTGTTGCCCGAGACCTGCGCGTTAGAAAAGCTCTTGGCCGAATTCGCGTCCGAACCGGTGAGCTCGATCGACACTTCGTGCACGCCGCCGATGCGGGCCACGCCGCGGGCATAATAGGTCAGCGTCTCAATCGGCTGCTGGATCACGGCTGCGCGGCCGGTGTCCCATGCACAGGCATATTGCGCGGTCGGCGCATTCCACAGCTGGGCGTCATAGGCCATGCCGCCGTCCATGGTACCGCAACCGGCGCCGCCCGGCAGGTTGAGCGTATTGATGCCACCCGATGCCTTGGCGCCATTTGCGCCCAGCCCCGGCAGCACCGTCGCCCCGCTGGTCCCGCCGAGCAGCGTGCCGTTGGGGAAACCGCCTGCCGCACTCGGGTTCAGCGGGAACATCGTCGCGATCGGCGTGCCGCGGGTGTCGATCGACAGGCCGCGATTGGGCTGGTTGCCGTTCACGAAATTGCGTTGGGAGCCCCGCAAAATTTCGTTCCAGCTATAGGCAACGGCGCCCATGATGTTGAAGCCGTCCTTGGAAAGATCGCCAAAGCCGGTCGTCCCCGACACGCGGTAGATATTGCCGCCGCCATGCTGGGTGATGTCGTTGAAGCCGTCGACCTGAAGGCCCTTGAAGTCCTTCTTGGTGATGAAGTTGATCACGCCGCCGATCGCATCCGTGCCATAGATGGCAGAAGCGCCGTCCTTCAGCACTTCGACACGTTCGATTGCGGCGAACGGGATCTGGTTGACGTCGACGGCCGAGCCCGAGAGCCCGTGTGCCGCCACGCGGCGCCCGTTCAGCAGGACCAGCGTTGCCGCACTGCCCTGCCCGCGCAGGTTCGCCGCCGACAGCCCGTTGGTGCCGCGCTGCGCGCCGGTCGTCACATCGGAATTGGATGCCAGATTGTCCGCGCCAGACCCGTTACTGCTGAGGAACATGACCAGCTGTTCCGGGCTGGAAATGCCGTTGCGCTGGATTTCCTGCGACGTAACGATCTGCAGCGGAAGCGCCGAGCGGTTCGGATCCTGCTTGATCCGCGAACCCGTGACCAGAACCTCGTTCGGGTCCGTCCGAATGTCCTGATTCTGGTCCGATACCGGGAGCGCCGCGCCGGTCGGCGTCACCGCTTCCTGAGTGGTATCGTCCTTGGATTGCGCCTGCGCCTGCGCGGGCAGCGCGAATCCGAGCGCGGTTAGTGCGGTACCGGAAACCAGCAATAGCTTGAAAGAATGTGCAGCGACCATTTTGCCCCCTCTGCACGCTCTCCCAATGCGTGCGGTGGCATTAAGTAACAATAATGTTGCGGCGCGCCATAGTTTGTGTTGCAGATTCCATAACGCTTGGGCATCGCCTGTGACGGAATCCCGCACAAGCGTGCCGTTTGTGCATCATTTCCGGTCAGCGGAGGCATTGACGTAGCGCAACCTGCGGGCAAGCGTTGAGCGATCATAAACCATATCTGGGGTCGCCCCGCCTTTGTCCGCCTCATCAACCGCTGCCCCTTCCGCCACTACGCCTTTGGCAGCCGCGCGGCCGGCCTTGGGACGGATGGCGCTGTATCTGGTGCTGGGCTTTTCGGCCGGGCTGCCCTTCTACATGTTTTCCACCGTGCTCGCGGCGCGGCTGACCGAACATGGCGTGACGCTGGGCATCATCGGCTTCTTCGCCTGGGTGCAGTTGATTCCGACGTTCAAGTTCCTCTGGGCGCCGCTGCTCGAACGGTTCGACATTCCCGGCTTTTCCCGCTTCTGGGGCAAAAGGCGGAGCTGGATCCTGCTGTCGCAGCTCGGCATCTTCACGGCGATGCTGGCCATGGCAGCGACGGCGGGCGATGCCAGCCTGCCACTGACGGCGTTGTTCGCGGTCCTGCTCGCCTTCTGGACGACGACGCTGGAGATCGCAGCCGATGGCTGGCGCATCGAGCTCGCGCCCACCGAGGCGGAACAGGGGCCACTCGCGGCCGCGAACCTCTGGGGCTATCGCGCCTCGATGGTCGCGGCGGCGAGCGGCGCGCTGCTGATTGCCGACGTCCCCGCGCTCGGCTGGCCGGCTGCCTATTTTGCCATTGCTATCGGCGCTTTCCTCCCCTTCCCCATTCTCTGCGCCACCGCGCCGGATAGCGCCCGAGGCGGCGGCCGGTTGGTCGCGTTGCTAACCGGGTTGCTGGCCAGCGCAGTGATCCTGGGCGCGACTCTCGCTGTCGCGGCAGGTCTTGGTTGGCTGCTCCTCGCTGCTGCCTCGCATGCGGGCATGAGCGGGGACACCGACATCAAATATTACGTCTTCGCCCTCGCAATGCTGCCCTTCCTGCTGATGGCAGCCGCACTGCCCTGGATCGTCCGCGCCGGGTCAGATTCGCGTATGCGGCGATCGGCGGCAATCGGGCCCTATGTCGATTTCTTCTGGCGTTATCGCTACGCCGCGATCGGGCTCCTCGCGTTCGTTTCCGTGTATCGCATGGGCGACGTGCTCGCGCTCAATCTGTCGAAGCCGATGATCCTTGGCCTAGGCTACTCCAAAACAGAGATCGGCGAGGCTGACGGCGTGGTGGCCCTGGTTTCGAGCATCTTCGGGGTCGGCATCGGCGGCTGGATGGTCACGCGCTGGCGCGACGGTATCACGCTCAGCATCGGTGCGGTGTTCGCGGCGCTGGGCAATTTCGGCTTTGTCTGGCTTGCCCATCAGACGCGCAGCGAAGCCGCGCTTTATGTCGCCACGGCCGCCGACCAGTTCGGCAACGGCATGGCAGGCGCGGTGTTCGTCGTCTGGCTGTCGATGCTGGTCAACCCGCGCTACCCGGGCGCGCAATATGCGTTCCTGTCGGGCTTTGCCTTTCTGCTTTCGCGCCTGATCTCAGGCGCGGGCGGACAGGTGGTGCAGCAGCTCGACCGGATGGGCTATCACGGGTTCGATCTGTTCTTCTTTACTTCCGGCGTCGTCAGCCTTGCGGCGATCGCCTTCCTTCCTTTCCTCGCCGGGGTCCGCGCACGACCCGATGACCGCCCGGAGATGGCGCCATGATCGAACAGGCCTTCGCACCCGCCCGTGCTGCGGTCGATGCTCGCCGCATTCCGGGTGCGGCGCTGGGCGTTGTCAGCGTTGACGGACGCCGCTTCGTGACGCATCGCGGCATGGCGGCGCTGGTTCCGGAACCCGAACAGCTGACGCGCGACCACTGGTTCGACCTGGCTTCGGTATCCAAGGTGATCGCGACTACCACGATCATCCTCGCGCTCGCGGACCAGGGCAGGATCGACCTCGACGCACCACTGACCAGCGCAATTCCGGACCTGCGCCAATATGACGTCGCCCATGCCTATGAGCGCAAACTGACGTTCCGCGATTGCCTTGCGCATCGCTCGCTGCTGCCGGCGGTGGAGCCGATCTATACCTATAACGGCGATCCGGCCCGGCTGCGTGCCTTTGTACTGCAGCGGGAATGGAAGCTGATCACGGAACCAGTCTATTCGGATGTCAACTTCATCCTGCTCGGCATTGCCATCGAGAGGATCACTGGCGCCCCGATCGGTGCCTGGCCGATCGGCAAGGGCCTGCGCTACGGGCCGATCACCGATGCGCATGTCGTCTCGACCGAGCATTGCCGCTGGCGCGACCGGGTGTTGCGGGGCGAAGTCCATGACGAGAACTGTTTCGCGATGGGTGGCCAAACCGGCCATGCCGGGCTGTTCGGCACGGTGGATGGCGTGCTCGATTTCGCCCTCGGCCTGCTGAACGGCAGCGGCGCGAGCCCGGCCGCGCTTTCGGCGATCCGCACGCGCCAGCAGGGCCACCGGACCTGCGGCTGGGAACGCAAGTTCGACGGCTGGTCGGGGGGGCAGGCCTGTTCAGACGAAACGATCGGCCATACCGGCTTCACCGGCACCGGTCTGTGGATCGATTTCGGACGCGGCATCGCCTGGACGCTGCTTACCAACCGGGTGCATCCCAGCCGGCATTTCGACAGCGGGATCTTCACGCTGCGCCCCGCGACCGGGGACGCAGTGGCGGCGGCCTGGACAGCGTAACGCTGCCCTACTCCGCTGCTGCGATCACCTCGAGTGCCGCGTCCATCGCTCGGGTGGCGGACACGCCTTCGGGCACATCATTGGCATATACAGCGAAAGTCAGGGTCCGGCCGCTCGCCGCCACCATATATCCCGCCAGTCCGTTCGTGGCATTGAGCGAGCCGGTCTTGGCGAATATCCGTCCCTCCAGCGGCGTGCCCTTGAAACGGCGCCCGAGCGTGCCATCGACACCTCCGACTGGAAAGCTGGCCCGCCACGCTGCGCCCCAAGGCTGCGCGGCGCCCCAACGCAACAGCGTCACAGCGCCGCGTGGCGTGATGCGATTATAGGTCGACATGCCGGACCCGTCGTAGAAACTATAGGCCCAGCGCGGTAATCCCGCTTGCCCCAGCAGCGTGGAGACCACCGCCTGCCCGTCGGAAACCGACCCGCTGCCCTGCCGCGCGCCCACCCGACGCAGCAACAGCTCGGCATGGAGGTTCTGGCTGACCTTGTTGGTATGGATCAGGTCCTCGGCGAGCGGCGGCGGTGTCAGCCGGGCGAGCGGCGGCGCCTCGGCGGGATGCGCAACCGGTACGTCCCCGCGAAGCTTCGGATCGTCATTGGGGCCGAGCGGACGATGCCGCACCCGCACCGTACCTTCAACCGTCACGCCGCGCGCCGCCAGCATCGCCTTGAACCGCCACGCGGCATAGTCGGCGGGATCGTCGATACCGGTCACCAACGTCACCGGCGCCCCGCCCGCAGCGATCGAGCCGGTGAGACGCAGCCGCCGTTGCAGCGGCAGACGGTCATAGCCGAGGCCCGTCGCACCGGTAGCGGCGCTCGTCGCTCGGTTGTCGATCGTGATGTAGCCCGGCCCTTCGATTCGCGGGGGTGTGCCAGCGGCGCCCGGCGTCACGCGGATTACCAGTTCGTTATCGTCGAGCGTCAGTGCGGAAATGCCAGTGCCGGAGCGCGTGGGAATGTTGTTCCAGCTCATGCCGGAACTCCATCGCTCGTCGGGAAAGGCGGTATCGTCGCCGATCACGTCACGAACCCGCCGCGTCTTTGCGGCCACCGCATCGGCCAGCGTCGCGAGGCAATCAGTCTTACAATCGTCCGCACTCGACAGCCGCGCGTCGCCATGCCCGACCAGCACCACGTCACGCCCCTCGATCCGCACCGCTACGCCACCGTCGGTATCGGGCGCATCAACCGGCAGCGTGGCATAGGCGGCGGCGGTGGTGAACATCTTGGTGTTCGAGGCAGGAATGAAGCGCTGATCGGGGTTGATCGCGACGATCTCGCGCCCCTGATCGTCCACCACGACCATGCCGAAGCGCAGTCCCGGGCCTGCCTCTGCCAGCTTGGTTTCCACCCGCTGTTGAAGGTCCGACTGGGCCTGGGCGGGCAGCGCGACGCACAGCGCAACAAGCAGCAGCGAGTTTCTCATGCGCGATCGGCTCCGCGATAGACGGTTTTGTCGAGTTCCCCCTCCAGCCGCGCGACGCAGGTCGCGACCGCCAGATTTGCCGAGGCGCTGGGGACAGTACGCGTCATGTCGAGCAGCCGGTCGAACGGCAATACGAATCCCACCACCAGCGCGGTCTGCTCGGGCGCTACCCCCACAGCCGACAGCACTGCCGCCAGCATGAACAACGAGGCGGACGGCACCGGCGCGGTGCCGAATGCGGCAAGCGCGCCGGTCAGCAGCACCAGCCCATACACTTGCGGCGTCAGCGGTACGCCGAACGCCTGCAACGCGAACATGCTCAGCAGCCCGACATACATTGCCGTTCCATCCTTGCCGATGCTTGCGCCGAGCGGCAACACGGTGGAAAAGACCGGCCGGCCCAGCCCCAGATTGTCCTCCGCAACCCGCATCGCCACCGGCAATGTCGCCGAGCTGGAGGCGGTGGAAAAGGCAACGACCAGCGCATCGACGATCCCGCTGAAGAAGGGCAGCACCGGCAGGCGCGCGACCAGCCGCAGCAACAGGCTGTGAACCACCAGCATCTGGATCAGCGAGCCCAGCACGACCGCCAGTGCGAGCCAGCCGACATGCACGAACATCGCCGCGCCGTTCGCGGCAACGGCATTGGCGATCAGCGCGAACACCCCGAACGGCGTCGCCTCCATCACGATGCTGACAATGCGCAGCAGTACCGCCGAAAGCGACTGGAGTAGCGCAGTGAATGGCTTGCCCGCCTCGCCCGCGACGACGGTGCCGCAGCCGGTAAGGATCGCAACGAAGATCAACGCGAGCATGTCGCCCTTGCCGAGCGCGTCAACGACATTGAGGGGGATAATGCCAATCAGTTGCTCATAAGGCGTGACCGGTTTGCCCAGCGCGTGCGGTGCGGCAGTACCGAGCGGTGCGCCAAGGCCCGGCTGTATCAGCACGGCGACCAGCATTCCCACTGATACGGCGATGGCCGTGGTGAGCGCGAACAGTGCGATCGTGCGCCCGCCCAGGCCCCCCAGCCGCTTCGGATCGGCAAGCGCGGTGATGCCCGCGGCGATCGTGACGAGAACAATCGGCGCAACCAGCATCCGGATCGCGCGGACGAACAGGTCGCCGAGGAACATCAGCTTCGGCGCAGCAGTCGGCCAGAGAACCCCGAACGCCAGGCCGAGCACCAGTGCAGCGAGGACACGCTGCCAAAGGGCGATGATGAACCAGCGGCGGAGCAGCGTGCTCACGCTCACCCGCACGTACCGGCCCTGGGAGCATGCGGCAGCGCCCGCCCGCCAGCGTTGCCGGTCATCCTGCCCCCGTCGACCGCGACCACGCCATTGACCAGCACGGTCCGAACCCCGGCGGCGAGCAGCTTCGGTTCCTCGTAGGTCGCTCGCGAAGCATAGCTTTTGGGATCGAACACGACGACATCCGCAAACGCGCCCGCGCGCAAATGTCCCCGATCCTTCAGTCCGAACCAGTCCGCCGGCAGCGCGCTGCTCCGGTCGATGAAAGCCCGTAGCGACAGGACCTTATCCGCCACGACATATTTGGCGTATTTCCGCGCGAACGTGCCATAGACGCGGGGATGCCCGCCTGAGGCATCCGAACCCGTCATCACCCAGGGCTGCGCCATGAAGGCGGCAATATCGGCTTCGCTCTGGTTGAATGACACCACACCAGGGTCGGCGACGCGGATCACTGCGATCGCGGCGTCCACCGCATCCTTGCCCATCGCCTTCGCCACCGCCGCCAGCGTCTGGTTGCGATACTTACCCTCGACGATCAGCAGCTTGTCCGCCCCGCCGCGCTTGCGCAGATTTTCCACGATCCCCGCGCGCAGCTTTGCCGCCAGAGCGGGATCATCGAAACGCTGGAGCAGTGCTGGCCGCCCGCCATCCTGCGCCCAGAGCGGCATCAGCGACGCGACCAGGCTCGTCCCGCTCGCCGACCAGGGATACTGATCGGCCGTCACGTCCTGGCCCGCAGCGCGGGCGGCGTTCACCTTGGCGATGATCGTTGGCGCCATGCCCTGCACATCGACGCCGAGCGCCTTGATATGACTGATATGCACCGGAAGATGCGCCTCGCGGCCGATCTGCAGCAATTCGTCGATCGCTGCCGCCAGGCCGACCGTATAGCTGCTCTCGTCGCGGATGTGGCTGTCATAGACGCCGCCGCGTTTCCCCGCCTCTTCGGCCAGCGCCACGACTTCGTCGGTTTTGGAAAAGCTTTGTGGCGCATAGAACAGCCCGGTCGAAAGCCCCAGTGCGCCATGGCACATCGCGTCCGCCACCAGTGACTTTTCGCGCGCCAGTTCCTCGGGCGTCGGGGGACGGTCGGCCATACCGATCACCTTTTCGCGCACTGCGCCAAAGCCAACATAGACCGCGTAATTGATACCGACCGGCTTGTTGGCGGTACTGCCCAGCACGCGCGCGACATCGGGGTCGCCGCCGCCATCATTGCCGATAAAGGCAGTGGTCACGCCCTGCATCAGAAATGCCGGGATCAGCCGAACGGCCGGATCGGCAGAGGCGAGATCGTCGCCCATGTGTGTGTGTGGATCGATGAAACCCGGTGCGACGATCATCCCCCGCGCATCAATCGCACGACGGGCACGCAGCGCAAGATGTGGTCCCACCGCCACAATCCTGTCGCCGCGTACTGCGACGTCGCCAACGAAGGGCGTGGCGCCGCCCGGATACACAGTGCCCCCACGAATCAGCAGGTCCACCTGTTCCGGCGCCGTGGCGGGCGCGGCACCCAGTCCCAGCAGCGCCATCCCCGACAGCAACGCGATCTTCATGCCGATCCCCAGAAATCCGATTGCGGCGGCAACAGATAGCCGTCGGCGTCATGCACCCCGCCGGGGCGATCCTCGGCAAGCCAGAGCGGTCCGTCAAGATCGACGAAATCGCTGCGCCGCGCGATGTGCAGCGCGGCGGCGATCGATAGCGACGTGGAGATCATGCAGCCGGTCATCAGGCCCAGCCCCCGCGCGCTTGCCGCATCCGCTAGTTCCAGCGCCGCTGTCAGGCCGCCGCTCTTGTCCAGCTTGATGTTCACATGGCTGTAGCGGCCGACAATCCGATCGAGATCGGCAGCGACGTGCACCGCTTCGTCCGCACAGATCGGCACTGCGCTTATGAAACCCGCTAGCCATGCATCGGAATCGGCGGGAACCGGCTGTTCCAGCAGCGCAACACCGCATTCTATCAGAACCGGCTCCATCGCGCGGAGCAGGGGTTCGTCCCAGCTTTCATTTGGGTCGACGATCAGCCTGGCATCGGGTGCGGCGCTCCGCACCACGCGGATCCGTGCATCGGGGATGTCCGCATCGACCTTCACCTTGATCAGGGGTGCCGTCGCCACCGCGCGCGCCGCAGCCGCCATGGCCGGGGGCGTATCGATGCCGATAGTAAGCGCGCTCGCCATGGCCCGCGGCTCGTCTGCGCCGATCATCTGCGCCACCGATCTGCCGCCAAGGCGCGCCTCAAGGTCCCAGAGTGCACAATCGACCGCGTTGCGCGCTGCGCCCGGCGGCATCAGTGCCAGCAATTCGCCCCGAGTGGCACCGGCTTCCACCGCCGGGCGGACAGCTGCGACAGCCGCCAAAGCGCTCTCGACGCTTTCGCCGTAGCGGGGATAAGGAATCCCCTCCCCCAAACCGGCCATTCCGCCGGCAATGATCCGCACGATAACGACATCGGCCAGCGTCTTTTCGCCACGCGAGATGCGGAAGGGACGGCTGAGCGGAAACCGCTCGTGGCGTGCCTCAACCGTGCGGCGCATCGAGCAGTTCGTCGAGGATCGCGTCGACACCGACCGCCACCGGATCGGTGCAGGGAAGCCCCAGTCGCTCGGCCGTTTCGGCACAGAGCCGCTCGGCCGCGTCGCGCGGCAGCCGCGAGGTGTTCAGCGCGATGCCTACCGCACGCACGTCAGGGCTCGTGAGCCGGGCCATTTCCAGATTGAGCGCAAGGCACGCGGCAAGATCCGGCAGCGGGCGCCCCTCGGTACCACGCATCGATTGCCGCACCGGATCATGGCACAGCACGATCGCTTCAGGCTGTGCGCCGTGGAGCAGGCCCAGCGAAACGCCGGCATAGGACGGGTGGAACAGCGATCCCTGCCCCTCGATCACGTCCCAGCCCCCATCGTCGCGGGCCGGCGCAAGCTGCTCGACCGCGCCGGAGATGAAATCCGCTACGACGGCGTCGATCGGCACGCCCTCACCGGCAATCAGAATGCCGGTCTGCCCGGTCGCGCGGAAATCGGCCTTGGCGCCGCGCGCCTTCAACCCGCGAGCCAGTGCGATGGTGGTGTACATCTTGCCCACCGAACAATCGGTGCCGACCGTCAGCACGCGCCGCCCCGCGCGCGGTTTTCCGCTGCCGACGGGAAGCGCAGCCGGCGGTTCGCGCACATCGAACAATTGTAGCCCCCGTTCCGCAGCCAGCGCGGCAAGCCGGGGGACATCGCGCAGGCGCTGGTGCAAACCGGCGGCGACGTGCATGCCCGCCTCCAGCGCAGCGGCGGCGTCGGCGATGAGGGCGTCGCCCAATACCCCGCCCGAATTGGCGATTCCGAGCACCATCGTCCGCGCGCCGCGCGCCGCCCCCTCGGCGATCGACAGCCGCTCCAGCCCCAAGGTGAGCGGGCAATCGTCGTGGCGAAATTCGCCGACGCAATCGCCGGGCCGGAACTCGGCGAGGCCGCGCGAGGTCTTGATGCCGGCAAAGTCGGTGCTGTGGCCGATATAGAGCAGGAACGGAGCGGGGATCATGCCGGCACGCTATCCTTTACGCGGCGTCCACGCGCATAACGATCTACCCCGCCGCCATAGCCGGGCGTTATGCCCCGGCTCATGACAGGTCGATCACGCGCGCGAGCGTTTTCAGAAACTCGGTTGCGAGTGCCGTGGGTGGCCGGTTCAGCAGGAACATTGCATGGACGTCGAACGTGACCGGCGGCTTCAGCGGACGCATCGCCAGACCGGGGGCGAGCGACGCCTGGGCGGTGAAGCTGTCCACCACCGTCATCCCCACCCCCTGCGCGACGAGCGCGGTCGCGATGTAGAAGGTGCGCGCGGACACCACCTCGTCCAGCTCGACATTCGCCCGCTGCAGTTCCTGGGTGAACAGATGGCCGATCGGACCACTGGCAGCCAGGCTGATGAAGCGCTGGTCGCGCAACTGATCCAGCGTGATCCGCGCCGGCGCATCGGGCATATCGGCTTCCCGATAGAGCACCACCAACTCGCCCTCGCCGAGCCAGCGATGCCCGATCGGCGCGGCCGGCGGCACTTCATAGGCAATCGCAATGTCGGTCTCGCGCTCGTAGAGCTTGCGCAGAAGGTCGTCGTGGTGGACCGTCTGCAGGTCGAACTTCACCTGGTCGTGGTTGCGCAGGAAGCGTGCGACCGCGGTGGGCAGCGCCGCCAGCGCAAGCGAGGGCAAGGCCGAGACGCGCAGCATCTGCCCGGCGCCGCGCTTCAGGTTCCGGCTCGCCTCGCGCAGCGCATAGACGCGATCCTGGATCTCGCTCACTTCGGCGAAAAGCATGTGCGCATCCTCGGTGGGCACCAGCCGCCCGTTGGTGCGCTCGAATAGCGGAAAGCCCAGCAGCGATTCGGCGTGACGCAGCATCTTCGAGACCGAAGGCTGCGATACGTTGAGCGCGCGTGCTGCGCCGCTCACCGAACCGTTCACATAGACGGCGTGAAAAATTTCGATGTGGCGGAGGTTCATGGCGCGACCCGATCAGGCATAGCCTCAGTCTATCGCCCGATCGGATGCTGGCAATGGCGCATTGCGCTGCGGCCTTTGCAGCGGCGCCGACACCGGTTACCAAGCTGGCATTCTCTGACCATATCGGTACCCATGTCCCCCGCACTCTTCCAGATCGACCCGAGCGACGACGTTGCCACTGCCCTGCGTGATGTGGCGGCGGGTGAGCGGCATCTTGGCGTTACCGTAACGGCCGACATTCCAAAGGGGCACAAGGTAGCCGTGCGTGACGTTGCGGCGGGAAGCGAGGTACGCAAGTTCGGCTTCCCGATCGGCCGCGCGCGGTGCGCCATCGCTGCCGGCGAGCATGTCCATGTCCACAATGTCGCCACCGCGCTCGCGACCAGCGGGGCCTATGGCTACACGCCGCGCTTCGCTGCGCCGACGCCTGTCGAAGGGCCGCAATTTCAGGGCTATCGCCGCAGTGACGGCCGCGTCGGCACGCGCAATGAAATCTGGATCCTGCCGACCGTGGGGTGCGTCGGCCGCACTGCGGAGAAGATTGCCGCACGTGCGGCCGAGCGATTTGGCGGACAGGTCGACGGCATCCACGCCTTCACGCATCCCTTTGGCTGCTCGCAGCTGGGCGACGATCTGGAGGGCACGCGGGCGATCCTGACGGCGCTCGCCAACCACCCCAATGCCGGTGGCGTGCTGCTTGTCGGCCTGGGCTGCGAGTCCAACCAGATGCGCGGCATGCTCCCCGGCATCACCAATCCCAATATTCGCACGATCGGTGCGCAGGCAGCGGCGGACGAAATCGAGGAAGGGCTGGCGCTGGTCGAGGAACTGGTGGCTGTCGCCGCGCAGGCGACACGCACCCCTGCCCCGCTTGCCGAACTGGTGCTGGGCGTGAAATGCGGCGGTTCGGACGGTTTTTCAGGGCTTACCGCCAATCCGCTGGTCGGCCGGATGAGCGACGCGGTTACGGCAGCGGGCGGCACCGCGATCCTGACCGAGATTCCCGAGATTTTCGGCGCCGAACAATTGCTGATGGAACGCGCCGAAAACGCCGCGATCTTTGAGCGCGTGGTGGCGATGGTCAACGACTTCAAAGCCTATTTCACGCGGCATGGCGAACCGGTTTCGGAAAACCCGTCGCCCGGCAACATCGCCGGCGGCATTACCACGCTTGAGGAAAAGTCGCTGGGGGCAGTGCAGAAGGCAGGCCATGCGACCGTTACCGACGTTATCGGCTATGGTGCAAGCGTGCAACGGCGCGGGCTGACCCTGTTGGAGGCGCCCGGCAACGATGCCGTGTCCTCCACCGCGCTTGCCGCGGCAGGTGCGACGGCGATCCTGTTCACCACCGGACGCGGAACGCCGCTCGGTTTCCCGGTGCCTACCGTAAAGATCGCCTCGAACAGCGATCTCGCCGCTCGCAAGCCGGGCTGGATCGACTTCGATGCCGGCCAGGTTCTTGCGCAGGGCATGGATGATGCGGCCCGCGCCCTGCTCGACACCATCGTCGCGGTCGCGTCGGGCCAACAGACCGCCGCCGAACGCAATGGCGAGCGGGAGATTGCCATCTGGAAGCGGGGTGTGACGCTCTAGGTCGTAGAATCCTAAGTGCGGAGCCACAGCCGCATTGATGCGAGCTGGACCATGGCGAGGAAGTTCTCCGCCAACTTGGCGTAGCGTGTGGCGACGCGGCGGAAGTGCTTGAGTTTGGAGAAGAAGCGCTCGATCACATGCAATTCGAAGTCCGTCAGGTCGTATCGGCGCATGCCAACGCTGAATTATAGATTCGAGCGACGCGGAATTCGCCGACCTTACCTCTGGCGAACCAAGTCACACCATGGACGTATGTCATCATGGCAGCGATAGGCTTTTTCGTTCTCGGTCTGGCGGCTTGGCTCGTGGCGCTATTCGCGCCTCCTTTCCTGGCGCTTTGGTTCTGGAGTCGGGCCACCGAGCGAGCGCGGCCATGGTTGGCTCACCTGCTCTTTCTTCCTTTTTCTCTAGCAACTGAGTGGGTGTCGGTTCGCGTAATCTTCTTCGCGGCTCACGATGACGGAGAAGGCCCCCCGGGTTGGGCCTGCTCCTAATCCTGCCATTCGCGATGCTTCTTGGATCAATCATCATCTACTATGCCACAGTGACTTGGCAGATCGTGCGCGTGACAATGCGTTTGGTCAGACGCAACTAGCTCGTGAACCCATAAACGGTTGAGCGCTCCAGCCGATTGGCTACAACCGCGCGATGGGGCGAGGACCAGCATTGTTTGTGGCGCTGCTGATGGCGGCGGGGATCGTGCGGACGCTCATCAGGGGCGAAGCCGCAGCGGGCGAAGGGCTGTCGCGAGAGGACGAGCCGCTGGCATTCTGGGGCATCGTTGGGATTGCCGCTGCCGTCTTGGTTGTCATGCTGTACATCGCGTGCAACGCTCACAGCTGAGGCTTTCCTCCGGAGCCGTCTCGTGATTCACGCTCTGCATGAGCCGATATGACCTTACCGACTTCGAGTGGCGCGTGATCGAGCCGCGACTGCCCAACAAGCCGCGAGGCGTGTCACGCTCTAAGCCTCTTGTCGTTCCCGCACTTGCGACCAGCGTATGTCGCACTGCGGCAGTCCGCATTTTCCCGGCATTGCTGCCGTAAGCTGAACGGGTTAGGCCGCGTTCCGGGGAAAGACCGGGGTGGTGGAATATGGCTGAATTTTTCATCTTCATCTATGCAATGACCTCCGGCTTCGTGCTGTTGACGATGCAGCGCAATCGCCGCGAGCAGCGCGCTGACGCACCGATTGTTACGCTGGTCGGCTGGGGCCTGTTCTCGCTTTCCTCGACCCTCGCGGTTCTGATGGGCGCGGTCGCCCTCGCGCTGGCACTGGGGATGCACATGCCGCTGCCCGCCGGCTTCGACAGCGTGAGCTTCTGAGGCCGTGCCGCTCTATGCACTAGACGGCAAGGCGCCGCAGATCGCCGCCGATGCCTGGGTTGCGCCCAGTGCCGAACTGATCGCCGATGTCCGGCTTGGTGAAGGCGCCAGCGTCTGGTTCGGCGCCGTGATCCGCGCCGACAATACCCCGATCACGATCGGCGCGCGCAGCAACATTCAGGAGCGCGCGGTGTTGCATTCCGATCCCGGTTCCTCCCTGACGATCGGCGAGGAAGTGACCGTCGGCCACGGCGCAATTCTGCACGGCTGCACCATCGGCGACGGTACCCTGATCGGCATGGGCGCCGTCATCCTCAACAACGCCGTGATCGGGCCGGAATGCCTGGTCGGCGCCGGCGCGCTGGTGACCGAGTGCAAGGAATTTCCCGCAGGACATCTGATCGTCGGCAGCCCGGCACGCGCCGTTCGCCCGCTCGACGACGCGCAGCGCGCACTGTTGCGGGCGAGCGCCGCGCTCTACGCCGCCAAGCAGCGAGACTATGCCGAGAGACTGACACCGATTGACTGAGTCGGCGATTCGCAATCGCGGTTCCGCCGGGTGGGATTGCGAATGTGGCGCTGCCGTAACGTCGCGGGCGCATGCCTAGACAGGCTTCGTCACTGCGGTATCAATTCCGGCATGGCACTTCCCGCGCTCTTCGACCGCTTGCGGCTTCCCGTCATCGGCTCGCCGCTATTCATCATCTCGGTCCCCGCGCTGGTGATCGCCCAGTGCAAGGCGGGCATTGTCGGCGCCTTCCCAGCCCTCAACGCGCGCCCGCAGAGCCAGCTCGACGAATGGCTGCACCAGATTACCGAAGAGCTCGCCGCGTGGGACCGGGATCATCCCGACACACCCGCCGCGCCCTTTGCCGTCAACCAGATCGTCCACCGGTCGAACCCGCGGCTTGAAGAGGACGTTGCGACCTGCGCCAAATGGAAGGTGCCGATCGTCATCACCTCACTGGGCGCCCGACCTGAGCTTAATGATGCCGTCCATGGCTGGGGCGGCATCACGCTCCACGACGTGATCGACGACAAATTTGCCCACAAGGCAGTCGAGAAAGGCGCCGATGGGCTGATTCTGGTCGCCGCAGGTGCAGGCGGCCACGCGGGTCGACTGAGCCCGTTCGCGCTGGTGCAGGAAGTCCGCGAGTGGTTCGACGGGCCGGTCGCACTATCCGGGGCGATCGCCAATGGCGGGGCGATCCTGGCAGCACAGGCGATGGGTGCCGACCTCGCCTATATCGGCTCGCCATTCATCGCCACCGAAGAGGCGAATGCCGTCGAAGCCTATAAGCAGGCGATCGTCGACGGCCATGCGGACGACATCGTCTATTCCAATCTGTTTACCGGGGTGCACGGCAATTACCTGCGCGCCTCGATTGTGGCGGCCGGTCTTGATCCGGATAATCTGCCGGAGAGCGATCCCAGCGCGATGAACTTTGGCGGCGCCAAGGCCTGGAAGGACATCTGGGGTTCCGGCCAGGGTATCGGCGCAGTCCACGCTATCGAGTCGGCAGCAGCGCGGATCGAGCGGCTGAAGCAGGAATATGCGGCTGCGCGGGCGCGGCTGCTGGGCTGAACCCTTGGCTCAGAAGGCGCCGCTAAGGCGGTCCAGCATGCGGCGGGCGGGGCTGATGATCGCCAGCGGCATTTCCAGCGAGGAATCGAGCCGGGCGACCCGGCGATAGAGATCGATGCTGGTCGAGATGATGCTGTGCGCCTGTGGCGGCATCGAAGCGAGCGTGTCCGTTGCCGTTTCGGGCGCCGGACCCAGTCGGCGCGACGGCGCGAGCGCATCCGCCGGCTCCAGCTCGCCCGCATCCACGGCGCGCTGGTTAAGCAGCCAGGCGATGATGTGCATCAGCCGCGTCGTGACCTTCAGCGATTCGCAGGAAAAGGCGACGCGATCCAGCGCATCCAGCGTGTCGCGCTCCTCGCGCCCCATCTGGTCGAAATAGCCGCGCGCCTCGTCCGCGAGGACCATCGCCTCGACATAGAGCGAGTCGACCAGCTTGCGGTGAATCTGGGTGGCGGCCGCGTCCGTCATGCGCAGGGTGGTGCCACAGCTGCCCCGGGGCGGAAAAGACCCAATCTCCGTCGCGATGGACTGAAAGGAGACGTTCAGGCGATAATGTCGGGGATAAGTTGATCCTCGAGCAGCGCAATCTCGTCGCGCAGCCGCAATTTCCGCTTTTTCAGGCGCGCGATCTGCAACTGGTCGCTGGTGCCGGTGCCGAGCAGGGCCGCAATGGCAGCGTCAAGATCGCGATGTTCGGAACGGAGCGCCTCGAGCCTGCGCAGGATCTCGCTGTCTTCCATGCCGATCCCTGCCCCGCCTTTGCCTCGCACACCAACCGCAGATCGTCGTGCCTTTTTTGCAGCCCGTCGATCCGGGAATATTCTAGGCGCGACAAGAACGAATTTTCGTGATGTAATTCGATCCCCCCCCAACTGACCAAGGAGGATCGCTTCCATGCAGAACGCGCATTTTTCGGCACTTAGCGCCAAACATTCGCATCTGGACGAGCGAATCGAAGCCGAATCGCACCGCCCCCTCCCCGATCAGATACTTATCGCGCAACTGAAGAAGCAGAAGCTTCGCGTCAAGGAAGAGATGACGGCTACTGCGGCTGTCCACAACTAAATTGTCGGAAGGCCGCGCGCAGGGGCGGCCCACGCCCCGCGCCGGCCCACCCGAGCGCAATCCGCGCGGTACGCCCGCGCCGATGCGAAAGCGCCGGTTAGCGGCGCGTGATAATCGGCTTTACGAAAACCGGGGTGGTTTCACCCTTGCCCACCGGCTTGCGCGCGAGCTTCGGGTCGATCGGGTTGTCGAAAGCAATGCCTACGCGCCCTTCGGCGGCCCAGGCGATGCGGCCGCTGACCCAGCCCACGCCGCGCACTTCCACCTGCACCGGCGTGCGAATGCCGATCGGTGCCGAATATTCCGCCATCAGACCGCCGGCCGAAAGGTTGCGAACGCGCACCTGCCCGGCATCGCCGCCATCGACCAGCAAATGCGCCGCCAGCAACAGGCTGTCGCGCGTATCGCTACGCTTGCCGGCGAAGTCGTCGGCCGAAAGCATCATCGGTGACAAGGGAGACTGATCCATTCTCGCTCTCAAACGCATTCCTGTCTTTGCGCGCGACTAAACCAGCAATCCTTATCGAATCGGTTAACCGAACCCGCCCTTGCGAAGATTTCTCGCGGGGCGGGCGGCATGGCGTCATTCGTCGCGGCTGATTTTTTCGTTCCGTTCGTGCCGTTCCTGCGCCTCGACCGTCATCGTTGCGGTCGGACGCGCTTCGAGCCGGGCAAGCGGGATCGGTTCACCGGTCACTTCGCAATAGCCATATTCGCCTTCCTCGATCCGGCGCAGTGCGGAGTCGATTTTGGCGATCAGCTTGCGCTGGCGATCGCGGGTGCGCAGTTCGATCGACCAGTCGGTTTCGCTCGATGCGCGGTCGGTCAGATCGGATTCGCGCAACGAGTCTGACTGAAGCTGGTTCAGCGTGCCTGCCGCTTCGCGATAGATCGCATCCTTCCAGGCGTTGAGCTTCGCCCGAAAATAATCGAGCTGCCGCTGGTTCATGAAGGGTTCGTCAGCGCTCGGCCGATACCCGTCTTCGCCGTCATTGGCAGCAGGTGGTACGCCTTTACCCGGTTCGTCAAAACGATCCAAAACAGTAGCCATCCCCACTCTCCACACCAGTCTGCCCGGAGGTCAGCCACCGGAGACTGTCATTGCCCGGAGGGCCTATACTTTCGCGCGCCGCGGTTAACAAGCGCAGCCTTTTCGAAGGAACCGCGCTTTCCGACTTAAAATGGAGGAAATTAGCGGGCGCTGAACCAGCCTGTTTCGGCAGGAAATTGGCGCCCGACTGTGTGGCACGGGGGCGGTCTGGCGAGCCCGATTGTGCCGAACCAGTACATTAACCCTGTTTGTTGGGGCTCGCGACACCTGATTTTAGGGATAAGGAGGTAAATGCAAAATTAGTGCTCTCGTGCGTAAAGCATTGGTTGGCTTTTTTCCGGCATCGACAAGGGGCGTTGTGGAAGTCCGGAAGGAAAGCGGCCGGGATCGGATGAGTGGGGCAAGATGTCTGTTCGTACTGCTTTGGCAAAACTCTGTGCCTGCGTATGCGGCGGCGCCGTCGTTGGCGGTGGCGGAGTCTATGTCGCGCAGCGTAACGCGCAGCACCACGCCAGTGCGGCGCAGCACGCGGTTGTCGCCAAGAAGCGCGTGGTTCACCGCGCCGTCGTCGCCCGTGCGGTGCGACAGGTCAGCACTGTTCGCCGCACCGTAACTACCCGCACCCAGAGCCAACCGCAGGTCGTGGTTCTTACGGCACAGGGCGCGCCGGTGCCCCTGCCCCCCGCAGTTGCAGCCGCTGCGGCCGCCGGCGGATCGGGCGGCAGCTATGCCCCTACCGTGATTGGCGGATCGAGCGGCGTCGGCTTCATGGGCGGCTTCTTTGCGGGGGGCTTTTTCGGCAGCTCGGGCGGCGGGAGTTCCGGCGGCGGCAGTTCCAGCTCCGGGAACAGCAGCGGGATAAACATCACGATTTCGTCGACATCCTCGTCTAGCGGCGGGTCCACCTCTACCGGGGGATCGTCGACGGGCGGATCGTCGAGCGGCGGGTCTTCCACCAGTTCTTCCACGGGCGGGTCGTCCACATCAACCGGGGGGTCCTCCACCTCCACTGGCGGCTCTTCGACCGGTGGCTCCTCGACCAGTTCTTCGACCGGCGGCTCTTCCACGGGCGGGTCTTCTACGTCGACCGGAGGCTCGTCCACTTCGACGGGCGGATCGTCCACTTCCAGCGGGATCTCCAGCTCTACCGGCGGCTCCTCCACCTCTAGCGGCGTCTCCAGTTCTACCGGCGGATCGTCGACCGGTGGTTCGTCGACTTCCAGCGGGGTTTCCAGCTCCACTTCCAGCGGCGTGTCGAGCTCGACCTCCAGCGGCGTATCCAGCTCTTCTTCCACGTCGAGCGGGGTTTCCAGCTCATCTTCGACATCAACGTCGAGCGGGGTTTCCACGTCTAGCGGCGTGTCGACCTCGTCGTCGAACTCCAGCGGCGTCTCCACGTCGAGCGGTGTATCGACTTCGTCCTCGACCTCCGGTTCCACATCGAGCGGCATCTCGTCGACTTCGAATGGCTCGTCGAGCACTTCCAGCTCGACCTCGAACGGCGGGTCGAGCGGATGGAGCAACTCGAGCGGGTGGAACACGTCCAGCGGCTGGAGCAATTCGAGCGGGTCTAGCGGCCATAACGGCAGTTCCGGCGATCCCTCGAGCTCCGGCGCGAGCGGCGGCGGTTCGTCTGGAGATCCGTCGCCGGTGCCGGCACCGCCGATGGTCCTGTTGTTTGGCGGCGCTGCGGCGGCACTGGTCGCGCGCAAGCGGCTTTCGCGCAGCAAGGAAGCCTGAACCCGGAGCGGGGTTGCGCAGCGCCGGGCGCCTCGCCATAGGCTGGCGGCATGCACGACATCCGCTTCATCCGCGAAAATCCCGAGGCCTTCGATCAGGGCATGGCGCGCCGTGGGCTACCGCCCCTGTCCGCCGAGCTTCTCGCACTCGACGAACGCCGCCGCGCGCTGGTGACCGAGCTGCAGGCCGGCCAGGCACGCCGTAACGAGGCTTCGAAAGCGATCGGCGCCGCCAAGGCGCAAAAGGATGAAGCAACCGCCGCCGCGCTGATGGCCGAAGTCGCCGCGTTGAAGGAGCGGCTGCCCGCGCTGGAGGCGGAAGAGAAGGCGGTCGGCGACGATCTGGAAGGCCGGCTCGCCGCGCTGCCCAACCTTCCCTATGCCGATGTGCCGCAGGGCGCCGACGAGAACGACAACGCGCTTGTCCACGAGCGCGGCACGGTGCCGCAATTTGGCTTTCCGGTCCGCGAGCATGACGCGATCGGCCCGGCGATCGGGCTGGATTTCGAAACCGGCGCATCGATTTCCGGCGCGCGCTTCACCTTCGTGCGCGGCGATGCCGCCCGGCTGCACCGCGCGCTGGGCCAGTTCATGCTGGACACGCTGACCGGCAGCCATGGCTATGAGGAATGCGTGCCGCCGCTGCTGGTGCGCGACGAAGCCGTGTTCGGTACCGGGCAGCTGCCGAAATTCGCCGAGGATCTGTTCCATACGACGGATGGGCGCTGGCTGATCCCCACCGCCGAGGTGAGCCTGACCAACGCGGTGCGTGAAAAGATCCTGAGCGAGGAAGAACTGCCGCTACGCCTGACCGCGCTGACCGCCTGCTTCCGTTCCGAAGCAGGCGCCGCCGGACGCGACACGCGCGGCTATATCCGCCAGCACCAGTTCGAGAAGGTCGAGATGGTGTCGATCACCACGCCCGATCAGTCCGAGGCAGAACATGAGCGGATGACCGCCTGCGCCGAGGACGTGCTGGCCAAGCTTGGCCTCGCCTTTCGCCGGATGAAGCTGTGCAGCGGCGACATGGGCTTCACCGCCGCACGCACCTATGACCTGGAAGTCTGGCTCCCCGGCCAGGCGCGCTACCGCGAGATTTCGTCCTGCTCAACCTGCGGCGATTTCCAGGGACGGCGGATGAATGCGCGCTACCGGCCGGAAGGCGAAAAGGGCACGCGCTTCGTGCATACGCTCAACGGCTCTGGCCTGGCGGTCGGCCGTACGCTGGTGGCGGTGCTGGAGAATTACCAGCAGGAAGACGGATCGGTGGCAGTGCCGAGCGTGCTCCAGCCCTATCTGGGCGGCCTCAACCGGCTTGAGCCGCGCGGCTGATGCGCATCCTGCTCACCAACGATGACGGCTATCACGCGCGCGGCCTCGCAGTGCTCGAACGCATTGCGCGGACGATCTCCGACGACATCACCGTCATCGCGCCGCAGGAAGAGCAGTCGGGAAAGAGCCGCGCGCTGACTCTGACCGAACCGTTCCGCGTTCGCCGCCATGCCGACAATCGTTACGCAGTCCGCGGCACACCGACGGACTGCGTAATGTTCGCGCTGGCCGAAGTAATGAAGGATGCCAAGCCCGATCTGATCCTGTCGGGCGTCAATCGTGGCGGCAATCTGGGCGAAGACGTCAGCTATTCGGGCACCGTTTCGGCGGCGATGGAAGGTGCGCTGGCCGGCATCCGCTCGGTAGCGCTCAGCCAGCGCTACGCCCAGTCGGGCATGGGGGATGCCGTTCCCTTTGCTACGGCCGAGGCCTGGGGCGAACGGGCGCTACGTCCGCTACTCAATTTGACATGGGCGCCGCGTACCCTGATCAACATCAACTTTCCGCCGGTTGAGGCCGATGCCGTGTGTGGCATCAAGGTCGTGTCGCAGGGATTGCGTGATTATGGCCGGGTCGGTCTGGATAAGCGTATGGATCCCCGCGGTTTTCCTTATTATTGGCTGGCGATGGGAAGACTTCCGCATCAGCCGATGCCGGATACTGATCTGGAAGCAATCGAGCAGGGTTTCGTTACTGCCACGCCGCTGCATCTGGACCTCACCCACCGCGAATCCATGCAAAATCTGGCAGCTCTTTACCTTTAGCTAACCATAACTCGGTAGTTCCGACCGCATTAACCATGAATGCGTGGGTCGGGGCTATGATGGGAATACGGCTTTTGGTCGCCACTTTCGGCGCCATGCTATTGAGCGGCTGCATCCCGCCGAGCGGGGGCCATGGCTATAGTCAGACGCCGCCGCCCCCGCCCGTTTCGGCGATGCAGACTGCCAGTGAAACCGGCTATGAGCATCAGTCGCTGGGAGGCGATACCGACGTACGCAGCCTGCCTGCGCCGCCGCCGGCCTGGGTCGCCCGCCCCGTAACGGCCGACGCGCGCCGCATCGCCGCCTCCAGCTGGACCGTTTCGCCGCGTGACACGCTGGGCAACATCGCGCTGACAACGGGCGCCGGCGTAGATGCGATCGCGCACGCGAACGGCCTAACGCTGCCCTACACAATCGTGCCGGGGCAGAAGCTGACCATTCCGGCGGGCCGCTATCACCTGGTCCGCGGCGGCGACACCGGCATCGCAATCGCGCAGGCATATGGCGTTTCCTGGAGCAAGATTATCGCTGCCAACGGGCTGAACGAACCATTTCAACTCCGCGCGGGGCAGCGGCTCCTCATTCCCGACACCCGCGCCGACGCCCGCGCGGCGCGCGCCGCGCGCTTCCATGTCGATATCGATGATATTGTGACCGGCGGACAGCCGGCTGTTGCCGATCGAAGCCAACCTGCCGCGCCGGCCGCCAACGCGGGCCGCGTGCTGCCTTCCACCACACCGGTCGAATCGCCCGCCCGCTTCGGGGGCGCCTTCGACTGGCCCGTCCGTGGCACCCTGATCGGGCGTTTCGGCCCTCATCCCGGCGGCGAACGGAACGATGGCATACAGATTGCCGTTCCTGCAGGAACGCCTATTCGGGCGTCTGCAGATGGAGTCGTGGCTTATGTCGGCAATGAAGTGCCTTCGCTCGGAGGGCTGGTGATCGTGCAGCACGGAAATGGCTGGGCCAGCGTCTATGGCCATGCAAGTCAGCTGATGGTGCAGCGCGGCCAGGCCGTGAAGCAGGGCCAGACGATCGCGCTCGCGGGGCGCAGCGGCGGCGCGCCGCGGCCGGAACTGCATTTCGAGCTTCGTCAGGGCCGCACCCCGGTCGATCCACTCAGCCGGTTGCCGCGCCTGTGATCGATCGCCTTTTGCCGATCGGCCTGCTGCTCGTCTCCAATCTGTTCATGACCTTTGCCTGGTACGGGCATCTCAAGTTCAAGAGCACCCCGCTCCTGCTGGCGATCGTCACGAGCTGGGGCATTGCCTTTATCGAATATTGCTTCGCGGTGCCGGCGAACCGCTATGGCAGTGCAGTCTATTCGGCCGCGCAGCTGAAGGGCATGCAGGAAGTGATTACGCTGACGATCTTCGCGGGCTTCTCGGTGCTGTACCTGGGCCAGAAGATCAGCCTGAACCACCTGATCGGCTTCGCGCTGATCGCGGCCGGCGCGTTTTTCCTGTTCCGCGCGCCGGCCTGACCGGCGCCGTCAGAACCGCGCTTCGAGCAGTACGACGCTGGGGTCGCCTTCCACCGGGCGGGCCGCGAAGCCCATTTCGCGTTCCAGCTCGATCGCCAGATGGTTCTCCCGGCTCTCGATCGACAGCAGCTTGCCGACACCGCGCCGCTTGGCCTCCGCCGTCAGGAACTGGAGAAGGCTCCAGCCAATCCCCTGCCCCTTGCGGTCCGCGCGGATCGAAATCGCGACTTCGGCCGTCGCCATCGCCTTGTCGCAGGCGAGCATGGCAGAGGCGACCAGTTCGCCCGCGGCCGTGAACGCCAGGAAGCTTTCCGTCTGCCAATGGTCGACATGCGTCAGCGCGGCGGCCTGGGCGCGATCGATATGGGCGCAGGCGGTGAGGAAGCGGAACCGGCGATCCTCATCCGATACTGCGTCGAAAAACACCTCCAGCGCGGCCTCGTCTTCGGCCGCGGCAGGGCGAACATCAATTTCGAGGCCCGAACGGGTCTTGAGTTGGACGGGGTGATCGAGTGGTGCCGGGGCGGGCGAAGTCATGGCCTGTTCTCCATGCGAATAGGGCGCCGCTGTAGCGCCTGGGCGGCGGCACCCGAATGCGTAATCCTCCGCAGGACAAGCGCGTTCCGGTCCCGCCCCTAGCTTTTCGGACGCACTCGCCCTATGTGCGCCGCCAATCATGGCAACGCGACTCCCCGAAGCCCCCAAGGTGGGCATGGTGTCGCTCGGCTGTCCCAAGAATCTGGTCGACTCCGAGCGTATCCTGACCAAGCTCCGTTCGGACGGCTATGCGCTGTCGCCGGACTATGCCGGCGCGGACGTCGTACTGGTGAACACCTGCGGCTTTCTGGATAGCGCCAAGGAAGAATCGCTGGAGGCGATCGGCGAGGCGATTTCCGAAAATGGCCGCGTAATCGTGACCGGCTGCATGGGCAAGGAAGCCGAGTTGATCCGCACCCGCTTCCCCAACGTGCTGGCCGTCACCGGCGCGCATCAATATGAGGAAGTGGTCGGCGCGGTCCACGAGGCGGCGCCGATGCCGCCTTCGCCCTTCGTCAATCTGGTGCCGGACAGCGGGCTGAAACTCACGCCGCGCCATTACAGCTATCTGAAGATTTCCGAAGGCTGTAACCACCGCTGCAGCTTCTGCATCATCCCGTCGCTGCGCGGCGATCTGGTCAGCCGCCGGCCCGACGCGATCCTGCGCGAGGCGGAAAAGCTGGTCGAGGCGGGCACGAAGGAACTGCTGGTCATCAGCCAGGACACCTCCGCCTATGGCATCGACATCCGCAAGGAGCCGCGGATGTGGAAGGGCCGCGAGGTGGTGCCGCACATGACCGACCTTGCCCGCGAGCTGGGCCAGATCGCCCCCTGGGTGCGGCTGCACTATGTCTATCCCTATCCGCATGTCGATCAGGTGATCCCTCTGATGGCCGAAGGGCTGGTGCTTCCCTATCTCGACATTCCGTTCCAGCACGCCGCGCCGAATGTGCTACGCGCGATGAAGCGCCCGGCCAACGAAGCCAAGGTGCTCGAGCGGCTGCGCGGCTGGCGGGAGATTTGCCCGGACATCGCGATCCGCTCCACTTTCGTGGTGGGCTTCCCCGGCGAGACCGAGGAAGATTTCCAGTATCTGCTCGACTGGCTCGACGAGGCCCAGCTCGACCGCGTCGGCGCGTTCCGCTTCGAGCCGGTCGAGGGCGCCTCGGCCAATGACCTGCCCGGCGCGGTGCCGGAAGAGGTCAAGGAAGAGCGCTACGCCCGCATCATGGAAAGGACCGCCGCGATCAGCGCCGCCAAGCTGGAGGCGAAGATCGGCCGCACGCTGGAAGTGATCATCGACGCGGTCGACGAAGACGGCGGCGCCACCGGCCGCAGCCAGGCCGACGCGCCGGAGATCGACGGCGAAGTGTTCCTGCGCGACGCCGGCCATCTGGAGCAGGGCGACATCGTCCGCGTCGAGATCGAGGACGCCGACGAGCATGACCTGTACGGGGTGCCGGTAGAGGATTGACGGCGTCGCCCGGCCCTTCAGGCCGGGTCTGTCGGTTCCTCTTCCGCTGACGAACGAAGACGAGCGGTACCCTTGCGTGGCTTGGGCGGCCTGACCGTCTCGCTCTTCAGCGGCAGCCGGCCCATCGCTCGCAGGATAAGGAAAACGATCGCGATCAGCGGCACGCCGAATGACATGACCCAGGGTGCGAACGGTCCGCCCTGAAAGCCAGCAGCGCCGACCACAAGAAAGCCGATCGGGGTCACAGCCCACTGGCCGGTCGTCCAGTCGAGCTGGAACATGCCGAACGAAAACAGGGTGCCGAGGCACCACAGCGACTTCAGACTCAGCTTCGGCGTGCGCAGCGCCAGAATGAATGCAGTGATGCTGATCGCGAGCGCGGCCACCATCAGCGCCAGCCACAGAAAGTGGATGAAGCCCTTGTCCTTGAAGGTGAAGGCATTCGCTTCCATGAGGGACCGGTTCAGCGGCTGCACGAAGACTGCATTGACCACCGGCTTCGGCCCATCGGTTTCAAGCACCACCTGAAGCAGCGCCCACTTGCCGCCACCTGCCACTTCATAGACGAATTGCTTGAGAAAAATGGCGCGCGCATCACCCTGCATGCGCTGCACGTTGACCGACCCGAGCACGGGGTGGCCCTGCGGCGCCAGCGCCTGCATCCGATGGACAAGATCGGCGTTGAGCTGCGGGCGCAGTTCCGCATTGGCGTGGCTGACGAGCCAGTTCGCGTCGCCCTTCTGAACCGCGGTCGCGGTCTGCAGCGCGAGCGCCTGCTCCTGCGGATTGCTGAACTGGTTGAACAATTGCTGATAGGAGCAGGCCGACAGAACCAGCAGCACCAACAGCGCAAAAACCCGACGCATGCAGCCCCCCACCCCGTGATGTGCGGAGCGTAGCACGCGGTGGCAGGGTGGCAATGGCGCGAAGGGCTGCGTTGGCAGCACAACTCTCCGTTGGCACAGGTATAACCAACGACTAAGCCCGGGGTGACGCCAGCGGGAGCGCGTTCTACGCTCCCTTTCATTCCGGAGGCCCGATGTTCCGTACCGCCCTTGCCGCTGCCCTGTTGATCGCCACGCCTGCCGCTGCCCAGCAGCTCACGGCGGATCAGGCTGCGAAAGTCGATGCCATTGTCGCTGATGCGCTGAAAAGTTCGGGCGTGCCCTCGGCCTCGGTGGCGATCGTACGCGACGGGAAGATCGTCTTCGCCAAGGCCTATGGCGATCAGGGGCCGGGCATCCGCAACGGCCCCGACGCCAGCGCCAGATACCAGATCGCGTCGATTTCCAAGCAGTTCACGGCCGCCGCGATCCTTTTGCTCGAGGATGAAGGCAAGCTGAGCCTCGACGACAAGGTTGCCAAATGGGTGCCGGACGTCACCGATGCCGACCAGATCACGATCCGCCAACTGCTCAGCCACACCGCTGGTCTGCAGGACTATTGGCCGCAGGATTACAGCTTCAAGGCGATGGAAACGCCGGTGACGCCGCAGCAGATCGTCGATCGCTGGGCGAAGAAGCCGCTCGATTTCGCGCCCGGCACCGCCTGGCAATATTCGAACACCGGCTATGTCGTCGCCGGCATGATTATCGAGAAGGCCTCGGGCATGAAGCTGCTCGACTATCTCGATGCGAAGATCTTCAAACCGCTGGGCATGCACCCGATCGATCAGGACAAGGCGATCGGCAAGGGCTTCCCGCAGGGCACGCATCGCTTTGCACTCGGCCCGGTTCGCCCGGCCCAGCCTGCCGCCGATGGCTGGCTATGGGCGGCGGGCGAACTGGCGATGAGCGCGAGCGACCTTGCGAAATGGGATATCGCCCGCATCAACCGCAGCGTGATGCCGGCCGATGACTGGGCGGCGCAGGAAACCGAAGTCAAGCTGACCAACGGCGCACCGACGCGCTATGGTCTGGGCGTGTCGCTGGGCGAGCACGGCGGCAAGCGCGAAGTCTCGCACGGCGGTGAGGCCGTCGGCTTCCTGTCGAGCAACATCGTGATCCCCGAGGAGCGTTACGCCGTCGTCGCACTGGTCAATGCCGATTTCGGCGGCGCGCAGGAAGCGATCGCGAACGGCATCACCGACCTGCTGCTGCCGGTAAAGGCCGAGCCCGCGATCGACCAGCAGCGTGACGCGCTGGCGCGCACACTGTTCGACCAGTTGCGCGCGGGCACGCCCGATCACGCGCTGATGACCGACGACGCCAACTACTTCTTCGATGCAACGGTGCTCGGCGACTATCGCGCCAGCCTGGCCGCACTCGGCGAACCGTTGGCGTTCCAGCCGCTGGGCAAGGCCCGGCTGCGCGGCGGCTTCGTCAACCGAAACTATGTGATCCGCTACAAGGATCGTGAGCTTGTGGCGGTGACCTATGCCGAGCCCGGCGCTGAGGGCAAGTTCGAGCAGTTTCTGGTGATGCCGCGCTGATGCTGAAACTTGCCGCCCTTTCCGCACTGGCGCTGGGATCGCTGGCGATCACCGGTGCCGTGCCGGATCGGGCGGTGGTATCACGGTTCGATCCGCTGACGGTGGTGGACGATGATTTCTCCCGCCACCGCGACCCCGGCGAATGGCGGGGCCTTTCGGTTCGGCGGATCGAATTCACTGCCGAACGCGGAAAATGGCGTCTGTGGCGGATCACCGATCCGCGACACCCGCGCGGGCCGCTGTTCTTCGTGCCGCACGACAATGAAAATGCCGGGTTCGAAGCAGGGCTGTGGGCGGTGCGCCATTATGGCGGCGTGCTGATCGCCGTCGATTCCGGCATCGCGCCCGGCCATGACGGCGAGCGGTACAATGCCGCCGTCGCGTATGGAAAGCCGATCGACCCCAACCGCAATTTCGACAGCGCCCTCCCCGGATATGCCGATCGCGTGCTGGCCGATCTGCCGCGTGTCGGCGGGCCGATCATCGCGCTCCATACCAATTCGCCGGGGTTCGACCCGACCGATTCCAAATGCCATCGCGATGATCCCAAGGGCGAGGGCATCATCTCGATCCGCTTCTGCGACGATACGCTGACGCCCAGCCCGTCACAGGCACGCGCCTGGCCGTTCGACGATGACGACACGGTCGCCTTCGCCACCTATCGCGCCTCGCAGCGGCCCGAAGATGCCTTTTGCCGCAACCAGATGGTCGGCGCCGATTTCAACGTGGTGCAGGAACGGGTCGTGGCGAGCGACGGGTCGCTATCCAACTATGCCGTGCTGCACCACATCCGCTATCTCAACTTCGAGACGCAGGAACGGGGGCTCGATCCCGTGCAGCTTGCCGGCGCGCACGACCGGCTGACCTATATGATCCGCACCGCCCTCGCCCTTTGCGCGCCGGACGTGAAGCCGCGCAACGACTGACGCTTCACCTGAGGAGGATCGCCTTTGGCGTCTTCAACCCCTCCCTGAAAAGGGAGGGGCCGGGGGTGGGTGCGCGCGTCTGCGCGCCTCCAAGAATCTATCCTCTGGCGAGGGCTATTCCCGCCGCCTAATGGCGGCGGACCCACCCTAACCCTTCCCTTTCAGGGAGGGGAATCTGTGCGTTCCTGTTCCTCTCAATCGCCCACTACGTGCCCCTTACCCCGGCAGCGCATAGGCGACGATTTCGTCGCCCACCGGCGTCTTCATGAAATGGTGGCCGCCAGCGTAGATGACCAGATATTGCTTGCCGCCAACCTGATAGGTGATCGGCGTCGCCTGCCCGCCGGCGGGCAGCACATCCTGCCACAGCGTCTTGCCGGTCCGCAGGTCGATCGCGCGGATTAGGTTGTCGGTTGCCGCGGCGACGAAGATGATCCCGCCTGCCGTCACCACCGACCCGCCGTTGTTCGGCGTACCGATCGTGAAGGGCAGCATCGAGGGGATGCCGAACGGACCGTTGGTGCGCGCGGTGCCGAGCGGACGATCCCAGATCGTCTTGCCCGTCGCCATGTCGATCGCGCGGATGCCGCCATAAGGGGGCTGTTTGCAGAGCATCCCGGTGAAGGGCAATTGCCAGCCGGCATTGACGTCGATCGCATAAGGCGTGTGCGCCTGGGGATCGCCCGCCCCTTCGGCGCCGCCGATGCTGCCCCTTGCCTGATCGCGGGGCGCCCAGCCGCGCCGGTTCGCCTCGGCACGGGGAACCAGCCGTACATAGTTGGGCATGTCGTTGTAATTGGCGACAATTACCCCGCGCTGCGGGTCAACCGCTACACCGCCCCAGTCGGTGCCGCCATTATAGCCGGGATATTCGATCGAGTGGCGATCGGCTTCGGGAGGCGTGAAGAAGCCGTGATAACTGGCCCGGCGAAACTGGATGCGGCAAACCATCTGGTCGATCGGCGACATGCCCCACATGTCGCGCTCGGTGAGGTCCCGCTTGCGCAGCGTATGCCATAGCGAGACCGGCTGTGTGGCCGCACGCTGCTGCGGCTCCACGCCGAGCTGCGGCGCGCGGATCTCGCCCACCGGCGTCAACGGGCGGCCGGTGCGGCGGTCGAGGATGTAGATGTCACCCTGTTTGGATGGCAGCACCAGCGCCGGCGTACCCTTATAGTCCACCAGCGTCGCCTGCGCGCCGAAATCATAGTCCCATACATCGTTGCGCACAGCCTGGAACCGCCAGCGCGGCTTGCCCGTAGTCACGTCGAGCGCGACCAGCGAGGTGGCGAACATATTCTCCTGCGGGCGACGCAGGCTCGAGTAATAATCGGCCGAGGCATTGCCCATCGGCAGATAGACCAGCCCGAGCTGCTCGTCGCCGCTGGCGGTGGTCCACATATTCGGGGTGCCACGCGCCCATTCCTGACCGGCTGGCGGATAGCCGTTCCAGTCCGGGTGCATCATGTCCCAGGCCCAGCGGAGCTGGCCGGTGCGCGCATCGAACCCCTCGATGACGCCTGAAGGCTCCCAGCGGTCCTGACCGTCGAGCACCTGGTGGCCAACGACAAGGATGCCGCGCACCAGAGTCGGCGGCGAATTGATCGAGACATAGCCGAACGGCACCTGCCCCATGCCCTTCTTGATGTCCGCCTGGCCACCCGTGCCGAAGTCTGCGCAGGGCCGACCGGTGTGGGCATCAACCGCGATCAGGCGGGCATCAAGCGTCCCTTCGATAACCCGGGTGGCGCAAGGCTGGTTCGCCGCCATGCCGGGCACGGCATAATAGACGACACCGCGGCAGGCGGCCGTGTAGGGGATCGCCTTGTCGGAGACATTGGGGTCGTAGCGCCAGCGCTGGGCGCCGCTCGCTGCATCCAGCGCGATCAGGATGTTCTTTGGCGTGCAAAGATAGAGGCTGTCGCCCACCTTGAGCGGTGTGTTTTCCGCGCCATAGGTCTTCGCGATCTGCGGATCGCGCGGCATGTCGCCGGTGTGGATCATCCAGGCGCGCTTGAGCGACCCGACATTCGCGGCATTGATTTGCGCCAGCGGGGAGTAACGGCGGGCGCTGCCGGTGCCGCCATAGCTCGGCCAGTCCGCGCCGGTCTGCTGACCCGACGGATCGGCCATGCCGGTCGATCCGGGCGCGGGCAATGTGCCCTGCAAAACGGCGGGCTGCCCCGCTGCGGCGACCGCCAGATCCACTGCCGTTACTGCCACGGCAACAACCGCACCGATTCCGGCGAGGCGCCAACGGCCGGCGCGCCGGGTGAGCGACGCCATCGCCGCCAGCACCGCGAGCAGCAATGCCGCCGGCGCGACGACCCGCGGCACCTGCGCCCAGGCATTGGAACCGACTTCCCACCACGCCCACAGGAAGGTCAGCACGACGATGGCGATGTAGAGCCACCCGCCCTCCACTTGCCCCCGCACCAGCAATGCGCCCGAGGCCAGCATCGCCACACCCGTGACGAAATAATAAGGCGATCCGCCGAGCAGCAGCAGCCATGCGCCGCCGATGGCAAGAACCAATCCGATCAGCGCGACGACCGCACCGACGATGCGCGCTGTCCAGCTGCCGGCGCGTCGCCGATGGTACCAGCTGGAACTGGATGATGCGCGAACGTCGGACATGAGCCGTTCTCCCGGCAAGGGCGGCGCGACCGGCGTGCTCACGCCACCGGCAAATGCGTCAGGAATAGCGCGCAAACCCAAGGGAACACGCGGTTGTTCCGAAACATCGCCAAAAAACCCCGCACAATGGCTAGGCGCGGGCGGTACGGCGCCCTAGATCAGCGGGTATGACGGACCCTACTACGCTTGTTCAGCCCGATCGCGGCCAGGCCGCGCGTTCCATTCACCTGATCGACCCCAAGGGTTTCGACGCCTGGCTTGCGGCCCAGCCGCCGCGCCACCGCGCAGCCGCGCTGGCGCAGAAGCTGGCACCGGTCGGCTATTCGAGCGCCATCCTGCCCGGCGACAATCCCGAGGACTGGGCGGTCATCAGCGTCGTCGCCAATGTCGACAAGCTCTCGCCCTGGTGCCTCGCCAAGCTGGCAGAGACGCTGCCCGAAGGCAGCTACCGCGTGGAAGGTATCGAGCCGGGCAAGGCTATCTATGGCTGGCTCGTCGCCCAATATCGGTTCGATCGCTACAAGAAGCCCGAAGCCAAGCCGCAGGGCGCGCGCGTACTGCTGACCGGCGACCCCGCCAAGATGGACGAGGCCGTCCGCCTCGCCACCGTCACCTGGAAGCTGCGCGACCGGATCAATACGGGCGCCAACGACATGAGCCCTGCCGATCTCGAACTGGCCGGTTCCGAACTCGCCAAGGCCTATGGCGCCAGCTTCAGCGTGGTGAAGGGCGAAGAACTCGAGCAGGGCTATGGCATGCTCTGGGCGGTCGGCAAGGCCGCCGGCAAGGGCCGCGAGCCGCGCCTGATCGAGCTGGAATGGGGCAATCCCGACCATCCGCGCATTGCCATCATCGGCAAGGGCGTCTGCTTCGACAGCGGTGGCCTGGACATCAAGCCCGCCAGCGGCATGCGGCTGATGAAGAAGGACATGGGCGGCGCTGCCCATGCCCTTGCGCTTGCCGAACTGGTGATGATGAACCGCCTGCCCGTGCGGCTGCATATGCTCGTTCCCGCCGTCGAGAACTCGATCTCGGGCGAGGCGACGCGGCCCGGCGACGTGATGATCTCGCGCAAGGGCATCACCGTCGAGAACAGCAATACCGATGCCGAAGGCCGGCTCATTCTGGGCGATGCGCTAACCAAGGCGGAAGAAAAGAACCCCGAACTGGTGTTCGACTTTGCCACGCTCACCGGCGCCGCCCGCGTCGCGCTGGGTGCCGACCTGCAGGCGCTGTTTGCCAATGACGAAACACTGGCAGCCGAAATCCTCGCTGCGGGTGAAGAAGAGGCCGATCCGATCTGGCGGATGCCGCTCTACGATCCCTACAAGGAACTGCTGAAGTCGGACGTGGCCGATATGGTCAACGCCGCCGAGGGCCCGTTCGGCGGTGCGATCACCGCCGCGCTGTTCCTGAAGGAATTCGCACCGGCCGGCGCCAAATGGGCGCATTTCGACATTTTCTGCTGGAACGGCAGTGCCAAGCCCGGCCGTCCCAAGGGTGCCGAAGCAGTCAGCCTGCGTGCCACCTGGAAGGTGCTGAAGGACCGCTACGGCCGCGCCTGAAGCAATTCGGGGCGGCGCGGCAGGTGCCGCGTTGCCCCGCCCTTTCCGGCTCAGCTCAGAACCCCGGTTGCATCCGCCCCACCGCCGCCACTTCGCCGAAGCCGCGTCCGCGCAGCCAGCCTTCCACTTCCTCGGCCGTCATCGGATGTCCGAACAGATAGCCCTGCCCCTGCGCGCAACCGAGCCGCCGCAGGCGGGTGGCGGTTTCGACCTGTTCGATTCCTTCGGCGATCACGGTCAGCTCCAGCATCGCAGCCAGACCGATGATGCCGCGCACCATCTTCATCGCATCGGCGTCGCGATCGAGTGACTCGACGAACGATCGGTCGATCTTGATCTTGTCGAACGGCAGCATCCGCAGATGCTGGATCGAGGAATAGCCGGTCCCGAAGTCGTCCAGCGACAACTGGATGCCCTGGTTCTTGAGCGATTCGACAACCTGCTTGGCGTTGTCGGCATCGACGATCAGGGCATTTTCCGTGATCTCCACCGTCAGCCGGTGTGGCGGAAACCCCGTGCGTGCGAGGATCGCCAGCATCTTCTGCGCCAGCCAGCCATCCTTGAGCTGCACGGGAGAGACGTTCACGGCAATGGCGCAGTCGCTCGGCCAGCCGCGCGTTTCGGTGCAGGCCCGCTCGAGCAGGTGCAGCATCAGCTCGTTGATCAGCCCGCATTCCTCGGCGATCGGGATGAACTGGTCGGGGCCGATCCCGGCGCCCGCCGGCTGACGCCACCGCGCCAGCAGCTCGAACCCGACGACGCTGCCGCTCGCCAGTTCGACGATCGGCTGATAGCAGGGATAGAATTGCCCCGAAGCGAGCGCGACGCGCATTTCGGCCTCGATCATCGACCGGCGGCGGATTTCAGCGTCCATTCGCGGCGCGAAGGCGCAGTAGCAGCCGCGCCCGGACTCCTTCGCCTTGTAGAGCGCAACATCGGCACGGCGCATCAGCGTTTCCGCGCCCTCGCCGTCATCGGGCGACAGTGCAATCCCCACGCTGGCGCCAATGTGGTGCGTTTTGCCACCAATCGCGAAAGGCAGCTCCAGCGCACGGACAATGGCATGCGCCACGGCCAATACCCGATCCGCGCCGCCCGGAACAAACGGGACAGCAACCGCGAACTCGTCACCGCCCAGCCGATAGCTTTGCCCTTCTTCGCCAACGATCTCACGCAACCGGCGGGCAACTTCGCGCAGCAATTGATCCCCGGCCGGATGGCCGTGCACATCGTTGACAGCCTTGAAGCGGTCCAGATCGACAATAAGCAGGCCGAAACAGCTGGCGCTGCCTGCACCGCCCGCAGCCATGCCCAGAAATTCTTCCAGTGCGCGGCGGTTGGACAGCCCGGTCAGCGGGTCGTGATAGGCAAGCTGGTGCGCGCGCCCTTCTGCCCGCCGTGCCCGGCGCTGCTCCGAAAGCATTTCGAGGCGCGAGGCAAGCGCGTCGATGAAGCTCGTATAGTTGGCGCTGAACATGCGCATGATCACTGCCGACACCACGACGATGTCGACGCCAAGTCCCGTAAGCAGCCAATTGTGCGACGTCATCAGACACAGGGTGATCGGCAGCGCTCCGCATACGAGCACGAGGCGGGCCGCGTTCGGCAGTGATTGCAGGCAATAACAGCAGCTTATCGTTCCGATAAAGGCATAGAGGCCAATGCAGGCCCGGCCGGACAGATCGAGATGCTGGTAAAGTGCGACACCCCAGCCGCCAAAAGCGAGGCTGAGCAGTCCGGCGACAATCGTTGTGCTGAGCAGGTTGCGGCGGATGCGGCGAATATCCGGCACGCCATGCCGTCGACGGCGCACCCAGAACGCGCTGCGAATAGCGGCAGCCAGTCCCAATAACAGCGGTACGCCCAGGCTGAGTCCAATCGGCGCAATTTCATATGCCGCGAAGCTGAGGAACAGCGCATCCGCGAAGACCAGCGCATACATCAGCGGAATCAGGCGGCTGAGCGTGCGATATTGCTCGACCAGAATCGCACGTTCGAGCTTGGTCTTGCCAGGGGGTACGAATCGAAACGCGCGACGCATGACGCTTGGTAGCGCCAATGCACCGACAAACCGTTAATCAGCCAAGCTGCGCCGCCGCTTCGATTACCGGTACGAACTTGGCTGCCGTGAGGCTCGCGCCGCCGACCAGCGCGCCGTCGACATTGTCGACGGCCAGGATCGACCCTGCATTGGCGCCGGTGACCGATCCACCGTACAGGATGCGCATCTCCGACGCCGAGGCGCCGATCATCGAGCGCAGCTTCGCACGGATGATGGCATGCATCGTCCCGATCTCGTCGAGCGTCGGCGTCTTACCCGTGCCGATCGCCCAGCGCGGCTCATAGGCGATCGTCAGCCAGTCGGGGCCGGCCGCATCGGGCAGCGATTTTTCGATCTGCGACTGGACGATCCGCTCCGCCCGTCCCGCATCATGCTCTGCTTCGGTCTCGCCACAGCACAGGATCACCTCCAGACCGTTACGACGGGCAGCCGCCGCCTTGGCCCAGGCGTCGTGGCTGGTCTCGTGCTGGTCGGCGCGGCGTTCCGAATGGCCGACAATGGCCAGGCGCGCGCCGGCCTCCACCAGCATCGGCGCGGAGATGCAGCCGGTATGCGCACCCTGATCCGCTTCATGCACGTCCTGTGCGCCGATCGGCATGGTGCCGGCAATCCGCGCAGCCTCGGCAATCAGGGTGAAAGGAACGCAAAGCAGCGTGTCGACACCCGGATGCGCGGCGGCGGCCGCGGCGATCGCTTCGACTTCCCCAAGCTGGGCGCGGAGCCCGTGCATCTTCCAGTTACCGGCGACCAGCTTGCGGCGCATATCCATCCCCTTGTTGTCCGTTACAGCCAGCCGTTAGCGATCCCGGCGTGCGGCACAAGCTTGAAGGCGCGCGACACCCGCCCTAAAGCGGGCGCCAAATCCTCGAACGAACGGCTTCCAATGCTCAACGCCTTCCGGAAATTTACCAAGTCGCGCTACGGCCTTGTCGCGGTCTTTTTGTTTCTTGGCCTGCTCGCGATCGCCTTTGCGGCGAGTGACGTCACCGGTCTGCGTTCGATGAACCTTAGCGGGGGCAGCCCCGCGCTGGCACGCGTCAACGGTCGTGACGTGACCGAGAAAGACGTTCGCGAGCGGCTCGATCGCCTGATCCGCAACGCCCAGGAACAGGGCCAGAATGTCACCATGGCGCAGGCGCTTGCGCAGGGCGCCTTCGAGGCGGCGATCGACGATGCGATCAATTCGGCGGCGATGGTCACCTATGGCAACCGCAACGGCATGCGCGTCGGCAAGCTGCTGATCGACACCGATATCGCCAACAATCCGCAGTTCGCGGGGATGGACGGCAAGTTCAGCCAGCAGACGTTCGAACAGTTGCTGGCGCAGAACCGCATCAGCCCGGCCCAGTATCGCGAGGCGATCACCAACCAGCGCTATGCAAGCTGGCTGCTCGGCCCGGCGACGATGCGCATTCCCGCGCCCGAAGGCGTCGCGCTGCCCTATGCCTCGATGATGCTTGAGCGCCGCACCGGCATTGTCGGCTTCGTCCAGTCGGCAGCGATGGATCCTGGCGCAGCCCCCGATGCGAAGACGCTTGCCGATTATTACCAGCGCAACCGCAATCGCTACATGGTGCCGGCGCTGCGCGTGGTCCGCTATGCGCTCGCGACACCGGACCTGCTGAAGGCACAGGCGACTGCCAGCGACGCCGAAATCGCCAAGGCGTACCAGACGAACGCCGCACGCTATGCCGCCAGCGAAAAGCGCAGCGTAGAACTCGTGACTGCCCTCGACCGCGCCACAGCCCAGAAGGTCGCCGATGCTGCCAAAGGCGGAGACCTGGCGGCCGCCGCCAAGACCGCCGGGCTGGAGATGCGCAAGGTTGACGCCGCCGACCGCGCGGCCCTGGCCAAGCAGGTGTCGCAGGCATTTGCCGACGCGGCCTTCACGGCGGGCGCTAACGCCCTCACCGGGCCGAGCCAGCTTGGCGGCACCTGGTATGTGTTCCGCGTTACCAAGGTCGACAAGATCCCTGCCCGCTCGCTGGAGCAGGTACGCGGCGATATTGCGCAGGACATCACCCAGCGGAAGCTGTCGCGGTTGCTCGGCGATCTCCGCCAGTCGATCGACGACGGCATCGGCGGCGGCAAGAATTTCGACGAAGCCGTGCGTGACGCCAAGCTCACCGCGCAGCGCACGCCCGCACTCACGGCAGCCGGCATCGATCCGCTGAACCCGGATACCAAGCCTACGCCGGCGATCAGCGCGGTCATGAAGACCGGGTTCGGCTTCGACCAGCCGGGCGACGAACCGCAGATCGTTCCCGCCGGACCCGACGGCAGCTTCGCCGTAGTTTCGCTGGAGCGGATCGTTCCGGCAGCCCCCCGTCCGCTCGCCCAGATCACCGACAAGGTGAAGGCCGACTATTTGCTCGACCAGGCGCTCGCCAAGGCACGCGCTGCGGCCAACGTCGTGATGGCCAAGCTGCAGAAGGGCGTGCCGATGCAGCAGGCGCTGACCGAAGCGGGCGTCACCAAGGGTGCACCGCCCAAGCCGTTCGACTTCAAGCGCTCCGAGCTGCGCGACAAGGAGACGTTCATCCAGGCCGCTTTCGACATGAAGGCGAAGACCGGGCGTGTGGTCGAGGCCCCGGCGCGGGCGGGCTATTACGTCGTGTTCGTCGACACGATCCAGCCGGGCAGTGCTGCCGGCGACGCCGTGACGATGCAGCCGATCCGCAGCGGCCTCACCCAGATGGGCGCCGGCGAATATGCCCGCGAATTCTCGTCGGCGATGCGCAAGCAGCTCAAGATCACGCGCAATGAAACGGCGATCGCGCGCCTGCGGGCAGATCTGCTGCGCAGCGGCGCCGGCGACCAGTGATCGAGGGACTCGAGGCAGCCCGCGCCGCGCTGGCTGCGGGCAAGCCTGCGCTGATCTGGCGGCGTCAGATCGCTGATACCGAAACGCCGGTGGCGGCAGCGCTCAAGCTGATCGAGCCGGGGCGCGGCGACTTCCTGCTCGAATCGGTCGAAGGCGGGTCGGTGCGCGGCCGCCACAGCCTGATCGGACTCGCGCCCGATCTGGTGTTTCAGGCCACCGGTGCCGAGGCCGCGATCAACCGGATCTGGCTGACCGACCGGGATGCGTTCGAGCCGTGCGCCACACCCGCGCTGGAGGCATTGCGCGCGCTGGTCGCCGATTGCCGGATGGACGTGCCGGAGGCATTGCCCCGCGCGCTGGCCTGTCTGGTCGGCTATTTCAGCTACGAGACGATCGGCCTCGTCGAAACGCTGTCCCGCGCGCCGCAGAGCCCGGTCGGCGTGCCCGACATGATCTTCGTGCGCCCCACCGTGCTGCTGGTGTTCGACCGGCTGGCCGATGCGCTGTATCTCGTCGCCCCCGTCTGGCCCGGTCACGCGGTCGAGCAGGCGGCGGAGCGGATCGACGCAGTCGCCGCCCGGCTGGCGAGCGCCCCCCTGCCCGCGCCGGTGCGCGCGGAGCTCGAACCGGTCACGCCGCAACCCGTGCTGCCCCCCGGCCGCTATGCCGATATGGTGGACGCCGCGAAGAACTATATCACCGCCGGCGATATCTTTCAGGTGGTGCTCGCCCAGCGCTTCACCGCACCATTCACGCTGCCGCCGTTCGAGCTGTATCGGTCGCTACGGCGGATCAATCCCTCGCCCTTTCTCTATCACCTCGACCTGCCGGGCTTCGCGCTGATCGGCTCCAGCCCGGAGATTCTGGTGCGCGCGCGCGACGGCGAGATCACCATCCGACCGATCGCCGGCACCCGTCCGCGCGGCCGCACCGCCGCCGAGGACGAAGCGAACCGCGCCTCGCTGCTCGCCGATCCCAAGGAACGCGCCGAGCATCTGATGCTGCTCGATCTGGGCCGCAACGATGTCGGCCGCGCCGCCGCGCCGGGCAGCGTCCGCGTGACCGACAGCTACACGATCGAGTTCTACAGCCATGTGATGCACATCGTGTCGAACGTCGTCGGCCGGTTGCGCGACGATGCCGACGCGGTCGATGCGCTGTTCGCCGGTTTTCCCGCCGGCACGGTCAGCGGCGCGCCCAAGGTTCGCGCCTGCGAGATCATCGCCGAGCTGGAACCAGAGACGCGCGGCCCCTATGCCGGCGGCGTCGGCTATTTCTCGCCCGACGGGTCGATGGATTCGTGCATCGTGCTGCGCACCGCGCTGGTGAAGGACGGGATGATCCATGTGCAGGCCGGCGCCGGCATCGTCGCCGACTCCGATCCCGCCTATGAGCAGCGCGAATGCGAGGCCAAGTCGGGCGCCCTTTTCGCCGCCGCGCGCGAGGCGGTGGCCCGGGCGAGCGAGGCGGGCTTCGGCCAATAGGCCTTAGCCCGCAACGGCAATTACGGCTTGGGCGGCGTGTCTGCCGCTTCCTTGTCCAGCTTCTCCTGATACCATTGCTGGATCATCTTGGCGGTGCAGCCGGTCTGGCCGCCCGATCCGACCGGCGAGCAGCTATTGGGCAGGCCTTCGCGGTTGACTTCCTCCACCACTTCCATGCGGCGCGTCCACGAGGTCGAAGGCGCGTCGTGCTTCGCCTGATCGCGGAAGCGCTTGGGGATGCGATAGGGCGATTCGCCGGCATTGGCGCACACCACCACTTCGTCGGGCGTGGTCGCCTTGGGGCAGGCTTCGTCGCCATAGAGCAGCACGCTGCGCACGCGTTTCGGCGGCCCTTGCGTCGCGGTGCCCTGATCCTGCGCCTGGGCAAAAGCCGGTGCGGCGAGCAGCGCTGCGGCGGTGATCAGTCTGACAATCATCGGGTTACTCCTTGCGCGGCGTTGAACGCCCCTGTTGCTCCAGCGTTGCCCCGGCACTGTGGCCGTGCCAAGGCACAAACATTGTCGAGCCGCCGCAAAGCGCCTAACGCGGCTCCCATGATCCTCGTCCTGGATAACTACGACAGCTTCACCTGGAACCTGGTGCATTATCTGATGGACCTCGGTGCCGAGGTGAAAGTGGTGCGCAACGACTCGCTGACTGCGCAGGAAGCGATTGCCAGCAACGCCCAGGCGTTCCTGATCTCGCCCGGCCCGCGCACCCCCAGCGAGGCCGGTATAAGCCTCGATCTGGTCGCGGCCTGCGCCGCCACCGGCAAGCCGCTGCTGGGCGTGTGCCTGGGTCATCAGGCGATCGGCCAGCATTTCGGCGGATCGGTGGTCCGCGGCGGGCTGATGCACGGCAAGACCTCGCCCGTGTCGCACGACGGCACCGGGCTGTTCGCCGGCCTGCCCTCGCCCTTTACCGCGACTCGGTACCATTCGCTGATCGTCACCGACATTCCTGCCGGCCTGGTGGTGAATGCCACGGCGGAGGACGGCTCGGTCATGGGTTTCCGCCACGCCGAATTGCCCATTCACGGCGTGCAGTTCCACCCCGAAAGCATCGCCACCGAGCACGGCCATGCCATGCTGGCCAATTTCCTGCGCATCGCCGGCATCGAGGCGAAGGCAATCGCCTGAACGAATGCGGAATTTCAGCCCCCGTTCATCGCGAATATGCTACGACTCGGGCCATGAAAAAGCTGCTCCAGACCCTGCTCGCCGGTGTCGCGCTCGCCGCGGCGCCCGCTGCGCTCGCCCAGGGCGACCGCAGCACCCCTGAAGCCCAATTGCAGAAGCTGCTGGCCGGCCGTGTTGCCGGCAAGCCGGTCGACTGCATCAGCCTGCCGATGACCGACAGCACGCGGATCATCGATCACAAGGCGATCGTCTATGGCAGCGGCGGCACGCTCTATGTGAACACGCCGCGCGCCGGCGCCGACCAGCTTGACGACGATTCGATCCTCGTCACCCACACCTATGGTTCGGAGCTGTGCAGTATCGACAGCGTGCGGCTGGTCGATCGTGCTTCACAGTTCCAGCGGGGTTTCGTCATCCTCGACAAGTTCGTGCCCTATACCAAGCCGAAAAAGGCGAATTGATTCTTCGGGGCCGTGGCCCGTACTGCGGCCCCGATAAGGATTTGCTCGACAAGCGCGCGCTCCGCCCGGAATAGAGGCGGCGTGACTCGCCTTTCCCTGCTCCCCGATCCGTCTTCCCCGCTTGGCCGCGAAACCGCTGCGCAGGCCTTTGCCGACATGCTCGACGGCACAGCACCCGAAGCGGAGATCGAAGCCTTTCTGATCGCGCTTTCCGATCGCGGCGAAACCAGCATCGAAATTGCCGAGGCGGCACGCGCCCTTCGCGCCCGGCTTATCCCGATCACCGCGCCCGCCGGCGCCATCGATGTGTGCGGCACCGGCGGAGACGGCCATCACACCCTCAACGTCTCGACCGCCGTCAGCCTGGTGGTCGCCGCCGCCGGCGTGCCGGTGGCCAAGCACGGGAACCGCGCCGCCTCGTCCAAGGCAGGCGCCGCCGATACGCTGGAGGCGCTGGGCCTCAACCTCGACCGCGCGGCCGCCCGTGCGGAAGAAAGCCTGCACGAAATCGGCATCGCGTTCCTGTTCGCGCAGCATCACCACCCGGCGCTGGCGCGGATCGCGCCGATCCGCCGCCGCATCGCCCGCCGCACGATCTTCAACCTGATGGGGCCGCTCGCCAATCCGGCGCATGTCACCCGCCAGCTTATCGGCATCGCCCGCCCCGACTATGCGCCGATCTATGCCGAGGCGCTCGCACAACTCGGCGCCGAAGCCGCCGCCATCGTTTCCGGCGAGGATGCGCTCGACGAGCTTTCGACCGAGGCGGCGAGCGTCGTCGTCAATGTCGGCCGCGCCGCATTGCCCGGCCGGATCACGCCCGAGGATGCGGGGCTTCCCCGTCACCCGCTGGCAGCCATACGCGGCGGCGACCCGGCCTATAATGCCCTCGCGCTGCATCGCCTGCTCCAGGGCGAGCACGGCCCCTATCGCGACGCGGTGCTGCTCAACGCCGCCGCTGCGCTGATGGTGGCGGGGCGCGCCGACGATCTGCCGCAGGGCGTCGAGGAAGCGGCAGAAGTCATCGACAATGGCCTTGCCAACGCGCTGCTCGACTGCTGGATCGCGTTCGCATGAGCACCATTCTCGACACGATCCTCGCCACCAAGCGCAGCGAAGTCGCTGCCCGCAAGGCCGCGCCCCGCAGCTACCCGACGCCATCGGCGCCGCGCGGCTTCAAGGCCGCCCTTGATGCGCGCGCCGCTGCCGGCGGCTACGGGCTGATCGCGGAGATCAAAAAGGCCAGCCCGTCCAAGGGGCTGATCCGCGCCGATTTCGATCCGCCGGCCCATGCCCGTGCCTATGCGGCCGGCGGTGCGACCTGCCTGTCGGTGCTGACCGACCACGACTATTTCCAGGGGCATGAGGACTATCTGATCGCGGCGCGCGCGGCGTGCGACCTGCCGGTGATCCGCAAGGACTTTCTGGTCGATCCCTGGCAGGTGGGCGAATCGCGCGCGATGGGTGCCGACGCGATCCTGATCATCGTTGCCGCGCTGGAAGACGGCCAGATGGCCGAAATCGAAGCAGCGGCGATCGAAGCCGGCATGGATGCGCTGGTCGAGGTGCACGACGCTGCAGAACTGGACCGCGCGCTGAAGCTCCGCTCGCGTCTGATCGGCGTAAATAATCGCAATCTCAAGACGTTCGAGGTCGATGTCCAGAAGACCTATGAACTCGTCCGCCACGCACCGGGCGACTGCACCTTCGTCGCCGAATCGGGCCTGAACGGGCGCGGCGATCTGGATGCTATGGCCGAACACGGCATCCGTTGCTTCCTGATCGGCGAATCGCTGATGCGCCAGGCCGATGTCGAGGCGGCGACCCGCGCCCTGGTGGGATGAGCCGTCTTACCCATCTCGATGCCGAAGGCGCCGCGCATATGGTCGATGTCGGCGGCAAGCCCGTCACCGCGCGCGAAGCGGTGGCGCAAGGGCGCATCACCATGTCCCCCGAAGCGGCAGCAGCGATCCGCGAAGGCAGCGTCAAAAAGGGCGATGTGCTCGCCACCGCCCGCATCGCCGGCATCATGGCCGCCAAGAAGACGGCGGATCTGATCCCGCTGTGCCATCCCCTGCCGCTCAACCGCGTCGCGATCGACCTCGCGCTCGACGAAACCGGCGTGACGGCAACCGCGACCGCCACAACCGAAGGCAAGACCGGCGTGGAGATGGAGGCACTGACCGCCGTCTCGGTTGCGCTGCTGACGCTCTACGACATGGCCAAGGCGCTCGATAAGGCGATGGTGCTGGGTGACATCCGGCTGGTTTCCAAGACCGGCGGCAAATCGGGCGACTGGCACGGCTGAAACCCGGTCGTGACCCCATAAACGACCGCTATCGGCGGAAGCGGTGAACGTCTGGGGTTGGTGGGGAGCGGACGTGACCGCTTTCGGAGAAGAAACAGGCATAGAGTTGCCGTTAAGCCGGTTCGCCTTGGGGCATCTTCCGAGCAACTATCGCCGTTCCGATGCGGTGCCGGGAAGGTCGGCTTACGCCAACACTGGCCATTTCACGCGCCTCGCCCCCTGAACAAAGGACGGTTATCGGACCTCCCGCGTAACGGTCGCTGTGGCAGGAAATTTAGGGGGAGCGGAAGCTTGACTTCAGCAGTTGGCTCGAGAGGAAATTAGGAAATGAACACATCCAAACTCTTCAAACAATCCCGAATCAGGACCGCAGGCTACGTGATTGTAGCTATGATTAGTGCAGCGATTGCGTGTTTCGCCGCTCTGCTGGGGTTTGCTCTGGATGGCCCTTGGAAATGGGTTTGGATAACATTTGGCTGGGTTTTCGGGCTACTCGCTATTTTCTACGGCGGATTGGTTGTGCGGCCACTACGTCTCACCTTGAATTCAGAGGGTTTCGAGCTGTCGGGAGGGTGGATGAGATTACCACGCTTCGTTGCTTGGCGGAATATCGACGGCCCCATAGGTACCTACCCAATCGGTAGAGGGCAGAGCGTTATTGGCTATAATTTGGTCGACGGTGCCAATAACAAAAAACGTTTGGATAACTATCCTCGACATCAATTCACCCCAGATGCAATCTTACCGAGCGTATGGGGTAAAAGCGCACAGCAAGCTGCTGACGAACTTGATGCTTTTAGAGATCAGGCCATCAAATCTTGTTTAGAAAATGCTCATTAGGCACTGGATCACCAGCGTAGAATGCTCCCGAAATTTATGATATTAGAGATAGCCCAATTCCTCGAAGTTAAATTAACCGACGTGAAACTATATTATTTCGCGTTCGCAGGCGCTCCACATCTATATCGTTAATAAATGTCACAGCCTAATCCACATCTAATCTTACCCAACGCTCGAATGTTCGCAACTGGGGCGTAAACGGACGATCTCAGTCGCGGCGGCGATCGGCAGGAATGTCCCAGACCTCGTCATTCCAGCTTTCGCCGTCGGAGATGAGCCAACGGCGGGTTTCAGCTTCACGATTGAGATGCTGGCCCCCCCTGGGATCGGGGCGTTTCCTGATGACGAGCGTTTCCTTTCGCGCCGCTGACCCATGCGATTGCCCCCGGGAGCCGCGCTTTCGCCGGGGCGAGCCCGCGCGGACCGGGTGGAAAACAGGGACGCGCACGCATCGACGCCGCCTCGCATGGGCCGTTCCCGGCCCGTTAGTATTTCCGCAACCCTCTCGCTTAACGGCCCCTTCAGCGGCGCCCGCCACAGTGGCGACAACCGGGCGGGAAGGCCAATGCGACAAGATCTTACGTCCGATACAATCTTCAGTCTGGGCGGCGAGCGCCCCTATCCTCCCACGAACGATCCCTCCGCCGGCGCAAGTGATTCGCCCGCGTTGGATTGCGGCACCTTGGCGGTGGACGATGCCCGCCAGACCTGTGCGATCCGCTGGCTGAGCGCAGTCGGCGCGGTACTGCGCCTCGCCGATGCCGTGGTCGACGAGGCGGCGGCGGTGCTCGATCTGGCGAGTGGCCTGCGCCTGCCCGGCCATATCGCCTGGTCGCACGGCGGCGAAGCGGGGCTGATCTTCGATACGCCGATCGACGTGGTGGCGATGCTCGCCCGCAATCTCGCCAATCTTCCGGCCGAACGCCGGCTGCTGCCGCGTATCGAGCTGCGCCAGACCGTGGGCATCGTCAGCGGCGACCGCGCCGTGCTCGTCTCCACGCGCAACATCTCGCAGGGCGGCGTCGGCGTGGAGGGCAGGTTCTCGCTGGCCGAGGACGACGCGGTCCAGCTCATCTTCGACGGCCTGCGCCCCATGGCCGGGCATGTCCGCTGGGTGCGCGACGCGAGCGCGGGCATCGCCTTTGCCGAGGAACTGGGCTGGCAGACCTTGCTTCCCTGGCTGCGCGAACTGCAATCACTGGCGGGTGCGAGCGCGCAGGCCGACGGCGAACTGCTGATCCCCGACAAGGGGGCGATCCGCCTGGACGCCGCGGCGCGCGTGCGCGAAGGCGTTCGCTGGTGGAATGTCCGGGTGCGGGCGCTGACCCAATATCTGGTCGAATTCGAGGCGCGGCATGCCTTTGCATCGGGCGCGCAGCTATGGATCGCCCTGCCCGGCATCGGCGGCGGTCCCGCCCGCGTCGTCGAAACCGGCCAGAACCGCGCACTGTGCGAATTCCGCCTGCCGCTGCGGCCCGACGACTTGCGCAGCGTGTCCGGCGGCAACCGGGCAGGCTGAAACGCTTGCACGCCCCGGCGTGCCGGGCCAAGGCACCGGCATGACGCCGCTTCTTCCTATTGCCAAGGCTCAGGCGCGCCTGCTGGCGCTGGGCACGCCCGCCGCCGCCCAACAGGTACCGATCGCGGAAGCGGCCGGGCGGTGGTTCGCCGGGGATGTCGTCGCGCTGCGCACCCAGCCCTCGGCCGATCTCTCGGCGATGGACGGCTATGCCCTGCGCTTCGCCGACCTGCGCGGACCGTTGCGGGTGATTGGCGAAAGTGCGGCGGGACGCGGCTTTGCCGGCAGCGTCGGGCCGGGGGAAGCCGTGCGGATCTTCACCGGTGCGCCGCTTCCTGCCGGGACCGATACCGTGCTGGTGCAGGAAGAGGCTGCGCGCGAGGGCGACCGTCTGCTGCTGGCCGGCGAAGGCCCCGCGACGCGCGGCCGGAACGTGCGCCGGCGCGGGCTGGATTTCTCGGAAGGCGAGCGGCTGATCGCGGCGGGAGAGCGCGTGACGGCGGCACGGCTCGCGCTCGCTGCGGCGGCGGGCCACGCGACATTGCCGGTACGCGCGCCCGTGCGGGTGGCGATCGCCTCAACCGGCGACGAGCTGGTGCCGCCGGGCGAACCGGTCGGGCCGGCACAACTGCCCGAATCGAACAGGGCGATGCTCGCCGCCTTGCTGGCCGACCTGCCGGTGACGATCATCGACCTGGGCATTCTCCCCGATGACGTCGCGCAGCTCACGCGCAGCTTCGCCAGCGTCGATGCCGATATTCTCGTCACCACCGGCGGTGCCTCGGTGGGCGATCACGATCTGGTCCGCCCCGCGCTGGAAGCGGCCGGCGCCGTCATCGATTTCTGGCGAATCGCGCTGCGCCCGGGCAAACCGATGATGGCGGGCCGTCGCGGACTGACCGTTGTAGTAGGTCTGCCGGGCAATCCGGTTTCGGTTTTCGTCACCGCGCTGCTGTTCGTCCGGCCGCTGATCGCGCATATCGCCGGCGCGGCCGATCCCTTCCCGCGCACCCGTCTGGCCGTGCTCGGCGAAGACCTGCCCGCCAATGGCGACCGCACCGATTATCTGCGTGCCGAACTGGTCGACGGGCGGGTCCGTGCCTCGACGATCCAGGACAGTTCGATGCTGCGGACTCTGGCTCGAAGCAACTGCCTGATCGTCCGCGAAGCCGGTGCAGGCCCTGCAAAAACAGGCGACTCCGTGGAAATCCTCGACATCGCTTGACACGGGCCCGGAACATTGCATAAACGTTCCCAGTCTGTTCTAGACCCGGAGGATTGGATGCTCACGCGCAAGCAGCACGAGCTGATCTGCTTCATCGCCGATCGCCTGAACGAAACGGGCGTTTCGCCCTCGTTCGAGGAGATGAAGGAGGCGCTGGACCTTAAGTCCAAGTCAGGTGTGCACCGCCTGATCAGCGCACTGGAGGAACGCGAGTTCATCCGTCGCCTGCCGAACCGCGCGCGCGCCCTCGAAGTGCTGCGCATGCCGGAACGGGGTGAGCGCAAGCCCGCGCCCAAGCCGAAGGTCAGCGCTCCTGCCGCACCGGCGGCGACCGTGCCTGCGCCGGCGAACGACGTGGTGGAAATTCCGCTGCACGGTCGTATCGCCGCCGGTACGCCGATCGAGGCACTCGAAGGCTCGACCATGCTGCCGGTTCCCGCCGCGCTTCTGGGCTCGGGCGAGCATTATGCGCTGGAAGTCGCGGGCGACTCAATGGTCGAAGCCGGTATCCTCGATGGCGACTATGCACTGATCCGCCGCACCGAAACCGCCCGCGAGGGCGAGATCGTCGTCGCGTTGATCGACGATGCGGAGGCGACGCTCAAATATTTCCGCAAGGAAGGGTCGATGGTCCGGCTCGATCCAGCCAACCGCGACTATTCCCCGCAGCGCTACCGCCCTGACCAGATCCGCGTGCAGGGACGCCTGGCCGGATTGTTGCGGCGATACTGACGAGCGGGCGGGACGCTGGGCAACGATCGTCACTTTTGCGGGGACGATCGCTGCAGTTCCGCTTCAAAATCCGCACGCGCTTCCTCGACGCGCCGGTGTAATTCGCCGGGATCGACAAAAGCCTCGGGATTTCCGGCGAGAAGTTTTGCCCGCTTTGCGTCGAAATCGAATTGCGAAGGGTGATAGCTCAGATAGACGTCCGCCTGCATCGCGCCGAGCTTGGCGAAGGTGGCGCGGAAATCGGCCGGTGCAGCGTCATAGCCATGACCGGGCGTCAGCGGCTGGTCGGCAACGGTGAGGCTGCAGGCGAACAATACCGTCAGGCTGTCGCCGCCCGAGGGGACTTCCAGCGTGAAGCTGGTGCACCCTTTGGTGTGACCGGGCGTGAGGTGCGCTACCAGCGTGTTGGTGCCCAGGCGAATTTCCTGCCCGTCGGCAAGAACGCCGTCGACTTTCACGGGTGGCGCAGTGATGGAAATATCGGGACGATAGTCCGATCGACCAAGCTCCAGCGCCGGTACCTCGGCAGCGCTTGCCAGCAACCGCGCGCCAGTCCTGCGCTTCAGCTCGGCGAGGCCGCCCGCATGGTCCCAATGCGCGTGGTTGATCAGCAAAATCTTCACGTCGCTCAGCTTGAAGCCGAGCTTCTCGATGTTCGCAGCAATCAGCGGCGCGCTTTCGGGCATGCCACCGTCGATCAGGATATGCCCCTGCGGGCTCGTGATGAGATAGGCGGCGATGCCCGCGGTGCCGACATAATGGACATTGCCCAGAATGCGGAAGGGCGCCACGGGCTGGTTCCATTCGGCTCGTGTCTTCGCCCAGTCGGTCTGCGCCTCGGCCGCAGGCGCAACTGTCAGCGCGATCGCGAGCATCATTGTGCGGATCATCGTCTTTCCTCTCCTTTCCCCGCGAATGGCGGCTGCACCGTCGGCGGGTCAAGCCAAGGTTGTCGCCCTTCCCCGCGAACGGTCCGAACGGTGCCGTCGGCAAGGCGGATCGCGACGCCGCCGCTTTGGGCCAGCGTGGTGCGGTCGAGCCGCAGCCAGCGCGGATGGCACGCGCGCGGCAGCCTGCGTTCGCTGATTACCAGATCGCTCGTTCCGCATAGCGCGACCATGTCGGCCCAGCGCAGCGGATAGGCGCTGCGTGTGGCGGCAATGCGCCACCGCCGACCGCCGCGCGTCAGATCCACGACGCAGGCATCCTGGCTGCACCGCGCCTCAGGACGGCCATCGAGCAGGTCGAGCCCGGCTTCCTCCACTCCTGCATTCTCCCCCAGCGCCGCACGGGTGAAGTCGCCGGTGCGGTCCCGCAATAGCGCGAGCCGCCCGTCGTCCGTGCGCACGGCGACATGGCGGCCGTCGCCGGTCACCAGTAGATCAGGCGCCGGCGTGAGCAGCGTCCATAACGCACCCAGAAAAATCGCCGCAAACCCGGCGATCCGCACCCCTGTGCGCCACAAACCCAGCCACAAGCCGCCGGCCACGATTAGGGCGAAGGCGCCCGTCGGCATCGCGGGCAATGCGGCCACTGCGCCGGGCGCATCACCAACCGCATGGGCGAGCCATAACAGCAGGTCGAGAGCCCGCGCGGTCAGCCACCACAAAGGCGCCCCCAGCCCCGCAATGTCGAGCAGCAAAGCACCTGCCTCCAGCGGCATCACGACAAAGGTGGTCAGCGGAATGGCGATGATATTGGCGACAGCACCGTACAGCCCGGCCTTGTGAAAATGGAACAGGCCTATCGGCATCAGCACCAGTTCGACGAGCAAGCCGGTGAGTAGCAGCGACACGGCCCCCCGCGCCGTGGCAGCGACACGCGATTCTTCCCGCGCTTCGAACCAGCCGCGCATATGGGGGCTTTCGTGCAACGCGATGATCGCCGCCACTGCAGCGAAACTCAGCTGGAAGCTGGGGCCAGCCAACGCCTCCGGCCAGCAGCAAAGCACCACCACCGCCCCCGCCGCGACCAGACGCAGCGTTACGGCCTCGCGCCCCAGGGTGAGCGCCGCGAGCACGAGCAGCGATGCGACGCAGGATCGTATTGTCGGCACCTGTCCGCCGGTCAGCCAAGTATAGCCGATCGCAGCAATCGCGCCCGCTCCGGCTGCGATCAGCGGCAATCGCACGCGGAGTGCCAGCCAAGGGCTGAGCGCGAGCAGTCGAAGGACCAGCAGCATCGCGGCACCGGTTGCAGCGGTGACATGCAGACCGCTGACGGAAAGCAGATGCGCCAGGCCGGCCCGGCGCATCGCATCCGAGTCGGACTGCGTGATGGCGCCTTCGTCTCCGGTCGCGAGCGCACTGGCGATACCGCCCGAGCTCCCCGGCAGCCGCGCCTGAATATGGGCCGTGAGCGCCGCGCGCAGATCCGCCGCCGCGCCTGCAGCCGGCCTTTCGACCTTGACCGAGCCGATCGCCTTGCCGCTGGCGCCGATCCCCGCAAACCACGCAGTCAGTCGGAAATCATAGGCTCCCGGCACGGATGGCCCCGGTGGCGGCACCAGCCGCGCCCGCAGCGAGAGTTGCGCACCGGTGGCGATACCGGAAACGCGATCGGTATCGGCGATATTCAGGCGGATATGTGCCGGCAGGTCGGGTCGACTGACCGGCGCCAGCAACAGCCGCGTCGATTCGCGCGCCGGCAGCGGCTCGACCCGTTCGACGGTTGCCGCAAATTGCGCGACTGCCGGCCTTGCCAGTACCGGCGCGGACACCGACTCGGCTCGCCACCAGATAAGGAGACACCCGGCCGCCATTGCGAGGCCGGTAACGAGCAACACGCGCCCTGCCCGTCCGGCAAGCACCGCGCCCAGCCCCGCTATCCCGATCGCGGCGCAGAGAAATGCTGCCCACCGGGGCGCATCCGGTAACAGGAACCAGGCCGAAATTCCCGCCCCCAGCGCCACGGGTATCCAGAGCACGAGTTGGCTGCGCTCCGCTTCCAGCCAGCGCTCTATGGATGCGTGCCCCTTGGGGAATCGCCACCCTGCCCCCATTTGAAGGCCAGAGTACCCCGTGCTAGGGCCCGCGGCGGCTGAACTGGCCATCGATACAACAGACTGGGAGCATGCGCGCTTGAGCGCAACATCAGATACCACCGGCGCCAAGCCCGTCGTCACCCGCTTCGCCCCTTCGCCGACCGGCTTTCTGCACATCGGCGGTGCCCGTACGGCGCTGTTCAACCTGCTGTTCGCGCGGCACCATGGCGGCAAGTTCCTGCTGCGCATCGAAGATACCGATCGCGCGCGCTCGACTCAGCCGGCGATCGACGCGATCCTCGACGGGCTGCGCTGGCTTGGGCTGGACTGGGATGGCGATGCCGTGTTCCAGTTCGCCCGTGCCGCCCGCCATGCCGAAGTCGCGCAGGCGATGCTGGAAAAGGGTGCGGCCTATCGCTGCTACCTGACGCAGGACGAGCTGGCGGCGATGCGCGCTGAAGCGGAGGCGGCGAAAAAGCCGCTGCGCATCCGCTCGCCGTGGCGCGACCGCAACGACGGCGACCCTGCCGTGCCGCACGTCATCCGGCTGAAGGCCCCGACCGAGGGCGCGGTGACGATCCGCGACCACGTTCAGGGTGAAGTGACCGTGCAGAACGCCGAGATCGACGATCTCGTCCTGCTGCGCTCGGATGGCACGCCCACCTATATGCTGGCCGTGGTGGTTGACGATAACGACATGGGCGTCACCCACATTATCCGCGGGGATGACCATCTCAACAATGCGTTCCGGCAATTGCCGATCTATCGCGCAATGGGCTGGGACGAGCCGGAATATGCGCACATCCCGCTGATCCACGGTGCCGATGGGGCCAAGCTGTCGAAGCGTCACGGCGCGCTGGGCGTCGATGCCTATCGCGACGAACTCGGCCTGCTGCCCGAAGCGGTCTCCAACTATCTGCTCCGGCTCGGCTGGGGCCATGGCGATGACGAGATCATCAGCCGCGAACAGGCGATAGAATGGTTCGATCTGGCGGGTGTCGGCAAGTCACCGTCCCGGTTCGACCTGAAGAAGCTCGAAAACCTGAACGGCCATTATATCCGCCAGTCCGACGATGGCCGCCTCGCCGATCTCGTGGCCCCGCGCATGGGCCTTCCGCTCAGCGACTCGCAGCGCGAACTTTTGCATCGCAGCATGGCCGCATTGAAGCCCCGCGCCGCAAATCTCCTTGAGTTGGCGGATGGGGCCGCGTTTCTGTTTCGCACCCGCCCACTCGAAATGGACGAAGGCGCCGCAGCTCTGCTAGAGGGCGAGGCACGTGCCTTGCTGGCTCGGGTTCACACCGCGCTTGACGGATTGAAAGCCTGGGATACGGAGGCGCTCGAAGCGGCGGTACGCACCGTCGCCGATGATGCGGGCGTGAAGCTTGGTGGGTTGGCGCAACCGTTACGCGCCGCGCTTACCGGGCGGCGCACCTCGCCAGGCATATTCGACGTTCTGGTTCTGCTGGGACGCGAGGAAAGCCTGGCCCGCATTGCAGACCAGTTACGCGAACCCGCTTGATAAGAGGGTCGAAGGAAAGGACGACGTTCAATGAGCGATACCGCCAAGCTGCAGATTTCCGGCAAGGAAGTCGAATTTCCGGTCCTGTCGGGCAGCACCGGCCCGGATGTCGTCGACATCCGCAAGCTGTATGCGCAGACCGGCGCCTTCACCTACGATCCCGGGTTCACCTCGACCGCTAGCTGCGAGTCGGGCCTGACCTTCATCGACGGTGACGAAGGCGTACTCCTGCATCGCGGCTATCCGATCGGCCAGCTCGCCGAGCATTCGAGCTTCATGGAAGTTTCGTACCTGCTGCTGAACGGCGAACTGCCCAGCCAGGACGAGCTGTCGAAGTTCGAAAACACGATCACCCGCCACACCATGCTGCACGAGCAGCTGGCGACCTTCTATCGCGGTTTCCGCCGCGACGCGCACCCGATGGCAGTGATGTGCGGCGTGGTCGGTGCGCTTTCGGCCTTCTACCACGATTCGACCGACATCACCGATCCGCAGCAGCGCATGATTGCGTCGCACCGCCTGATCGCCAAGATGCCGACCATCGCGGCGATGGCGTACAAGTACAGCGTGGGCCAGCCGTTCCTCTATCCGAAGAACGACCTGAGCTACACCGGCAACTTCCTGCGTATGACCTTCGGCGTTCCGGCCGAGGAATATGTGGTGAACCCGGTGGTGGAAAAGGCGCTCGATCGCATCTTCATCCTCCATGCCGATCACGAGCAGAACGCCTCGACCTCGACGGTGCGTCTTGCCGGTTCGTCGGGCGCCAATCCGTTCGCCTGCATCGCCGCAGGCATCGCCTGTCTGTGGGGCCCGGCGCATGGCGGCGCGAACGAAGCGGCGCTCAACATGCTGCACGAAATCGGCCGTCCGGAGCGCATCCCCGAGTTCATTGCCCGCGCGAAGGACAAGAACGACCCGTTCCGCCTGATGGGCTTCGGCCACCGCGTGTACAAGAACTATGATCCGCGCGCGACGGTGATGCAGAAGACCGTACGCGAGGTGTTCGCGGCGCTCAACGTGTCCGATCCGGTGTTCGAAGTTGCGCTGCGGCTCGAGGAACTGGCGCTGAAGGACGATTATTTCGTCGAGAAGAAGCTGTTCCCGAACGTCGACTTCTATTCGGGCGTGATCCTGTCGGCGATCGGCTTCCCGACGACGATGTTCACGGCGCTGTTCGCGCTCGCCCGCACCGTCGGCTGGGTCGCGCAGTGGAACGAAATGATCTCGGACCCCGCCCAGAAGATCGGCCGTCCGCGTCAGCTCTATACCGGCCCGACGCAGCGCGATTACGTGCCGCTCAGCCAGCGCTGATCCGGCCGGCAGCACAAGAAAAGACGGCGTCTCCGTTCCAAGCGGAGGCGCCGTTTTCTTGTGTCCAAGCTGAACCGCCGCCTACAATCGAGTTCAGGCTGACGAAGCATTGCCTCCGCTAGACCGTTGATACGGAAAGAGACGGAGGATCATCATGAAGATGCTGAAGATCATCGCCGCTGCGGGATTTGCCGTTACTGCCCTTGCCGGCGCCACCAGCGCCAGCGCCCAGGACTGGCGCGGGGATTACCGCGATCGCGAGCGCTATGAGCATCGCTGGGATCGCGATCGCTACGAACATCGTTGGGATCGCCGCCATTATGGCTGGGATCACCATCGCCGCCCGGTCTGCTGGACCGAATGGCATCACCATCACCCGGTACGGGTCTGCCGCCGCTAAGCGGCAGCAGGACTGACCCGAAGGGGGCGCCCGCAGGAGGAGGCGGGCGCCCCTTTTCGCATCGGGTCAGCCTCTGAGTGGCAGCATGAATACGAAGCGTGCGCCCTGCCCGGGCGCACTATCCACGAACAGATCACCCCCCATGGCCCGCGCGAGCTTGCGGGCAATGTAGAGCCCCAGCCCGCTTCCGCCCGGCTCGCTCATGTCCACGCGCGCGAATTTCTCGAAGATGCGGTCCTGGTCGGCTAGCGCGATGCCCTTGCCCTGGTCCGCCACGATCACGCAGCCCAAATCGCCCTCGCGCTCCAGCCGGATCCATACAGAGGCTCCTGCCGGCGAATAGCGCACAGCATTGCCGATCAGATTGACCAGCACCTGCAACGCCCGCCGGAATTCGCCGGTGACAGGCAGCGTCTCATCCACCGCCGGCCGGTCGATCCGAACTTGCGCCTGGCCCGCGCGGACGGAGAGCAGGCCGGCAGCCCGGCGGGCTACATCGGCCAGGTCGATCGCCTCGCGTGCAGGCGCAAAGTCGGGGCGTTCGATCGCCTGGAGATCAACCAGGTCTTCGACCAATCCCAACAGATGCCGGCCAGCGCTGGCGATGTCCGCGGCATAGCCCGCATAATCCTCACGCACCGGGCCTTCGGTCTGAGCGCTGATCGAATCGGCATTGGCGATGATCTTGCTGAGCGGCCCGCGCAGCGCCCGATCGAGCCTGCGGCTGAAAGACGGCGGAAAGCCGCCGGGACGGTCTGCCTCTTCCTTCCCGCCCCCCTCGGCGGGCAGCGGCGGCAACATGCCCGGACCGTCTCCCTCGTCCAGCATATGCGCTGCACCGATGAAGCCGACAAAGCGCCCTGCGGGGTCGCTGCGCGGGCTGGCATCCAGCCGAAGCGTCCGGCCGGTGCCGCGCAATTCCGCCTTCTGGCCATCAAACCGCGCCTGCGCCGCAACTGCGCTCAGGATCGGCAGATTGCCGGTTTCGTCCTGCTCCAGCGCAAACAGGCGGGTGATCGGCTGACCCAGCATATCGCGGGCATCGAAGCCGAAGCGCTCTCCCGCATCGATCGAAAGGAAGGTGAAACGAAGCGAAGCATCGGTCTCCCAAAGCCAATCGCCCGACGCACGATAAAAGTCACCGTCGCGTTCTGCCTTGGCAGCCGGACGCCATGCCGGCCGCGGTCGCCAGCCGCTCACTTCCAGCCGCACACCGCCGTGATCCGGCCCCGCCCGCACCCACAGGTCGATATCGTCCTCACCGTCGGCGGCAATGACGTTCCGCGAAATGGGAATGCCCAGCCGCTGTGACAGGCGGGCGATGGCCGCAATCTGCGGCACCGCCAGCGGTGCGCCGATGCTGCCACCGGCGCGCTCGTTCAATTCGCGCAGTCGCGGCTCGGCGTCCAGCAGCCTGCCCGCCGAATCGAGCCGCCCGATTGCCACCGGCAGCACGGGATCGAGCACGTTGAGGTTCATGCCCCGCCCTCCTGCCGCTTCAGCGCGGCGCGGGCGGCGCGATAGTCGGGGTCGAGCGACAGCGGGGCCAAGGCGGTCCGGGCCTGTTCCGCGCTCATCGTTTCGAGCGCGTCGACCGCATCGGCCAGTGCATGCAGATCGCGGCGAGGATCAGCCTCGCACAGCGCGTAGCCGATCTGCGCAAGCGCCTCACGCGGCACGTCGAGCGCATGCAGGGCTAGCAAAAGGCGTTCACCGCCGGGTTCGATCACCAATGCCCGCGCATCGGCATAGTCGAGCCGGCAAGCATGAGCGAGCAGCGCCGTGAACAACTGTATCCGCCGGTCGCGCAGTGCCTCCACCAGCAGGGCGGAAAGTTCCGCCCGCGCCGGATCGACTCGGCTGGCGAACAGCATCGCCGCTGTCTCGATCCCCGCCTCACCCGCAGGCTCGGCGATCGCGCGGCGCGCCGCCTCGCACAATACCAGGTCGATTGCTGGGTCGCCGGGCATGGCGATTGTGTCACGCATGGCGGCTGCAACGGCCCAGATCAGCGCCCGCTGCACTTTGGCGGGCAATTCCACCTGTCCCAAATCGGGACTATGGCGGCGACTCTCGGCAATCAGCACGCCGCGGGCGGCGTCGCCAATCGCCCGATCGGGATGCTCGACGAATCGCGCGACCAGACTAGGGCGCTCCGGATCGTCGGGGGCCTGCGAGGGCAGGGCTGCGCCCATCTGATCAAGCCGCACCCGCGCCAGCAACGCCCCGATCAGCTCGGGCTGGTGCAGCAGCTCGCTTGTCTGCAGCCGTTCCCAGGCAGTGCCCGGCGCCGGCAAGCCCGCCTGCGCATCTTGCCCGACAAGTGCCGAAAAATGGCTGAGAACCGCGCCTTCCGCCGCATGTACGGCGCCGCGAAGCAGCCAGTGCGCCTCTGCGCGCATCCGTTCGTCGAGGCGCAGCGTATCTGGCAGGAAGAAATCGTTCATTGCCGCGCGCAGTCCGTGCCGCGCATGCGCATCCGCCGCCGCGGCACGCGCCAGCAGCTCCCCGGCGCCGATGGGGTCGCCATCGCGCGTGTCGACAAAGTCGCCCGACATGCACCTCGATTAGCGGAACTGTGATTAAGATGAGCCTAAGGCTTTTCTCGGGTTGCCTCAATTGCCGCCGCAAGCGTCGCAAGCCCGTAAACCACGATTCCACCCAGACCGAACACCGCATGCCCGACCAGCGCGAAGGGCGTCAGCAACAGCAACTGCGCCGACGGGCTCGCCCACCAACGCCGGTGCCGCGGCGGAGCACGTTCGATCAGCAACTGTACCGCGACGCCGGTAAGCGCCAGCACGGCCGGGGTGGCGGTGCCAAGCGCCCGGTATTCGCGCCAACCGCTGGCCAGCGTGAGCAGCGAGAACAGGAGCAGGATCGCCTGTTCGACCTGCTGCGCCCGCCGCTCTTCGCCGCGCAGGGCCGCATGCCCCGCACCGGTCGCGAAGGCCGCCGTGGCAAAAAGACCGCCGATCAGGCCCACGCCCTGATAGCCCACGAGCGATAGCACCAGGGCGATCAGCCCCAGCACACCGCCCGTCGCGACGATCGCCCAGCCGGGAACATTGCGCGCGACCAGTTCGGGCAGCGCGAGCCGCGCGGCGCGGGTGAATACCCAACGATCTGCCCAATCGCTGCGACGTTCGCTGAGCGCCGTCAGAACACCGGCGTTGCGCATCGCCAGCCCTTCGGCGCTCCGCTCGACAGCATGGCCGCCGCGCAGCCAGCGCGCGGCCAGCGGCACATGCACGGCGCCGGACTGCGCCGCGATGCGCAGCAGTGCCGACTGGAAATCATAGTCCTCGGGCATCTGCGCGATCTGGATCAGTTGCGCCGCGGAGATCCGCGCAACCCCGGCCCAGCAGTCATGCATGTCGAGCCGTTCGATCGCAGCAGGCGATTCGGCATCGTCGGTGACAAGCAGCGCCTCGCGCGCCTCGCCCGCCATCCGGTCCATCACCGGATCGGTGGTGACGAGGCCATCCGCCATCACCAGCACCTGCGCGTCCGGCTTCATCCGCTCGGCCGCCTCTTCGGCGGAGCGGACCACTTCGATCGCCAGATCGCGCTTGGCGGCACGATTGACCGCCGCAAGCAGCGCAGGCGTGACCCTGCCCACGGCGACCAGCACCTGTTCGGCACCGGCGCCCGCGAGCAGGCGTATCTGATATTCCAGCAGCGTCATGCCGCCAAAGGGCAGGCTGGCGACCAGCGTGCCGGGGCGATCCTCAGCCTCTTCGACGGCGAAGATCAGGCCGGCGAGCGTACGGGTGGGTGCGACCATTACCGGTGCCTCAGTACAGCAGATGCGGTGCGCGGACGGCGCGCCATGCGCCCTCGTCCTGCCCCGTCAGCGCATCGAGATCGGCAGGTGCGGCCGCCGCATCGTCGACCCATGTCCGCAGCCCCGGGCCACCGTTGATCACGTCGATCGCCAGCTTGTCGAAGACATATTCGTACGGAAAATCACGCCACAGCTCATAGTCGGGATAGAGCGTGCAGATCGCCTTGAAGCCCAGCGCCTGCACCCGCCACGGGCGGAAGGCCGCATGGTCATAGCTTGGCCCATCCGCATGCAGGAACACGCCTGAGCAGAGCTGCCCGACATGTTTGTGGAAAGTCGGCTGGAACCACATATCGCGCAACGTACAGCCAGTCAGCCATTCCGGCGCCAGTCGTCGCATTTCGGCAATAACTGCCCGCGCGTCGATGTCCGGCGCGCCGAACAATTCGAGCGGCCGGGTGGTCCCACGCCCTTCGGACAAGGTCGTCCCCTCCAGCATCACCGTGCCGGCATAGCCGCGCGCCATGTTCACATTGGCGGCGTTGGGGCTGGGGTTGATCCAGGGGCGCTCGGGCGGCCAGCCGAAGCCGGGTGCCGTCTCGGGGGCCCAGCCTTGCATCGCGACCACCTGATACGCGACATCCAGGCCGTAGTGCGCGATGAACCAGTGCCCCAGCTCGCCCAGCGTCATGCCGTGCCGCATCGGCATCGGCCCCGCGCCGACAAAGCTTTCCCAGCCGGGCAGCAGCGTCATCCCCTCAACCGGCCGTCCCGCCGGATTGGGCCGGTCGAGCACCCACACCGCCTTGCCATGCTTTGCCGCCGCTTCGAGCACGTAGAGCAGCGTGGTGACGAAGGTGTAGATGCGGCACCCTACATCCTGCAGGTCGACCAGCATGACGTCGAACATGTCCATCGACGCATCGGTAGGTCGCCGGACTTCGCCATAGAGGCTGAACACCGGCATGCCATATTGCGGGTCGGTGAAGTCCGAGGACTCCATCATATTGTCCTGCAGGTCACCACGCACGCCATGCTGCGGGCCGAACACGGCGGTGATGTTCACCCCCGCCGCAATCAGCGCATCCAGGCTGTGGGTCAGGTCGCGCGTTACCGAAGCGGGATGCGCGAGCAGCGCGACACGCTTGCCCTCCAGGGGTTTGCGCAGGTCGGGTTCGGCAAAAAGTCGATCGATTCCGAAAAGCATGAGGATCAGTCTGCTGGCGGCAGTTCGAGCACAAAGCAATCGGGATCGTGAAAATCCGGCTTGTCCGCGCCATGACGCAGCGCCCAATAGGATAATGTCCCCGATTTTTCTTCGATGACGGCGGTGAGGGACAACCGCAACGGGCCGGCGCCGATGCCGTCGAGTTGCACCCTCACGCCCAGATACTGGCCTTCGTCATAGACGCGCACCTCGGGCGGCGTGGCGATTGCCAGCGGGGCCATGCCTTCGCGCGGCCCGCTGAAAGCATAAGCGGCCCAGGCGCCGGAGGGGGAAAAGTTAAATTCCCGATAGGCGCCGGCCTCGCCCGCGACGAACAGCTCGAAGCAGGTCGAGCGCCACAGTCCGTCGGTCCGACGGGGCGAAGCCGGAGCCGGCATGACCAGCGCGTCAACATCGCCATGCAGCCGCCACAACAGTGTCAGGGCGTGTTGATCGCGTTGCACCAAGCCGTCGATCCGACGGATCGCCTTGCCGGGCGTCGTGCTGTGGGGTGTCAGCGCAAATTCCATGGCGGCATTTCTAACGCGAATTGGCTGCCTTGGTGAGTGCTGTCATTTCCTCCACCAGAACATCGAATACCGCGCGGCAGCGGGCATTGGCGCGCATATCTTCGTGCATCACCACCCAGGTCTCAAGCTCGAGCGAAAAGGCGTCGGCGAGTACGGGCACCAGATCGGGCTCGCGGGCGGCAAGGACCGCCTGACAAATGCCGATGCCGAAGCCGGCGCGGATCGCCGCGAATTGGGCCGCATCGCTCTGCACCCGCAAGGCAAAGGCTTCGCGCCGCAGTATCGGGTAGCGCGCGGCGATCGAACGGATTGCCGGCGTTTCGACGTCATAGCCGATCAGGTCGTGCGCCTGCAGCGCGTCCATCGTCGCGGGCACACCGCGCCGAGCCAGATAATCGCGATGCGCATGCAACCCCACCCGAAGCGTCCCCACCCGCCGCGCCACCAGCGCCTGTTGTTGTGGCGGCACCATACGAATGGCGATGTCCGCCTCGCGCCGCAGCAGATCGTCGACGGCATTGGACAGCGAGAGTTCGATCACCAGCGCCGGGTAGCGCGCGCGCAGGCGCGTGAGGATCGCGGGCAGGTGCGCAACACCCACCATTTCGCTCGCGGCAATGCGCACCGTCCCGCGCACTGCATCCCTGCCGCCCTGCGCCGCACGCAGGAGCGCTCCCGACGTGGCGGCAAGGAGATCGGCGTAGGGTTGCAGTTCCAGCGCGCGGTCCGTGGGCGAAAGGCCACGCGGGGTGCGCAAGAACAGGCTGGCGCCGATCGCCGCTTCCAACGCATCTATATGCCTTGCGACGCTCGGCTGGGTTAAGTTCAATGCGCGCGCGGCCCCGGATAACGACCCTTCGCGCAGCACAGCCTGAAAGCTGCGGTACAAATCCCAACTGGGCGCCTCATTCATCTATTTTCGTATAACAGATCGACAGATTCAGGCAATTTCGTTGAACTCTTGCCTGCGCGAAATCCCGGTCCGGCAGCAATGGAGGACTCGATGGAAACGCAGACGGCATTGGTATTGGGCGCCACGGGCGGCATAGGCGGCAGCGTGGCCGACCGGCTTGCGGCGGAAGGCTGGCGTGTCCGGGCGCTTCACCGCAACCCCCGGCCGAAACAGGATGCGCGGTTCGAATGGATAAAGGGCGACGCCATGTCTGCCACCGATGTCGCCGCATCGGCCGACGGGTGCGACCTGATCGTCCATGCTGTCAATCCGCCCGGCTATCGCGACTGGGACAAGCTGGTCCTGCCGATGATCGACAACAGCATCGCAGCCGCGCGCCGCCGCACTGCCCGCATCCTGCTTCCGGGCACCGTCTATAATTACGGGCCCGATGTGTTTCCCGACATCTATGAAACAGCCCCTCAAACCCCGCGCACCCGTAAGGGTCGCATTCGCGTCGAAATGGAGATGCGACTGCGCGCAGCGGCAGAACGCGGCGATGCAACGGTACTGATCGTTCGTGCTGGCGATTATTTCGGCCCCGGCGGCGCGAACAACTGGTTCGGCCAGGCACTCGTACAGCCCGGCCGCCGACCCACCGCCATCCGCTATCCGGGCAAGCGTGGCATTGGACATCAATGGGCTTATCTTCCCGATGTCGCCGAAACCATGGTGCGGCTGATCGCCCTTCCCGCGCTACCAGCCTTTGTCGACGTGCACATGGCGGGCCATTGGGACGCCGACGGAACACAGATGCTGGCCGCCATTCGGCGCGTGCTGGGCGACCCAACATGCAAGGTCCGACCGATGCCGTGGGGGCTGATGCGCCTCGCCGCACCCTTTGTTCCGCTGCTGCGCGAATTGATGGAGATGCGCTATCTCTGGCGGCAGCCGGTCCGGTTGCGCAGCTCCCGCCTGGAGGCGTTGATCGGCGCCGAGCCGCATACCCGGCTGGACGATGCGGTTCGGCAGACCCTCGCCAGCCTCGGTTGTCTGGGCCCTACGGATTTGTCCTAAGCCTTGCCTGCTGCTTGCTGCACGACCAAAGCGGCGTACCACCGAAACGAATCGCGCGGGGGCACCACATATGAAGTTCCTCCACACCTTCCAGCTTGCCGCCTATTGCGACACGCTGCTCAGCTATTCGCTGGCGCTGCTACTAGGCGCGGCGATCGGGGCGGAGCGACAGTTTCGCCAGCGCACGGCGGGACTGCGCACCAATGCGCTTGTTGCGCTGGGATCCGCGGCATTCGTCGATCTCGCGCAGCGGATCGCCGGCGATCTCGAGGCGGTGCGGGTGATTTCCTATGTCGTCTCCGGCATCGGCTTTCTAGGCGCCGGTGTGATCATGAAGGAAGGAATGAACGTCCGCGGCCTGAACACTGCCGCGACCTTGTGGTGCTCGGCGGCGGTCGGCGCATGTGCGGGGAGCGACATGGCGGCCGAGGCGGCGACTCTCGCGGTATTCGTGATCGCCGGCAACACGCTGCTGCGCCCCGTCGTCAACGCCATAAACCGCGTGCCGTTGGCCGGCGGGCATGTCGAGGCGACCTACTTCGTTACGCTGACGGCCGAATCCGCCGAAGTCGACCGGCTGCGCGACCTGCTGACCGACCATCTCGAACTCATGCGTTACCCGGTTGCCGAGACGGAGACCACCGAACGCCCCGACGGCCTGATGGAACTGCGCGCCCGGCTGGTCTCAACCGCCGCGCTTGACGCCGATCTCGATGCGATCACGCATCATCTGGCCAGCCGCCACGACGTGCAGCATGCCACCTGGGAGCTGCAGACCCAGGATTGAACGCCGGGGATGACGCAGCCGCGCGCATTGGCTATGCGCGCTCGCACCATGACCGAATACAAGTCCGATCTGCTTCGCCTGCTCGCCACGCGCGGGTACATCCATCAGGTGACTGACGCCGAGGGCCTCGACGCGCTCGCCAGCAAGCAGATCGTGCCCGGCTATATCGGCTTCGATCCTACCGCACCGTCGCTCCATGTCGGCAGCCTGGTGCAGATCATGCTGCTGCGGCGGATGCAACAGAGCGGCCATAAACCCATCGTGTTGATGGGCGGTGGCACCGGCAAGATCGGCGACCCGAGCTTCAAGGACGAAGCTCGCAAGATGCTGACGCTCGACACGATCAGCAGCAACATCGCCTCGATCAAGACCGTGTTCGAGAACTTCCTGACGTTCGGCGACGGCCCAACGGACGCGGTGATGGTCGACAACGCCGACTGGCTCGACAAGCTGGAGTATATTCCCTTCCTGCGCGACATAGGCCGGCATTTCTCGATCAACCGGATGTTGAGCTTCGATTCGGTCAAGCTGCGGCTCGACCGCGAACAGTCGCTGAGCTTCCTCGAATTCAACTACATGATCCTCCAGGGCTATGACTTTCTGGAGCTGTCGCGCCGCGCCGGCTGCCGGTTGCAGATGGGCGGATCGGACCAGTGGGGCAACATCGTCAACGGCATCGAGCTGTCGCGTCGCGTCGACGGTACCGACGTGTACGGCGTCACCACGCCGCTCATCACGACGGCGGACGGCGGCAAGATGGGCAAGACCATGTCCGGCGCCGTATGGCTGAACCCGGACGCCCTGCCACATTATGATTACTGGCAGTTCTGGCGGAACACCGACGACCGTGACGTCGGCCGGTTCCTGCGCCTGTTCACCGATTTGCCGCTCGACGAAATCGCCCGGCTGGAAGCGCTGGAAGGTGCCGAGATCAACGAGGCAAAGAAGATCCTCGCCAATGAAGCCACGGCCATGTGCCGCGGCCGCGCCGGCGCCGAGGAAGCGGCCGAAACCGCCCGCAAGACCTTTGAGGAAGGAGCATCCGGCGGCGCGCTCCCGACGCTGTCGGTGGGCGGCAGCATCAGCGTGGTCGATGCGCTGGTCGGACTGGGCTTTTGCGCATCGAAGGGCGAAGCGCGGCGTCTGATCAAGGGCGGTGGCGCGCGCGTCGAAGGCGACAAGATCGACGACGAAGCCGCCATCATCGCCGTGTCAGGCGAGGTCCGCATTTCCGCGGGCAAGAAGCATCACGGCCTGCTGACGCCGGGCGCATAACCCGGCGTTAAGCACGGTTTTTGTCGGACCATTCACACGCGCCACCTATCCCTTTCAGCGTACCTCCGGTTTCGATGAGGCGCCTGTGGGTTTTGTGTACGGAAATCTGGCCTTTGCTGACAATCGCCTCGTCGACCGGGATGAGGTGCATTTCCGTGCCCGCGCATTCGGCCCGGATGCGCGCCAGCTCACCTTCCTGATCGTCAACGTTTCGCCGCACGGGCTGATGGCGCGGTGCGAGGGACATTTCGAGGCGGGTGACCGCCTGCGCGTGCGCTTGCCCAAGGTCGGAGTGGTCGTCGCGGAAGTCCGCTGGGCATTGGGCGGGCGGATCGGCTGCCAGTTCGAACGCGCGATCGATCTCGCCGGCTATTACGAGCTGCTGGCAGTAATGCTCGGCAAATAGCCGTCAAAGCTTGCCCAGGGCTGCCTCGGCAAGCCTTGCCACTTCGGAATCGAGTTCAGGCGGTGTCATCGGTACATGCGCCTCCAGTTGATCGGCAATCGCCGTAAGCGCGGCGATCCGCGCGGCCTTCTTGTCGTTGCCATCGATCAGCGTCCAGCGCGAATGGGGCGTGTTCGTCTCGCGGAACATCGCGTGCATCGCCTCTAGATAATCCGCCCGGCGCGCGCGATTGCGAAAGTCTTCCGCACCGATCTTCCAGCGCTTCCAGGGGTGCGTCACGCGGTCGCGCAGCCTTTTGTCCTGCGTCTCCTGCGTCACGTGCAGGAAGACTTTCACCAGCGTCGCGCCGTTGTTGACCTGTTGCGATTCGAAATCGTTGATCTCCGCAAAGCCGCGCCGCCATTCCGCCTCGCTGGCCAAGCCCTCGACCCGCTCGACCAGCACCCGGCCGTACCAGGTACGGTCGAACACCGCGATATTGTGCTGGGCGGGCAGGCGCTGCCAGAAACGCCACAGGAAATGGTGCGAAAGCTCTTCCTGGGTCGGCGCGGCGATCGGCCACACCTCGTAATAGCGGGGATCCCATTCGGCAGTCAGCCGCTTGATCACCCCGCCCTTGCCGGCCGCGTCCCAGCCCTCGAAAGCGATGATCGCGCGGCGCTTGTGGACGATGTGCGCGGTCTGGATATGGCTCAGCCGCCGCTGCAGTTTCGCCAGCTCGGCGTCATAGTCGCCGTTGAATTTCTTGCCGGATTCATAATCCGATAGATCGATCATGCCGCCTGCCTTCCTCTGGCGGCATCAAAGGCGGGGCGCGGCGGCTTGGCAAGGGGCCGCCGCGCCCGTTCGCCTCAGTTCGCCTTCGGATCGACACCCGGCGCGAGGCGGATGTGCAGTTCCTTGAGCTGCTTGTCGCTGACGATCGAGGGTGCGCCCATCATCAGGTCTTCAGCCTTCTGCGTCATCGGGAAGGCGATCACCTCGCGGATGTTCGGTTCGTCGGCGAGCAGCATCACGATGCGGTCGACGCCCGGGGCCGAGCCGCCGTGCGGCGGTGCGCCGAACTTGAAGGCATTGATCATGCCCGCAAAGTTCGTGTCGACATCCTCGCGGGTATAGCCGGCGATTTCGAACGCCTTATACATGATCTCGGGCTTGTGGTTCCGGATCGCGCCCGAGGACAGCTCGATGCCGTTGCAGACGATGTCGTACTGATAGGCGAGGATGTCGAGCGGATCCTTCGTCTCCAGCGCCTCCAGCTCGCCCTGCGGCATCGAGAAGGGGTTGTGGCTGAAATCGACCTTCTTCGCGTCCTCGTCATATTCGAACATCGGGAAGTCGACGATCCAGCAGAACTCGAAGCGCTTCTTGTCGATCAGCTCGAGCTGGTCGGCAACGCGGGTGCGGGCGAGCCCGGCGAGCTTGGCGGCCTGTGCTTCCTTGCCGGCGGCGAAGAAGATGCCGTCGTTCGGGCCAAGGCCCATCGCCTCGGCAATTGCCTTCATGCCGTCCTGGCCATGGTTGTTGGCGATCGGACCGCCGAACACGCCATCCTTCTGCGTCGCATAGCCGAGGCCGGGGAAGCCTTCCGACTGCGCCCAGCTATTCATGTCGTCGAAGAACTTGCGGCTCTTCTCGTGCGTGCCGGGCGCCGGGATGGCGCGAACGACATCGCCGCCCTCGACGATCGAGGCGAAGCGGCCGAAGCCCGATCCCTTGAAGAAGTCCGACACGTCGGCGATCACCAGCGGGTTGCGCAGGTCGGGCTTGTCGTTGCCGTACTTCAGCATCGATTCACGGTACGGGATGCGCTTGAACGGCAGCGCCGACACGCTGCGGCCCATGCCTTCCCAGTCTGCAAACTCTTCAAACACCCCGTGCAGCACCGGCTCGATCGCCGCGAAAACATCGTCTTGCGTGACAAAGCTCATTTCGAAATCGAGCTGGTAGAATTCGCCTGGGGACCGGTCGGCGCGCGCGTCCTCGTCGCGGAAGCAGGGTGCGATCTGGAAATAGCGGTCGAAGCCTGCGACCATCAGCAGCTGCTTGAACATCTGCGGTGCCTGCGGCAGCGCATAGAATTTGCCCGGATGGACGCGGCTGGGCACCAGATAGTCGCGCGCACCCTCCGGGCTCGACGCGGTCAGGATCGGCGTCTGGAATTCGGTGAAGCCCTGGTCGATCATCCGGCGGCGCAGCGACGCGATCACGTTCGAGCGCAGCACGATGTTCTTGTGGACCTTCTCGCGGCGCAGATCGAGATAACGGTTCCGTAGCCGGATTTCCTCCGGATATTCCTGATCGCCGAACACCGGCATCGGCAGGTCGGCGGCCGCCGACTGCACGGTCACTTCAGCCGCACGGACCTCGATCTCACCGGTCGGCAGGTTGGGGTTCACTACGCTGGGGTCGCGCGCGACCACCGTACCGGTGACGGTGATCACCGATTCCGAGCGCAGCGACTCGATCGCGGCAAAGGCCGGGCCGCTGACGTCGGTAACGATCTGGGTGACGCCATAATGGTCGCGCAGATCGACGAACACCAGGTCGCCATGGTCGCGCTTGCGGTGCACCCAGCCCGACAGGCGGACCGTCTGCCCGACATCGGCGGTGCAAAGCTGGGCACAATTGTGGGTGCGATAGGCGTGCATGTTCCTCGACTTCTCGATTTGTAACTCGTGGAGGGCGCATTCCGGTCACACCCCACTTTTGTCAACCCGAAGACCGGTATATGGGCTTCGGATGCATATTCATGGTCTGATCGAAGACAGCGCTACTCTCGCCGATCTCTGCTCCCGCCTCGCGCAATCCGACTACGTTACGGTCGATACAGAATTCATGCGCGAAAACAGCTACTGGCCCGAACTTTGCCTGATCCAGGTGGCGAACGACAAGGAGGCTGCGGCGATCGACCCCAAGGCGCCCGACCTCGACCTTGGCCCCCTGCTCGACCTGCTGGTCGACAATGAGGAGGTGCTGAAGGTCTTCCACGCCGGCGGCCAGGACATCGAGATCGTCTACAACCTTACCGGGAAGACGCCGCACCCGATGTTCGACACCCAGGTTGCCGCCATGGCGCTGGGGCAAGGCGAGCAGGTCGGCTATTCGAATCTGGTCGACGCCTATCTGGGCATCACCGTCGACAAGGGCGCGCGCTTCACCGACTGGGCACGGCGGCCGCTCGACAAGCGCCAGATCGACTATGCGATCGCCGACGTGACCCATCTGTCGAAGATCTTCCCGAAGATGCTCGACAAGCTGCGCCGGAGCGGTCGCGGCGCCTGGTTGGACCAGGAAATGGAGAGGATCAGCAATCCCGAAAATTACCGCAACGATCCCGATCAGGTGTGGCAGCGCGTCCGCGTCAACAGCCGTAAGCCCGACGTGCTGGGTCGGCTGAAGTCGCTGGCGCGGTGGCGCGAACTGGAAGCGCAGGGCAAGGATCTGCCACGCGGGCGGATCATGAAAGACGAGACGCTCGCCGATCTCGCCGCCAATCCGCCACGGAAGCAGGCCGATCTCGCCAAGGTGCGAGGCCTCTCTGCCGCCTGGGCCGGCAACGACATCGGCGGACGGCTGATGGATGCCGTGGCCGAGGCCAAGCCGATGCCCGCCAGCGAAATGCCCGGCCGCGAGGAGCGCAAGCCGGCACTGGGCAAGGATGGAGCGCTGGTCGCCGATCTCCTGAAGCTGCTGCTCAAGATCCGCGCCAAGGAAATCAATGTCGCCGCGCGGTTGCTGGCCCGATCCGAGGATCTCGAAGCACTGGCCGCCGGGGTGCGCAAGGATCTGCCGATCCTGGAAGGCTGGCGCTACGAACAGTTCGGCCGCGACGCGCTGGCGCTGGTCGAAGGCCAGCTCGCCTTCGCAGTCCGCAACGGCAAGCTCAAGATGAGCCGTACCGAGGAGCAGGCATGATCCGGGGCGCGGCCCTGATCCTGCTCGCCGGCGTTACCGCCGGCTGCGTCCCTGAAAAGGTGAAGCCGCTGCCGCCGGGAATCGAGTGCGACGCCAACCGGGTGCTGTACCTGAAAGGCAAGCCCCGCTCCGCCGCGATCGAGGCCGAAGCGATGCAACATGCCGGGGCCAGGCGGGTGCGCTGGATCGAGCCCGGTTCGGCCGTGACGATGGATTTCCGGCCGGATCGGCTGAACCTGCATGTCGATGCGGCCGGGAAGATTACCGACGCACGTTGCGGGTGAGCCTTCTACACAAGCTTCCCACCTACTCCCCTCCCGCTTGCGGGAGGGGAATGGCGCTCACGTCTCCAACACCGGCTCCCGCTCCATCGCGGCCGCCAGCGCCCGGTGGCGCTTCTCTACCGCTTCGCCGTACAGCGGCTCGTCGCCATCGGCGAGGCTCAGCACCAGCGCCGTATCCTCAAGCCGCAGGCGCGAGCGCTTGAGCGGCGCAGCCACACCGCCGCTCAGGCGCTGCCCCAGCCGCATCGCGAGGCCCCATCGCTTGGCCTCGGCCAGCGCCTCAAGCGAGGCGAGCCTGGTCAGCGGCACCGGCGTATCGAGCGCACCGCCCAGCGAGGTGTAGAGCGCCTGCGCCACCATCGCCCGTCCGGCTGCGTCGATGCCGACCCAGTTGCCGTGCAGCCCGATCTCCATGCCGCGTTCAGCCCGGAACTCCGGATTTGCGCGCCAGCCCACATCGGCCAGCAGGCAGGCGGTATGGCGCAACCGCGCCCATTCGGGGCTGTCGTGGAACAGCGGTGCCAGCCACGCATCCAGCAGATCGCCATGTTCCGGGAACCGCCCGAGCCGCTGCCCTTCCTCGCGCGCGGCCACTATCAGCGGATCCTGCCGACGCTGTGCTGCCGAAAGGCGCTGGAACAGCAATCCCTCGCGCAGGCCGTATGCAGAGACGATCGCGCCGGCGCTGCCCAGTTGTTTGCCAACCGCCACCAGCACCGCCGCGGCGTCGGCCAGTGTCGGAATGCGCGCGCTCGACAGGTCCGGCACGGTGCGCAGATCGGCCTTGGTCGCGCCTTCGACGTGGCGCCCCAGTTCGGCCACCCGATCGATCGCCAGCGAATATTGGTGGACGATCGGCAGCGGGTATCCGGAGAGGTGCATGTCCAGCTTTGCCAGGGACCGCCAGGAGCCGCCCACAAGGTAGAAGGGCAACCCCTTCCCTCGCCCCCGCCAGCCGGCTGCGTCGATCAGCCGGGTCACCTCGCGGTCGAGCGCGGTCTTTCCACGCCCACGGATCGCGCCCAGACGCAGCACGCCCAGCGGGAAGGAGACCCGGTCAGTCACCGTCCCCGCAACCACCCGCACCAGCTCCAGGCTGCCGCCGCCCAGATCGCCCACAATACCATCGGCGTCAGGAATACCCGACAGCACGCCCATGCCCGATGCGGTCGCCTCTTCCTCGCCCGAAAGCAGCTCGACCTCGAGGTCCAACGCTTCCGCCGCCGCGATCAGTTCGCCGCCGTTCGCGGCATCCCGCACCGCCGCCGTGGCGACAGTACGCAGCTCGCTGACCTGCATTTCGCGGGCGAGCAGCGCGAAACGCGCCAGCGCCGCCCGCGCACTGGCCAGCGCCGCGGCATCGATGGTGCCCGTTTCGGCCAGCCCCCGGCCCAGCCCGGCCATCACCTTCTCGTTGAACAGGATGGCCGGCAGCCGCGCCGGGCCTTCATAGACAACCAACCGGACGGAATTGGACCCGATATCGATGATCGCCGTGCGCGGGCGGGCGGAGACGGCCTCCACGCGCGGCTTGCGGAACAACATCGTCGTCACCCGGCTCAATCGCCCTTCGCCATGGCCGCCCGGCGCTTGCGCGGCGACAGCTTGGGCACCGGCTTGCGCGACCCAAGGGCGGCGCCGCGACCCGACAGCGAGGGGTTGGTCATGAAATAGCGATGCAGGTTGAATTCGCCATCCTCGCCGGGCTCGACGCGGTCATAATGGCCATCGGGCGCCAGCAGCCAGCTTTGTTCATTGTCCAGCAGGTTCGCCACCATCACCTGATCGAGCACCTGATCGTGCACGGTCCTGTTGAGGATCGGCAACATGAACTCGACGCGCCGGTCGAAGTTGCGCTGCATCCAGTCGGCCGAGGAAATGAACACCTTCGCGCCGTCGTTCGGCAGTGCCTTGCCGTTTCCGAACACCCAGATGCGGCTGTGCTCCAGAAACCGCCCGACGATCGACTTGACCCGGATATTCTCGCTCATGCCGGCGACACCGGGACGCAGGCAGCAGATGCCGCGCACCACCAGCTCGACATGCACGCCTGCGCCGCTCGCCTCGTACAGCTTCTCGATAATCGCCGGGTCGACCAGCGAGTTCATCTTGGCCCAGATCGTCGCCGGCTCACCCGCGCGTGCATGGGCGATTTCCTCGTCGATCAGGCCACCCAGCCGATTGCGCAGGTCGCGGGGCGAGATACCAAGCAGCTCGAGATGCTGGGGCTCGACATAGCCGGTGACGTAGTTGAACAACTGCGCGGCATCACGGCCCAGTCGCGGATCGGCCGTGAAGAAGCTGAGATCGGTATAGATGCGCGCCGTGATCGGATGGTAATTGCCGGTGCCGAAATGGCAGTAGGTGCGATAACCATTGCCCTCGCGTCGCACGACCATCGACACCTTGGCGTGCGTCTTCCAGTCGATAAAGCCATAGACCACCTGGACGCCGGCGCGCTCCAGTGCGGTCGCCCAATAGAGGTTCTGCTCCTCGTCGAAGCGCGCCTTCAGTTCGACGACCGCGGTGACGGACTTGCCGGCCTCGGCCGCCCCGATCAGCGCATTGATGACGGCCGGCTGCTTGCCGGCGCGATAGAGGGTCTGCTTGATCGCCACGACATCAGGGTCCGCTGCCGCCTGCTGGAGGAAGCTGAGCACCACGTCGAAGGTTTCGTACGGGTGATGGACGATAATGTCCTTGGCGCGGATAGCGGCGAAACAGTCGCCGCCATATTCGCGGATGCGCTCCGGGAAGCGCGCCGAAAAGGGCGTGAATTTCAGGTCGGGCCGGTCCTCGTCGACCAGCAGCGACAGGTCGCCCACACCCAGAAAGCCGCCGGTTTCAGTAAGCAGCGCCTCGCTGCCGCCCAGTTCTTCCTTCAGAATGGCTTCAAGATCGGGCGCGATCCCTTCTTCCATCTCCAGGCGGATGACGCGGCCGCGACGGCGGCGCTTGATCGCGGAGCGGAAGGTCAACACCAGATCTTCGGCCTCTTCCTCGATCTCGATGTCGCTGTCGCGCAGGACGCGGAAGGTTGCGGCGCCGAGCATCTCATACCCGGGGAAAACCAGCCGTGCGAAATGCTTGATCAGCGTTTCGATCGCGACATAGCGGGCCGGTGCACCGGGCAGGCGCACGAACCGCTTCATCGTCGTCGGCAGCATCACCAGTTCCTGGATCGGCTCGCGGTCGGACTTGCGGACGAGGTTGAAGATCACGCTCGATCCCTGGTTGGGGATGAACGGAAACGGGTGGGCCGGATCGAGCGCCTGCGGCGTCAGGATCGGGAAAATCTGTTCGCGGAAATGGGCCTCCAGCCATTCCTCCGTCTCGCCGGTAATCGCGTCGGCTTCGAGCACGAAGATATTGGCGAGCGCGAGCTGCGCGCGGATATCGACCCACACGGCCTGCTGTTCGTCGGCCAGCGTCGCCGCCTCGGCCGAAATCGCCTCCAGTTGCTGCGCCGGAGTGAGGCCATCGGCAGAGCGGGTGTCGATGCTCTGGAGCTGCTGGCCCATCAGCCCGGCAACACGCACCATGAAGAATTCGTCGAAATTGCTACCCGAAATGGACAGGAAGCGCAGCCTTTCGAGCAGCGGATGGGCGGGGTTGCACGCCTCCTCCATCACCCGACGGTTGAAGGCGAGCCAGGACAGTTCGCGATTGAAATAGCGGGGACCGGCATCGGCGGCGGGCGCGACGGCGGTAATGGAGACGGTGGCAGAATCGGTCATTCGCTCTCGCTATCGTCGGAATGCGTCAAAAGGCTTGCAGCCTTGAGTGTAGATCGCACGACCGGCAGCGACAAACGGCCATCGGTCTCGGTCTCCAATAGGTCCGCCACGCGCAGAATGGCGACATGGCTGCGCTCGATCCGCTTCGCGATCCAGGCGATCACGGCGGGCGAGGCATGGAGCAGATGGCGCGCAAAGGCACGGTCGAGCAATTGCGGGATCAGCGCATCGTCCGGCGGCCCTATCTCCAGCAACGGCGAGGCGGCGAGGCGAGAACGCAGGTCGGGCAGCCGTACCGCCCATGCCGGCGGCGCGGCATCGGCGACGATCAGCAACGGCTTATGTTCCGACTGCGCCCGGTTCCAGGCATGGAAGATGTCGGCCTCTTTCACGCGCTCGGCATCGTCGATGATCGTCGCATCGCTTTTCGCGGCGAAGATCCTCGCGAGCAGGCTCCGCCCGGACTTCCGCGGACCGACCAGCACGGCCGCGAGCACCGGCCAGGTACCCCAATGTTCAAGCTGATGGACGGCGCGGGCGTTCGAGTCGCTGATCAGGAACTCCGTCTCGCACGCTTCCGGCAAACCGAGCGGCAGGCGGAGCTGCGTCATTGGTCGCGTGGGCTGGGTGAGGGCCGCGGCGTGGCGCCGGTGCGGGGCGTTCCCGATGCCTGCGGCGAAGCTGCCCCACCTCCCCGTCGGACGCGGAGCACGCCAGGGCCTTCCTGCACGCTCCACCCACGTGCCTCCAGCGAGGCGCGCAGGCTGGCCTGCGATCCGTCGAAGGTGACGCGCATCACGCTGATCCCGCCCAGTGCAAGGCTGGTGGTGTTGGCAGTGCGCACACCGGGCACGCCGCGGATCGCGGCCTCGGATGCCGTTACCGCGCCGGCATTGGGGGTTTCAAACTGGACGCTGATCGTTGCGAGCGACGAAGCCGAAGGCGTGGGAGACGGGGTATCGACGCTGTCGTCCCCTTCCTCCTCTGCAACCGCCGGCTGTGCGAGCGGCGGACGGGCAGACAACACCGAGTCGGTGCGCAGCTGCCCGCTTGCCAAGGCGGCCTGATAGGCCTGGTCGATCCGCTGGACGCCTGCGTCGAGCAGCGCGTCGATCGCGTCACCATTGTCGATTCGCAGCGCGAATCGCGCAACCGGCAGCCGGTCCGGCCCGTGGCTGGCGGCGAACGTGCCCACCACCGGACCGCCCGGATATTCGCGCCGCAACTGCACTTCGGCGACCAGCACATCGTTGGCGCCATATTGGTCGAGGATGGTCCGCCACCAGTTGCGGCCGCGGCGCAGCGTCTGCCCCGCATTGACCAGGAGCGAATCGGGTCCGGTGCCGCGCAGGCGGACGTAATCGATCGTGCTGCCACCCGCGCGGAACCGATTCCACGCGCGCGCCCAGGCCGTCTCGCGCTCAAACACCTGTGCGGTACCGGCCGAAATCTGCAACGGCACCAGCAGCATCGGCGGCGAATGGGTCACGGCGATCGAAACGCCCAGAATCGATCCTGCCTTGGCCCGATCGAACAGAACACCAAGCCGCCCGATATAGCGCGAAGGGCCAACCTGCTCCCGCTCCACCACGATGCCGGTGACAATCGAATCGAGCACCGAATCGGGCAAGCTACCGGGTTGGCCGGTCAGCTTTCGCGAGAGCATGTCCCAGCCCTTGCGCTGCGCGAGACGCCAGCCACCCTGCCGCGCAATATCCGCATCTTTCCCGGAGACGTCGACCTGCACACCGGGCACTTCAAAGCTGTTCACCGCGTCGGCGGGCGCGGCCGGCCCGCCACCCTGCGATTCAGCCATCACCACCCCGGCACCGGCAAGCGCGAGCGCAGAAGCAGCAAAAATGGCGAGGGGACGGCGGCGAAACTGCATGTGGGCGCCCTTTTGGCGAACCGGGCGTGGAAATCCAAGCGCGTTGTGGCTAGGCGCTTCTTTCATGAGCGACACGAAAGCGGGCGACGGCCCCTACACCTATGCCCAGGCGGGCGTTTCGATTGCAGCAGGCAATGCGCTGGTGCGCGCGATCGGCCCGCTTGCCCGTTCCACCCGGCGCGCCGGCGCAGACGCCGATCTGGGCGGATTTGGCGGCATCTTCGATTTGAAGGCAGCCGGCTTTACCGATCCGCTGCTGGTCGCCGCGAATGACGGCGTCGGCACCAAGCTGAAGCTGGCGATCGAGCACAACCATCATGACGGCGTGGGGATCGACCTCGTCGCGATGTGCGCCAACGACCTGATCGTCCAGGGCGCGGAGCCGCTGTTTTTTCTCGACTATTATGCCAGCGGCAAGCTCGACAATGCCGTTGCCGAGCGCGTGATCGCCTCCATCGCCGAAGGATGCCGCCAGGCGGGCTGCGCACTGATCGGGGGCGAAACGGCAGAAATGCCGGGCATGTACGCCGCCGGCGATTATGACCTGGCGGGCTTCTGCGTCGGCGCGGTGGAACGCGACCGGTTGCTCGATGGCAAGGCGATCCGGCCGGGCGACGTGTTGCTGGGCCTCGCGTCCACCGGCGTGCACTCGAACGGCTTCTCGCTCGTCCGGCGACTCGCTGCCGACAAGGGCTGGAAGCTCGACCGCCCTGCCCTGTTCGATCAGGACCAGCTACTCATCGACGCGCTGATGGCGCCCACCCGCATTTATGTCGCCAGCCTGTTGCCGGAACTGCACAAGGGCACGATTCGCGGCCTTGCCCACATCACCGGCGGCGGGTTGCTCGAAAACGTGCCGCGCGTGCTGCCGGAAGGATGTCATGCCCGTATCGACGCCGGCGCCTGGCCGCTGCCGCGCCTGATGGCGTTCCTGCAGGCACAAGGGAATATCGAGCCCGAGGAAATGGCCCGCACCTTCAATTGCGGGATCGGCATGGTCGCGGCGGTTGCGCCAGATCAGGCCGAGACGGTCGCTGCCTCGCTCGCCGAAGCGGGGGAAACCGTCTTCACCATCGGTACTGTCGAAGCCGGCGAACGCGGTTGTACCGTGTTCGGGGCGGCCGAAGTCTGGAGCGCGCGCAGCGACTGGAGCGCCACCCATCATGGGTGAGGTTTCAGCGTGAAGCGCAAACTTGGCATCCTCATTTCGGGGCGCGGATCGAACATGGCGGCGCTGGTCGAGGCCGCTGCTGCACCCGATTGTCCGTACACCGTAGCATTGGTCGCCAGCGACAAGCCGGAAGCGGCGGGTCTCGCCTGGGCCGCCGAACGCGGCGTGCCGACCTTTGCCCAGTCGCCAAAGGGCATGCCCAAGGCGGACTATGAGGCGAAGATCGACGCGGCCCTGCGCGCGGCGGGCGTCGAAGCGATCGCGCTCGCGGGCTATATGCGCCTGCTTTCCGATGCGTTCGTCGCCAACTGGCGCGACCGTATCGTCAACATCCATCCCTCGCTGCTACCGAAATACAAGGGGCTCGATACGCACGCCCGTGCCATCGCCGCCGGCGATGCCGAGGCCGGCGCGTCCGTCCATGTCGTGACCGAAGAGCTGGATGGCGGCGCGGTTCTGGGTCAGGCGCGGGTGGCGATCGAGCCGGGCGACACGGCCGATGCGCTCGCCGCCCGCGTGCTGAAAGAAGAACATCGCCTGTACCCGCATGTGCTGGCCGAATGGATTGCGACTTTGGCCTGAATCCTGCGGAAATTTGCTGCGACTAGGGCGTTTCTTGCCGCTCAACCTGCGCGACATAAGCGCTTTGCGGGAGGAGACGCAGCCATGCACCCGGAGGACTCGCCGCTGAAGCCCGAGCGCGAAGGCGGTGTCGCCAGCGCCGAGCAGGGACTGGTGCTGCTCGATGGCCCGGACGGCGTGGCCATCGCCATGACGCCCGAGGCTGCGATTGCCACGGGCAACAGCCTGCTCGCCGCCGCGCGCGAAGCCGAAGGGCAGCGCGCGCGGGGTGAGGGAAGATACTGACCCCCTTGCCGAAGCCGCCCCGCCGATCCGATAAGGCAAGCGGATGATTACGGTAGCCAGCTACAATATGCGCAAGGCGATCGGCACAGATCGCCGCCGGCGCCCCGAGCGGACGCTGGAAGTGCTGCTCGAAATCGGCGCCGACGTAATCGCCCTTCAGGAAGCGGATCGCCGGTTTGGTCGGCGCGAGGCCGTGCTGACGCACGCTCTTCTTGCCGAGCACAGCCCGTGGAAACCGGTGCCGCTCAACATGCGGGCGCGGTCGATGGGATGGCACGGCAATGCGCTGCTCGTGCGAAAGGAGGCCGAAATCCTTGGCTGTTCAGCGCTCCATCTGCCTACGCTCGAACCGCGCGGGGCTGTGATGGCGGACCTGCGCGTGAACGGCGTGGCAATGCGCGTGCTGGGGATGCATCTCGACCTGTCCGGCCTGTGGCGGCGGCGGCAGGCCCATGCGATCCTCACCCATCTTTCCGCCGCCGTCCCGCCGCTGCCGACGGTGATGATGGGCGACCTCAACGAATGGAGCGCCCATTCGGGTTGTCTGCGCGATTTCGCGGCGCATTTCGCCTTTGCTGAAACCGGCAAAAGCTTTCACGCGCGCCGGCCGATGGCGCGGCTGGACCGCATCATGGCGTCTCCCGATCTGGACATCGTCGCTGCCGGTGTTCACCACAGTCTTGCCGCCCGCACCGCGTCCGACCATCTGCCCGTCTGGGCAAAGCTGCGGCCGCGTTGATGGCGGAGCGGCACGAAAAGGAACTGCGTCTCGCGCTGGTCTGCTATGGCGGGATCAGCCTTGCCGTTTACATGCACGGCATCACCAAGGAAGTCTGGCATCTTGCCCGTGCGAGCTGCGCCGTCCGAGACGGCAACGGCCCGCAGGACGTGTACCGGCGGCTGATCGAGGAAATTCACGAGACGACCGGCATCAACCTGCGCGTCCTTGTCGACATACTGTCGGGCGCCAGCGCCGGCGGGATCAACGCCGTGTTCCTGGCCCAGGCGATCTCCACCGGCCAGTCACTCGATCCGCTGACGCGCATGTGGCTCGACTATGCCGATGTCGAGGCACTGCTGGCACCGACGCAGGCGCCGTCGCACCGGCTGGCCAAGATCTGGGCCACCCCCATTGCGTGGATGGTCGCCAATCGCGCCCAGACCATCGACGAGACCGTCGAACCCGGCGCGCGGGAGGAAGTGCGCGGCAAGCTGGAGCGCTTCGTCCGTTCGCGCTGGTTCGAGCCTCCCTTTGGCGGCCAGCAACTGCTCGGCACGCTGCTCGATGCCTTCGATGCGATGGCAAGCGGCCCCGTCGACCAGCGACTATTGCCGCCCGGCCAACCGCTAGACCTGTTCGTGACCGCGACCGATTTCCGCGGCCATCCCGAGCCGTTGCGGCTCAACTCGCCGCCGCAGGTCATGGAGAATGAGCATCGGCTGGTGTTCGGTTTCACCGACCATGGCGATATAAACAGGCCGCTGGCCGACCCCGCCGAACTGGCGTTCGCCGCGCGGGCTACGTCGAGTTTCCCCGGCGCCTTCCCGCCGGTCACGGTCGAGGAAATCGACACGCTGCTGGCCGAGCGCGGGCGACCCTGGCCCGGCCGCGATGCGTTTCTGGAACGCGCCCTGCCCCGACAATGGGCCGAAAACCGCGCGGAGCATGCCGTGCTCATAGACGGATCGGTGCTCGCCAACGCCCCGTTCCGCCCGGCGATGGAGGCGCTGCGCGAGCGGCCGGCGCGGCGGCAGGTCGATCGCCGTTTCGTGTTCATCGATCCGGTGCCCGGCTTCCGCTTCGACTTTTACGGCAAGGCAACAGAGCGGCCGGGCTTTTTCAGCACCATCCTCGGCGCGCTGTCCGAACTGCCGCGCCACCAGCCGATCCGCGACAACCTTGAAGCGATTGCCGAGCGTTCGGCGCGGATCGAGCGGATGCTGGGGATCATCGCGGAAATCCGCGCTGAGGTGGAAAGCCAGGTCGAATCGCTTTTCGGCTATACGCTTTGGCTCGACTATCCGACGCCGAAGCGGCTTTCGGCGTGGCGACGGCGCGCGCAGATAGCGGCCGCGAACCGAGCAGGCTATGGCCATACCGCTTATGCATTGCTGAAGGTCGATGGCGCGATCGAACGCACCGCCCGGCTACTTCACGGCCTTGCCGGTAGCCAGGCGCCCGAACGTCTTCACACCCTGCGCGAGGCGATAAGCCATAGCGTGCGGGCGCGCGGTGGTGATCGGTTCGGGGCCGCCCTGCCCAATGGCGCAGGCCCCGAGGCGCTGGACTTCCTGCGCAGCCACGATCTGGGCTTCCGCATTCGTCGCCTCCGCTTCCTTGCCCGGCGGCTTGCGGAGCTGGAAGTGGCCGGGTCGACAGCCCCGCTGCGGCCGATGCGCGATGCGATTTACGATTCGCTTGCGGCCTATCTCGAGCTGAAGCGCACCGACACGTTCGCCGATCTGCGCGCGGCGGCACGCGGGCTCAGCGGCGATGCCGGGCCGATACTCGACTTGCTCGCCCAGCGTATGCGACTGCGCGCGCTCGATGCGGAGACGGACACAAGGCTGTCTGCCGGGTTCAGCGTGCTGAGCAAGGATCTTCGGCGGCCGATGCTGCTCGCCTATCTGGGATTTCCGTTCTTCGACATTGCGACACTGCCGCTGTTGCAGGGCGAGGGCATGGACGAATTCGACCCGATCCGCGTCGATCGCATCGCCCCGGACGATGCCTGCGCGATCCGCAAGGGCGGTGCGGCGGCGACGCTGAAAGGCGTGCAGTTCAACAATTTCGGCGCCTTTTTCAGCCGCGCCTATCGCGAGAACGACTATCTGTGGGGGCGGCTACATGGCGCGGACAGGCTGATCGACATCGTCCTCTCGACACTCGATCCCGGCGATCGCCCCGCAGAGGAAAGGATCGCTGCAATCAAGCGTGATGCCTTCCGCGCGATCCTCGATCAGGAGGAGCCGGTGCTGACCGCCATCCCCGCCCTGTTCGCCGAACTGCGCGCAGAAATCGGCTGAGGCTGGCAAAGCGGGGCCTCCCGGCCTAATATACCGGTCCAAGCCAATGCGGGAAGGGATGGAATGCGGTTTCTGAAGGTGCTGTTCTGGCTCCTGATCGGGGGGCTTTTCACGGCCTTCGTGATCTATAATGGCGACGAGCGCGTCAGCATCCAGCTGTCGGGCGGACTCATCGCCGATGTAAGCCTGCCGCTCCTGCTGGTGCTGGTGTTCCTCGCCGGTTTCCTGCCGATGCTGGTCGCATACCAGACACTGCGCTGGCGGATGCGCCAGCGCTTCGCGGGACTGGAGCGCGCACTGGCAGACCTCCGCACCATCACCCCCAGCCCCGCCAACCGGTGGGATTTGCCGCCTGCCGACGGGACGCAGACGAGCGACGGGGCGAAGGCATGAGCGGCCGCATTTACGTTGCGCTCGACACGCCCGAACTGGAACGCGCCAAGGCGCTGGCGCAGAAGATCCGCAACCATGTCGGCGGCATCAAGCTCGGCCTCGAATTCTTCATGGCCAATGGCCGCCAGGGCGTGCACGAAATGGCCGAGATCGGCCTGCCGATCTTCCTCGACCTGAAATTCCACGACATCCCCAACACCGTCGCCAAGGCGATCCAGGCGCTGCGGCCGCTCAACCCGGCGATCCTGACCGTGCACGCAGCCGGTGGCCGGGCGATGCTGGAAGACGCCAAGGCCGCAGCGCCGGAAGGCACCAAGGTAGTGGCGGTGACGATGCTGACCAGCCTGGACGGCAACGACATGGCCTCGATCGGCCTGAAGCCCGATCCCCACGAGCAGGTCGTCCGCCTCGCCGAACTTGCCCGCTCAGCCGGTGTCGACGGCATCGTCTGCTCGGGCGAGGAAGTGAAGGCTGCCCATGCCGCATGGAAGGACGGGTTCTTCGTCGTTCCCGGCGTACGCCCGGCAGAAGCAGGCGTCGGCGACCAGAAGCGCGTGGTAACGCCGCGCAAGGCTATCGACGCGGGCGCCTCGATCCTCGTCATCGGCCGCCCGATCACGCAGGCGGCCGATCCCGACCAGGCCGCCCGCGCGATCGAAGCAACGCTGTAGAGCCTAGCCGATCGGCAGCTTCGCCAGCGCAGCCGGCAGATCGGCGACGCTGTCGATGACGATATGGGCACCCGCTGCTTCCAGACGCGCGCGCGCTGCGGCAACACGCTCGGCGCGATCGGCTTCCGGTAGCGCGGTATAGTCCGTCAGCGACAAACCAACCGCATTGCCGCTCGCCGCGACACCGACGGTCCATACCCCAGCGCTGCGCCCCTCGGCGATGCCCACTTCGGCGTCATCGACCTTCGCACAGGCGGTCGCCGGCCAGGCGCCGAGTTCGACCAGGTTCTTCCATAGCATCAGCGGCGAAGGGCGCCCTTCCGCCGTGTCGCCGGCGCATACCAATAAGTCCGGCGCATAGCCCTGTTCGGCAGCGCGCGGCAGGATGTCGACCATCATGTCGCGGGTATAGCCGGTGCAGGAGCCGATCCGCACGCCCGCGGCCTTGAGCGCCTGTGCCACCTCCGCCGCGCCGGGGATCAGCACCGCGCATTCGCGGGCAGCCTCGCGCATCATCGGTTCGATCTGTGCGAACAGAGCGTCGATGGCCGCATCGTCCGCAGGAGCGCCGTGCAGGGCGGACCAGGCATCCGCCACGCGCGGCTGGCTGAGCAGCGCGCGAATATGATCGCGCTTGGCTCGCCCCATATCGGCGCGGGCCTCGGCTTCGCTTACCGGCACGCCAGCACCTTCGAACAGCTTGCACAAGGCGAGCACCGGCGCGCGGCTACCAAAATCGATCATCGTGCCGGCCCAGTCGAAAACGACGGCCTTCAGTCCGGGTATCATCCTCATTTCCCCCACAAGTCAGTGATTACGTCTTCGGCCAGCGCGAAGCTGGTAGATGCGCCGGTCCCGCTGGTCACAACCACCAGCCGCACGCCCGCTGCCGGTGTTCGCACGATGCTGTGCCCGCCTGCCGAGGCATAGGTTCCGGTCCAGCGCGCCAGCACGGCCGGCGGCGCGCCCAGCACGTCCTCGAACGCCTGCAGGATCAGCCGATCGACCGGCTCGGCCGAAAACGGGTCGGGCGTCGGCGCATAGTGATGGCTGTCGCCCACGACCAGCGTGCCGTCGGGCGCCTGCACGGCGATCAGATGAATGCCATGCGCCAACATGTCGGGCTGCTCTGCCTCGATCCGCGCGCGGAGCGCCGCCGCTTCGGGCAGATCGGCATAGCCCAGATAGCGCACCATGCTGAGATCCGCCATCACGGGCGATGCCAGGCGCCAGCCGGGCGCAGCCAGCCGCAGCATCTGCAGTTTGCAGCGCTGGATACCGGCGGCGCGGTACTCCTCCGGAAACAGCGTCGACCAGTCATCGCCGGGGCAGACGATGACGGCATCGGCCTGATGCACGCCGATCGTCGAATGGACGCGCCCCGCTTCCACGCCATGGACGGCGACGCCATAGGCGAAGTCGACGCCATGCGCCTCGGCCAGCCACGCCGCGAGCCGGGGAATTGCCTGCACCGATTCCACGCGAAGATCGAACGGACTGGTCAGCCCCGCGCGCGCGTTCCGCACCATCGGCCAGTGGGCGGCGAGCTCCGCCGGGCCAAGCCGCCGACACTCGCGGCCCATTTCGCTTTCCAGAAAGGCATCGAGCACCTGCTGGGCCTCGGCACGCTGTGCGACCAGCAACAGGCCTTCCTGCGCCACCGTGATGCCGGCAGGTTCGGCAATCTCGCGCCAGATCGCCGCGCTGCGCCGCGCCAGTTCCCAGACCCGGCCCCGCTCCTGCCCCGTGACGGTGACGAAGCCGAAATTGCGGATCGAGGCGCCGTTCGCCTGCGCGTCCCGGTCGAGCACCAGCACGCGCTTGCCGCGCCGAGCCGCCGCCAGCGCATGGGCGAGGCCGACAATGCCGGCACCGACGACGATTATATCATGCTGCGACACGCCCGCGCCTCCTCTCCGCCGTCCAGACAAAGGTGACCGCCGACGCCACCGTCACGCCGGCGACGAGCAGCGCCGTGCCGTAACTGATGCCGATGAAGAATTGCAGCCAGGCCATTTTCGGTGCCGCAAGACTGCGCACCAGCAGCAGCGCGACGCTGCCGACATAGCCCGAGGCATCGGCGACATAGATCAGAAAACCCGCATTGCCCGGCTTGCTCGTCGCCGCGATCATCCGGTCGAACAGCATCGCGTTGAACGGCGTGTAGGCCAGGTACAGGCCCGCGCCCGTCAGGATCATCCACGGCAAGGGCGCCAGCAGTCCCGCCTGAAAAGCGAGCGTCGAAAGCCCCAGCACCACGGCCCCCAGGATGATCGCCCCATGCATCGCCAGCAGGGCGCGCAGATTGTCGCGCACCAGCATCAGCGCGGCCAGCGCGGCCAGGCTGATCACTGCGACCGGCAGTTCGCTCGCGGAAAACACCGAAGCCTCGCCGCCAAAGCCCATCGCCGTCCACAGCTCGGCAGCGAAATTGTCGCGGAAATCCCGGATCGCGGTCAGCAACACATAGCCGGTGACGAGCAGCAGCATCGACAGCCCGTGCGCGCGCAGGAAAGCTGCGCGGTCTGCCTTCAGCATCGGCACGCGCTCCACCCGCTCGGCTACATCGCGGGCATCGGGCGGCGGCAGGCGTTCCAGCCACCAGAGCGAAACAAGCAGCACCGGCACAAAGGCACCGCCCGTCGCAAACGGCATCCAACGCTCCGCAACGCCGGCGTGCAGCAACAGCACCGCCACCGACTTCACCACGCCCGAGGAAAGGATGAAGCTGGCGCAGAGCATCGAACCGAGCAGTTCGGAGACCCGCCGGCCCTCGACATAGGAAAAGACCAGACCCCAGATCATCCCCAGCGGCAGCCCGTTGAGGAAAAGGCAAACGACGTTCCACGGTGCAGGCAGCAGCGCGAACAGCAACAGGGCCGCCCAGGCCGAGCCGATCAGCAGCAGGATCAGCCGCGCCCGCCCGACCCGGCCGAATTCGGCGATCACTTTCACGCCTACCAGCTTCGAAAGCGCATAGCCGAACACCTGCGCAATCAGCAGCGTCGTCTTGTAATCGACCAGAAAATGCCAGCCTGCGACATCCGCATAGGTCGCTGCCGCGAACGGCTTGCGAAAGGCATACATGGCGAAATAGGCGCTGAAGGCGGCAAGTCCGCCCAGAAGCAAGGTAAGCGGCCCGGCGCTTCTGGCCGTGCCCGGAATCGTGTTTGCGGTCATTGCGCGCTCCCTACGGTATGGCGCTGCATTGCGGTGGGTGCACGACGATCCTGTGACAATGCCGGCGCGCAATTGCGCATCCCGGCCCTGCGCGGCTTCAAATTCAGGCGGTCGCGCACCGTTCCTCCCAGATCGCGTATCTCGATATCGAGCGTGTCGCGCCACAACCGGAACAGCCCGACATGGAACCCGTCGTACAGCGCAGCGATTTGCGGCGGTCGCAACGCAGCGGCATGCTCCGTATCCCCGCCGCCGCCGCCCAACTGGAGATAGGTGACACCGCCGCATACAGGTGTGCCACCGATCAACGGCCAGCTCCGTGCATAGCTGTGGATATGGCCGGACAGCACCAGATCAACGCCATAGCGCTCGTACAGATCGACGAAATCGCGACGGATCTCCGGATCGCCAGCGGTGGTAGCGCCGGCGCGGCTGTCGCCATAATCATCGTCGTCGGCGCTCCAGGCCGGCTGGTGGTGGACGGCGATCTTCCACCGCGCCGTCGAACGCTGCAGCGCCGCCTCCAGCCAGGCGCGCTGGGCGGCGCGGAAGCCGGGCTCCCAGCGCTCACGCATAGCCAGATTGCCATCCAGCACGAAGAATTCGGCGTCACCGATGCGCCGGGCATAATAGCCACGACCGCCGTCAGGCTGGTTGTGATAGCGCGAGAAATTGTCGAACACGCGCCGGTCGGTCGCCGGATCGACGAGATCGACATCGCCATTGCCGCGTGCAGCGAGTACCGGCACGCGCGAAACCAGCGGCCCCATCCCCACAAAAAACTCGTCGGTCCAATGCCAGCGCCGCTCGTCCTCCTCGCCGCCGATCAGGTCACCGGCGAGCACCAGAAAATGCGGGCGCTGCTGCCAGACCAGTTCGGAAAGATGGAAATTGACGAAGGGCCGCTCCTGCGTGTCGCCCATCGCAGCAAACACCAAAGGCGCACCTGCCGCAGGCATCGTGCGAAATTGCAGCACGCCGCTGTCCAGCACCGTGCCGTCGGCGGCGCGGGCGGTGACGCGATAGAAATAGCCGGTATCGGGCTTCAGCCCCGGCATGGTCATCCGGTGCAGGCGGGCCGCCTCCGTGAATTGCTGTGCGTGGCCGAACGCCGCCGTTTCGCCCCATTGCACCGCGCCCCTGGCGGGCAGGTTCGTTTCCCACAGCAGCGCCTGCTCGCGGTCGCCCGGTGGTGTCAGATAAGGGCCCGCGGTAAAGCGCAGGCCGGGTTCATTGCCCCGGCTCGCCGTCACGATCTCCGCCTTTCGCGCGGCAAAGGCGTTCGCGACCTCGGCGGGCGAAAGCGCATGATCGTGCAACCATGCGTCCCGCACCAGATTGGGGAGTCGCATATAGGGTTCGCTACCCAGATACCCCGCGAGGTGCAGGCGCGAGAACGGCGCCAGCGGGCCATCCTGCTCGGCCACAAGAACGCCATTGTGATACAGCCGCCAGCGCTGGCCGTCATAGGTACCGACCAGATGGTGGAGATAGCTGCGCCACGGCGAAAGGGGTCCGCCGGCGCGGCCAGGATGCACATCGACAGGCCCGAAACGCAGCGAGGCGCCCGCGGCGAACTTGTCGTTGCCCAGCGCGCTCATATAGCCGAGCGACCAGGCCAACTTCCCATCAGCCCCCACCCCCGCCATCAGCGCACCGACGGGGTGATTGACATGGTCATCCACCCAGAGCTCGACACTGAACGCACCCGATGCCGGTTCGGCCAGCGTCAGCAGGTCGCTGCGAACATCGTTCGCCTGCAGCCCGAACAGGCGCGGCGGCCCCCATTCCGGCGGGCTGAGCATCGGCAGGCGCGAAAGCGGGCCGCCTTCCACCCAGTCGGGTGCACGATCCAGGCGATAATCGGGCTCGAAATGCCAGTGGCGCTCCGGCGCCGGTGCCAGCAATGCCCAGCCCCAGCCAATCGCAGCGGCGATCACCACGGGCGGCCCGCCAGCGCATGCGCCTCCGCAGCGCAGCGTTGCGAGTCGGGGCGAAAGCTGGCGGGTCGGATGGCCGCGAGCTCGGCCGATGCCGCTGCTAGGTCGCGCTGGAACGCGGGGCTGGACTGCAAGGCCGCCAGCGCGACCGAACCGGCCGTCCACCCCGCCTGCACCGCGCTCCACGAATGCGATCCGCACACGACGCGGCTTTCACCAAAGGCACGAGCGCGCGCGAGGATCGCCGTTGCCCGCGCGGGCAGCAATTGCGCCAGGACCAGCCCTTCCATCCAGCCATTGGCGGCGTGGCCGGAAGGATAGTCGCCATTGCCGGCGAGATGCGCCGTCCTCGCTTCGCAGATCGGCGCATCGGTGCCGAGATAGGGGCGTTTCACCTGATAATAGGCCTTGGCGCGCCCCACGATCGGCCCGGTTCCCATCCGATCCAGCAGATGGGCAAGCGCCGGCGCCTTGGTCGCGTCGAGCCGAAGCCCCATGGCGCAGCCATAGCGTTCCAGCGGATCGTTGGTGACGTCGTCGGTGGCGATCCGCCAGCGCGGCGTGCCGACCAGCGCGCGCGTCTTCCTAAAGATCGCGCCGTCGGCCCTGGCCGCATCGCTGTCCGGCGCCGGCGGCGGGGGCAGGATGGCGATACCGTCGGGCATGTCCGCATCGGGCACATAGGGGCCGGAATCCAGCCGCTGCCCCGCCGCACCCAGCATCAGGCAACAGGCCGCCAGCAGCAACGCCTTGCCACGGGCGATCATGCCGTCACCCGCATCGTGCCGATGCCCGGATCGGTCCGTCCCGGCTTGCCCGTTTCCAGCTTACCGGCGAAGCGGCGCAGGAAATGGCGCTCACCGTCGAGAGTGACAGTCAGGTCGTACCAGTGATCGCTCTTCGCGAGCGGCCAGAGAATGCTGCCATGCCGTCCCGGCGCCAGCTCCAGCCGACGCGCAGCATTGCCCTCGACCGGATAGGCGGCATCCATCACCGCATCGAAGGCGAGTGGCTTGCCGCTGTCGTTGAGCAGCAACAGCTCGACCGAGCCGCGTGCCGGCTGCTGCACCAGCGCAACCTCGCATCGGGCTGCAACCGCATCGAGGCTCCCGGCAAAGCGGCGCCAGAAGCCGTTCGGCCCCCGCACCGTCAGATCATAGTCGGTGAGCGGACCTGCCTCGTGCCAGGCCTCGCTGGCATGGCGATCGCCGGCCCCGATGGTGAAGTGCCAGGGCTCCTGCCGGTCCTGATTGTCATGGACGGTGAAGGTGGCCCCGACCGCTCCCCGGTTGACGAATTCAATCCGCAGCCGACGCTGCGGCGTAACCATCGCCACGGCATCGACGGCATAGGGCAAGGGCCGATGGCGCCGCTGACCGGGCATCTGCACCGTCGGGGCCTGCACCTTGGGGATCGCGTTGGCGCTTCCCGCCAGCGACTGCGCGACCCGCTCGCGGAAATCATCTGTCGCCGGAAGCTTCGGCGTCAGCGGCGCCGACGGCTCCCGTCCGAAATCAAATGCCGAAGTCAGATCGCCGCATACCGAACGGCGCCATGCACTGATGTTGGGCTCCGCCACGCCGAAGCATTTCTCGACGAATTGGAGCACCGACGTGTGATCGAACAGCTCCGAACAGACATAGCCCCCGCGGCTCCAGGGGGACACGATCACGGCAGGCGTCCGAATGCCCAGACCGATCGGATGCGCGCCGGGGGACAACACGCCCGTCTCCGGCCAATGCTTGGTCTCGCCATCGGTGGGCACGGTGGAATAGCCGCGATAGCTGCCGACCGGCGGCACCGGCGGCGGGCTATGGTCGAAAAAGCCGCCCGCCTCGTCGTAGATCAGCAGGAACACGGTGTTGGCGAACACTTCCGGGTGGTCGACCAGCGCCTCGATCAGCTTGGCCGTGACATGCTCCCCCTTGGACGGTTCGGCAGTGGGATGTTCGGACAGGTCGGCCGCGGTCACGATCCACGAAACGGCGGGCAGTTCCCCCGCAGCAATGTCGCGCCGGAACGCCGCCACCAGTTGCTCGCCGTCGGAGCGGGTCCGGTCCGGGCCCGTCTTGTGCTCGCTCACCCACGATCGCCCGCGGCGATAGAGTTCCGATGTCGGGTCGCAGGGCCGGAACGGCGGGAATACCGACAGCAGATTGTCGCCGAAATTGTCGTATTCCTGATAGACTTTCCAGGATACGCCCGCCGCCTGCAGCCGCTCGGCATAGGTGGTCCAGCGATAGGCATCCGGCCTTAGCCGCTTGTCCTCACGCATGTCCGCGCTCGGCGTTTCGTCTTCGCCGTAATTGTGCATCTGCGGGTCGCCGCCCACCGTGCCGCCACCATTGCACCCGCTGAACAGATGCAGACGGTTCGGATAGGTCTGCGTCATGGTCGAGCAGTGATATGCGTCGCAGACGGTGAAGGCGTCGGCCAGCGCGTAATAGAAAGGAAGATCGCCCGGGCCGTAATGCAGCATCCGGTTGTGCAGTTCGCCGCTATGCCCCCAGCGGTCGTAGCGGCCGCGGTTGAACATATGGATGTTTTCCTGGTGCGACTGGTCGGCACCATCGACCTTGAACGAGCGCGTCGTCTTCGAGTCGCCATGATAAGGCAGCACATAACTGTCGCCGTGCTGGTTCGACGGCTGCGCCCATACGCTGCGCCCGCCCGGCAGGCGCAGCGGACGCGGATCGCCGAAGCCGCGCACACCACTCAGCATGCCGAAATAATGATCAAAGGAGCGGTTTTCCTGCATATGGATGACGACGTGCTTCACGTCCTTCACGCTGCCGGTTGCGCGATTCGCCGGTATTGCCAGCGCGCGATCCACCAGCCCGGCAAGCGCCAGGCCCGCGCCCGCCCCTTCCAGAAAATGCCGTCTCGTCGACTTCATGTGACCCTTCCCCTAGCGGCAGAAACAGGCTAGCGCCCCCGCCATTGGTATAGTCCACATACGCTACAATCTTGCGACACTCCGAATCGATCCGGTGCCGGCCCTGCCCGCACTGCGTCGTCCGGGGTGTACGCGCCAACCCTGTGAGGCCGCATGACCGCTACTGCCATCGACCAGATTTTCGCGCTCTTCGAACGGTTCGGCGCGCAGCATTACGGGGAGGATGCCTCACAATTGCAGCACGCGCTGCAGACGGCCGAGCTTGCCCGGCGGAACCGCTGCCCGGACGCGCAGATCGCCGCCTGCCTGCTGCACGACGTCGGTCAGTTCCTCGACGATGCGGGCAATGCCGCCGAGTCGCTCCATGTCGACGCACGGCATGAGGTTTCCGGCGCGCACTTCCTAAGCACCTGGTTTTCCGAGGATGTTACCGAACCCGTGCGCCTTCACGTCGCCGCCAAACGCTATTTATGTGCGGTCGAGCCGCCCTATCTTGCCGGCCTCAGCTGCGCATCGATGCTCAGCCTGGAGCTTCAGGGCGGCCCGATGCGCGACGCCGAAGTCATCGCCTTCGAGGCCGAACCCTTCTTTGCAGAAGCGATCCAGCTTCGCCGATTCGACGACATGGGCAAGCACCCCAACTGGCCCGTCCCCGATCTCGAAAGTCACCGGCAACGACTCGAGTCGCTGCTTGGCACCGTCGCTTGAATCCAGCCCGGACAACGGCAAACGAAAGCTGAAAGCCCGGTTCGCGACCTTCGCGGGCCGGGCTTTTTCGTTTCTGGAGCGACCAATAAAAAACCTCGTCGACTCTGACATTTATCAAAGAACCGCCCAAAAATCCGCACGGGCCAAGCGCCGCTGTCATGCGGATGTCATCGCAAACTGGTTCAGACCAATTCGCACCGACGTTGAGTCGGTCAGTCGATAAGCAGCGTATCGCCGCAGGCGCGAACGACCCGCGTCGCACCCCGGGTGCGGCGGCGATGGCGTGCGACCTGCTTCTGCCCGGGAGGGGGCGAAAGGTTCTGAATTTCGAAGAGGGGAACAGCCATGACCAGACATCACGCAGTTCGATCGAGCATCTTGCATAGTGCCGCAGCGGCGGCGCTGATCGCGGCGACTGCCGCTCCCGCCTGGGCGCAGAGCCAGTCGGGCAACGAAACCAGCCCGGAAGAGGTGCTGATCAACGGGCAGCGCCTGAGCACCGCGAACGCCATCGCCGCCAAGAAAAAAGCCGACAACGTCTCCGAATATATCAGCGCCGACGACCTGGGCCGCATGCCCGACGCGAACGTCGCCGATGCGCTGGCGCGCGTCGCCGGCGTCAACGTCATCGTCAATCAGGACACCGGCGAAGGCGAATATGTCACCATTCGCGGCATGTCGGGCACCTATAACGCCGTCACGATCAACGGCGTGCGCGTCGCCCAGACCGATCCCAGCAGCCGCGACGTTTCACTGAGCGTGCTGCCGCCCAACGGCCTTGCTGCGATCCGCGTGTCGAAGACGCTCACGCCGGATATGGACGGTGATGCGATCGGCGGCTCGATCGACTTCCGCACCCCCACCGCGTTTGATTTCTCGAAGAACTCGATCTTCCGCGTCTATGCCAATGGGGGCTTGAACGGCCGCGCCCATTCGGCGGGCGAGGATTCGGCGCTGTACCAGGGCCAGGTCGATATCGGTAAGCGCTTTGCCGACGATCGCTTCGGCTTCTTCCTGTCCGCCAATTACGGCGTCTCGCACGGCAATGGCCAGGAAACCGAAAATGATGGCGAGTGGGAACCCTATGTCTGGCGGAAGAACTCGACCGAGACGATTTCGCAGACCAACATGCACCTGCCCGGCATCGACCTCGACTATCGCCGGCTGAAGCAGACCCGCTATGGCGGCAACTTCTCGTTCGACTATCACGGTGACACCACCCAGCTCTATCTGCGCGGGCAGATTGCACGCCAGGAACTGGTCGGCACCAACGACACCACCGATTACCGCAACCGCAAATCGAAGCGCCTGACTCAGGTGAACCCGGACGACACGTCGCTGATCCAGCCAGACAAGGCGGTCATCGGCACCGGGCCGAAGGGCCGCATCTACAGCTACACGACGGCGCAGATCGTCGACGTAGACGGCGACGGCGTGATTACCGATGCCGACCGCAACTCGAACCAGTACTGGTCGCTCAACGGCCGTTCGGGCGTGTGGAACCCGCAGCAGTTCCAGTTTGCGCGCAACATGAGCGTGATCGACGTCAACCAGACGCTGGCCACGATCAACCTGGGCGGCACCTCAAAGCTCAACAAGCTCACGCTGACCTATGACCTCAGCTACAGCGGCGGCCTGCGTCAGGCACCGGACAATTATTCGATCAGCTATAATTGCGACCACTGCACCTATCCGCTGAACGCGACGGGCATCGACTGGGTCTCGAACGACCCGCGCTTCCCGCACGCCAGCCTGCCGGCGTTCGCCCAGTTCGTCGAACATGACTCCAGCCTGTTGCCGCTCGACGGCGCCAGCCTCGACCGCTGGAAGCAGACCGACGACCGCTTCGCCGCCAAGTTCGATGCGCGCTACGATGTAGGCGGCGTGCTCGATCACCTGCAGGCGGGCGCCAAGTGGATCCGCTCGAAGCGCCACTACGACTATACGCCGGTATGGAGCGGCGACTTCAGCGGCACGCCGCTGGACGGCAAGAACCTGAAGGCGTCTGGGCTGGTGCTGAAGGAAGTGACCAGCACGCTCAACGGCCAATATTATTATGGCGACATCTACAATCGCCAGGCTGTGCAGAATGCAATCGACGCGGCGATCAAGGTGCAGGGCAGCACTGCCTCCGCCACCGATCTCCTCAGCAGCGACAAGTGGAGCACCGAAAACATCTATGCCGGCTATGGCCTCGCCGATTTCCGGTTCAACGACGTTCAGGTAATTGCCGGCGCGCGGGTCGAGCATCGCGACACGTTCAACAAATTCTGGGTCGATGACGGCAACAACAGCGGCTTCGGTACCACGAACAAGGGCTATACCGTCTTCCTGCCGAGCGTGACGGCCAATTGGCGCCCGAACGACAAGACCACGTTCCGCGGCGCCTTGTGGACCGGCTATTCGCCGCCCGAATATGGCTCCATCGCCGGCGGGGAGTCAGTTACCCGCCAGCCGGGCACCAACGAGATCATCGCGATCAGTCGCGGCAACCCGGATCTGCGCCCGGCGAAATCCTACAATGCCGATCTGTCGCTGGAATATTATCCCGACGCGACCAGCATCCTGTCCGGCACGGCCTTCTACAAGCACATCGACGATTTCATCTTCACCAACGGCAATCAGGTCAATGCGCCGACGCAAACAGGCACGGTCGTGATCACCCAGCCGAAGAACGGCCAGAGCGCCGAAATCTACGGCATGGAACTGACCCTCATCAAGAATTTCCAGGGTCTGATCTCGCCGTTCGACGGCTTCGGCTTCGAAGGCAATGTCACGCTGCAGCACAGCTCGGCCGAAACCGGTCTGGATTACCGCAAGGGCCATCCCATCCGGTTCATCAATACGCCGAACGTGCTGTATAACGCGGCGCTCACCTATCAGAAGTACGGCTTCCAGATGAAGCTGTCGTACAATTACCGCGGCAAATATATCGAAGACCTGCGCGACAATGCCGTGGACAAGTGGGTGCAGCACAACCGCAGCGTCGATCTGCACACGCGCTACGTGTTCAACCCGCACATCTCGATGGACTTCGACGTCGGCAACCTGCTCGACGACTGGAAATACTATACGACCAAGGGCGATAACCCCAGCTACCAGAAGGATTATATGGAGCCGGGCCGCACCTATCTGCTGCGTTTGAACTACGTGTACTGATCCCCTGGGGCAACGCCCGCAACCTGCAGGGGGGAGGTCATGCGGCCTCCCCCTTTTTTCTCGCCTTGACCACGGGGGGCAGGGCTTGCCATCTCGCTGCGGGCCATGATGCGGTCCAAGCCCTTCCGCCTGACGGGAACCATGCGAAACGACGTTGAAATGCCGCTCGCACGCAGCGAGCCCTCCGAAGGGCCCCAATATCTCGCGCTGCGTGACCAGATCGCGAGAGGGATCGAGATGGGTCGGTTGCCCCCCGGCTCGCGCCTGCCTTCCGAACGCCGGCTGCAAGGCGATACCGGCGCCGCGCGCGGCACCATCCGCGAAGCGCTTTTCCAGCTTGAAGCCGAGGGGCTGATCTATCGCCGCGACCGCAGCGGCTGGTATGTATCGCCGCCGGCAGTCACCTATAATCCCACCCGCTGGTCCGGCTTCATGTCCTATGTCGCCGAACAGGGCCGCGTACCGGCCACGGAAACGCTGGCCAAGGAAACCACTCCTGCCCCGCCTGCCGTCGCCGATATCTTCCGCACCGCGCCGGGCACGCCGCTCTACGACATCCACCGCCGCCGCTCGATCGACGGCCGCGCGGTGCTGGTCGAACGAATCATGGTCGATCCGATGCTGGCGCCGGGGCTGCCGGACCATTCGCTGGACGGTTCACTGACCCACATCCTCACCAGCGTCTATGGCCTGACGGTAGCACGCAACCGCGTCGACATGCGGCCTTGCGCGCTGGTGAAATTCGCGGCCGATGCGCTCGGCGTAAAACCGGGCACGCCAGGGTTGCTCGTCGTCCGCACCAGCCTGGCAGCGGACGGGCGCGTCGTCGAATATGACCAGGAATATTGGCGCCACGACGCGATCCGCGTGCATGTCGATCTCGACGTACGGGGATAGGGTGGGACATTCTGACCGGTGACACCCGCGCTTGCGGGCGTTAGAGACACGGCCGTGGGCAGATTACGCAAGCTTCTACGGGCGCGGCCGGTTCTGGCGTTGTGGCTGATTGCCGCAGCGCTGGCCGTGCGTGCGATCGTGCCGCAGGGCTATATGATCGTGCCCGGCAAGACGCTGACGGTGGCAATGTGCTCGGCAGCCGGCGCTACTGCGATGACGATGGACGTCCCGATGCAGGCCGGCAAGGAAGACCGGGGCCAGGAACGCAAGCTCCAGGACTCCGCCTGCCCGTTCGGTGGCCTCAGCCATGCTGCGATGGCCGGTACAGATCCGGTACTGCTGGTACAGGCGATCGCGTTCGTGCTCGCGCGCGGTGTGGCGCCGACAGCCTCGCCGGACATCGCCGCACCGCCTCGCCTCCAGCCACCGCTTCGCGGTCCCCCCAGCTTCACCTGAAATCCCAATCGTCGCCGGGGCGCTTGCCGCGTCCCGGTCGTTGTTCCGGAGCGCGGGTGCGTCGTCGCCCGCGCCCTACAGGTGTCGTTACATGCAATATTCCCGTCTGGCGCTGGCGACAGCGCTTGCCTTTTCCTGCTTCCCGCTCGGTGCCGCTCTGGCGCAGACCGAAGGGCCTACCACCGAGGCCGACAACATCCTGATCGTCGGCCAGTCGAGCGCACCGATCAGCCTCGATCCGCGAGGCCTGTCGGTCAGCCTGGGCGCGGACCAGTTCGCCGGTGTCAACGCCCAGAATGTCGAAGACCTGATGAAATACGCGCCCGATTTCTTCGTGCGGAAGCGCTTTGCTGGGGATTCGAACGGCTTGCCCGGCTTTCGCGGTACCCATTCGGCGCAGAGCGCGCGCACGCTGGTGATGGTCGACGGCTTCGTCGTCTCCAACTTCCTGGGCAATTCGTTCAACTTCACGCCGAAATGGGGCGTGGTAGGCCCGGGTGAGGTCGAGCAGTTCGACATCGTCTATGGCCCCTATTCGGCGCGATATGCGGGCAATTCGATGGGCGGCGTGGTCAACATCACCACCCGCTCACCAGAAAAGACCGAGGCGTTCGCCACCGTTCAGGGGCTCGCCCAGCCCTATCGCCAATATGGCACCGACACGACCTATCTCGGCTGGTCGGGCGAAGCGGGCTTCGGCTGGCGCCAGAAGGACGGGCCCTGGTCGCTGCGCGTGTCGGGTCGCCATTTCCGCAACGATGGTCAGCCAATGATGTGGTACGGTCTGACACCCGCCAGCGGATCGGGCGGAACGCCGGTCACCGGTGCGGTGATCGACAAGGGACAGGCAATCCCCGGCGCGCCAGGCACCGCAGCGAGCCCGATCGCGGTGGGGCAAAGCCCCGCGAGCATCACCCAGGACCAGGGCAAGCTGCGCATCGGCTATGACGGCAACACCATCACCGGCGAGGCGCTATTCGCCTATTGGCACAATCTCGACGCGCAATATGCGCCCGAATGCTATCTCCGCGATGCGGTGGGCAACAAGGTCTGCGAAGGACTGGTGCAGACGCTGGGCCGGAGCTGGAACGCCAGCGGTGCGCGCTGGTCGCGCACGGTTCGCGACGAATATCTGGCCGGCGTGAAGCTCGCCGCCCCGATCGGCCGCACCGTGACGGCCAAGCTCAACCTGTCGACCTACCAGATCGCGCGGTCGGATGGCTTCACCTCGAACAGCTATGCAACCGGCGCGTCCGGCGGTGCCGGCACGCTGGCGCGGCAGGGACCGACCGCCTGGTACACCGCCGATCTTTCGCTCGATGGCAAGGCCGGCCCGCTGGCGCTCGCCGCGGGGGTGACCGCGAGCCTCTACCAGACCGACCTGATCAACGACACACTTCCAAGCTGGCGGAGCGACGCGGGCGCGATCTTCTCCAGCCGTACCGCCGGCAAGACGCGACAGTTCTCCGGCTGGGCGGAGGCACGGCTGCCGGTCGACGCCTTTACCTTTACCCTGGGCGGGCGGATCGAGGACTGGCGGGCCTATGACGGACTGATCGGCCGTACCGGCACCGGTACCGCAGCGGGCCAGCCGGTCTATGGCAGCTATGCCGCCCGGCACGACAGCAAGCTTGATCCCAAATTCTCGGTGGAATGGCGGCAGGACGGCACCAGTGTGCAACTGAGCCTGGCCAAGGCAACGCGCTTTCCCACCGTGGGTGAGCTGTACCAGGGCAGCCTGAACGGCGACGGCAGCTTTAACGTCAACAGCTTCGACCCCAACCTGAAGCCGGAGCGGTCGACCGACGCCAACCTGCTGGTCGGGCATCGCTTCGGCAGGGTGAAGCTGACCGGATCGCTATTCTGGCAGCGCGTGAACGACACGATCTTCCAGTTCACCGGTTTCAACCAGAATGGCGTCACCACCTCGACCTTCAAGAATATCGACGTGACCCGGCAGGTCGGCAGCGAGCTGATCGTCGAGGCGCGCGAGGTGCTGCCGGGACTGGATGTCGATGCCAACGCGGCCTGGATCGATTCGAAGACGGTGCGCAACACCAGCGCCCCCGCCGCCGATGGCGTGCAGTTCCCGCGCATCCCGCGCTGGCGGCTGAACGCCAATCTCCGCTATCAGGTGACGCCGACCGTGCTCGCCTCGATCGGCGCACGCTATGCCAGCCGCCCCAACACCGATCTGTTCGGGCTGCAACGCGGCGACACCTATGGCTACACGTCCGAACTGTTCGCGCTCGATGCGCGGGTGAACTGGCAGGCAACCCGCCAGCTTCGCCTGAGCGCGGGCGTCGACAACATCACCAACGACCGCGCCTGGGTCTATCATCCTTATCCCCAGCGCAGCTTCCTGATCGAGGCAGGGTGGAAACTATGAAGGCCGGAGCAGCAACGATGCGTCAGGAAGCATGGTATCGCGCGGTGTGGCGCTGGCATTTCTATGCCGGGCTGTACTGCGTGCCGTTCGTGCTGTGGCTGTCGGTGACGGGCGGACTCTACCTGTTCAAGCCGCAGATCGAGGACTGGCTCTACGCGCCCTATCGCCATGTCGCCGCCGCCGGCCAGCCGATGCTGGCGCCGTCGCGCATCGTTGCGGCGGGCACGGCGGCGGTGCCGGGATCGGTGCTGCACAAATATGTGCTGCCCGAAAGCCCAGACGACGCCGTGCAACTGCTGGTCGGCGTCGACAAAGACGAGACGCGCGTCTGGGTGCATCCGCAAAGCGGCGCGGTGCTGAAGGCGGTGCCCGAGGAGAGCCGCTTCATGCGCGTGCTGTTCCGGCTGCACGGGGAGCTGCTCGCCGGACGCTGGGGATCGGCGCTAGTCGAAATCGCCGCCTGCTGGACGATCGTGATGCTGATCACGGGGCTATTCCTGTGGTGGCCGCGCAAGGGCAATCACGTCGGGCTTGCCGGTCTGGTCTATCCGCGCCTTCGCCAGGGCCGACAGCGTTTCTGGCGCGACCTGCACGCGGTGACGGGGCTGTGGATCACCATCGGCGCGCTGTTCCTGATCCTGTCCGGACTGCCCTGGGCGAAGAACTGGGGCGACTATCTGCGGGAGGTCCGCACGCTCACCGGCACTGCGGTCGCGCGGCAGGACTGGTCGGCCGGATCGGAAGCCGATGCGAAGGCGCGCGCCGAGCTCGACAAGGGCGCGCGGATGATGATGGGCGAGCACGCCGAACATGGCGGCATGGCAATGCCGCATGTCAAGCCGGCGGCCGGATCACTCGACGCGGTGGTGCGGCGGGCGAGCACGCTGGGGCTCGCCGCGCCGGCAGAGGTGAGCCCGCCGACCAGCCCGCATGGCCGCTGGCTCGCCCAGTCGCAGGCCGAGGACCGCACCCGGCGCGTGCAGGTCCAACTCGCCGGCGATGGCAGCGTGATCGGCACCGTGACCTTCGCCCAGCGCCACTGGATCGATCGCGTGGTTGGCTTCGGTGTCGCGGTGCATGAGGGCGCCTGGGCCGGCCTCGCCAACCAGCTGGTGAACCTGGCGGTGCTGATCGGCCTCGTCACGCTGGCGCTCTCGAGCATCATACTGTGGTGGCGGCGGCGGCCGCAGGGGGCGCTCGGTGCCCCCGCCAGCAGAGGCCCGCTGCGCCATAGCTGGGCACTGGTCGGCCTGGTGTTGCTGCTCGCGGTGCTGATGCCGATGTTCGGCATCACGCTGGGCATGATGGTCGCGCTGGAATGGCTGGTCAGGACGCAGGCCGGACCGCTGGCGGCATGGCTCGGCCTGCGACGGCCGGCCGCTCAGTAGCCGGCTTCGATCGCCATCCGCACTGCGTCCGCCGCGGTGCGGACGCCCAGCGCCTTGAACATCGCCGCGCGATGCATCTTGATCGTCCGCTCGGTGAGGCCAAGGTCATAGGCGATCTGCTTGTTGAGCTTCCCCGCCGCCATCGCGATCAGCACGCTGCGCTGGCGGGGGGACAGGCCCTCTATCCGTTCGCGTGCAGCCGCCGAACGGCTCTTGCCGCCCTCGCCCTGGTCCTCGATTTCCATCTGCGAGCCGAGGAAATATTCCAGCTCGCCATCCGCACCGAAAATCGGCGCGACCAGCACGGCGTTGCGAAACGGGGTGCCGTCCTTCTTGTAATTGAGGATTTCCACCATCACCGGCCGCTTCTCGCGCACCCCGGCGCTAAGCGCTTCGCTCAACCAGGGCTCCGTGCGGTCGCCGGACAGGAAGCGGCAATTGCGCCCGAGAATCTCTTCGCGCGCATAGCCGGTCAGCGCCACAAAGGCTTCGTTGCATTCCACAATGGGATTGTCCGGCAGGCGTGGATTGCTGAGAACTGCGGCAACGGCGCTACCGGCGATCATTTCGGCAAGGGGCATGGTGTTGCCTTCTGCATGCTCTGGGTCGCGACGTCCGGTACCCTTTGGTGCAGCTTGCTGGCTAGCACCCGTACGCCGATGAAAACAACGCTCGAAAACAACAGGCGCGTGGGACCGCGCCGCGCGAAGCGGAAGGTAGGCGCGATGAACTTCATCTTCAACAAGCTGGAACGGGAACGCCCCGAAGACGCCGAAGTGCCCGAAGCGGTGCAGGAAGCGGTGCGAACCCTGATCCGCTGGGTAGGCGAAGACCCCGATCGCGAAGGCTTGGTCGATACGCCCCGCCGCTATGCCAAGGCGTGGCGCGAATATTGTCAGGGCTATGAGGAAGATCCAGGCCTGCACCTCGCGCGCACGTTCGAGGAAGTCGCCGGCTATGACGAAATCGTCCTGCTGCGCGACATTCCCTTCCAGTCGCATTGCGAACATCATCTGGCGCCGATCACCGGCAAGGCGTCGATCGCGTATCTGCCGCGCAACCGGGTGGTCGGCATCTCCAAGCTCGCGCGCGTGCTGCAGGGCTATGCCAATCGCCTGCAGATCCAGGAACGCCTGACGGCGCAGGTCGCACAGGCGATCTGGGACCACCTCCAGCCCGCCGGCGTCGCAGTGGTGATCGACGCGCAGCATGGCTGCATGACCGGGCGCGGCGTTCGGACGCCCGGCGTCGGCATGGTCACCAGCCGCCTGCTCGGCTGCTTCCTCGACGACAAGAGCAGCCGGTCCGAGCTGCTTTCGCTGATGGGCTATTGAACGACCGGGCCACGGCCATGGATGTGGTGATCCTCGGTGCGGGCATTGCGGGCCTCGCCTGCGCCGACCGGCTGCAGGCCGCCGGCCATCGCGTCACGCTGTTCGACAAGGGCGGCGGCGCCGGCGGGCGCATGTCCACCCGGCGCATTACGCTCCCGGACGGGCAGTTGCAGTTCGACCATGGCGCGCAATATTTCACCGTGCGTGACCCGCTGTTTCGCCGGCAGGTGGCCCTGTGGGGAGAGCTTGGCCTGGCCGCGCCCTGGCCGGAGGCGGGATTCGATGCCTGGGTTGGCACTCCGGCGATGAATGCACCGCTGGGACATATGGCCGCGGCACATGACACGCGGTTCGGCCATCACGTCGTTGCTCTCACACGCGGCCCGACCGGCTGGACCGCCCGGCTGGAGGACAGCCAGCACGGCCCGTTCGATGCCGCAGTCGTCGCGCTGCCGGCCGAGCAGGCGGCGGCATTTCTGGGCACGCACGACCTGATGATGGCGGCTGACGCCATGGCGGCACGCTCGCAACCCTGCTGGACCGCGATGATCGCCTTTGAAGGCCGGCTGCCCATCGCCGCCGACACGATCCGGCAAAGCGGGATCATCGGCTGGGCCGCGCGTGACAACGCCCGCCCTGCCCGCCCGGACGGCGAACGCTGGGTGGTGCAGGCGCAGGGCTCGTGGTCAGCGACGCATATCGATGCCGATGCGGAAGTGGTGGCCGCCATGCTGCATCGTGCCTTGCTCGAACATGCCGAGGGACCGGTCGTACCGACCACGCGGCACAGAACGGCGCACCGCTGGCGTTTCGCCATGACACCGGGCATCGGCAAGCCGATCTTGTGGAATCCGCGCCTGCAACTGGGCGCCTGCGGCGACTGGCTGCGCGGGCCGCGCGTGGAACTGGCGTGGCTGTCGGGCCACCAACTCGGCGAAACAATCGCCGCGAACGCTCGCGCCGCCGCCTGACGCGCTGCAGTCCGCCGCAAAAACACTGCGGAAGCGGCCAACGGTTGCATGGTTGCGACTTCCTGCCCTTTTGGCGACAAAAATCTGTGGCTAGGACGAAAGCAATGCGCGCCCTGCTTCTTGTCCTGCCGCTGTTGCTTGCCAACACCGACGATCCGCCGGTCATCCCGGCGACGATAAAGTCGATGCTGGACGCGGCCATGAAGGCGGGTAGCGAGAGCGATGTCGCGGTCATCGTAAAATATGCCCAGACGGCCGACCCCGCCAGCGCCCCGCTGGTTGCGAAACTTGCCGCCGACTGGCGCAACCGCCGCAGGGAACTCGCGCAACAGAAATTGCGGGAGTCGCATTTCTTCGATCTGGTGAAGGGCCATGCCGAACTCGGCGGCTATCTCACCACCGGCAACACCGAAAATGTCGGCGTGACGGCAGCGGTGGAACTGCGCCGCGAAGGTGTGGAGTGGCGGCACAAGGTGCGGCTGCAGGCCGATTATCAAGAGAGCCTGGGCGTCACCACGCGCGAACGCTATCTCGCCGCCTATGAGCCGAACTGGAAGTTCGACAGCCGCGCCTATCTCTACGGTGCGGCACAGTGGGAAAGCGATCGCTTCTCCGGCTTCAGCGATCGTGTGTCGGTATCGACCGGCGCCGGCTACAGCGCGATCAAGAATTCGTCCGTAAAGCTCGATCTCGAGCTTGGGCCTGCTTATCGCTACACGCGCTTCATCGGCGAGCCGGTCGAAAACAACATCGCCGCGCGCGGATCGCTCGATTTCGGCTGGAAATTGTCGCGCGGCATTTCGGTAACGCAGACTGCATCGGCCTATATCGAGAAGCAGAACAGCACGGTCTCGGCCAAATCGGCGCTGCTCGCCCGGCTGATCGGGCCGCTCTCCGCGCAGCTCAGCTACACGATGCAATATGAAAGCGCGCCGCCCATCGGCCGCACCACCACCGACACTACCAGCCGGGCGGCACTCGTCGTCGATTTCTGAACCGGCGGCTATGCCGCACGCAAAGATGCATAACGGCGCCGGGGGTGTTCAAACCCGCCGCTTCCGCGCTACCAAGCGGCATGAGCGAGCTTACGGCTATCGAACGCGCGGCAGTCGAGCATGCGCAGGCGGCACCGATGCTCAGCCGGGTAGAAAAATGGTGCGCGGTAAACAGCGGCACGCGGAACCTCCCCGGGCTGGCTGCCATGGCGAATCTGTTGGGCGAAGCATTTTCGGTACTGCCGGGCGAGCTGGCGCTGGTAGCACCCGACCCGGTCGAAACCGTGACTCCGGCGGGTGCGTGCGAGCCGCTGGAGCATGGCCGCCACCTGCATCTTGTCGTCCGGCCGGAAGCGCCGGTGCAACTGCTGTTCACCGGCCATATGGATACGGTGTTCGGCGTCGATCATCCCTTCCAGAAGGGCCAATGGCTGGCGGACGGAAGGCTGAATGCACCGGGCGCTGCCGATATGAAGGGCGGCCTGGCGCTGTTGCTTGCCGCGCTGGAGGCAGTCGAGCAAAGCCCGACCGCGTCGAGCTATGGCTATGCCGTCGTCATCAATTCGGACGAGGAGAGCGGCTCCTTCTCCTCGCGCGCGCTGATCGAACGCGCCGCGCGCGGCAAAGCGGCGGCGCTCACCTATGAGCCGGCGCTTCCAGACGGAACGCTCGCCGGCGCCCGTGCCGGTACCGGCAATTTCTCGCTGACGGTCCATGGCCGCAGCGCCCATGCCGGCCGCAATCCCGAAGAGGGGCGCAACGCGCTGGTCGCTGCTGCTGCACTCGCGGTGCGGCTAGCCGAGGCGCGCGCGCCGGGCCTTTCGGTGAACCCGGCGCGGATCGACGGCGGCGGGCCGAACAATGTCGTACCCGATCTCGCCATCCTGCGCGTCAATTTCCGCCCGCATTCGCACGAGGCCATCGCCCGCGCCCAGGCGGCGATCGACGATGCGATCGCCGCAGTTGCGGCTGACCACGATGTCCGCATCACGCTGCACGGCAGCTTCAACCGGCCGCCCAAGCCGATCGATCCCGGCGCAGAACGGCTGTTCGCGCTGGTGCAGCAGGCGGGCGCCGATCTCGGCATTCCTGTCACGTGGAAAGCCACGGGCGGGGTTTGCGACGGCAACAACATCGCCGCTTGCGGCGTGCCCGTCGTCGACACCATGGGCGCCCGCGGGGGCGCCATTCATTCGTCGGAGGAATTTCTGATCCCGGACAGCCTGCCCGAGCGCGCCGCGCTCTCCGTCCTCACCATCCTTCGCCTGATCGAGCGAGGCCGGCCATGAGCTTCCGCATCCGCGCCGCGCGTGACGAAGATCTTCAGCATCTGTACGAAATGGCGAAGCTAACTGGCGGAGGCTTCACGAATCTTCCCCCGGAAAAAACAGCGCTCAAGGCGAAGCTCCAGCGCAGCCACCTCGCCTTTGAACGCGCCGAGGATTCGGACGCACACGACGATCTGTTCGTGCTGATCCTTGAGAATGTCGACACAGGCGAAGTGCGCGGCACCTGCCAGATCTTCACCCGCGTCGGCCAGACCTGGCCATTCTACAGCTATCGCATCGGCACCGTGACCAAACACAGCCAGGAGCTGAAGCGCACGTTTCGCGCGGAAATCCTCAGCCTGGTCAACGATCTGGAAGGATGTAGCGAAGTCGGCGGGCTGTTCCTCCACCCCGGCGAGCGTGCCGGCGGGCTGGGCCTGCTGCTTGCGCGCAGCCGCTATCTCTTCATCGCCCGCCACCGCGCGCGCTTTGCCGATCGCATTCTGGCCGAGCTACGCGGGGTTATCGACGAGGCAGGGGGCTCGCCCTTCTGGGACGGGGTTGCAGGCCGATTTTTCGGCATGAGCTTCCAGCAGGCCGACGAATTCAACGCGACCCATGGCAACCAGTTCATCGCCGATCTGATGCCGAAGCACCCGGTCTATACCGCGATGCTCAGCGAGAGCGCGCGGTCGGTGATCGGCCTGCCCCATCCCTCGGGGCGTGCGGCCATGCGAATGCTGGAACATGAGGGCTTTGCGTTTGAAAGCTATATTGACATCTTCGATGGTGGACCGACGATGACGGCCCGCACCGACCAGGTGAAGACGATCCGCGAGGCTACCGAGGCGCCAGTCGTCGCGATCGCGGCGGGCGGCGAACCCGCGCTGATCGCAACCGGCCGCCTTGCAACCTTTCAGGCGACGCTGGGCAGCATAACGCCGAGTGAAGGCGGTGTGGTGATCGACCCCGTCGCCGCCGCGGCGCTGAATGTGAAGGAGGGAGACATGGTTCTCCATGTGGCGCGCTGATGCTGGTAGAGATTAATTTCGACGGCGTTATCGGCCCGAGCCACAATTATGCCGGGCTGAGCCACGGCAACCTCGCCGCCACGCGCAACCGCGGCCATGTCTCGCAACCGCGCGCTGCGGCCTTGCAGGGCATCGCCAAGATGCGGGCCAATCTGGCGCTCGGCCTGCCGCAGGGCATATTGCTGCCGCATGTCCGGCCGGACCATCGCTGGCTGGCGCAGCTCGGCACCAGCTATGAGCATGCGCCGCCGCACACCCAGGCGCAGGCGCTTTCTGCCTCGGCGATGTGGGCGGCCAATGCTGCCACGGTATCGCCCGCGCCGGATACCGCCGATGGCCGCTGCCATCTTAGCGTCGCCAATCTGGTGACGATGCCGCACCGCAGCCATGAATGGCCGGAAACGCTGGCCCAGCTCCGCCTCACCTTCGCCGACGCTGCCTTTGCAGTGCATGGGCCGGTGCCGGCGCCCTTTGGAGACGAGGGCGCCGCCAACCATATGCGGCTTGCCGTTACCCACGATGCTCCGGGCGTAGAGGTGTTCGTCTATGGCATTTCGGGCGGCCCCTTCCCCGCCCGTCAGCATCCCGATGCCAGCGCCGCCATCGCCCGCCGTCATGGCCTCGCGCCCGGTCGCACGCTGTTCGTTCAGCAGTCGGAGGAGGCGATCGCCGCCGGCGCCTTCCACAATGATGTCGTCGCCGTGGCCAACGGCCGCGTTCTCTTCACGCATGAACACGCCTTTGCCGACAAGGAGCGGTTCTACGACGCGCTGCGCACCGCGCTTCCCGAAGTCGAAATCGTCGAGGTGCCGGCCGCGCAGGTGAGCCTGGCCGATGCCATCGCCTCCTATCTGTTCAACGCCCAACTGGTCACGATGCCGGACGGCAGCATGGCCCTCGTACTCCCCGGCGAGGCACGCGACACACCCTCGGTATGGAACTGGCTGCAAGACCATGTTGCCGGTAACGGGCCGATTCGGCGGCTGGAAGTGGTCGATGTGCGTCAGTCGATGGCCAATGGCGGCGGCCCTGCCTGTCTGCGGCTGCGGGTAGTGGCAGATCCCTCGACGATCGATTCGCGTTTCCTGGTCGATGCCGACAGGCTGGACGCCATCGCTGCCGTTATCACTGAATATTGGCCCGAATCGATCGGCCAGGACGAGATCGGCGACCCGGCGCTCGTCGCCCGGATCGAACAGGCCCGCCGCGCGCTGCTCGAGACGCTGGGAATTGTCGAATTAATTGACAATCAACCATAGCCGTTAAGGCGGAAACCGCGGTTTTCCGGGCTTGGCCCGAGGCTTGCTTAACCTTTGGCATGTTGTACCGCGTCAGCCGCCTGTTCGTCATCAAATCGAAGTTCGAGGCTTTCCTCGTCATATTCGGGCTGGCGAATGGCGCGGTGGAGCGCGGTGTCCACTATCTCGGCCAATATCCGGGCTGGGGCGGCTGGCTGCTGTTCGCCGCCTGCCCGATCGCCGTGTTCATGGCCGGCGCACACATTCTCGACAGCTTCGACGCGGCCGACTGAAGCAGCCCAAAACATAAAAACCCCGCCAGGCCAGTTGGCCGGCGGGGTTTTTAATGGCGCGCCCGGAACGATTCGAACGTCCGACCCTCAGATTCGTAGTCTGATGCTCTATCCAGCTGAGCTACGGGCGCGCTGTGGAGGCGTGCCTTTAGAGGCGCTTTTTGAAGAGCGCAACCCCGTTGCAGCAACTTTTCCACAGGCATATGGCAATCCCCATGCAATCGCCCCTTCTCCGCGCCCTTCCGCTGCTGCTGCTGGCAGCCTGCAGCCACAGCACCACGCAATATCCGTCTTTATTGCCGCGGGCGAACGAAGGCGAAGGCTTTGCCGAGCCCGTGCGCCCGGCTCCTGTCGCAACACCCGACGCGACTCTCGACGGGCGAATCGGCCAATTGTCCTCCGCGCTCGATTCAGCGAATGCCGCCTACCTCGCCGCGACCCGCGATGCGGAAACAAAGGTTGCCAATGCCCGCGGCGCCACCGAAGGCTCAGACCGCTGGTTGATCGCGCAGTCGGCGGTGAGCGCGCTCGACAATCTCCGCACGCCCACAAGATCGGTCATTGCGGACCTTGACCGGCTGGCGATCGAACGCGGCGCCGCCGGTGAGGCACCCTATCCCGCGCTTGATATGGCGCTCGCCCGCGCAACCGAAATCGATTCGGCACAGGAACAGCGGCGCAGCCAGTTAATCCACGCCCTCGCCGGGGACTAACTGCCGACGATTGGCCGATCAGGGGCGCTCGATTGCATAGGCAACGCTGGGATGCTCCCCGGGCGGATATGCCGGATGATCGAAATCGGCGAACCAGTGCATACCCAGCCGCGTCATCAGCGCGCGGCTCTTGCTATTCGCCGCCGCGGTGATCGCGACGATGCGTGGGGCATCCCGGTTCGCCCATCCCCAGGCGATACTCGCCTCGGCTGCCTCGCGGGCATAGCCCTTGCCCCAAAAGGACCGGGCGAGCATCCAGCCGATCTCCAGTTCGTCCGCTATGGGCGTATCGGGCGCACCGGGCTTCAGACCGCAAAAGCCCGCGACGGCGCCGTCGCCAAGCTGCTCGGCTACCCAGAAGCCGAGGCCGTGGCTTGCCCCATAGCCCAGATGGCGTGCGATCGTCGCTTCACTGTCGGCTCGCGTCTTGACCGGGCCAAGCTCGCGCATCACTTCGGGGTCGCTCCACATGGCGTGCAGCGCCTCAAAGTCGCGCGGCTCCGGTCGCCGCAGCAGCAACCGCGCCGTTTCGATCATGCGCCGAGCAAGCGCGCCGCCAGGGGCGCGTGGTAGGTGAGCACGCCCGAGCACCCCGCCCGCTTGAACGCCATCAGCGTTTCGAGCACAAGCGCATCGCGGTCGCCCGCGCCCACGGCCGCCGCCGCCTCGATCATCGCATATTCGCCCGATACCTGATACGCGAACACCGGGACTTCAAAGGCATTCTTCACACGAACTATGATGTCCAGATAGGGCAACCCCGGCTTCACCATCACGCTGTCCGCACCTTCGGCCAGGTCTAGCGCGACTTCGCGCAGCGCTTCCTCGGCATTGGCGGGGTCCATCTGATAGGTCTTCTTGTCGCCCTTCAGCAGCCCGCGCGTATCGACCGCATCGCGGAAGGGACCGTAGAAGCCGCTCGCATATTTGGCGGCATAGGCCATAATCTGGACGTTGACATGGCCGGCGTCCTCCAGCGCGGTCCGGATCTGGCCCACGCGGCCGTCCATCATGTCGCTGGGCGCGACGATGTCGGCCCCCGCCTCTGCCTGTACCAGCGCCTGCTGGGTCAGCACCGTCGCGGTCTCGTCGTTCAATACATAACCGGCGGCATCGACGATCCCGTCATGACCGTGCGTTGTGTACGGATCGAGCGCGACATCGGTCAGCACGCCGATATCCGGCACCGCATCCTTGATCGCGCGGATGGCACGGCACATCAGATTGTCGGGATTGAGCGCCTCGCGACCGTCCTCCGTGCGGCGGTCGCGCGGTGTGTTGGGGAACAGCGCCAGGCACGGAATGCCCAGGCTCTGCGCCTCACGCGCGCGCTCGACGATCCCGCCCAGTCCCCAGCGCGACACGCCCGGCAAAGAGGCGATCGGCTCCTCCGCCTCGCCTTCCGTCACGAACAGCGGCCAGATCAGATCGGCGGGCGTCAGCACATTTTCCGCGTGCATCCGCCGGCTCCAGCCGGAAGCGCGGGGGCGACGAAGGCGAAGCGCAGGATACTGAGTCATGCCGCGCGAAATGCGCCCTTAGCTTCCGGGTTGCAAGCGTCCAGCAGGCTCGGCGCCGGCGAGGCTGTGGTCGGCGGCCTCGGCAGGGCGCAGCATCGCCCCGCGCCGCCACCCACCCCAACGATAATAGACGCCCGCCATCGCCAGCGAAGCAAGCGATCCGATCGGGAAGCTCCACCACAAGGCGTCGCCACCCAGCACAGGCTCCATACCAATCGCGAAGCCGAGGCGCACCGGATAGAGACCCACAATCAGGATCGCGAGGGGCATCAGCACCGCACCATTGGCGCGCACGGTGGAGAACAGCACCATCGTCAGGCCGAACAGGGTGAAGTTCCAGCTCGCGATCAACTGGATGTGCCGCGCGATCGGCAGCGCCGGGCTGTCCCCGCCCAGAAAGAGCGCCATCACCGGCCGGTCGAACGCCAGCACCGCGCCGACCATCAGTGCGGTCATCGCCAGCGTCATCAGCAATCCGGCGCGAGTGATGCCTTCCACCCGGTCCCAGGTGCCAGCGCCGATATTCTGCGCCGCCATCGCGCTCACCGCCGCGCCGACCGCCATTGCCGGCATCTGGATGTAGGTCCAGAGTTGCTGCGAGACGCCATAGGCAGCGACGGTATCGACACCCAGGCGGTTGACCAGCCCGACCATGGTGAGCCCGGCGAACGACATCACCAGCATCTGCGCGCCCATCGGCAATCCCTTGCCGACAATGGCGCCGATCAGCGCGCGGCCGGGGACCAGATAACACAGCTCCGCGCCCGCCAGCCGGATCGGCAGCCCACGAATATAGATCGTGAAGAGCAGACCGAGCGCCGAAACATGGTTGGCGATCAGCGTAGCGGTGGCCGATCCGGCGATCCCCAGCCGCGGCGCCGGCCCCAGCCCGAGGATGAAGACCGGGTTAAGTCCCGCATCGAGCACCACGCTCAGGATCATGAACCAGAGTGGCGTCATGGCGTCGCCCACACCCCGCAGCGCCATCATCAGCAGTACCAGCAGCATCGCCGCCGGCACGCCCAGAAAAGTTACGCGCAGATAGGCGAGCGCCAGCGGCATCGCGTCGGCGGGCGTCGCCAGCAGGTGCAGGATCATCGGTGCGAGGAACCAGCCCAGCACCGCCATGACGATCGCCCCGCCAAGCACCAGGCCCAGCGCCGCGCCGAACGCGCGCTTTGCGCCGTCGGGGTCGCGCCGGCCCATCGCCTGGCCGATGAGCACGGTCGCCGCCATGCCGAAGCCGAACACCGCGCCGAACACGAGGAACATGATGATATTGGCGTTCGACGTCCCCGCCAGCGCGCTCTCACCCAGGAACCGGCCGACCCAGATCGTGTTGATCGAGCCGTTCAGCGACTGAAGAATGTTCGACCACAGCGTCGGCAGCGCGAAGAACAGCAGCGTCCGCCCGATAGGGCCCTTGGTCAGGTCGTGGCGTTGGGCGGGTATGGCCATGCGCGTGCATTCTCTCCCTCGCGCCGCGTCGCAGCGGCTGGCCGGATCGCGCCGGCTTGATGCGCGTTAGGGATTTTCGGACACGCAGGAAAGGACAGGATGCAGAATCGAGCGGCGGCGATGGTCGTCAACACCCGGTCGCGCCATGGCCAGGCATGGTTCGATCGCGCCCGCGCCCGCTTCAAGGAGCGCGGGCTTCGGGTAGAGGCGCAGGCGGTAGACGATCCGGCCGATCTGGAAGCGGCCGTGCGCGAGGCGCTGCGCCGCGAACCGGGCCTGATGATCCTGGGCGGCGGCGACGGAACGATCAGCGGCCTCATCGACCTGCTGGTCGGGCGCAAGCTGCGGCTGGGGGTATTGCCGCTCGGGACCGCCAACAGCTTTGCCCGCGCGCTGGGCATTCCGCTCGATGTCGATGGCGCGGCCGACGCCATTCTCTATGGCCAGCCCCGACGGATCGACCTGGGGATGATCGACAATGATTATTTCGCCAGCGCCGCCGCGATCGGCCTTTCGCCGCGCATCGCCGAAACCGTGCCGCACGCGGCGAAGCGCTGGTTTGGCCGCGCCGGTTATCTCGCCTGGGCGGCGTGGCAGTTCGCGCGGTTCGAGCCGTTCACCGTCGTCATCCAGGGGGAGCGCCTGCGGGCGCTGGAGGTGCGGATTTCGAACGGCCCCTATCATGGCGGCACCGAACTGGTGGACGCGGCGCGGCTGGATAGCGACGAGATCGTCGTGCAGGTAGTGCGCGGCGAAGCCAAATATCGGCTGGCCCGCAACTGGATCGCCGCAGCACTCCGCCTGCGCGCGCGGCACGCGGATACGGTGACGTTCCGCGGCAAGGCGCTGCGGGTGGCAACCGAACCGCCGCTGCCAATCTCGATCGACGGCGAAGTGCTCGCGCAGACGCCCGTGACCGCGCGGATCGCGCCGGGGGCGATCGAAGTGATGGTGCCGGCGGGGTAATCGCCTGCATCACCCTCACCCTTCCGCGCCTTCGGCGCTCCCTCCCTCTCCCAAAGGGAGAGGGGTTTTCACACCTCTCCCTTTGGGAGAGGGAGGGGCCCGCCGCCAACGGCGGTGGGAGGGTGAGGGTGATCGAGCCCCTACCCCAGCCGCGCCAGCGCCGCGGACAGCCGTTCCGCCTCGGCGCTCTTCTCCGCATGGTCGGCCCGGGCCTTTTCGACCGCTTCGGGCTTGGCGCGTTCGACGAAGCTGGGATTGCCCAGCCGTCCGGCAAGCGCATCGCGTTCCTTCTCCGCCGCCGCGATCGCCTTGGTCAGGCGGGCGCGTTCGGCCTCCAGATCGACGACATCGCCCAGCGGCAGCACGAAGGTCGCCTCATCCACCACGATCTGCAGCGCACCGCCGGCGGGCGCGTCCCCAGCCGTCTGGTCGACGCGGGCAAGCCGTGCCAGCGCCGCTTCCTGCCGTTCAAGGCGTCCAATGGTTTCGGCCGAGGCATCCCGCACATGCACCGGCAGGCGCGCCCCCGGCGGCACATTCAGTTCGGTACGCGCGGCGCGGATTTCGCTCACCAGCCGGATCAGCCAGTCGACTTCCTGCGCCGCCGCCGGATCGAGCGCCCGCGCATCCGCCTGCGGCCAGCGCGCGACGATCAGTTCCTGCTCGCGCGACCCCATCTTCGACCACAGCTCTTCGGTGATGAAGGGCATGAACGAATGGAGCATGACGAGGATCTGGTCGAGCACCCAGCCGGCCACCGCCCGCGTCTCTTCCGCGCCGGTGGCGCCCTCGCCCTGCAGCACCGGCTTGGTCAGTTCCAGATACCAGTCGCAGAACCGGCTCCACACGAACTGATAGATGGTGTTCGCCGCCTCGTCGAAGCGCAGGTCGGCCAGCGCGAGGTCCAGCGCCTGCACCGTTGCAACCGTTTCCGCGATAATCCAGCGATTTACCGCCAGCTCCGCAGCCGGCGCCTCAAGTGTCGTGCTCGCGCCGATGCCGTTCGACTGACAGAAGCGCGCGGCGTTCCACAGCTTGGTCGCGAAGTTGCGATAGCCCTCGATCCGCTTCTCATCCATCTTGATGTCGCGGCCCTGGCTTTCCATCGCCGCCATGAAGAAGCGCAGCGCATCGGCGCCGTACTTGTCGATCAGGCCCAGCGGATCGACCGTGTTGCCCTTGGACTTGGACATCTTCTGACCGTCGGCTGCGCGGACAAGACCGTGGAGATACAGGGTCTTGAACGGCACTTGTCGCATGAAGTGCAAACCCTGCATCATCATCCGCGCGTCCCAGAAGAACAGGATGTCGAAGCCGGAAATCAGCACATCGTTGGGATAGCGGCCGCCCAGCGTCGGATCGCTGTTCTCCGGCCAACCGAGCGTCGCGAACGGCCAAAGCGCGGAGGAGAACCAAGTGTCGAGCACGTCGGGGTCGCGGGTCAGCGCGACGCCCTCACCTGCCTGCGCCTGTGCCTCTTCCTCGGTTTCGGCAACATACGCCTTGCCCTCGGCGTCGAACCACGCCGGAATCCGGTGCCCCCACCAGAGCTGGCGGCTGACGCACCAGGGCTGGATGTTCTCCATCCAGTTGAAATAGGTCTTTTCCCAGCTCTTGGGCACAATCTTCGTCGCACCCGAGCGGACCGCCTCGATCGCCGGCTTGGCAAGGGTCGCGGCATCGACATACCATTGATCGGTCAGCCACGGCTCGATCACCTGGCCCGAGCGGTCGCCATAGGGCGTCTGGATGGTGCGCGGCTCGGCGTCGTGCTCGACGCCTTCCTTGTCGGTCCAGTGGACGAGGAAGCCCTCGTCCTTCAGCCGCGCGACGATCGCCTTGCGCGCCTCGAACCGGTCGAGCCCGATCAGTTCGGCGGGGACCAGCCCGTCCTGCGTCTGGCAGATCGCCGCCTTGGCATCGAGCATATTGAGCATGTCGGCTGCCTTTATGCCAGCGCGCACGCCCACTTCGAAATCGTTGAAATCATGCCCCGGCGTGATCTTCACCGCGCCCGACCCCAGTTCGGGATCGGCATGTTCGTCGCCGACGATCGGGATCAGCCGGCCGGTGATCGGCAAGCGGACCTGCTTGCCGATCAGCGCCTTGTAGCGCTCGTCCTCGGGATGGACGGCAACCGCCATGTCGGCCAGCATCGTCTCTGGCCGGGTCGTCGCGACCTGGATGAAGCCCGACCCGTCCGCCAGCGGATAGCGCAGGTGCCAGAATCTGCCGGCGACTTCCTTGGTCTCGACCTCCAGGTCGCTGATCGCGGTCCCCAGGCCGGGATCCCAGTTTACCAGACGCTTGTCGCGATAGAGCAGGCCCTGGCGGTACAGCTCGACGAACACCTTGAGCACGGCCCTGGAAAAACCGGGGTCCATGGTGAAGCGCTCGTTCGCCCAGTCCATCGAGCAGCCGAGGCGGCGGAGCTGGCGGGTGATCTCGCCGCCGCTTTCCTCTTTCCACTTCCAGACGAGGTCGACGAACTGTTCGCGCGTATAGTTGGTGCGCTTGTCCTGCCGCGCGTTGAGCTGGCGCTCGACCACCATCTGCGTGGCGATACCGGCATGGTCGGTGCCGACCACCCAGCGCGCATCCTTGCCCTTCAGCCGGGCGTGGCGGACAAGAATGTCCTGCAGTGTGTTGTCGAGCGCGTGGCCGATATGCAGGCTGCCGGTCACGTTGGGCGGCGGGTTGACGATCGTCCACGGATCGGCGCCGGGGCGTTCGGGATGGAACAGGCCCTTTTGCTCCCAATGGGGATACCAGCGGGATTCGATTTCGGCGGGGTCGAAGGTCTTGGGAAGCTCGGTCGTCATGCCGCTGCCTTAGCGGCGGGGGCAGGCCAAGTACAAGCACCGTAGCGCCCCTCCCGCTTGCGGGAGAGGTCGAGGGAGGGAACGACGTGGAAGCAGCGCTGAGCCGTTCCAGCCCCTCCCCTAACCCCTCCCGCAAGCGGAAGGGGAACCATATCTCACTGGCCCTTGGTGTACTTCCCCAGCCAGCCGAGCACTTCGCCATACCATTGCAGCGAATTCTTCGGCTTGAGCACCCAATGGTTCTCGTCCGGGAACACCAGCAGCTTCGACGGGATTTCGCGCCGCTGCAGTGCGGTGAACGCCGCCAGCCCCTGGGTATAGGGGATACGGAAATCCTTCTCGCTGGTGATCACCAGCTGCGGCGTCTTCCACGCGGCGACATGGTTGACCGGGTTCCATTTCTCGAACGCCTGCGGGTCTTCGAAATAGGCCTTGCCGCCATGTTCCCACTCGTCGAACCACAGCTCCTCGGTCTCGTATGCCATGGCGCGGGCGTCGAACACGCCGTCATGCTGGACGATGCACTTGAACCGGTCGGGCCACTGCCCCTCGATCCAGTTCATCATATAGCCGCCATAGGAAGCACCGAGCGCGCAGGCATTGTTCGCGTCGAGGAACGCGAACTTGTCGGTCGCCGCCTTCAGGCCCTTTTTCAGATCCTCAAGCGGCCAGCCGCCCCAGTTGTTGTGGATCGCATCAGTGAAATTCTGGCCGTACCCCGTAGAGCCATGGAAATCGACGCTCACCACCGCATAGCCGGCCCCGGCGAACACCGCCGGGTTCCAGCGATAGGACCAGCTATTGTTCATGCTGCCCTGCGGCCCGCCATGGACGATGAAGGCGATCGGCGCCTTGGCCCCCGCCGCCAGCCCCGCCGGCTTTGCGACATAGCCCCAGACGGTATCGCCATTGGCACCGGCGAAGTTGAACTTCGTCACTTCCGGCATCGCCACGCCCGCGAGCTTTTCGGCGTTTACCGAAGTGAGCCGCTCGCTCTTCCTGCCCTTCAGGAAATAGAAGTCGTCGGGCGCGGTCAGGCTGTTCATCGCATAGACGATGCCGCCCCTGGTCGGCACCACTGCCGAAACGGTGCCCTTGTCGGTCAGGCGCGACACCTTGCCGCTGACGGGATTGACGGCCCAGATCGGCGTTTCCTGCACATCCTCGGCCGTGACGTAGATCGTCTTCGCATCGGGCGCCCAGGCGATCGAGGCGACCGAGCGGTCCCAGTCCGCCGTGAGCGCGCGGACTTCGCCGGTGGCGAGGTTGCGCAGCATCAGCACCTGCCGATCGGCCTCATAGCCCGGCCGCGCCATCGCGAACCAGGCGAGCCATTTGCCGTCGGGCGACGCGGTCGGCAGATTGTCCATGCCGTGATTGGCTTCGGTCAGGTTGACGGGCTTGGCCGATCCGTCGGCAGGTGCGGCGAAAATGTCGAGATTGGTCGACAGCGATTCGATCCGGCCGGCTTCGCGCAGCGCGAAGAACACGGTCTTGCTATCGGCCGACCAGCTCACTTCCTCGCCGCCGCCAAACGGCTTGGATGGCGAATCGCCGATCAGCCCGCCCTCGATCGCCACGCCGTTGCCGGTCGCGCCCTTCGGACCGAACGGCAGCACGAACAGCTGCGAGCGCGTGCCGTCGGCCCATGTATCCCAGTGGCGGACGAAGAGCTGGCTATAGACGCGGCCCGACCCGGCGTTGGGGTTCTTCTTCTCCAGCGCCGGTTCCAGGCTGGGTGCGCCAGGCTTGCGATCCGCCCAGATCAGCAACTTGCTGCCGTCGGGCGAAACCTTGAAGCCGCTGAACCCGCCCGGAATGTGCGTCAGCTGCACCGGCGCACCGCCCGTGATCGCCACGCCCCACACCGCGTCCTCCCCGCCCTTGTCGGACTGGAACCACACGGTCTTGCCGTCGGCGGAGAATTGCGGGCTGGTTTCGTTGACATCCGCTTCGGCGACCAGCTTTTCGGGCCTGGCACCCTTCACCGTCAGGTCGAGCCGCCACAAATCATAGCGCCCCTTGTTGGCGGCCAGATCGGTCTCGCGCTGTTGCCAGACGAGCCAATGGCCGTCCGGCGAAACAGCCGGCGCGCCGACGCGGGAGAGGCCGACCACGTCCTGAATGGTGAGATCACGCGCCGATGCAGGCGCGACGGCGGAAGCGAGCGCAACGCCCGCGAGCAGGAAGTGCTTCATATGGCGGAGACTAGCCATAAGCGCGGCCGGCGCACAATCGCCGAAACCGCGTTTAAGCGGGGTTATTTGCCGCCGGTGATGCGCTCGATCTCGCGGCTGACCATCGTCTCGACGATCCGCGGCAAATTCTCGTCCAGCCAGTCACGCAGCATTGGCTTCAGCCATTCGCGCACCAGCCCTTCCAGCGTATCGGCACCGGCGACTTGCGGCTTCACCACCATGCGCGACAAGGCTTCCAGCTTGTCGCGGCTGACTTCGGCGGCACGATCGGAAACGATCGATTCGCGCGGCGCCGCCGGCCGGGCTGCAGCGCGCGGCGCCGGTTCCGGCTCCGCCACGCGCGGCGATTCGACAGGCGCTGCGGCGGTCGGCGCGGGAATGTCCCGAACCGGTTCGCGCAGTTCCAGCACCTCGTCTTCGTCCATGTCGTTCTCGACCGCCTCACGCACGCGCACCGCCTGCGCCTGTCGCGGGGCCCGCCGGGGACGCGATGCGGCGCTGACCGCCCCATCGCCTTCCTCGGCGATGATGCGTTTGATGGACGAGAGAATCTCCTCCATCGACGGCTCGCTGCTGATATCCCCCATTGCTGCCACTCGCTTTCTGGTGCGCTCGGGGTGTCTCAATCAGGGATTCGGACGGGTCGTGTCAACAGGGCGTTGCAAAACAGGGTCGAGCGAGTCGCCCCGAACGTCCGCTCCCTGTGCCGGCGTGCCGCGAGTCGAGGTGGCGACACCGGTCGGCGCCTTGTCGTCGTTCCAGTCGCTCCAGCGGTTGCGGACCCGCTTGTAGTTCGCCGCCGGATCGTAGAGCGGGCCACCGTCCAGATTGAGCGCAGAGGCCTGCGCCCGGCCCATTGCCGCCAGCAGGCTGAAACCGGCGACATAGGCGTCGCGCTCGGCCGTGACATACTGGACCTGCGAATTGAGCAGTTCCTGCTCGGCGTTCAGGATGTCGAGGATGGTGCGCGTGCCGACGCTGTTTTCCGCGCGCACGCCCTCAAGGCTGAGCTGGTTGGCCTGCACCGCCACGCGCGACGATTCGATGACCCGCAGCGCCGACTGGTAGCTGGCATAGGCCGAACGCGCCTGCGCGATCACGCCGCGCTCCGTGAGCGTGACATTCTCGATCGCCGAGGCTTCTCGCGCCTGGGCCTGGCGGACCTGTGCGGCGGGGCGCCCCCCCTGGAACAGCGGCAGCGTGACCTGCAAGCCCAGCGTCGTCGAAACGCCGTTGTTGGTCAGTCCGCTCTGGTGGCCGAGACTGCTGACCGAGCCCAGATAGTTATAATAGGACGCGCCTGTCCCCACGCTCACCTGCGGCAGGCGCCCCGCCTGCGCGACGCGCGTGTCGTAGTTCGTCGCTTTGCGCTGCAGTTGCGCCGCTTCCAGAAACGGATTGTTCGCCAGCGCGACCTGTTCTGCCGTCGCCGCGTCGTCGGGCAGGTTTGGCAGCGGCGGCGGCGGGGCAAGCACACCGGGGGGCGAGCCGACTACGCGGATATAGGTTTCGCGGCTGCCGATCAGATTGGCTTCCGCACTGCGCAACTGCGACTGGGCCAGCGCCAGACGCGCCTCGGACTGCGCCACGTCGGTACGGGTCAGGTCGCCCACCTGAAAGCGGTCGCGCGTCGCCTGCAGGTTCACTTCCAGAACATGGACGTTTTCCTGATTCAGCCGGACGATCGACTCGTCGCGTATCACGTTCAGATAGGCCGTGACCGTCTGCGTGAAGACATCGGCCTCAACACCGCGCAGATTGGCGCGACCGGCATCGACCCGAACTTCCGCCGCACGCACCGAATTGCGAACGCGGCCACCGCTATAGACCGGCTGCGAGAGATTGATGCCAAGCTGCCCCTGGCGCGTGGGAGACAGCGGCGTCGAGTCGCTGTTGTACAGGCTGTCGTTCACTGAGCCGGTGCCGTTGACCGACGGCAGCCCCGATGAGCGGGCGATCGGCACATTCTCGTCGTTGGCGCGCTGGTTTGCGCGCTCGCCCTGCAGGTCCGGGTTGCTGTTGTACGCCTGGAGCAGCGCATCGCGCAGCGTCGTGGTCGGCGCTGCGGTTGCGGCCGCGGGCGCAGGTGCCGCGGTCTGTGCGGCCGCCGGATGGGCCAGGGCAATGAGGCTCACGCCGAAAACAAAAGGAGTAATTCGCATGAGCCTCATCATCTTCCCCGTCAGAATTTAAACGTTCTCGGCTTTTCGAATCCGGGCAGAATCGCGCATTCCACGTCCGCGAAATCCGCCAGGCCGAATCCACCTTCGCTACGGCGGCCGATGGCGAGCCGCGTGACACCGCGATCGTTCACGCCGGTGGCGACACAGCCTCCCGGCTTGAGCTGGGCGAGCAGCGCATCGGGCAGTGCTTCGACTGCGCCGTCGATGACGATCACGTCATAGGGCGCACCCGCTGCCCAGCCGGCCGCAAGCGGCCCCTGCACCAGCTCGACATTGGCAATTCCGGCCAGACCGCCACGGGCGATCGCAACCAGCGAATCTTCTTCTTCCAGCGCCACGACGCTCGACACCAGCCGCGAAAGCACCGCTGCACCATAGCCGCCGGCGGCACCGACCAGCAGCGCACGATAGCCGGGCTGCAGCTGCGCCTCGGTCAGCAGGCGCCCCAGCACCAGCGGCGCGTTCTGGCGCCGGCCATTGCCCAGCGGCACCTGTGTATCGCGATAGGCCATCGCCCGCTGGTCGCTGGGCAGGAACACTTCACGCGGCACCAGCGCCATGGCTTCCACCACGCGCGGATCGTTGACCGCGTTGGTACGCAGTTGGCTTGCCACCATCGCGTGGCGCATCGCCTCGAAACGAGCAGTCTCGACGGGCGCAGGGTCGACCGAAAGGGCCATCATAACTCCGCTTTTCTTACACAACCGTATTAGCCGTGCAATACACTTGTTGGGTTCGCGGCGCTTGTATCGCGGCGCGACCGGTCCGCCAAGCGACACGGAAGCGAAATCGAAAGCTTATTGACATCCGCCGGTCCCCCCGTGCATTGCGCGCCCCTCACCGGGCGGCCCGATGGCGGAGTGGTGACGCAGCGGACTGCAAATCCGTATACGCCGGTTCGATTCCGGCTCGGGCCTCCATCTCCTTGCGAGAACATGAAAAAGGGCGTCTGCGATGCTATATCGCAGACGCCCTTTTCAATCTAGTTAACGATGGGCTTACCGGTTGGCGCGGCAGTTCCCGCCGTCAACCTGGCGGCCCGCCAGGGCGCCGACGCCTGCACCGATGATGGTGCCGGTGCCGCTCCGGTGGTAGGAGTCGCCCCGTCCGATCTCACCGCCCAGCAGGCCGCCGGCAATCGCACCCAGAATGGTGCCGGTGGTGCCGTCGCTGCAGCGACGCGGATAATAGTAGCGATCCCGATAATTGTCGCGATAGCTGTCGCGATAGACATAGCGGGTGCGGTCCGGGCGATAGTCGCGATAATCCCGATACTCGCGATATTCGCGATAGTCGCCGTCATAGCCGCGATAATCGCGCTCATACCGGCTATAGCCATAATCCTGTGCCGCAGCCGGGGTTGCAGTAACCGCACCGGTGAGCAGGGTCGTCGCAATCGCGGCGCCGATCAGAAACTTCTTCATAACTTGCCTCCTCACGGGGCTCTTGTGCCGCCGTCGAGAGACTGTTTGCCCGATTCGGAATGTTACGAGCCTGAACGTCATCGTTAGCTCGCGTTCAGCAAATCTTCGTCGCGGCGGCGTTGCCGCCCGCTGTGGCCTGCCCGACACTATCGGCGCTGATTCGTTTTCCCTCCGGAACTGTCCCGACTCGGCGACGTTCCGGTACAGCAAGCAACGGGGAGTTGGCCCATGTACGACTTCGGTATCCGGCGAGCGCTCAGCGGCTATCGTGTCGCCTATCATCCGCACGAGACGAATCACTGTCCTGGTTGCGGCAATTCGCACTGGATGATCGGGCGGATGACGGCAGAATGCGCCTTTTGCGCCACGGCCCTGCCGCTCCACGCCGGCGCGAGTACGGGCCAGGGCGCACTGCGCGGTACGCCGCGCTCGGGACGTTCGCCGCTCGCCGCCTGAACGGCAGGATGCGGAACTGGTTGGGAGAGGAAGGATGACTGGTATTTCGGTGACGTCACCCGTCGAACGCATCGCCCGCGTGCTGGCGGCCGAAATGCTAAGCCCCAACGGCGAAGGTGCAGGCGATCTTTCGCAACCGGTGAGCGACGTGGTCGACACGATCTGGCCCCGCGAAGTGCCCCGGGCGCTTGCGGTGCTGCGTACCCTGCGCGAGCCGACGCCGGAGATGATCGAGGCCGGCCGTGCAGCGGGCAACGACCCGGCGCGAATCTGGTCTTCGATGGTGCAGATCGCGATCGAGCAGGAAACTGCCCTCACGGCCTGAGCGGCTGCGCCGCCGCTTCGTTCGGCGGGTTTGTACGCGGCGCCGGTTTCGCTATGGGCATGCCATGCACGACGCTCCGCTCACGCTCTACAATTCGCTTTCCCGTTCGCTCGAGCCGTTCCAGCCGCTCGATCCCGACAAGGGCGTGCGCGTCTATTCGTGCGGGCCAACCGTCTACAACTATGCCCATCTCGGCAATTTGCGCGCCTATGTGTTCACCGACACGTTGAGCCGGGTGCTGCGCTGGAAGGGCTATCCCCTCACCCACATCATCAACATCACCGATGTCGGCCACCTGACCTCCGATGCCGACGCCGGCGACGACAAGATGGAAGCTGCCGCGCGCGCCCAGGCGAAGAATATCTGGGACATCGCGGCGCATTATACGGCGGCGTTCAAGCAGAACATCGCCGACCTCAACATTACCGAGCCGACCAAATGGTCGGTTGCGACCGACCATATCCAGCAGATGATCGCCTTTGCCGAAAAGATCGCACCGGAACATTGCTACGAACTCGAGTCGGGCCTGTATTTCGACGTGACGACCGTCCCCGACTATGGCCGCCTCGCCGGCGCCGCCGATGACGCGGCGGAAGGCCGCATCGATCCGGTCGACGGCAAGCGCCATCCGCAGGATTTCGCGATCTGGCGGAAGTCGCCGCCGGGCGAACAGCGCCAGATGGAATGGGATTCGCCCTGGGGCAAGGGTGCGCCGGGCTGGCATCTCGAATGCTCGGTGATGAGCATCCAGTATCTCGGCGCGCCGTTCGACATCCATACCGGCGGCATCGACCACCGCGAAATCCACCATCCGAACGAAATTGCGCAGAATCAGGCCTATTGCGGCTGTGGCGACACGGGTGCGCATTTCTGGATGCACAATAACTTCCTGGTCGATCGCCAGGGGAAAATGTCCAAGTCGAAGGGCGGCTTCACCACGCTTCAGTCGCTGATCGACGCGGGTGTGCATCCCCTCGCCTATCGCCTGCTCTGCCTGCAGGCGCAGTATCGCAGCGAACTGGAGTTCTCGGCAGAAAACCTCGCCGCGGCACTCACCCGGCTGAAGCGGCTGGTGATGACGGTGACGGCACTGAAGGCACGCGCGGAAGGCCAAGGCAATGCGCCGGCGGTATGGCTGGAACGGCTCGACGCAGCGGTGTCGGACGATCTCAACACGCCCAAGGCGCTGCCGGTGCTCGACGAGCTGCTCGCCGACAAGCGCACCGCTCCCGCCGACCGGCTGGCGGCGCTCGTCGAGTTCGACAAGGTGCTGGGTCTGCGGTTGTCCGAACTGACCCGCGAGGAACTGCGCATGCAGCCCCAGGGCGCGACGATTACGCCGAAGGAAATCGACGACCTGCTGGTCGAGCGCAAGGAAGCGCGCGTGGTGAAGGATTTCCAGCGCTCTGACCGCATCCGCGACGATCTGGCGGCGGCCGGCATCGAAGTGATGGACGGCGATCCGCTCGGCTGGGACTGGAAGCCCGCGCTGTAAGGCAATCGGGGGAGAGCATCCCCTCCAAATCCCTCTTGCCTTGAACACCCCTCGTCCGCCAGAAACCGCAGCGGCATTTCGGGGGAAGTTATGCGCGGGCAGGTGTTGGGCGTCGATCGGGCAAGCGGCGAGGGCCAGATTTCCGGCGAGGATGGCGTCCGCTACAGCTTCCTGCGCGACGACTGGAGCGACAGCCGCAATCCCGGCGTCGGCGCCCGGGTCGATTTCGAGGCGGACGGCACGCGCGCCCGCAAGATCTTCCGGCTGCTGGAGGCCGGTGAACGCCCGGCGGTGCAGACGCCCGCCAGCAGCGACCGCAACAAATATGTCGCGGCGCTGCTCGCCTTCTTTTTAGGCACACTCGGCATCCACCGTTTCTATCTGGGGCGCAACGGCACCGGCGTGCTGATGATCATTTTGTCGCTGACAATCGTCGGACTGCTCGTAACCGGCCTGTGGGCCTTTATCGACGCGATACGCTATCTGCTTATGTCAGATCGCGAATTCGCCCATCGCTACGCAAGGCTGTAGCGCGGTGAAGGCCGTCCTCCCCGCGCTGGCAAAACCGCTCGTTGAGCAGCACCTGCCGGCGGAGATCACGGCTGAATGGTTCGTCACCCACGACGAAGCGGTAGCACTGGCCGCCGATGCGGAAATCGGCTGGCTCGACATCAACCGGCCAGACCAGTGGGCGAAGGCCGTCGCGGCCGGAGCGAAGCTGCGCTGGCTGTCGACCATCTATGCCGGCATCGACCCGCTAGACATCCCGCTGCTGCGCCAGCGCGGCACCCGCGTCACCAACGGCAGCGGCGTCAACGCCCATGCCGTCGCCGAATATGCCGTGATGGCCTGCCTGGTCGCCGCCAAGCGCTATGACCAGGTGCTGCGCACCGCCGAGCGCCGCGACTGGCCCGGCGACGCGCCGGGCAAGATCGAACTGTTCGAAAGCAAGGCGCTGGTCATCGGCTATGGCACGATCGGCCGGCTGATCGGCACGCGGCTGGCGGCGTTCGGGGTCGAAGTCACCGGGGTAACGCGATCGGGTGCCGATGGCACGCTGGCGCCGGATGCATGGCGCGAGCGGCTGGCCAGCTTTGACTGGGTAATCCTCGCAGCCCCCGCCACGGACGATACCCATGCCCTGATCGGCGCCGCGGAATTGCAGGCGATGAAGCCGGGCGCCTGGATCATTAATGTCGGCCGCGGAGAACTGATCGATCAGGATGCGCTGATCGGCGCCGTTTCGCGCCGGCGGATCGGCGGAGCATTTCTCGACACCGTAACGCCCGAGCCGCTACCGCCGGACCACCCGCTGTGGTCGACGCCGAACATCCTGTTGTCGATGCATCTGTCGGGGCGCAGCCAGACGCGGATGTTCCAGCGCGCGACCGCGCTGTTTCTCCAAAATCTGCGCGCGTTTCTCGACGGCGCGCCCCTTACCAACGAAGTCGACCTCAGTGCCGGTTACTGACCGAGGAATGCCGGCACCAGCGCCCAGACCTTATCAAGCTGCTCGCGTGTGATACTGTAGGGCGGCATCACATAGACGGTGTTGCCCAGCGGCCGGAGCAGGACGCCGTGCTCGCGCGCAAAGGCCATCAGGCGCGGGGCGATGGCCGAGAGATAGCCGCTCTCCGGCTGTTCGATCTCCAGCGCGGCGATAGTGCCCATGCAGCGATGGTTCGTCAGACCGGGAACGCCCGCGAGCGCGTCCAGCGTTGCCCGCTGCCACTCGCCCAGCTGCGCTATACGCTCCAACACCGGCTCCTCGCGCCAGATCGCCAGATTGGCGACGGCAGCCGCACAGGCGATCGGATTGGCGGTGTAGCTGGAGGAGTGGAAGAACATCCGTCCCCGGTCCTCCGACCAATGCGCCTGAAAGATCGGTGCAGTCGCCAGCGTTACCGCCAGCGGCACCGCGCCGCCGGTAAGGCCCTTCGACAGACACAGGATGTCGGGCACGACGCCGGCCTGTTCGCACGCAGTAAGGGTGCCGGTCCGGCCCCAGCCGGTCATCACTTCGTCAGCGAGGAACAGTACGTCGTGGCGCGCGCAGATCGCGCGCATTTCGGCAAGGATGGCGGGGGTGTAGAAAAGCATGCCCCCCGCGCCGAGCACCAAAGGCTCGACGATGAACGCAGCAGCGCCCGCGCGGCATTCTGCCTCCAGCGCATCGAGCGTCGCCTGTTCAGCACCAACACCGGGGAAGGGTATGGTGCCGACATCGAACAGCAGCGGCTGATAGGGTTTGTTGAACACGCCCCGCGCGCCGACCGACATGCCGCCGATCGTGTCGCCATGATAGCTGTGCTCTAGCACCAGGATACGGCTACGATCCTGCCCGAGATGGTGCCAATAGCCAAGCGCCATCTTGAGCGCGACTTCCACCGCGGTGGAGCCGCTATCGCTGAAGAAGACATGTTCGAGCGCATCCGGCAGTATCCCGCGAAGCCCAGCGGCGAGCATCTCCGCCGGTTCGTGCGTCCAGCCGGCGAAGATGATCTGGTCCAGCTTGCCCGCCTGTTCGGCGATTGCGGCCATGATACGCGGGTTGCAATGGCCGTGCGTCGTCACCCACCAGGACGAAATCGCATCGATAAAGCTGCGGCCGTCGGCAGTGTGGATCAGTGCGTCGCGGGCGTGGCTGACCTGCGGGATAGGCTCGCCCAGCCCATGCTGGGTGAAGGGATGCCAGACCGAGGACATCAGGCGAAATCCCTCAGGTCGAAGGCGGCGCCAAACGCCTGCGCCAGCGCCCCGGGGTTGAGGTCCGGAAGGATGGGCAAGCGGCCGAGTCGCTTGACCTTGCCGATGGCGGCGATCGTCGCCTCGCTGTCCTCCACCGGCTCACCGACGAACGCAATACCGTGGATCGGCACCCCGCGTGCCCTCAGCGCCTCGATCGAAAGCAGGCTGTGGTTGATCGTGCCAAGCGCGGTTCGCGCAACGAGTACCACCGGTTTGCCCCAGCGGCCGAACAGGTCGGCGTAGAGGATCTCCCGCGTCACCGGCACCAGCGCACCGCCCGCGCCTTCCACCACCAGCGGTCCTTCGACCTGCGGCAGCGCGAGGCGCCCGAGGTCTATCGTCACGCCGTCAATCTCGGCGGCGCGGTGAGGCGAGCAGGGCGTGACGAGGCGATATGCCTCGGGAAGGATATGCGCGGGCGGCAGGCCCGAGAGCGCGGCAGTGCGTTCGCTGTCGCTGCCGTCATCGAGCCCGGCCTGGATCGGCTTCCAATAACGAGCGCGCAGCGCGCCGGCGAGCGCCGCAGCGAACACGGTCTTGCCGATGCCGGTATCGGTGCCGGTGACAATGAAGGTCTGGCTCATGCGGCGATGGTCGCGCTTTCGGGGATCAGGACCGCGAGCCGCGCCGCAAGCGCGGCGATGTCGGCCGGATCGACATTGTTGGTAATCGAAATACGCAGGCGTGAGGTACCGGCGGGAACCGTCGGCGGGCGGATGCCCCGCACGTCGAAGCCGCTTTCCTGCAGCGCGCCGGCGACTGCCATGGTCCGAACATCGTCGCAAAGGATCAGCGGCAGGATCTGGCTTTCGCCGGCCGGCACGCCGAGCGGCGCCAAAGCCAGCCGAGCCGCAGCAATCCTGTCGAACAGCGCGGCGCGAAGCCCGCCCCTCGCCGCGACGATCCGCAGTGCCGCGCGCACGGCAGCGGCCATCAGCGGCGACGGCGCGGTCGAAAAGATGAACGCCCTTCCGCGGTTGACAAGGAAGTCGCGGACCACTGCCGGTCCGGTGACCAGTGCCCCCTCGCACCCGAGCGCCTTGCCGCAGGTGTGCAGGGTAATGAGATTGGCGGTCGGCAAACCATACGCCAGCCCCTGACCCTGCGGCCCGTAAACCCCGGTGGCATGCGCTTCGTCGACCAGCAGGATTGCTTCCTCCGCCGCCGCCAGCGCGGCGAGTTCGGCGAGCGGGGCGAAATCGCCGTCCATGCTGTACAGGCTCTCGACTGCGATCCAGACGCGCCCTGCCCCGCCCTCACGGCGCCATTGGGCAATGGCTGCGGCAAAGCCCGCGACGTCATTGTGCGCCACCGAGCGTGCCTCCGCCCGGCCGAGTTTCATCCCCTCATGCGCGCTGGCATGGACGAGTGCGTCAAACAGCACCAGGTCGCCCCTTTGCGGCAGCGCACCGAACAAGGCGGCGTTGGCGGTATAGCCACTCGAGAAGTACAGCGCCGATTCGCGCCCGAAAAACGCCGCCGCCTCGACTTCCAGCGCCTCGTGCTCTGGATGGTTGCCGCGCAGCAACCGCGATCCGCCCGAGCCGATCGGGACGCCGCGCGCCAGCGCCGCGGCGACGGCTTCGGTCAGTAATGCCGATCCCGCCAGCCCCAGATAATCGTTAGACGCAAAATCGGCGCCGTCCCGGCCGATCAGCCGCCTTCCTCTTCCCCGCGCTGCCAGTCCGGCCAAATCGCGCGCCTGTGCCTCGAATAGATGCATGAGGCGGGCGGCTACACCCGTCCGGCGTCACAGGCAATTCGTGCCACATCAATTTACCCCAACCGGGTAAGATAACGCTTGCACATCTTTACCCGCTGCGGGTAAGCGGCACCCATGATGACGTTAGCCGGTTCCAAAATCCGCCAATATCGCGAGGAGCGCGCACTCACTCGCGCCGTGTTCGGCGCCTGGTTCGACACGCCGGGCTCCACCGTGCAGGGGTGGGAGACGGACGGCAAACGCGCCAATACCAAGGTAATGAACCAGATTGCGGCGATGGGAATCGCCGATCATGCGGACTGGCACGTCGCCGTCCGCGATGTGGAGAGTGCAATGGCAAGCTGGACCCCCGATAGCTGGACGCGCGCGGAAGCGCGCCAGATGCCGCAATATCCCGATAAGGGCGCGCTGGATGCAGCGACGCGGCAGCTCAGCAGTTATCCCCCGCTAGTCTTTGCTGGCGAGGCGCGCGAGCTGACCGGCGCACTCGCCAAGGTCGCGCGCGGCGAGGCGTTCCTGCTCCAGGGCGGCGACTGCGCGGAAAGCTTCGCCGAGTTCCACCCGAACAACATCCGCGACACTTTCCGCGTCATCCTGCAGATGGCAGTCGTCCTCACCTTCGCGTCGAAGCTGCCGACGGTGAAGCTCGGCCGCATGGCCGGCCAGTTCGCCAAGCCGCGCTCGTCCGATACGGAAGTGATCGACGGCGTAGAGCTCCCCAGCTACCGCGGTGACAATGTCAACGACATCGCCTTCACCCCCGAGGCGCGCATTCCCGATCCGCAGCGCATGGTGCAGGGCTACAGCCAGTCGGCAGCAACGCTCAATCTGCTGCGCGCCTTCGCGAACGGCGGCTATGCGAACCTGCATCAGGTCCATAAGTGGACCCTGAACTTCATGGGCAAGAGCCCCTGGTCAACCAAGTTCGCCGATGTCGCGGACCGGATCGGCGAGGCGCTCGACTTCATGGAAGCGTGCGGGATCAACCCCGATACCGTGCCGCAGCTCAAGGGCACCGATTTCTACACCAGTCACGAAGCCCTGCTGCTTCCTTATGAGCAGGCGCTCACCCGACAGGACAGCCTGACCGGCGACTGGTACGACACCTCGGCCCATTTCCTATGGATCGGCGACCGTACACGCTTCGAAGGTTCGGCCCATGTCGAGTTCCTGCGCGGTATCGGCAACCCGATCGGCATGAAGTGCGGCCCCAGCCTTGAGCCCGACGTACTGCTGCGCCTGCTCGACACGCTCAATCCGGGGCGGGTCGCCGGGCGGATGACGCTCATTACGCGCTACGGCCACGACAAGATCGAGGCACAGCTGCCCAAGCTGGTCCGCGCCGTAAAGCGCGAGGGCCATCCGGTGGTGTGGAGCTGCGATCCGATGCACGGCAATGTCGTGAAGGCCGCCAACGGCTACAAAACCCGGCCGTTCGACCGGATCCTCGCCGAAGTGCGCGGCTTCTTCGCCGTTCACCGCGCCGAGGGAACCTTCGCCGGCGGCATCCATGCCGAAATGACCGGCCAGAATGTTACCGAATGCACCGGCGGCGCCATCGCCATCACCGAACAGGGTCTGGCCGATCGCTACCACACGCACTGCGACCCGCGCCTCAATGCGGGCCAGAGCCTGGAACTCGCCTTCTTGCTGGCGGAAATGCTGAACGAGGAAATGGCCGAGCGCCGCAAGGCTGCGGCCTGACAGAATCGGGGGGCGGCGGTCAGCCGATCAGGGCACGCACCGCCGTCACCGCTCCCCACCCAAGCGCAATCACGACGCCCCAGCCGAGAAAAGCACCACCGGCGATGATCGCAAGCCGGACGCGCGGCGAGTATTTCGCCTCGGTGGCACTCTCGTCCGAAGAGGCTGGCGTCGGCATCCGCGTGCCGGGAAAGGCAATCGGCTGGGCCACAGGCCCTGCCAGCGCGCTGCGCAGCTCCGCATCCGACAGCGGAATCGCAAATTCGCACCCGAAGCTGCCGCCGTCTCCCCAAATGACTTGCGCCTTGCGCGTGCCGATGCCCGCAATGCCAAGCGCAATTTCGTCGCCAGCCAGCAAATCGAGTTGGGTCGCCACGCGAAAGCCGCCGTTCGACAGCTCTTCCACCGCTACGTCATTCGGCTGCTGCGTGCCGTCGCGCAGCGTCGCGTCGAGTTCGACCGCGTGGCGCTCTGCCCAGCGGCCATCCTGATACAGCCTTGCTGCAATACCCATGGTTCGCTCCGCCGATATTCTTTGGGTCTCCTTGCGCTGAAATTGGTAACCAAGAGGTGAAGCCGGCGCCGCCCAATGTACGGAAATGCGGGATTCCCGCGACAGACTGGGGAATTTGAGACCAATTGCCCAGAATTGCCTGCCGCAGCGCAACGTAGCGACATGTAGCTGCAACATCCGGGATGCACAGCGCCCCTTGTCGGCGCGTCTCGTTCCCCCTCGCGTCGACTCTCCCCGAACTACGGGGCAGCCTGCGGGCTGCCCCGGCCTTTTCCGGGAAGCACCTCCCGCCCCTTTTTCAGTGATGTACCGGGCGCAGTAATCACGCCCCAGGCAATCAGCTCCTGCCCCGCAAAATAGCTGGGCCAGACGAGCAGATCCGGCAGCCCCGAACCCGCCAGCGGCCCCATGCGCGCGAAGAGCAACAGATCGGACGCCGCGAACAGGGCGGCTCCAAATTTCACTGCAATAGGAAAGCGACTGTTTACGGCGCTGCCGGTCATCGCTCCCAGCCCCAGCGCGTAGAATGCAATCCCGGGCGCCGCGGCTCGGTCCTCAGGCAAGGCCCAGGCGAATGCGGCGATCGCCAGCGCGATGAGCACAGCCGCCCAAGCCCGCCAGCGCGACGAAACCGTGCGAGCGTAGAATATTGCCGCGACGACATGACCGCTGAGAAACGCAATGGCACCAATCGTCAGCCCATGCGTCTCAAGCAGCACATCGCCCGCTGCGCCCAGCGACAGAACCAACACGATCGGCAGTTTCGCCCGATCGTGCAGATTGCATGCCGCCCAAAGCGCCAGCAGCGCAACGCCAGCACCCTTCCAGGCAACATGCCAGCCAAGGGGAAGCGGCACCCAGCGCGCCCCGCAATAGCTGACACCGGCAACAAGGGCGGCAAACAGGATAAGACGTGCGCGAGGCGGCATGCGGTGGATCATAGGCGATTGTCGGCCTTTGTCATCGTCGCGTCATGACGCTATGCGCCCGCTTGTGACTCACGACATCCATATCATCGGCGGCGGCCTCGCCGGCTCGGAAGCCGCGTGGCAGCTGGCGCAGGCGGGCTACAAGGTCCGCCTGTCCGAAATGCGCGGTTCGGGCAGCATGACTCCGGCGCATCAGAGCGATCGGCTGGCAGAGCTCGTCTGTTCCAACAGTTTCCGCTCCGACGATGCCGACAGCAACGCCGTTGGTCTGCTCCATCAGGAGATGCGCGCGCTCGGGTCGCTCATCCTCGCCCAGGGCGACGCCCATGCCGTGCCCGCGGGCTCGGCGCTGGCGGTCGATCGCGACGGGTTCGCCGATGGCGTCACCGCCGCACTGGCAGCGCACCCAAATATCACCATCGTTCGTGAGCGTATCGATACGCTGCCTTCGGAGGGCAGGACGATCGTCGCCACCGGGCCGCTGACGGCGCCAACGCTGGCAGACAGTATCGGCCACGCGACGGGCAAGGACAGTCTCGCCTTTTTCGATGCGATCGCGCCGATCGTCCATTTCGACACGATCGACATGGGAACCGCCTGGTTCCAGAGCCGCTGGAACAAGGGATCGGGCAAGGATTACATCAACTGCCCCATGTCGAAGGAACAATATCTCGAGTTCCACGCCGCGCTGATGGCGGGCGAGAAGACCGAGTTCCGCGAATGGGAGAATGTCCCGTATTTTGAAGGCTGCATGCCCATTGAAGTGATGGCCGACCGCGGCGTCGACACGCTTCGCTATGGTCCGATGAAGGGCGTGGGCCTCGACGATCCCCGCACCGGTCGCTGGCCCTATGCCGTGGTGCAGTTGCGGCAGGACAATGCCAGCGGCACGCTGTGGAATATGGTCGGTTTCCAGACCAAGCTGAAATATGCCGAACAGGTGCGTCTGTTCCGCACGATCCCCGGGCTGGAAAAGGCCGAGTTCGCCCGGCTGGGTGGGCTGCACCGCAACACGTTCATCAAATCGCCCGAACTGCTCGATGACACCCTGCGGCTGAAGGCTTCGCCCCATATCCGCTTCGCAGGCCAGATCACCGGATGCGAGGGCTATGTCGAAAGCGCCGCGATCGGCTTGCTCGCGGGCCGATTCGCGGCCGCCGAGATCGCCGGCACCGCCCTGCCCCCGCCACCGCGCGAAACGGCGCTGGGCGCGCTGCTCGCCCACATAACCGGCGAGGCAGAGGCTGAGACCTATCAGCCGATGAACGTCAATTTCGGGCTGTTCCCCCCGATTGAGGGTCGCACCCGCAAGGCCGATCGCAAGCGCATGTATACCGATCGCGCCCGGGCGGCACTAAAGGGCTGGCTGGCCGCCTGAAACGGCGTTTCAGTCGTCGTCGGCCTTGCTTTCGGGTTCGGGCGCCTTTTTTGCCGGCGCGCAGGCGCAGCGCGGCCCCGGCGCCTTGCGCTTCGGTGCCGTAGTCAGAAACTCGGCGCGCGTGAGCGTGCCGGATCTGTCTGCATCGGCGGTAGAGAACTTGCCGATCGTCTTGGCAGCCCATTCCTCGAAGCTCAGCCGGCCATCGCCATTCGTGTCCAGCTTCGCGAACGCCTTGTGCCGCGGGGCCAGATATTCCTCGCGGCTGATCGCTTCATTGCGATCCTTGTCATAGCGGTCGAAGCGCTTCTGCTCGCGGGTGCGTTCGCCTGCCTCGGGCGCGGCATCGGGCAAGGTGGTTTCCGGCGTACTTCCCGCCATGGCAGGCGCGCGCGGCAATATCGATCGCGCACCGGCAGGATCGGTCCCGCGGAACAGGAACATTGCACCGAACGCCAGCAACAGCGCCGCAGCCGCTCCCACGAAATAACGCCACATGGACTTGCCCCCCGGTCAAAGCCTGCACGTATCGGAACCCTACGCGCTCTCCGGAGTGTGACAAGGCTTTAGCGGCCGGTCAGACGATGGAAAAACAACCGCGCCACCCGCCCAGGTTCTCCAACCGGAATCGGCTGGTCCGATGGAACCGAAAGGTTCATCCGCGCCTGATGCGCCAACGCCCCCAGCGCCCGCGCCTGGCGGCTCCAGCGCCGGCTGAGCGCCGGTCCAAGCAGCACCGCGGCCTGCTCCTGCGCCAGCGCCGCTTCTTGCGGATCGGCGAGGTGCCGCGCGAGGTCCGCGAGGGCCCAGCCAGCACCCGCCTCGGCCAGCGGATCACCCGCAGCACCCAAAGCCGCACCCGCCGCAACGAACAACTGTCCGCGCCCCGCACCGAAGCGCTGCAACGCCGCGCCGTCCAGCGCCTCTTCCTCGATCAGCACTTCCCAGCCATGAACGATCTGCACCAGCGAAGCACCGGAAACGCCGCGCGGCAACACCGCTTCAGCCAGCCCCTGCAGCACCGGCTCGGCTGGCGGCGGCGCATGATCCAGCTTCGCCAGCGACTCTCGCCACCAGGCCAGCCGCAGCTGCCCCACCGCCGGCTGGCTGGTCGTGCGCAGCAACTGCGCGAGACTATCGTCGAGCGCCAATAATGCTGTCAGCGCCGGACGATCAATTAACCATGCATAAGTCAGGATCAAGTCGCGTTCAGGGCTAATCATAGAAGATAGGGAGTTATTCACCTTTTTCCCTTAGTTAATTCGCAGTTGCTTTGGCGGGGGGCGCCGCAACGGCCGAATCATCGCAAGCGCGATGCGTGAGGTGCGGGGGATGAACAGCGACTGCAAGCACCATGAACGCCACTTCCTAGGCGCGCTGCGAAATTTTGTCGCGCGCTTTGGTCGGGACATTGTGGGCAACACCATGGCGATAATGGCGGTGGCCATGGTGCCGCTGACCTTCATCGCCGGGTCGGCGATCGATACCGCCCGCATCTATTATGTGAAGAGCCGCCTGCAGCAGGCCTGCGACGCGGGCGCGCTGGCCGGGCGCAAGTTCATGGTGGGCACCAGCTTCGACGATGTGGCGAAGGCGCGCGCCAACGCCTTCTTCACCAACAATTTCCGCGACGGCATGTTCGGCGCGAAATCGACCAGCTTCACGCCCACCGGCACGGCGGACAATCAGGTCCATGGCGTCGCCACCACCACCGTGCCGATGACGATCTCCACGCTGATGGGCGCGCAGCCCCAGACGATCAGCGTGGCATGCGACGCACGGCTGGAAATCCCCAATGTCGATGTGATGTTCGTGCTCGACACCACCGGCTCGATGGCCGGCTCGTCCATCACGGCGCTGCGTGCGGCGGTAATGAGCTTTTACGACACGGTCGAAGGCTCGCGCCAGGCGGGCACGCGCGTACGCTATGGCTTCGTGCCCTATTCGAGCAACGTGAACGTCGGCATGCTGCTGAAGCGCGAATGGATGGCCGACAAATGGACCTACCAGTCGCGCATCCCGGATGGCTCGACCACAACGACGAGCACCGGCACAACGACTACAACCTATGGCGCTTCGACCTACACCGGCAGCGCTGTGACGACGACAGTGTCGTCCGGAACATCCGAATATTGCGTAGCGCCGCCGAATGAAAACTATTCGAGTGTGTATACCACGGGCACCATTAGCAACAGCGGGGGCACCCGCGTCTGGTGGGAGCAATGGGTCTATAACGGCTCTACCTATTCGGCAAACTTCGCCAATGGCACCTGCACGATCCGAAAGACGACGTATACCAACTACACCCAGTACCGCCAAAATACCACCAAGCCGTGCACCAGCAACTGCTACACCTCTTCGACCACCTATTACTGGAAGTACCAGCCGGTGGAATTCGACGTGTCGGGCTACAAGGGTAGCAACCCCAACGGTCTGATGGCCGGTGGGACCATTCCCTTCCAGATCGGCAATAACCAGAGCTGGACCAACGTCACCTGGAACAGCAGCAATGCCTGTATCGAGGAGCGCCAGACCGTCCGCCAGTCGACCTATCCCAGCATCCCCAGCGCTGCGTACGACATGGACTTCGACATGATTCCGGACCCGACCAAGCCGGAAACGCAGTGGGCGCCATGGCTCGCACCGCTGATCTACGCGCGTACGAGCCCCAGCAGTTGGAGCTACTTGCCGGTACGGACGACATCGAACTATCAGCAAATGATCAACTACTACAGCGGGGCCTACACCACCTGCCCGTCGCCGGCACGCAAGCTGGACACGATCAGCCGATCGGACCTGCAAAATTATCTGAACGGGCTCGTCGCCACCGGTGCCACCTATCACGACATCGGTTTCGTCTGGGGCGTGCGCCTGATTTCGCCGACCGGCCTGTTTGCGTCGGAAAACGCGACAGCGCCCAATGGCGGCGATATCTCGCGCCACATCATCTTCATGACCGATGGCGGCACCGATACCGACATCGCAGTCTATGATGCCTATGGCCTTTCCGCGCTGGATCGTCGTCGCACCGATCCGAGCGTGCTGCCGACCAAGGCGCAGCAGGATACCATTGTCGCAAACCGGCTGACGGCGCTGTGCACCGCCGCCAAGCAGCGCAACCTGACCGTGTGGGTGATCGCCTTCACCACCACGCTTACGCCCATGCTCCAGAATTGCGCCTCGGACGGCCGGGCCTATCAGGCCGCTGACTCCACGCAGCTCAACAACGCCTTCAAGAATATCGCGGCACAAATTGCGAAGCTGAGGATCTCCAAATGAGGCGACGACTTTCCCCCGCGCGTCTTCGCCACGACCGGCGCGGGTCGGCCGTCACCGAATTCGCGCTGATCAGCCCGGTGATGCTGCTGGTGCTGTTCGCGCTGTTCGACCTGTGCTTCCAGATCTACGCCCAGTCGATCCTGTCGGGCACGGTCCAGCGCGCCGGCCGTGACTCGGCGCTGGAGGGCAATTCGGCCAACACGCTCGCCGCGCTCGACCAGAAAGTCGCCGCGTCGGTACACACGCTGATCTCCAGCGCGAACGTGTCGAGCTCGCGCAAGACCTACGCCAATTTCTCGAACATCGCGCCGGAGCCATTCACCGACACGAACAAGAACGGCAAGCGCGACGCGGGCGAGTGCTTCTCGGACATCAACCAGAACGGCACCTGGGACGCTGACGCGGGCACCAGCGGCCAGGGCGGCGCGAACAACGTCACCGTCTACACGGTAACGGTCCAGTACCAGCCCTTCTTCCCGATGCTGCGCCTGCTGGGCCGCGACACCACCCAGACGCTCACTGCGACGACGGTGCTGAAGAACCAGCCCTATGGCACCCAGTCCAACGCCACGCCGCCGACGGTGTGCACATGAGGGGCGCCATGCTGCGGTCGATCCGCGACTTTCTCGCCGCACGCCGCGCAGTGGCGATGCTCGAATTCGCGCTGGTACTCCCGGTGTTCCTGCCGCTCGGCATGTATGCGGTCGAACTGTCGAACTACAGCGTCGTCCAGATGCGGGTGAACCAGATCGCGCTGACGCTCGCCGACAACGCCTCCCGCGCCGGTGTCGATACCGCGCTCGCCACCCAGCAACTCCGCGAACTCGACATCAATGACGTATTCCAGGGCCTGCGCATCCAGCAGGGGAAACTGGACATCGGCAATCGCGGGCGCGTGACGATCACCAGCCTGGAGACGAACAGCGGTGGGGGCCAGTGGATCCACTGGCAGCGCTGCATGGGCAAACGCGCCGGAACAGGGTATGATTCGATCGTCACGGCCGGCATGGGCGCATCGAACAACAGCTTCCCCGGCATCGGATCGGGCGCGACGCTGGTGACGGCGCCGCTCAATTCGGCGGTGATGTATGTCGAAATCAACTATGACTATCAGCCGCTGGTATCGGCCTATTTCATCGCCACGCCGAAGATTACGGCCACCGCGTCGTTTATCGTCCGCGACAATCGCGAGCTCGTCTCCGGCGTCACCAATCCGTCGCCGGTGCAGACCTCGATGACTTGCGACAAATACACCGCCTGACCAAACAGAAAGGGGCGCCGAAGCGCCCCTTTCCTTTTCATAAGCCGGTCGCCCGCGTCAGCCGCGATAAGTGACCTTCTTTACCGTGGCTACCACCTTGTCGGCATTCACCAGCGCGATCTTTTCCAGGTTCGCAGCATAGGGCAGCGGCACGTCCTCGTTGGTCACGCGCAGCACCGGCGCGTCGAGGTCGTCGAACCCTTCTTCCATCACGAAGGCGGCGATTTCCGACGCGATCGAGCAGACCGGCCAGCCTTCCTCGACCACCACAAGGCGGTTGGTCTTCTTCAGGCTTTCCAGAACCGTCGTCTTGTCGAGCGGACGCAGCGTGCGCAGGTCGATCACTTCGGCGTCGATGCCCTCGGCTGCCAGCTTCTCGGCTGCGTCGAGGGCCACGCCCACGCCGATCGAATAGCTGACCAGCGTCACATCCTTGCCCTCGCGGACGATGCGCGCCTTGCCGATCGGGAGGACATAATCGTCGAGCTTCGGAATTTCGAAGCTGCGGCCGTACATCAGCTCGTTTTCGAGGAATACGACCGGATCTTCCGAGCGGATCGCCGCCTTGAGCAGGCCCTTTGCGTCGGCCGCGTCATAGGGCGCGATCACGATCAGGCCGGGCACCGCCGCATACCACGGGCCGTAATTCTGGCTGTGCTGCGCCGCCACACGGCTGGCCGCACCGTTCGGGCCACGGAACACGATCGGGCACCGCATCTGGCCGCCCGACATATAGTTGGTCTTGGCTGCCGAGTTGATGATGTGGTCGATCGCCTGCATGGCGAAGTTGAACGTCATGAACTCGATGATCGGCTTCAGACCGCCCATCGCCGCGCCGGTGCCGACGCCAGCAAAGCCATACTCGGTGATCGGCGTGTCGATGACGCGCTTCGGGCCGAATTCGTCGAGCAGGCCCTGGGTCACCTTGTAGGCACCCTGATATTCGGCGACTTCCTCGCCCATGACGAAGATGCGCGGATCGGCGCGCATTTCCTCGGCCATCGCGTCGCGCAGCGCTTCGCGGACCGTGACCTTCACCATTTCGGTGCCGGCAGGCACTTCGGGATCGGCCGGACGCGCCTTTTCGACCGCGGCGGTGAGCTGGGTCGTGCCGGTCTCCGGCGCCTTTTCCACCGGAGCGGGCGTCGGTTCGGTCTGCTGGCTGGCGGGTGCCGGTACGGCAGCGGCGGAGGCATCTTCGCCCTCGCCCGCGATCAGCGCGATCACGGTGCCGACCTTCACATTGTCGGTGCCTTCGGCGACCAGGATCTGGGCGATCGTGCCCTCGTCCACGGCTTCGAATTCCATCGTCGCCTTGTCGGTTTCGATCTCGGCCAGGATGTCACCCGACTTCACCACGTCGCCCTGCTTGACCAGCCACTTGGCGAGCGTCCCCTCTTCCATGGTCGGCGAGAGCGCCGGCATCTTGAGTTCGATCGCCATCTCAATAGGTCTCCACCAGCACGTCGGTATAGAGTTCGGCCGGATCGGGCTCCGGCGTCTGTTCGGCGAAGTCCGCCGCCTCGTTCACGATCTTGCGGATTTCCGCGTCGATCGGCTTCAGATCGTCTTCCTTGACGCCCAGCGCTTCGAGTTCGCGCTTCACCGCCTCGATCGGGTCGGACTTGTCGCGAACCGACTGGACTTCCTCGCGACTGCGATACTTGGCCGGGTCGGACATCGAGTGGCCGCGATAGCGATAGGTCTTCATCTCGAGGATGATCGGCCCCTTGCCGGCGCGTACCCAGGCGAGCGCCTCTTCGGCTGCACCGCGGCAGGCGAGCACGTCCATGCCGTCGACCTGGATGCCGGGGATGCGGAAGCTTTCACCGCGGCGATAGAGCTGGTCTTCCGCCGAGGAACGATGGACGCTGGTGCCCATGGCGTACTGGTTGTTCTCGATCACGTAGATGATCGGGAGCTTCCACAGCTCGGCCATGTTGAACGACTCGTACACCTGGCCCTGGTTCGCGGCGCCGTCGCCGAAATAGGCCATGGCGACGCCGCCATCCTCGTTATACTTATGCGCGAAGGCGAGGCCGGTGCCGAGCGACACCTGCGCGCCGACGATGCCATGACCGCCGTAGAACTTCTTCTCGGTCGAGAACATGTGCATCGAGCCGCCCTTGCCGCGCGAGATGCCCGCGCCGCGGCCGGTCAGTTCGGCCATGATCACCTTGGGGTCGATGCCATAGGCGAGCATGTGGCCATGGTCGCGATAGCCGGTGATGACCGAGTCCTTCTCGCCGTCCAACGCCGACTGCAGGCCGACCGCCACGGCTTCCTGGCCGATATACAGGTGGCAGAAACCGCCGATGAAGCCGAGGCCGTAAAGCTGGCCCGCCTTTTCTTCGAAGCGGCGAATCAGCAGCATCTGGCGATAGAATTCGAGCAGTTGCTCCTTCGAGGCCTCGAACCGCTGCGGTTCGTCCGGTCGCTCGCGATTCGGAACTGCGGGTGGGGTCGGTGCTTTGCGTGCCGGTGCTTTGGCCACGATAGAGAGTTCCTCGTCCGGGGAGGGGGAAAGGCGGCTGCCTATAAGCGCGTTTTTGCACGCTGTGCAACTAACGCGCGGGGAAAGAAGCCGTTCAGCGTGCACAAGGCAGTGCGGGGCCGGAAATTTCCGTCGAGTGCGCATCCCAGCGCGAGGGAAACAAACGCTTCTGGCGCTCCCGCTCCCCTCCCTGCAAGGGAGGGGTCGGGGGTGGGTGCGCGCGTCTGCGCGCTCCAGAAGACTCTCCGCTTAGCCCGAAGCGAGTCCCGCCGCCTAGAGGCGGCGGACCCACCCCTAGCCCCTCCCTGCAAGCAGGGAGGGGAACACTATTCTGGAAATACCCTCAGTTCTTGTCGAGCGGGATGATCACTTCGTCCGGCCGGACGACGTTGAGCTGCTTGCGGGCAAGCTCCTCGACCATGTCCGGATCGGCACCATGCTTCGGATCGAGCAACTGCACCCGATTCTTGAGCTCGGCGCGGTGCTTGTCGAGTTCGGCGAACTCGCGCTTCTTTGCATCGAGCTCGCGCTGCACTTCCTTCGCCGCGACGATGCCGTTCGGCCCCAGCACTGCATTATACGCAAAGAAGCCGATGGCGATCAGCACCGCAGCGGGCAGGCCCGCACGGCGCAGCAGCATGGTCATGGGCGAAACGCGCTTCATCGTCCTGACTTTTCGCTTAACCATCGGCTTCAATCAAGAGTCGTACTGCTACTTATTTTGCGCGACGCAGCACAGACTTGCCGGCATAGATCGCAGCGTCGCCCAGTTCTTCCTCGATGCGGATGAGCTGGTTGTACTTTGCGAGCCGGTCCGAACGGGCAAGGCTGCCGGTCTTGATCTGCCCGCAGTTGGTGGCGACGGCCAGGTCGGCGATCGTCGCATCCTCGGTCTCGCCCGAACGGTGCGACATCACCGCAGTATAGGACGAGCGCTGCGCAAGGCTAACCGCCTCGAGCGTCTCGGTCAGCGTGCCGATCTGGTTGACCTTCACCAGCAGCGAGTTGGCCAGGCCCTGCTCGATACCCATGGCGAGTCGCTTCGGGTTGGTGACGAACAGATCGTCGCCGACGAGCTGGATCTTGCCGCCGACCAGATCGGTGATCGCCTTCCAGCCTTCGAAATCATCTTCGGCCATGCCGTCTTCGATCGAGAAGATCGGGTAGCGCGCAACGAGATCGGCCAGATAGCCCGCCATCTCCGCCGGCGACAGGATCTTGCCTTCGCCCGAGATGTGATAGGCGCCGTCCTTGAAGAATTCGGTCGCGGCGCAATCGAGCGCGATCATCACATCGTCACCAGGCGTGTAACCCGCGGCTTCGATCGAGCCCATAATGAAGTCGAGTGCGTCGGTGGTCGAGGCGATGTTGGGGGCAAAGCCGCCTTCGTCGCCCACGCCGGTCGCCAGGCCCTTTTCGTGCAGCTTCTTCTTCAGCGTGTGGAAGATTTCCGAGCCGCAACGCACCGCCTCGACGATGTTCTCAGCACCCACCGGCACGATCATGAATTCCTGGAAATCGATCGGGTTATCGGCATGCTCGCCGCCGTTGATGATGTTCATCATCGGCACCGGCAGGACATGTGCGTTGACGCCGCCGACATAGCGATAGAGCGGCAGGCCGCGCGCATCCGCCGCCGCCTTGGCCGCAGCCAGACTGACACCGAGAATGGCATTGGCACCCAGCCGGCCCTTGTTGGGCGTACCGTCGAGTTCGATCATCGTGCGGTCGAGATCGGGCTGGTCTTCGGCATCCAGGCCGACGACTGCCTCGGCAATCGCTCCGTTCACCGCATCGACGGCGCCTTCGACGCCCTTGCCCATCCAGCGCGACTTGTCGCCATCGCGCTTTTCCACTGCTTCATGCGCGCCGGTCGAGGCGCCCGAGGGCACAGCCGCGCGGCCGAAGCTGCCGTCTTCCAGCAGGACATCGACTTCGACCGTGGGGTTGCCGCGGCTGTCGAGAATCTGGCGTGCGTGGACGTCGATGATTGCGGTCACGTCTTGTTCTCCGTAAACTGTCTGGGAAGAGGCGCGCGTGCCTCTAGCGTCTCCGCAGGGAACTCGCAAACGGGGCCGTGGTTGTTTCGACGAGGCATGGAGGGTTTTTGATCATGGCAGACGAAACGACGGGCAATCCGGCCGAAGCGCTGGTGCAGGATGCAGCCGGCGCCGCGACCGGGGCCGGCGCGAAAAAGGGCGCCGCCGACACGATCCGCGAAGAAGCCACCAAGCTGGGCGAGCAGGCCAGGGAACGCGCCTATGCCTTTGCCGGTGAAGGCAAGGAACGCGCTACCACTGCGCTGGACGAAGTCGCCAATCTGATGCGTACTGCGGCCGGCGATGTCGATGCCAAGCTCGGCGAGCAATATGGCCAATATGCCCGCAGCGCGGCGGACGGCATTGCCGGCTTTGCCGATTCGCTGCGCGGCAAGGAAGTCGAGGATCTGCTCGCCGACGCGACCGATTTCGTTCGCAAGAGTCCGGCGATTGCCGTCGGGACGGCGGCGGCGCTGGGGTTCGTGATGGCGCGGCTGATCAAATCGGGCATCGAAGCCGGCTCGCAGGCCAAGACTGAGGCCCCTGCGGCTGAACCTGCCCCCAACGAAGGCTGAGGCGGCAGCACGGGGGCATGACAGAACCGGAAACCGAACAGCCGGGCATCGGCGCGCTGCTGGGGCAGCTCACCGAAGACGCCAAGGCCTATGCGCGCGCCGAAACCGATTATTGGCGCGCGCTGGTGCAGGCGAAACTGCTGGCACTGCGCGGGGCGCTGCTGGCGGGCACCATCGCCATCGTGCTCGTCGTCGGCGCGCTGGTCGCGCTGGTGGTGGGCGCATTGCTGACGCTTGCCACGCTGGTCGGCCCCGGCTGGGCGACGTTGATCGTGGTGGCGGTGCTGCTGGGGGTCGCAGCCTTGCTCGGCTGGCTCGCCGCCCGCGGCTTCCAGCGTGCGATGGGGACGGAAGCGTGAGCACACGCCCCGATCCTTCCTCCGCCCGTTTGCGTGCCGCCGCCGCCCGTGCCCGCCTGTTCGACACGCTGGGCACCGTGCAGGAACGGCTGAAGCCGACCAATCTCGCCCAGGATGCGGTGGAGAGCGCGAAACAAGGCGTGGCCCATGCCGCACGCGAAGGGGCGCGTGCCGTGCGTTCACGTCCCTGGGTCGTCGCTGCGGCCAGCGGCGCTGTCGGGCTGCTGCTAGCCCGCGGCTGGATCGCGGACATCGTTCGCGGTCGCGCCAGGACGGAAACCGACGAACCCGCTGCGGGTTTGGACCACAGGAACAGCAAGGCAAAAGGATAAAGCCATGAGCGATTCCCGCGAAACCGCCAATCAGGGCCAGGGGCTCACTGAAAATCCCGCACTGCTGATCGCCGGTGGCGTGGCGGTGGGCGTGGTGATCGGCCTGTTGCTGCCCCGCTTCGAACGCGAGCGGGCGGCGCTGGAACCGGTCGGCCGCCGCATCGCCGACGGCGCCTCCGCCGCCGTAAAGGCAGCGCGCGAAGCCGGCCGCGAGCAGATCGAGTCGCTGATCCCCGGCGGCGACCAGGCCAAGGAAAAGGTCTCGGCCCTGTTCGGCACCGTGATCGAGGCAGCGAAGGGCTCGAAGGGCTGATCCGGCCTATAAGGGGGTTGAGCCCCGCCGCAGACCCGCTAAGGGCTGCGGCGTTCCCTCACCCCCAGGAGGCCTGATGAGCAAGCTGCACCTGGTTTTCGGCGGCCGCGTGGCTGATCCGACGACCCTTGATTTTATCGATCCGTCGAAGCTCGACGTGGTCGGCATCTTCCCCGATTACGCCAGCGCCGAAAAGGCGTGGCGCGCCGCCGCCCAGCGCACCGTCGATGACGCGGAAATGCGCTATGTTGTCGTGCACCTGCACCGCCTGCTCGATCCCGATCAGGAACAGTCGGCGGCCTGAGGGCCTCCAGCCCTTCCGCTTACGCGCCCCTCCCGCTTGCGGGAGGGGAATTTACGCGCTCCGCCAGTGCCATAGCAGCAGCGGGCGCGCGAGCAGCAGGCCCGCGAGAAACCCGCCGATATGCGCCGCAGCGGCAATCGCCACGCCGCCGCGCAGGAACGCCCAGCCCATCAGCAGGTTGAGGCCCGTCCAGGCCAGCGCCAGCCACACGACATGCACCAGCCAGGCCGGGATCGGCCCGATCGCCTTGGCCCGCTGGCGTCCGAAATAGAGCGAATAGGCACCCACCACTGCGGAGGTTGCGCCGCTGGCGCCGATCATCGGCACCGGCGACATCGGCCCCGCCGCCCATTGCGCAGCCGCGGCGGCGTAGGCGCCGACCAGATACAGCACGACGATGCCCTGGGCGCCGATCACGCGCTCGGTCTCGCGGCCGGTGAACCCCAGCATCAGCATGTTCATGCCTAGGTGGAAGAAGCCGGCATGGATGACCGCAGCGCTGAGCGGCGTCAGCCACGCCGGCACCGCGATCATGCCGGGAAAGCCCGCACCGGTGCTGATCCGGGCGGGAATGAACCCGCCCAGATATTGCAGCACCTCGCTATCGGGCGACAGGCTGACCAGCACACTCGCCACCACCGTTACGGCGAGGATCGCCGTCGTGGCGCTCAGGCGTTGCACCGCCGCCTCAGATGAATTCGATGCGCGAGACCAGATAGTAACGGTCGCCGGCGGGCACCGAGACTTCGACCTCTTCGTCCACCTTGCGCCCGATCAGCGCCCGGCCGATCGGCGAATTGTACGAAATGCGGCCCTTGCTCGCATCCGCCTCGGTCTGGCCGACGATCTGGTAGCGGATCGGCTTGTCGTCCTCGTCGAGCAGCGTCACCGTCGCGCCGAACACGATCTTGTCGCCCGAAAGCTCCTTCGGGTCGATGATCTGCGCGCGGCTCAGCTTGTCCTCGATATCGGCGATCGACGCCTCTACCTGACCCTGGCGCTCCTTCGCCGCATGATATTCGGCGTTTTCGGAAAGGTCGCCATGCGCGCGCGCTTCCTCGATTGCGTCCACGATCAATGGCCGCTCGGCTTTCAGGCGCTTCAGCTCTTCCGTGAGCTTCTGATAGCCTTCCGCCAGCATCGGCATCTTTTCGACCGTCGCCATACGCGCAAAATCCTTCGTCAAAACGCCCCGGAACCGACCGTCCCATGGACAGGACGCCCGCACACTTACATCGGTTGGGGAAGTCGATTGTGCGAATGCGAATTGTAAGGTGCAGGGAAAGAAACATCAAGGCAGGGGCAAATAAAGCCAATTAAGGCCCGCCTATCCACAATCGTTCCCCTCCCGCACGCGGGAGGGGAACCCCTTCACCCCCGCGAAGCGAAATAGGCCTGGATCGGCTGCACCTCGATCGGGTTCGTCCGCAGCGCCGCGATCGCCCGTGCCGCCGCCACGCTTGCCGGCGCCGTCGTGAAATACGGCACCTTCTGCGCCAGCGCCGAGGCGCGGATGCTCATCGAGTCCTTCAGCGACTGCCAGCCTTCGGTGGTGTTGAAGATCAGCGCGATGTCGCCGTCCTGGATTCGATCGACGATGTGCGGCCGCCCCTGCGCCACCTTGTTCACGCGCTCGACCGCAATCCCTTCGGCGGCGAGGAAATCGGCAGTGCCGCCGGTCGCGACGATGCGGAAGCCGAGATCGGCGAGGATCTTAACCCCCGGCAACACCACGGCCTTGTCACCGTCCTTCACGCTGACGAAAACCGTGCCGCCCTGCGGCAGCACCGTACCGGCGCCGAGCTGCGACTTGGCGAAGGCGGTCGCAAAGTCCTTGTCGATGCCCATCACTTCGCCGGTGGACTTCATCTCGGGCGAAAGCACCGGATCGACGCCGGGGAAGCGCGCCCATGGGAACACCGCTTCCTTCACTGCGATATAGTCGATGTCGCGGTCGATCTTCGGCAACGCCGCCAACTTCTCGCCCGCCATCACCCGGCTGGCGATCTTCGCGATCGGCGCGCCGATAGCCTTGGCGACGAACGGCACCGTGCGGCTGGCGCGCGGATTGACCTCGATCAGATAGACCTCGCCGTCCTTGACCGCGAACTGGATGTTCATCAGCCCCTTGACCTTGAGCGCGCGCGCCAGCGCATCCGCCTGGCGCTCGATTTCAGCGACGATGTCGGCCGGCAGGCTGTAGGGCGGGATCGAGCACGCGCTGTCGCCCGAATGGACGCCGGCTTCCTCGATATGCTGGAGCACGCCCGCAACGACGACGTCGGTGCCGTCGGCGATCGCGTCCACGTCCACCTCGATGGCATCGCGCAGATACTGGTCGATCAGCACCGGCGAGTCGCCCGATACCTGCACCGCGGTCTGGATATAGTCGTCGAGCTGCTGGAGGCTGTCGACAATCTCCATCGCCCGGCCGCCCAGCACATAGCTGGGCCGCATCAGCACCGGATAGCCGATCCGCTCGGCCACGCGCACCGCCTCGTCGCGGCTGCGGGCGATGCCGTTGGCGGGCTGCTTGAGGCCCAGCTTGGCGACGAGATCGGCGAAGCGCTCGCGGTCTTCCGCCAGGTCGATCGCATCGGGGCTGGTGCCGAGGATCGGGATACCCGCATCCTCCAGCGCCTTGGCGAGGTTGAGCGGGGTCTGCCCGCCGAACTGGACGATCACGCCGACCAGCTCGCCCTTCGACTTCTCGACCTCGAGGATCTCGAGCACGTCCTCGGCGGTCAGCGGCTCGAAATAGAGCCGGTCCGAGGTGTCATAGTCGGTGCTCACCGTCTCCGGATTGCAGTTGACCATGATCGTCTCATAGCCCGCATCGGCCAGCGCGAAGCAGGCGTGGCAGCAGCAATAGTCGAATTCGATCCCCTGCCCGATCCGGTTCGGACCGCCGCCGAGGATCACTACCTTGCGGCGGTCGCTCGGCTCGGCCTCGTTCTCGGGCTCGCCGAAGCTCGGCGCCTCGTAGGTCGAGTACATGTACGGCGTCTTCGCCTCGAACTCGGCCGCGCAGGTATCGATCCGCTTGAACACCGGGCGCACGCCCAGCCGGTGGCGCAGCTTGCGCACCTCGGCCTCGGTCACGCCGCCGGAGATGGCGTTCGCGATCTCGCCGATCAGGCCCGAGCTGCGCGCCATGGCCTCGCTGCCGGAACGCAGGTTGACCGACTTGAGCGCCAGATAGGCGAGCCTTTTGTCGCTGAAGCCCATCGCCTTCAGGCGGCGCATACCGGCCGCGTCCTGCGGCAGGCCGTTGGCGGCAACGTCCTTCTCGGCCTCGATGATCTCGGCGATCCGCTCGAGGAACCATGGGTCGTAGCTGGTGAAGCGCTGCACCTCCTTGACGGTGAAGCCTTCGCGCAGCGCCTGCGCCGCGATCAGCAGCCGGTCGGGCGAGCGCACCGCCAGCGCCGCCTCGATCACGTCGCGCGGCGCGCCGACCAGCCGGTCGACATCATTGAAGCCACTCAGGCCGGTTTCCAGCCCGCGCAGCGCCTTCTGCATCGATTCATGGATCGAGCGGCCGATCGCCATCACTTCGCCGACCGACTTCATCGCCGTGCCCAGCACCGCCTCGGCGCCCTTGAACTTCTCGAAGGCGAAGCGCGGGATCTTGGTGACGACGTAATCGATGGTCGGCTCGAAGCTCGCCGGGGTCGCGCCGGTGATGTCGTTGTCGATCTCGTCGAGCGTGTAGCCCACCGCCAGCTTGGCGGCGACCTTGGCGATCGGGAAGCCGGTCGCCTTGGAGGCGAGCGCCGAGGAGCGGCTGACGCGCGGGTTCATCTCGATCACGATCAGGCGGCCGTCCTTCGGATTGACCGCGAACTGCACGTTGGAACCGCCTGTTTCAACACCGATTTCCCGGAGACACGCGATCGATGCGTTGCGCATGATCTGGTATTCCTTGTCGGTCAGCGTCAGCGCCGGCGCGACGGTGATCGAATCGCCGGTGTGCGTGCCCATCGGATCGATATTCTCGATCGAGCAGACGATGATGGCATTGTCGTTCCGATCCCGGACGACTTCCATCTCATATTCCTTCCAGCCGAGCAGCGATTCCTCGATTAGCACCTCGGTGGTCGGCGAAAGGTCGAGCCCCGAGCGCACAATCGCGATGAATTCCTCGCGATTATAGGCGATGCCGCCGCCCGAGCCGCCCATGGTGAAGCTGGGGCGGATGATCGCCGGCAGCCCGACATAGTCGAGCGCGGTCAGCGCCTCCGCCTCGCTATGCGCGATCGCCGAGCGGGCGCTTTCGAGCCCGATCTTGGTCATCGCGTCCTTGAACTTCAGCCGGTCCTCGGCCTTGTCGATCGCATCGGCATCGGCGCCGATCATCGTCACGCCGAACTTCTCCAGCGTGCCGTCGCGGAACAGCGCCAGCGCGGTGTTGAGCGCGGTCTGGCCGCCCATCGTCGGCAGGACGGCGTCGGGCCGCTCCTTCTCGATGATCTTGGCGACGACCGCGGGCGTGATCGGCTCGATATAGGTCGCGTCGGCCAGCTCGGGATCGGTCATGATCGTCGCCGGGTTCGAATTGACCAGGACGATGCGATAGCCCTCTTCCTTCAGGGCCTTGATCGCCTGCGTGCCCGAATAATCGAACTCGCACGCCTGACCGATGACGATCGGCCCCGCGCCGATGACGAGGATGGAGGAGATGTCGGTGCGCTTGGGCATCAGATATGGTCCAAATCAATATGGAAATGGTTCTTTGCGAATGCCTTCAAGGCGTCCACGAGCAATGCGGCGGTCACATTCTTTGCAGTTGAAGCCAAGATAGTAGCAGCATCCTCCACAGCGAGAATGACACCAACCTTGAACTGAATCAGCTTGAAGTGCCCAGAATTCCAAATGTGCTCAGCGACCGAAAGAGCCTTAAAAACTCGTTCCCGTTCCTGTTCGTCAATCTCAGGACCGTTTGCGCCGCGAACACTCTCTTTTACCTCAGCGAGCCTTGCTGCAATTTCCTGCGCGTCGGAGGCATTGTGGTTGAATCGAACAACGCGATCCGCTGCGGGAGCATAGTCTTCAGCAGTCTCAGACACTGATCGTTGAGCTTCGATGAGATCGAATCCCTCTTTACCAAGCGTCCAATATCCATCGCGCTCACTCGTGAACACTCCGTCCTCGTCCTCTGACAGGGAGAGCACTCGGTTCACGAACGCCATGCCGAGCTCCAATCCAGACTTTCTCTGAATGTCAGCGGCCGAAAACCACTCGCTTTCGTTAGACTCGACCAATAGCTCGTACAGCGCCTGTGCAAACAACACTCGCGCTTGAGAGTATTTGATCACCCCATCATCCCCACGAACCGCTCGAACAGATAGAGGCTGTCCTGCGGGCCCGGGCTGGCCTCGGGGTGGTATTGCACGCTGAACGCCGGGCGGTCGGTGAGTTCGATGCCGGCGTTGGAGCCGTCGAACAGCGACACATGCGTCTCGCGGGCATTGGCGGGCAGGCTCTCGCGCTCGACGGCGAAGCCGTGGTTCATGCTGGTGATCTCCACCGCGCCGTCTTCCAGCCGCTTGACCGGATGGTTGGCACCGCGATGGCCCTGGAACATCTTGGTGGTCCGCGCGCCCACGGCGAGGCCGAGCAGCTGGTGGCCGAGGCAGATGCCGAACAGCGGCTTGCCGGTCTCGAGCAGCTGGCGGATCACCGGCACGGCATATTCGCCGGTCGCCGCCGGATCGCCCGGGCCGTTGGAAAGGAAGAAGCCGTCCGGATTGAACGCCATCACCTGCTCGAAGGTGGCGGTGGCGGGCAGCACGGTCACATCGGCGCCGGCCTGCACCAGGTTGCGGAAGATGTTGCGCTTCGAACCATAGTCGATCGCGACGACCTGCGGGCGCTTCCCGCGCTCGCCGCCTGCGCTCCCCTCCCGCTTGCGGGAGGGGTCGGGGGAGGGGCTGGAGCCGGCAGCGGAGGCATCCGGGGCGGTGTCATCCCCTCCCCTAGCCCCTCCCGCAAGCGGAAGGGGAACCTGGCCATACCCCGCCCCCAGCTTCCACACGCCGCCTTCCCAGCCGAAATGCGTCTCGCACGACACGGTGATGGCGAGGTCCATGCCCTCCAGCCCCGGCCAGGCGCGCGCCTTCTCCAGCAGCGCGTCGATATCGAAATTGCCGCTCTGCGAATGCGCGATCACGCCGTTCGGCGCGCCGCCCAGCCGGATGCGGCGGGTGAGCGCGCGGGTGTCGATGCCGGACAGGCCGATGCGCTTGTGCTTCGCCATCCAGGCATCGAGATGCTCGGTGCTGCGGAAGTTCGACGGCTCCGTCACATCCTCGCGGACAATCATGCCCAGCGCATGCGGGTCATCGGCCTCGATGTCGTCGGGGTTGGCGCCGACATTGCCGATGTGCGGGAAGGTGAAGTTGATGATCTGACCGGCGAAGCTCGGATCGGTCATGATCTCCTGATAGCCGGTCATCGCGGTGTGGAAGCACACCTCGCCGACGGCCTCGCCTTCGGCACCGAATCCCCTACCCCACAATATCTCGCCGCTCGCCAGAACCAGAACGCCCGTGGCTCCAACGGGCATGGACAAGGGTTTGGCGTCGGCCATTTGGGGCGGGCACTCCTGAACTGGATTTTGGCGATGTTGCTAAGTGCCGCCCGCTAGAGCCCCCGGCCCGATGCGTCAATCTGTTAAGTTTCGCAGGCCTCGGCTATGGTTCCCGGCTTTCCGGACAAGATCGAGAGAAACGATGATTCGCGACGACATCAAGGCTGCGCTGGTGACTGCCATGAAGGGCGGGGACAAGGAAACCACCGCGACGATCCGCCTGATCCAGAGCGCGATCAAGAACCGCGACATCGAGGCGCGTACCGGCGGTGCGCCGGCGGACGACGACGCGCTGGTGGTGGAAGTGCTGCAGAAGATGGTGAAGCAGCGCCGCGAATCGATCGACATGTATGTGAAGGGCAACCGCCAGGAACTCGCCGATGCCGAGGCGGCGGAAGTGGTGGTGATCGAACGCTTCCTGCCCGCCCAGATGAGCGAAGCGGAAACGACCGCCGCGATCGAGGCGATCAAGGCCGAGCTGGGCGCCAGCGGCATGAAGGACATGGGCCGGGTGATGGCCGAGCTGAAGGCGCGCCACGCGGCGCAGCTCGACATGAGCAAGGCGAGTGCGCTGGTGAAGGCGGCGCTTTCCTGACGGTAGCCAACTGCGCGCCCATCCCGCTTGCAGGAGGGGCCGGAGGAGGGAATGGAAGCAGGTACCTACGCCCGCAAGTTGCGAAACAACCCTACGGATGCCGAACTGGCACTGTGGCAGGCATTGAGCGCGCGGAAGCTGGGCGGGGTGCGGTTCAACCGTCAGGTGAAAGTTCCGCCTTATATCTGTGATTTCGTAGCGCGCAGTCTGAAGCTGGTCGTCGAGGTCGATGGCGGGCAGCACGCAGTCAATGCGGCGGAAGATGCCCAGCGGACGCGATATATCGAATCGATAGGCTATCGCGTGCTACGGTTTTGGAACAACGACGTGCTGGGGAATCTCGAGGGCGTCGTCGCGGAGATTGAGCGGGTGATCGCGACAATGGCGCCGGTGCATCGTTCTCGAAGCGAGGTATCGGGCGGACAACGCCCCTCCCCCAGCCCCTCCCGCAAGCGGGAGGGGAGCACGGACTACGACGCTTCGGCTCCATCGCTCCCCTCCCGCTTGCGGGAGGGGTCGGGGGAGGGGCTGAACAAGCGCCCTCAGGGGAGCAGGTAGCCCCATGTCCCTCACCCCCGCCTTCCTCGACGAGCTTCGCGCCCGCACCACCCTCTCCACGCTCATCGCCAAGACGGTGAAGCTCCAGCGCGCGGGCAAGGAATTTCGCGCCTGTTGCCCGTTCCACAACGAGAAGTCGCCCAGCTTTTACGTCAACGACGACAAGGGCTTCTACCATTGCTTCGGCTGCGGGGCGCATGGCGATGCTATCCGCTGGATGACCGACCAGCGCGGCCTGCCGTTCATCGACGCGATCAAGGAACTGGCCCAAGCAGCCGGGCTCGACATGCCGGAGCAGGACCGCCGCGCCGCGCAAAAGGCCGAGCGCGCGAAGGGCTTGCACGAGCTGATGGGCGACGCCGCGACCTGGTTCAGCGAGCGGCTGAACGGCATCGAGGGCGCCGAGGCGCGCGCCGTGCTCCAGCGGCGCGGCATCCGCGAGGAGACTGCCCGCGCCTTCGGCCTGGGCTTCGCCCCCGATTCGCGCGGCAAGCTCAAGGAGGCACTCAAAAGCTACGGCGATGCGATGCTGGTCGAATCCGGCATGCTGATCGCGGTCGAGGGCAAGGAGCCGTACGACCGGTTCCGCGGCCGCCTGATGATCCCGATCCGCGACGTGCGCGGGCGGGTGATCGCGTTCGGCGGCCGCATCATCGGCGAGGGTGAGCCGAAGTATCTTAATTCCCCCGAAACCCCGCTGTTTGACAAGGGCCGCACGCTCTACAATCTCGATCGCGCCCAGGCCGCCGCGCGCAAGGCGAACCGGGTGATCGCGGTCGAAGGCTATATGGACGTGATCGCCCTCGCCCAGGCGGGTTTCGGCGAGGCGGTGGCGCCGCTCGGCACGGCCCTCACGGAGCACCAGCTCGAGCGGCTGTGGCGGCTGTCCGATATACCGCTACTCTGCTTCGACGGCGATTCGGCCGGGCAGAAGGCTGCGCTCCGCGCCGCGCACCGCGCCCTGCCGATGCTGGCTCCCGGCCGCAGCCTCGCCTTCGTGACGCTGCCCCAGGGCCTCGACCCGGACGATCTGGTGCGGTCGCAGGGCCCGGCTGCGTTCGAGGCGCTGCTCGCCAAGCCCGAGCCTCTGGTCGACCGCCTCTGGGCTAGCGAAGTCGCCGCCGAACCGCTCGACACGCCGGAGCAGCGCGCCGGCTTCAAGCACCGGCTGGCCGAACTTGCGAACCAAATTCAAGATAATGCGGTAAAGCACGAATATATATCAGAATTTCGTGCCAGAGCCGACGAGCATTTCGGTCGCTCCGTGCGTAACGTTCGTCACGATAGCCGCCCTGCCCCGGCCCGCCAGCCCCGCGGCAGCCGGAATGCCCGGGGCGTCTGGCAACCGCCCGAGCAGCCGCCGTCGCCGCTGATCCGCGGCGTGCAGGCGAGCGGTCTCGACCCGATCCTCGCCCGCGCCGTTCTCGCCGGCCTGATACGCCATCCGGCCGAAATCGCCCGGCACATGGAAGTGCTCGGCAGCCTTCGCAGCGCCTCGGATGCGCTCGGAAAACTGTTCGAGGCGGTGATCGACGTCGCGCTTGCCGAGAGGCAACTTGATAGCAGAAAAGTCCTCACCATATTGGCGCGGTCCGGATTCGATTCAGTGGCTGCTGACTTGCTCAAGGCGAGCACGCTGCCCTTCTCCTTTACCCGCCAGGGTGGCGACGAGGCGAAGGCGCGTGACGACTTGAGCGAGGCAATCGCCGTCATGGTCGCGCAACCCGCGGTAGATGCCGCGCTTGCGGAGGCCACGGCGGCGATGCGCGAGGATTTTGACGACGCAGCTTTTGCCCGCCAGGTCGCGTTGGTACGGCAACGACAGGAGCTGGAAGCACGGCTTGCAAATCTGATGCTTGCGGACGACGGCGTTTTTGAGGAATAGAGGCGGTGTAAAATAGCCGCCATCTGAGTTTCGAGGATTTTGATGGCGAAGGCGAACATGGCAGACGTCACCGACGCAGGCGATACGAGTGACGCGCCCCTGATCGATCTGAACGAAGGTTCGATCAAGAAGCTGATCGCGCGAGCGAAGAAGCGCGGCTATATCACCGTCGACCAGCTCAACGAGATGCTCCCGCAGGATCAGATGACCTCGGAGCAGATCGAGGACATCATGGCCGCGCTCAACGACATGGGTATCAATGTCGTTGAGAACGAAGACGCCGGCGAGGACGCCGAGCCTGAGGACGAAAGCGCCGACGAAGCCGATGTTTCGGATTCCGGCGATGATTCCGCGCCCGCCTTCGAAGCGGCGAAGAAGAAGGAAACCGTCGATCGCACCGACGATCCGGTGCGCATGTACCTGCGCGAGATGGGCGCCGTCGAGCTGCTCAGCCGCGAAGGCGAAATCGCGATCGCCAAGCGCATCGAGGCCGGCCGCGACACGATGATCCTGGGCCTGTGCGAGTCGCCGATCACCTTCAACGCGATCATCGGCTGGTCCACCGCGCTCAACGAAGGCACGATGCAGCTCCGCGAGATCCTCGATCTCGACGCGATGCTCTCCAAGGGGCCGTCGGCCGAGCAGGTCGAAGGCGCCGAGGACGACAATGGCGAGATCAGCGAATCGAACGCCGGCCCGTCCTACAAGGAAGAAGAGGACATTGAGGAAGAGGCGTCGTCCGACGAGGACGACGAGCTGACCGAACGCCGCGCGCGCCGTCCGTCCGACGACGAGGAAGAGGACAACACCCTTTCGCTCGCGCAGATGGAAGAGCAGCTCAAGCCGCAGGCGCTCGAGAAGTTTGCCAACATCACGGCGGTGTACAAGAAGTTCGCGAAGATGCAGCAGCAGCGGCTCGACGCGATGGCGGCGGGCGGCGAAATGCCGGGGGCAGAGGAAAAGAAGTACCAGAAGCTCCGCGAAGAGCTGACCGCCGAAGTCGAGTCGGTCCAGTTCCACCAGGCGAAGATCGAATATCTGGTCGACCAGCTCTATAGCTTCAACCGGCGCCTGACCGCGCTGGGCGGCCAGATGCTGCGCCTGGCCGAGCGCCACAAGGTCAGCCGCAAGGACTTTCTCGACCGCTATGTCGATCACGAGATGGACGAGAACTGGCTGCAGACCGTCGCCACGCTCGACAAGAAGTGGAAGAACTTCGCCGAGAACGAAGCCGGCGCTGTCGACCGCATCCGCACCGAGATTTCCGAAATCTCGCAGCAGACCGGCATGGCGCTCAGCGAGTTCCGTCGCATCGTCAACATGGTGCAGAAGGGCGAGCGCGAGGCGCGTATTGCGAAGAAGGAGATGGTCGAGGCCAATCTCCGCCTCGTGATCTCGATCGCCAAGAAATACACCAACCGCGGTCTGCAGTTCCTGGATCTCATCCAGGAGGGCAATATCGGCCTGATGAAGGCGGTGGATAAGTTCGAATATCGCCGCGGCTACAAGTTCAGCACCTATGCGACCTGGTGGATTCGCCAGGCGATCACCCGCTCGATCGCCGACCAGGCGCGCACCATCCGCATTCCGGTGCACATGATCGAAACGATCAACAAACTGGTGCGCACCAGCCGCCAGTTCCTCCACGAACAGGGCCGCGAGCCCACGCCGGAGGAAATGGCCGAGCGCCTGAGCATGCCGCTCGAAAAGGTGCGCAAGGTGATGAAGATCGCGAAGGAGCCGATCTCGCTCGAAACGCCGATCGGTGACGAGGAAGATTCGCACCTCGGCGACTTCATCGAGGACAAGAACGCCATCATCCCGGTCGACGCCGCAATTCAGGCGAACCTGAAGGAAACGGTCACCCGCGTCCTCGCCAGCCTCACCCCGCGCGAGGAGCGCGTGCTGCGCATGCGCTTCGGCATCGGCATGAACACCGATCACACGCTGGAGGAAGTCGGCCAGCAGTTCTCGGTGACGCGCGAACGTATCCGCCAGATCGAGGCCAAGGCGCTGCGCAAGCTGAAGCACCCCAGCCGCAGCCGCAAGATGCGCAGCTTCCTCGATCAATAACTCGCGCGACAATCGCTATCGACAAAGGGTCTCGCCAGACACTGGCGGGGCCCTTTTGATGTCAGCATGATATGCGCAGATACGAAGACATCGCTGCGCTTATGGTTAAACGCACGAAAACCACGTTCCTACGCGGTTCAGTAGATTTCCCTAGCTTATAGAACGGCTCCGCACTTCGCGGGACTTTGCTGCTGCTTTTTTGGGGCGCGTATGCCGTTCGATTCCGTTCAGATTGCGCAACTCGGTGCCGCCTGGAGCGCCATGGGCTCGCTGGCAGAGGCCGATGGCAGCGCCAACCACCCCTATTTGCGGTCCCTGCGCGTCGGCGATGCGGCGATCCGCGACCTGTCGGACGCGATCCATTATATCTGTCGGCTACACGCGCGCCATCCAGGCATGATCGACCACGCCCTGCACCAGGCGGGCCAGCCGATCGAAACCGGCTGGCTCGAAGCCTGCGCCGAGGCGTTTTCCGAAGAGCGTGCTTACATGGCGCGGCTGGTGGCCGCCGCCGGCCCTCTGCCTAGCACGCCCGGGCACGCGGAATCGGAAGCTGCCGCAGGCGCCCAACGGCACGCGCTCGATATGCTGGCCCAGTCGGGCCGCGCCGGTTGCGCCACAGGTGCCGCCGTTGCCCTGGTGATCGACTGGGCAGAAATCCGTGCCACGCTCGACGCAGCAGCGCGGCGCTGGGGCGTCGCCATCGCGCCGTCACAATTCCCCCTCGCCGCCGAGACCGTCAGCATGATCGACGCTCTCGCCCGCGAAAGCGCCATAGAACGCGCCATGCTGTTCGGCGCGCAACAGGTCTATGCCCAGCATCGCGGCCTGTGGGATCTGCTGGAGGCGCGCGCCGGGGCTCGCGGCCGGCACTGAGCCTTGCCACCGGCGCCGTTCGCCCGGTACACTCCTGGCCATGCGCTTCGAAGGTACCCAGAGCTACGTCGCGACCGATGACCTGAAAGTCGCCGTAAACGCCGCCGTAACGCTCCGCCGACCGCTGCTCGTCAAGGGGGAGCCGGGCACGGGCAAGACCGTGCTTGCCTATGAGATCGCCAAGGCAGTCGGCGCGCCGCTGATCGAATGGAACGTCAAATCGACGACCAAGGCGCAGCAGGGACTGTACGAATATGACGCCGTTGCCCGTCTCCGCGACGGCCAGCTCGGCGATCCGCGCGTCCACGACATCGCCAACTATATCCGCAAGGGCAAGCTGTGGGAGGCGTTCACCAGCCCCACCCTTCCCGTGCTGCTGATCGACGAGATCGACAAGGCCGATATCGAGTTCCCCAACGACCTGCTTCAGGAACTCGACCGCATGGAGTTTCATGTGTACGAGACTGGCGAGAACGTTCGCGCCGTCGAGCGGCCGATTGTCGTCATCACCTCGAACAACGAGAAGGAATTGCCCGATGCGTTCCTGCGCCGGTGCTTCTTCCACTATATCAAGTTCCCGGATCGCGAGACGATGCAGGCGATCGTCGATGTCCACTTCCCCGGCATCCAGAAGCTGCTCGTCGGCAAGGCATTGGATCTCTTCTACGAGGTCCGCGAGGTGCCGGGCCTGAAGAAGAAGCCCTCGACCAGCGAGTTGCTCGACTGGCTGAAGCTGCTGCTCCATGAGGACATGCCGCTGGAGGTGCTCCAGTCGCGCGACCCGACCAAGGCAATCCCGCCGCTCCACGGCGCGCTGCTCAAGAACGAGCAGGACGTGATGCTGTTCGAACGGCTCGCATTCATGGCCCGGCGGCAGCGGCCGAGTTGAGCCGGCAGGCGGCATGTTCCTCGCCTTCCTCGATGCGCTTCGTTCGGCGGGCATTCCGGCGAGCCTGAAGGAGCATCTGCTGCTACTCGAGGCGCTGGACCGCGACGTGATAGATCGCTCGCCGGAGGCCTTCTACTACCTCGCCCGGGCCACCTACGTGAAGGATGAGGGCCTGCTCGACCGGTTCGACCAGATCTTCGCCCATGTCTTTCGCGGCATCGAAACCCGCTTCACCGAGGGCCGCCCCGACATTCCCGAAGAGTGGCTGCACGCAGTCGCGCGGAAGTTCCTCACGACGGAGGAAATGGCGACGATCGAATCGCTCGGCTCCTGGGAAAAGATCATGGAGACGTTGAAGGAGCGCCTCGCCGAGCAGCAGGAGCGGCACGAAGGCGGCAATCGCTGGATAGGTACCGGCGGCACGTCCCCCTTCGGCAATGGCGGCTATAATCCCGAGGGCGTCCGTATTGGCGGCGAGAGCAAGCATGGCCGTGCAATCAAGGTCTGGGAGAACCGCGAATTTCGCAACCTGGATTCGACGCGCGAACTCGGCACCCGCAACATCAAGATCGCGCTGCGCCGCCTGCGCCGTTTCGCCCGGGAAGGCGCCGCCGACGAACTGGACATCGATGCGACGATCGCCGGTACCGCGCGTCAGGGCTGGCTCGACGTGCGCATGCGCCCCGAGCGCCACAATGCGGTCAAGCTGCTGCTGTTCCTCGACGTTGGCGGTTCGATGGACCCATTCATCAAGCTGTGCGAGGAACTGTTTTCGGCTGCTACCGCCGAATTCAAGAACCTCGAATTCTTCTATTTCCACAACTGCCTCTACGAAGGCGTGTGGAAGGACAATCGCCGCCGCGCCACCGAACGCACCCCCACGGCGGAAATCCTGCACAAATATGGGCACGACTATAAGATCGTCTTCGTCGGCGATGCGTCGATGAGCCCCTATGAGATCACGCACGCGGGCGGATCGGTCGAGCATTTCAACGAGGAAGCGGGCGCAGTGTGGCTGCAGCGCGTCGTAGATACCTATCCCGCGACGGTCTGGCTCAACGTGCTGCCAGAGGCGCAATGGAGCTATTCGCAATCGGTGGGCATGATCCGGGGACTGATGCGCGACCGCATGTACCCGCTGACGCTCGACGGCCTCGACGCGGCAATGCGCGAGCTCAGCCGAAAGCGGTAAGGCTCAGAGTCGCTCGACTGCGCGTTCGATCCGGCGGAGCAATGTCCTGTCCTGCGCCGTACGCGATACGGCTTCTTCGGCCAGCGCCATCAAGCGGACTGCGCCGAAGCTGGCCGCCAGGCTCTTGAGCCGCAGTGCTGCGGTTGCCCATTGCTGCGCGCCTTTCGCGGCTTTCAGCCCTTCGAGCGCGCTGCGGACGCCCGCCAGAAACTCCGCGCGCAGTTCGGCAATGAGCACGGGCTCATCTCCCACCGCCGCTGCGAGCGTCGCATCGATAGCACCCGGATCATAGGCCATCCGAACGCTCTAGCGTGGCAGCGTTAACCCTTCGTTTCAGCGTCAAATTCGCTGTCCGCTATTGGTCATGCGTGCAATTATGGTACAGGATAGCCCATGACAGGGGGCAGAAGGGCCAGGATGGCGCCCGGCGCAGAGGTTTCGCAACATGAGGAGCTGGTTCTGAGCGAACCCGCCTTGCCGTCCGACATGCTGGATGAATCCGCAACCTGGGACGATGCGGAACCCGCTCGACCGCGCCGCGCCGGCTGGCTGGCGCCTGCAATTGCGTGGATCGCCGCCTTGGCCAGCGTGGGCGCAATGCTCGCCCTGCTTTGGCCGGCCTTCCGCACGGGTATGACGCCGCCGCAGCTCGTGCAGTCGGTCGCTGCACTCTGCGTTCCACCTGCGCTGGTCGCACTTCTCTACCTGCTGACGCTCCGCACCAGCCGTGCCGAGGCACAGCGTTTTGGCGCCACGGCCCGGGCAATGCGTGCCGAGGCGTCCTCGCTGGAGCGGACGGTCGCAACCCTCGCGGCCCAGATCGAAGCCAATCGCGTCGCCCTCGCTGAACAAGCGACCGCGCTGCAGGATATCGGTACGCGCGCCGTAGAACAGATCGCCGTTGCCGCTGACGCCGCAGCCCGCCAGGCCCAGGCAGTCCAGTCCAGCGTGCAACAGCTTGGGGACACGACCGCCGATGCCGAGCGGCGCGTGGCGGTAGTCCTTTCCACCCTTCCCAAGGCGCATGACGAGATGCGCGGTCTGGCAGAGCGGGTCGACGCCGCCGGGTTGCTCGCCAGCGAGCGCGCCGCCGCGCTCGATGCGCAGCTTTCCGCGCTCGGTGAGCGTGGCCGCGACGCCGACCAGATTGCCAGCGGTGCCGCTGAGCGGCTCGCCGCCAATATTGCCCGGATGGAAGCAAGCAGCGCCGCTGCCAGCAGCCGTCTGGAGCAGCTTACCGGTCAGATGTCCGCCGATGTTGACGCGGTGCTCGAACGCGCATCGCAGGCAGTCGACGAATCGCGCCGCGGCATCGCGGCCACGGGCGAAGCGATGCTGGCCATGGTCGCCGCCAATCAGGCCTCGCTGGAGCGGGCCGGGCTGGAAAGCACGACCGCGATGGGCGATCGAATTGCCGCCATCGAGGAAGTCATCCAGCGCATCTCTTCGCGCCTGAGCGAGGAAAAGATGCGCAGCGACGCGCTATTCCAGCGCCTGGCGGACGGCGCCGCGCAGCTCGACCGCGAGCTCGACGCGCTGCACGCGACCGGCATGGAGCGCACGCAGTCGCTGTCTGCAACCATCAGTGTCCTCCATCAATCGATGGACGCGATGACCGACGCGATGCGCGCAGGCGACACCACGGCCCGAGTCGTTATCGGCACCGCTGAGGAACTGCTGACCGCGCTCGACGCCGCCGCGCGCGAGATGGACGAGACGATGCCGGAGGCGCTGGCCCGGCTCGACGCGCGAATCAACGACAGCCGCAAGGTCGTCTCCGCGTCCAAGCCCGAGCTGCTTGCGCTGGTCACGGCCGCCGAGAGCACGCACGACGCGATCGAAGCGATCGCCGATGTTGTCTCGAAGCAGCGCGACACCCTGGCAAAAACGCAGCAATCGCTGCTGGATACGCTGGCGACCGGTGGCGAGCAGGCCGAAACCTTGGGTCGCATTGTCGACGAGACAATCGCGACGACGCGACGCTTCACCGACAGCGCCGCACCCGACCTCGTCGAGGCACTGGTGCGCGTTCGCGAGACGTCGCACGCCGCTGCCGACCATGCCCGCGAGACGCTCGCCGCGATCGTGCCCGATGCCGCCCGCGCCATAGAGGAAGCAAGCGGCGAGGCACTGCAGCGCGCCGTGGAGAATTCGGTCCAGTATCAGTTGCAGGCGTTGCAGCGCGAAACCGACGCTGCCGTGCAGGCCGCCGCGCGTGCCTCGGGGCGCCTCAGCGATCAGATGCAGGCCCTCAGCGATGCCAGCAACGCGCTGGAGGCACGGATCGAGGAAGCGCGCGAGGCGCAGGAGCGCGCCGACAGCGATTCCTTCTCGCGCCGCGTGTCGCTGCTGATCGAGGCGCTGAACTCGGCCTCGATCGACATCGCCAAGACCTTCTCCGCAGAAGTGACCGACAGCGCCTGGGCGGCCTATCTCAAGGGGGACCGCGGTGTCTTTACACGCCGTGCGGTACGCCTGCTCGATCCGCAGGACGCGCGGGAAGTGCTGCGCCTCTATGACGGCGACGAGGCGTTCCGCGACAATGTGAACCGCTATATCCACGACTTCGAGGCCATGCTGCGCCAGATCCTCGCGCTGCGCGACGGATCGCCGCTGGGCGTCACCTTGCTGTCGTCGGATATGGGCAAACTCTATGTCGCACTCGCCCAGGCAATCGAGCGGCTGCGCACCTGAGGCTTGCCAGCGGCCGGGCCGGCGCCCAGTTTTTCTGCACAAGGAGTCTTGCGAACGATGATCCAGCGTCACCGCTAAGGCGGCAATGCACAGGCAGGCGGCCCGGCGCCGCCACAGCTGGACTCTATCTGCGAGACAATCATGCAAAGACTGAACGGCAAGACCTGCGTCGTAACCGGCGGCGCACGCGGCATCGGCCGCGCCATTTGCGCGCGCTTCCTGGCCGAAGGCGCCACCGTTATCCTGACGGACCGCGACATAGATGCAGGTGCGGCGGCGGCGGCGACGCTTGGCTGCGATTTCATCGAACTCGACGTGGCTGAGGAAACCGACTGGGAGCGGCTGGCGCAGCTGGTACCCATCGCCGATGTGGTGGTGAACAATGCCGGGATCACTGGCTTTCAGGACGGACCCGCCGCCCATGACCCCGAACATGCGACACTTGCCGACTGGAGAGCGGTACACCGCGTAAATCTGGACGGCACCTTTCTCGGCTGCCGCTATGCGATCGGCGCGATGAAGGATCGAGGCGCCGGCTCGATCATCAACATCTCGTCGCGCTCGGGATTGGTCGGCATTCCACTCGCGGCGGCCTATGCCTCCTCCAAGGCGGCGGTGCGCAACCACAGCAAGAGCGTCGCGCTCTATTGTGCGCAGCAAGGCTGGCGGATTCGCTGCAACTCGATCCACCCGGCGGCGATACTCACGCCGATGTGGGAACCGATGCTGGGGGACGGGCCCGATCGGGACGCACGTGTGGCGGCTTTCGTTGCCGACACACCGCTACGGCGCTTCGGCACGGTCGAGGAAGTCGCCGCGGTCGCTGCGATGCTGGCGGCCGATGAATCGGCCTATGTCACCGGCGCCGAATTCAACATCGATGGCGGCCTGCTCGCCGGATCGGCTGCGGCGCCCGGGTGAATGCCGTCAGCTATGCCAGCGAGGATCGCCCGCTCCTGCGCGATTTCCTGCCGCAACTTGCTGCGTAGCGCCGTCGACGCCTGACAATAACCGGTCCAGTCGCTGCTTACCCGGCGCAAGGTCCAGGTGCCGATATGGTGGCTCGATTCTGCGCGCGAACGGCGCGTGTCATCCCGCAGTGCGACGATCGATGCATCGCCGCGCCCTTCGGCAATTGCGCGCTCGCAAAGGCTGGTAACGCATTGCCGACGCGCCGTGCTCAGCCGCGTCAACCGGTAGCGCGCGGCCATCACCGCTTCTTCCTCGCAGCGGGGCGCCAGGCACAGCCGCTCGATCTCATCGAGCGCGGCAAGCATCTGGACATGCAGGCTATTTAAGGCGTCCATCTCTTCTTTATAGAAGACGCACCGCCCCTGGCATGTGGCACGAAGCTAATTCGCGTCGGGCATATGCACCCAGTCGAGCATATCCGTCGTCACCCAACCATAGACATAGTTGAGGTAGAATAGCGCGAACAACACGGCTGACACGATCGTCGTCCGCAGCGCGATGCGGCCCGCACTAAACTGGTGCGGCGCGCTGGGTGCCTGGCCCGGCACCAGCGGAACGCCGGCCTCCTCGCTCGTCCGAACGCCGAACGGCAGCACGAAGAAAACCGACATCGCCCAGAACAGGAAATAGATCGCAAGCGCCGACTGCCATTTCATGGGCAGATGCTACGCCTCGATCAGCAGCACGTCCACCACCGGTTTCTTGCCGGTGAAGCGCGTCGCCACCCGCCGTACCGCCAGCCGAAGCGCCTCGCGCAGCTTTTCGCGGTCGCGGGTCTCCTTCGCCACCGCTTCAGCGGCGGCATCGGCGGCAGCGTCGATCAGATCATCGCGATCTTCCTCCACCGGCACGCCCTGAATGCGGATTTGCGGGCTGCCAAGCAGCCGCCCCTTGCGGTCGATCGCCACGGCAACCGACATCTGGCCATAGAGCGCTATGCGGCGCCGTTCGGTCATCGTCGCGCCGTCGGCTGGCAGGATAACGTCGCCGTCGAGTACCAGTCGACCGGCGGGCGCAAAGCCGATCTTCTCCGGCTTGCCCGGCGCCAGCCGAACGATTTCGCCGTTCACCTGCGTAACCGCCTGCGGCACGCCCTGCTCCAGCGCGAAGCGCGCCTGTTCGTGCATGTGGCGGATCTCGCCATGAACCGGGAGGATGATCTGCGGGCGAATCCACCGGTACATCGCTGCCAGCTCGGGCCGCCCGGGGTGGCCGGAGACGTGGACGAACGCCTGACGATCGGTGACGATGTCGACGCCCTTGTCCGCCAGCGTGTTCATGATCTTGCCGATCGCGATTTCGTTGCCCGGAATCTGGCGCGACGAGAAGACGACCAGGTCGCCCTGGTGCAGCTTCAGCACATGGCTGCCCTCGGCAATGCGATTGAGCGCGGCCCGCGGCTCGCCCTGCCCGCCGGTCGCGACGATCAGCACGCGCGAGGCGGGCAGCGTCATCGCGGTTTCGAAATCCACGGTCTCTGGGAAATCGCGCAGATAACCGGTCGCCTTGGCGACGCGAATGATCCGGTCGAGCGAGCGGCCGGCGACGCACAGCTCACGGCCGGTATCGCGCGCAACTTCACCAAGCGTCTGCAGGCGTGCCGCATTCGAGGCGAAGGTGGTGACGAGCACCCGCCCCTTGGCGGCGCCGATCACTTCGTCGAGCCCCTTGCGGACCTCCGCCTCGGAGCCGGACGCCTCGGGATTGAACACATTGGTCGAATCGCAGACCAACGCCAGCACGCCGCGATCGCCGATCGCCGTCAGTTCCTCGGCGGTCGAGGCGCCGCCCAGCGACGGGGCCTCATCCAGCTTCCAGTCGCCGGTGTGGAACACGTTGCCATAAGGCGTTTCGATCAGCACCGCATTGCCCTCGGGAATCGAGTGCGCCAGCGGCGTGTAGGTGATGCGGAACGGGCCGATATCGAACGGCCCTTCCTCATCGACCACGTTCAGTTCGACGCGGTCCTCGATGCCCTCTTCGGAAAGCTTGCCGTGGATCAGCCCGGCGGTAAACGGCGTCGCGTAGAGCGGCACGCCCAGATCACCCGCCAGATAGGGCAGCGCGCCGATATGGTCCTCGTGCCCGTGCGTCAGCACGATCCCAAGCAGATCGTCCAGACGATCCTCGATGAACTGCAGGTCGGGCAGGATCACGTCGATGCCCGGATAGCTGGCATCGCCAAAGGTGATGCCGCAATCGACCATCAACCACTTGCCCTGGCAGCCATAGAGATTGACGTTCATGCCAATCTCACCCGACCCGCCGAGCGCGAGAAAGAGCAGTTCGTTACCTGGAGTCACTTAATTTCCTTGCTGGCTGCGTTCCCACAGCATGGATAGGCCCTGGATCGTCAGATCGGGCTCGATGGCGTCGAACACCGATATATGCTTTTCGAACAGGATCGCGAGCCCACCCGTCGCAATTACCTTGAGCGGGCGGCCGACCTCGGCCTTCAGCCGCGCGACCAGCCCCTCGATCATCGCGATATAGCCCCAATAGATGCCGATATGCATCTGATCGACCGTGTTGCGGCCGACAACGCTGGTGTTTTCCGGCGCGGTGATGGCGATGCGCGGCAGCTTGGCGGCCGCGGTCACGAGCGCATCGAGCGACAGGTTGATGCCCGGAGCGATGATCCCGCCCTTGTAGGCGCCGCGATAATCGACCACGTCGAACGTCGTCGCAGTACCGAAGTCGATGATGATGAGGTCGCCCTCGTGCCGCGCATGGCCCGCGATGACGTTCAGCGCGCGGTCGGCGCCCAGATTCTGCGGCTCGTCGACATCCAGTGCAAAGCCCCATTCGGCACTGCCCTGGCCGGCGATCACCGCTTCTGTGCCGAAATATTTGGACGACAGCACCTGCAGATTGTGGAGCGCGCGCGGCACCACCGTACCGAGGATCACCCCGGTCACGGCGCTGCGATCATACCCCTCCAGCGCCAGCAGCTGGCTGAGCCAAACGGCATATTCGTCGGCGGTACGGCGCGGATCGGTGGCGATGCGCCAGCGCGCACGCACCTCGCCCTTGTCCAGCAGCGCGAACACGACATTGGTATTGCCGGCATCGATCGCGAGCAGCATTCCCTACCCCTTCGTCGTTACAACAGGAACACGTCGCCCGCGTGAATGGCACGGCTGGTGCCATCGGCCAAGCGCAGGATGAGCGCGCCGTCACCATCCATGCCGCCAAACAGCCCATCCACGCTGCTGCCATCGCTCAGCCGCGCCGTAAGCGCCGTTCCTTCGGGATGGGCACGTGCGAGCCAGCGCTCGCGGACCGGCCACAGCCCTTCGCCGCGCCATTTGCCGAGCCAACGACCAAAGCTTTCCGCCAGCACTTCTGCGAACACATCGGGCTCGACCGGCGCGCCCTGCGCCGCGAGACTGGTCGCCGCGCGGTCGAGCCCTTCGGGGGCTGCGGCAAGATTGACACCAATCCCCACTGCGACCGCGTCGCCGGCGCGTTCCAGCAAAATGCCAGACAGCTTGGCGCCGGCCACCAGCAGATCGTTCGGCCATTTAAGCATTGCCGTCACGCCAAAGGCGCGCGCCGCCTCTTCCAGCGCAACGGCGGACACCAAGGCCAGCGTCGCGGGCGGCGGATCGGTAGGCCGCAGCCGTACCAGCGTGGAGATATAGCAATTGCCGACGGGCGAAACCCAGGGCCGGCCCTGCCGCCCCTTGCCAGCCGTCTGGCGCTCCGCCCTTAGCCAAAGTCCCTCCCCCGCGCCCGAAAGCGCCAGGGAGAGCATATCGGCATTGGTCGATCCCGTCTCGGCGACGGTACGGATAATCGCCGTCAGAACAGCGCCTTCGCTGCGACCAGCGACCAGCTGCCCAGCGCGCCGAACACCAGCCAGCCGATCGGCGAGATCGCCACCGCGCTGATCGTGATCAGGCCGCCTTCGATCAGGTCCGTCTTGCCGGCAAAGGCCGGGGCCGGCTCGTCAAAGTACATCGTCTTGACGATCTTCAGGTAATAGAAGGCACCGATCGTCGAGGCAGCGGCACCGACCGTAGCGAAGCCCCAGAGCCCGGCATTCACAGCCGCGATGAACACGCCCAGCTTGGCGAAGAAGCCGAGCAGCGGCGGAATACCCGCAAGGCTGAGCATGAAGATCATGAGAGCCAGCGCCAGACCCGGCCGCGTGCGCGACATGCCCGACAGGCTGGCAATCGTCTCGACCGGCTCGCCGTCCTCACCGCGCATCTGCAGCACCACCAGGAAGCTGCCGATCGTCATGACAACATAGATCGCCATGTAGACGAGCACGCTCGACACACCTTCCGGGCCGCCGGCGGCAAGGCCGATCAGCGCGAAGCCGACATTGTTGATCGACGAATAGGCGAGCAGCCGCTTGATGTTGGTCTGGCCGATCGCTGCAACCGCACCGAAGATGATCGACGCGAGCGAGGCGAAGATCACGATCTGGCGCCACTCCAGGATCGCCGGGCCCATCGCGTCGATCGCGACGCGGACGGCCAGCGCCACCGCCGCCATCTTCGGCGCCGAGGCGAAATAGGCGGTCACCGGGGTCGGAGCGCCTTCGTACACGTCGGGCGTCCACATGTGAAACGGCACCGCCGAGATCTTGAAGGCAAGGCCGGCGAACACGAACACCAGCCCGAACAGCAGGCCCAGATGCTGCGGCGACTTCAGGCCGGCGCTATAGGCATTGGCGATGCCGTCGAACAACGTCGTGCCGGCAAAACCATAGACCAGGCTGATACCGTAGAGCAGGATGCCCGAGGCAAGCGCGCCCAGCACGAAATATTTCAAGCCCGCTTCGGCCGAGCGCGTGTCGCGGCGCATGAAGCTGGCAAGGATGTAGGCGGAGAGGCTCTGCAGTTCGAGACCGACATAGAGGCTCAGCAGATCGCCAGCCGAAACCATCATGCCCATGCCGACGGTGGAAAGCAGGATAAGCACCGGATATTCCGGCCGCAGATCGTCTCCCGAGGTCCGTTCGAAGAATTTCGGCGCGATCAGGATGGCGATCGCCGCAGCGACATAGATCACGACCTTGGCATAGGTCGCAAAGGCGTCGGCCTTGTACAGCCCGCCAAACGCCACGCCGCCATTGGCGGATGGTCCGGCCAGCGCAATGCCGGCACCGGCCAGCAACGCCACCGATACCCAGCTCACCAACTTGGTCGATGCCTGGCCGCCCCAGGCTGCCACCAGCATCAGCACGATCGAACCGACCGAGAGCACCAGCTCCGGCAGCGTCATCAGCAATTGCGTCGAATAGGTCATCAGTGCGCCTCCCCGTGCGCGGAGGCCTCATGGGCGGGTGCCGCCTGCGGCGTACCCGGAGTGGGTTTGGAGTCGCTGATCGAAGCGGTATGCGCGGCGCTGTTGAGGCGCGCGGTCAGCCGTACGACATCGGCACGCATCGGCTGCAGGAAACTGGTCGGGTAGACACCCATCCACAGTACCGCCGCCGCCAGCGCGACGAGCATCGCGATTTCGCGACCGTCCAGGTCGGGCATCGCCTTCACATCGTCCTTGGTCAGGTCGCCCCACACCACCCGACGGAACAGGTAGAGCATATAGGCGGCGCCGAGGATGATGCCGGTGGTGCCGATCAGCGCGGTCCAGGTCGAAACCTGATAGGTCCCTGCCAGACCGAGGAACTCGCCGACGAAATTGCTGGTGCCCGGCAGGCCGATCGAGGCCATGGTGAACAGCAGGAACAGCACCGCATAACGTGGCATGTTGATCGCAAGGCCGCCGTACCGGTCGATCTCGCGAGTATGCAGACGGTCATAGATGATGCCGACGCACAGGAACAGCGCGCCCGACACCAGGCCATGGCCGAGCATCACCATCATCGCACCGTCGATGCCGTTCGCGTTGAAGGCGAACAGGCCCATAGTGACGATCGCCATGTGGGCGACCGACGAATAGGCGATCAGCTTCTTCATGTCCGTCTGCACCAGCGCGACGAGCGAGGTGTACACCACGGCGATGCACGACAGCGCGAACACCAGCCACATGAACTGGACCGAGGCCAGCGGGAACATCGGCAGCGAGAAGCGCAGGAAGCCGTAGCCGCCAAGCTTAAGCAGCACGCCCGCCAGGATGACCGACCCCGCGGTCGGCGCCTGCACGTGCGCGTCGGGAAGCCAGGTGTGGAACGGCCACATCGGCATCTTCACCGCGAACGAGGCGAAGAAGGCCAGCCACAGCCAGGTCTGCCAGTTGGCTGGGAAGTCATGCGCCATAAGCACCGGGATCGAGGTGGTGCCGGTGTTCAGCACCATCGCGATCATCGCGATCAGCATCAGCAGCGAGCCGATCAGCGTGTACAGGAAGAACTTGTACGACGCATAGATGCGGTTCACGCCGCCCCAGATGCCGATGATCAGGTACATCGGGATCAGGCCACCTTCGAAGAAGATGTAGAACAGGAACAGATCCTGCGCGGCGAAGGTGCCGATCATGAGCACTTCGGTGGCGAGGAACGCCGCCATATATTCCGGCACGCGCTTGGTAACCGAGAGCCAGCTTGCCCCGATGCAGATCGGCATCAGGAACAGCGAGAGCATGATCAGGTTCAGCGCGAAGCCGTCAATGCCCAGCGCCCAGGCGAAATCGACGCCGCCGAGCTGGAACAGGCTGACATGCTCGACGAACTGCCACTGCGGCGCGCCGGCGCCCGACTGGAAACTCGTCCAGAGAACGACACCCAGCGCCAGGTTCACCAGCGTGGCGAGGAGCGCCGTCCAGCGGGCCCCCTGCGCACCGACGAAGAGGCAGAGCACTGCGGCAACCGCAGGCACCGCGAGCAGGACGGAAAGGATCGGAATGCCGGTCATTTTTCCATCACCCCGCAATGACCCAGGTGAGCGCGGCCGTAAGCCCGATCAGCATGACGAAGGCATAGGTGTAGAGATACCCCGATTGCAGCTTGACGGCGCCCACACTCCCGATCTGCACCAGCCGCGCGGCACCATTCGGGCCGAACCGGTCGATCGTCTGTTCGTCGCCCCGCTTCCACAGCAGGCGGCCAATGGCCATTGCCGGGCGGACGAACAGGAAGTTGTAGAGCTCGTCAAAATACCATTTGTTGAGCAGGAACAGGTACAGCGGACGGAACTGGTCGGCGAACGCCGCCGGAAAGCCCGGCGAAACCAGATAGGCATACCAGGCGATCGCCAGACCGCTCAGCATCGCCACCGTCGCCGACAGCTTCACCCACACCGGCACCGCATGCATCGCGTGCATCAGATGCTCGTTGAAGGCGAGCGCGCCGTGCCAATAGGTTTCGCCGGCCGTCGGCTCGATGAAGAAGCCGTGGAAGACGAAGCCAGCGAGTACTGCCCCGACCGACAGGATGATCAGCGGCAGCAGCATGACCGGCGGGCTTTCATGCGGGTGATAACCCGCCGTGCCGTCGCCATGGTCGTGCGCGTGGTGACGGTCGTGACCATGCGCGTCATGCGCGGCATGCGCATGATCGTCATGGCCGTGGCCGTGCGCGTCATGCACCGCGTGCTGGATGTGCTCGGAAGCGGCCCAGCGCGGCTTGCCATGGAAGGTCAGGAACACCAGACGCCACGAATAGAAGCTGGTGAGCAGCGCCACGACCACGCCGACCCAGAAGACGCCGATGTTGCCGGCGGCATAGCTCGCCTCGATGATCGCGTCCTTCGAGTGGAAGCCGGCAAAGCCGAACGCCACCGGATTGCCGAACAGCGCAGGGATGCCGACACCAGTGATCGCCAGCGTACCCATCATCATCGCCCAATAGGTGATCGGGATGTGCTTACGCAGGCCGCCATAATAGCGCATGTCCTGCTCGTGGTGCATCGCGTGGATCACCGAGCCGGCGCCCAGGAACAGCAGCGCCTTGAAGAAGGCGTGCGTGAACAGGTGGAACATCGCCGCGCCATAGGCGCCGACGCCCGCCGCGAAGAACATGTAGCCGAGCTGCGAACAGGTCGAATAAGCAATCACGCGCTTGATGTCAGTCTGCGTCGTGCCGACGGTTGCGGCGAAGAAGCAGGTCGCGGCGCCGATCGTGGCGACCACGCCCATCGCGACATGGCTCTGTTCGAACATCGGCGACATGCGGCAGACCATGAACACGCCTGCGGTCACCATGGTCGCGGCGTGGATCAGCGCGGACACCGGGGTCGGGCCTTCCATCGCGTCCGGCAACCAGGTGTGCAGGCCGAGCTGCGCCGACTTGCCCATCGCGCCTACGAACAGAAGCAGGCAGAGCACGGTCAGCGTGTCGAAGCGGTGGCCGAGGAAGCCGATGGTCGAACCGGCATGGCTCGGCGCGGCGGCCAGGATCGTCGGGATGTCGACGGTGCCGAACACCAGGAAGGTGCCGAAAATGCCGAGCATGAAACCGAGATCGCCGACGCGGTTGACCACGAAGGCCTTGATCGCCGCGGCATTGGCACTGGGCTTCCGGAACCAGAAACCGATCAGCAGGTAGGACGCAAGACCCACGCCTTCCCAGCCGAAGAACATCTGCACCAGGTTGTTCGCGGTCACGAGCATCAGCATCGCGAAGGTGAACAGCGACAGATAGGCGAAGAAGCGCGGCTGGTCCGGCTCTTCGCTCATATAGCCCCAGCTATACAGGTGGACGAGCGCCGAGACGCTGGTGACGACGACGAGCATCACCGCGGTCAGCGCATCGACGCGCAGTTCCCAGGTGAAATTCATCGTGCCCGAGCTGACCCAGTGCAGCACCGGCGTGACGCTCGGCGCGGCATTGCCGCCCAGATACTGAAGGAAGATCGGCCAGGAGAGCCCGCACGCAAGGAAGAGCGAGCCGGTGGTCACGACCTTGGGCAGCGTGGCGCCGAACGACTTGTTCACCAGCCCCGCAACGGCTGCCGCGATCAGCGGCAGGAATACGATGATCAGAATGGACGACATCAGCCCTTCATCCGATTGACGTCGTCGACCGAAATCGTGCCGCGACCGCGGAAATAAATGACCAGGATCGCAAGGCCGATCGCGGCCTCACCGGCGGCGACGGTCAGCACGAACATCGCGAACACCTGCCCGACCAGATCGTGCAGGAACGACGAGAAGGCGACGAGATTGAGGTTCACGCTGAGCAGGATCAGCTCGATCGCCATGAGGATGACGATCAGGTTCTTCCGGTTCATGAAGATGCCCAGCACCCCCATGGTGAACAGGATCGCCGAGACGACCAGATAATGGGTTAGCGTGATCACAGCTCCATCCCCTGCCCGACAGCCGGGTTCATGTTGCGGGTGGCATCCTTGGCGCGGCGCGCGATCTGCTTGCCGACATTCTGCGGCCGCACGTCGCTGCGCTTGCGATAGGTCAGCACGATCGCACCGATCATCGCGACGAGCAGCACCAGGCCGGCACCTTCGAACACGAAGAGATAGCGCGTGTAGAGCAGTTGGCCGATCGCTTCGATATTCGGCACGCCGCCGTCCACCGGCGCGACGCGGCGCCCCAGCGCCAGCGTGCCGGCGCTCCACGCACCAACCGCGACAATGATCTCCGCGACCAGCGCCACCGCCAGCAGGCCGCCGACAGCGGCATATTTCATCACGCCCGCACGCAGCTCGGCAAAGTCGATGTCGAGCATCATCACGACGAACAGGAAGAGCACCGCGACCGCGCCGACATACACGATCACCAGCAGCATGGCGATGAATTCGGCGCCCACGAGCACCATCAGGCCCGCTGCGTTGAAGAACGCCAGGATGAGCCACAGGACGGAATGTACCGGGTTACGCGAAAGGATCGTGAATGCGCCGGAGACGCACACGACGAACGCGAACAGGTAAAAGGCGAGAAGCTGGATCACGGAATCGGATGGCCCCTTTGAATGGTGCGGCGCTTAACGGTACGGCGCGTCGGCGGCAAGGTTCGCCGCAATCGCGCGTTCCCAGCGATCGCCGTTCGCGAGCAGCTTATCCTTTTGATAAATCAGCTCTTCACGCGTTTCGGTGGAAAATTCGAAATTCGGCCCCTCGACGATCGCATCGACCGGGCACGCTTCCTGGCACAGGCCGCAATAGATGCACTTGGTCATGTCGATGTCATAGCGCGTCGTGCGGCGGCTGCCGTCGTCGCGCGGCTCTGCCTCGATGGTGATCGCCAGCGCCGGGCACACCGCCTCGCACAGCTTGCACGCGATGCAGCGCTCTTCGCCATTGGGATAGCGGCGCAGCGCGTGCTCGCCCCGGAAACGCGGCGACACCGGGTTCTTCTCGTACGGATAGTTGATCGTCGCCTTGGGCTTGAAGAAATACTTCAAGGTCAGGGCATGCGCCTTCACGAACTCCCAGAGAGTCCAGGTGCGGACGAAACTTGCGACGCTCATGCGGGCACTCCAACCCGGGTCAGCATGAGATACCCGGAAACGAGGAATACGAAGAGAAGCGACAGCGGCAGAAAGATCTTCCAGCCCAGGCGCATCAGCTGGTCATAGCGATAGCGCGGTACGGTGGCCTTCACCCAGCTGAAGCAGAAGAAGAAGAACAGCATCTTCGCGAAGAGCCAGATGATGCCCGGCACTATGTAGAGCGGCGCCCAGTCGAACGGAGGCAGATAGCCGCCCCAGAACAGCGTGGCGTTCAGCGCGCACATCAGGATGACGTTCGCATATTCGCCGAGCCAGTACAGCGCGAAGGCCATCGACGAATATTCGGTCTGATAGCCCGCAACCAGCTCCGATTCCGCTTCGGTCAGGTCGAACGGCGCGCGCTGCGTCTCAGCGAGCGACGAGATGAAGAACACGATCGCCATCGGGAAGAGCAGCGGGTTGACGAAATTGCCGTTGACGAAGCCGTAATAGCCCTTCTGCGCCTCGACGATGGTGCCGAGGTTGAAGCTGCCGGCCCAGAGCACGACCGAGATCAGCACGAAGCCAATCGAGACTTCGTAGCTCACCATCTGTGCTGCGGCGCGGATCGCCGAGTAGAACGGGTATTTCGAGTTCGAAGACCAGCCGGCGAGGATGATGCCATACACGCCCAGCGACGAGGCCGCGAGCACATAGAGCAGGCCGACATTGATGTTCGACAGCGCGACGCCCGCCTGGAACGGCACCACCGCCCACACGATCAGCGCAACCGTGAAGGTGATGATCGGCGCGAGCAGGAACAGGCCCTTGTTCGCGCCCGACGGCACGATGGTTTCCTGCAGCGCGACCTTCAGACCATCGGCGAACGACTGGAGCAGGCCGAGCGGACCGACGACGTTCGGGCCGCGACGCAGCGCCATCGCCGCCCAGATCTTGCGATCGGCATAGATGACCATGGCGACGGCCAGCATCACCGGCAGCGCGATGACGAGGATGTCGATCAGCGTGGCGATAAACCAGGCCGCCTCGAACGGCAGGCCGAGATAGGTGAACCAGGAGGTCATTCTGCGGCCTCTGCGAAATCTTCGCCATGGAGCAGTTCGGCCGAGCAGCGCTGCATCGTCGGCGACGCACGGCAGATGGCGTTGGTGAGATAGAAGTCGGCGATCGGATAGGTCACCGGGCCGGACGCCTGCGACGGCAACGACGGCGGGCTCCACGCGAACTCCGCCAGACCTTCCTGGCCAAGCGCCGGAACCTCGCTCGCCATGGCGGCGCGCAGTTCGTCGAAGCTGTCGAACGGCAGCGTGCGGCCGACCTTTTCGGAGAGCGCGCGCAGGATCGTCCAGTCCTCGCGCGCCTCGCCCGGTGCGAACACCGCGCGATCGGCGCGCTGCACGCGGCCTTCCAGGTTCACATAGGTGCCCGGCTTCTCGGCATAGGTGGCGCCCGGCAGGATCACATCGGCATGATGCGCGCCCTGGTCGCCATGATGGCCGATATAGACCTTGAAGCTGCCGGCGAACTTCGAGAAGTCCACCTCGTCGGCACCCAGGAAGAAGGCGAGCTTCGGCGCGGCCGCGACGATGTCGGCAATGCCGCCCTTCTGCGCATAGCCGAGCATCAGACCGGCCATCCGCGCCGCCGCGGTGTGGACGACGTTGAAGCCGTTCCATGCCGCCTCGGTTTCGGTCGCGGCGCGCTGGAACGCACCGGCGATCGCGAGCGCAGCGCCATGGCCGTTCTTGAGCGCACCCGGGCCGAGGATCAGCGCCGGCTTCTTGGCATTGTCGATCGCCTGGGCGAGATTTTCCGGCAAGCTGTTGAGCAGCCCGAGATCGTCGCCCAGCCATTCGACCTTGTAGGTCAGGTCGACTTCCGGCCCGATCGCGAACACCTTGGCGCCGCGCCTGATCGCCTTGCGCACGCGGGTGTTCACCAGCGGCGCTTCCCAGCGCAGGTTGGTGCCGACCAGCAGGATCGCATCGGCCTCTTCGATCGCCGCGATGGTGGTGTTGAATGCAACCGCCGACAGGCTCGACGTGTCATAGGCCATGCCGGTCTGGCGGCCTTCGAGCAGGTCCGAACCGAACGCCTTCACCAGCGCCTTGGCGGCATACATGGTCTCGGCATCGAGCAGGTCGCCGGCGATCGCCGCGACGCTGGAGCCGGCAGTCGCCGCCACGCCCGCGATCGCGTCGAACGCTTCTTCCCAGCTCGCCGGGACCAGCTTGCCGTCCTTGCGGACGAACGGACGGTCGAGACGGCGGCGGACCAGCGCGTCGACATGGTAGCGGGTCTTGTCGTGCGCCCACTCCTCGTTCACGTCCTCGTTGATGCGCGGCAGCACGCGCATCACCTGACGGCCGCGGCTGTCGAGGCGGATGTTGGTGCCGACCGCGTCCATCACGTCGATCGACAGGTTACGCTTCAGCTCCCAGGGGCGATATTCGAACGCGACCGGCTTGTGGGTCAGTGCGCCGACCGGGCACAAATCCGCGACATTGCCCGACAGCTCGCTCTTGAACGCCTTCTCCAGATAGGTCGTGATCTGCATGTTCTCGCCGCGATAGATCGCGCCGATGTCTTCCACGCCAGCCACTTCCTCGCCGAAGCGAACGCAGCGGGTGCACTGGATGCAGCGGGTCATCACCGTCTTGATGATGGGGCCCATATATTTCTCGGTGACCGCGCGCTTGTTTTCCTCATAGCGCGAGCTGCCGCGGCCATAGGCGACCGACTGGTCCTGCAGGTCGCACTCGCCGCCCTGATCGCAGATCGGGCAATCGAGCGGGTGGTTGATCAGCAGGAATTCCATCACGCCTTCGCGCGCGGCCTTCACCATCGGGCTGTCGGTGCGGATTTCCTGATTGTCGGCGGCCGGCAGCGCGCACGAAGCCTGGGGCTTGGGCGGTCCGGGCTTCACCTCGACCAGGCACATGCGGCAATTGCCGGCGATGCTCAGCCGTTCATGATAGCAGAAACGCGGAATCTCCTTGCCCGCAGCCTCGCAGGCCTGGAGCACGGTGGCGCCCTGCGGCACCTCGACTTCGATTCCGTCAACCTTGAGCTTGGGCATTACTCTGCCGCCTCTTGCATGGTTTCGATGCCGCCCGACTTGCGCGCGTGGATGCGGCGCTCGATCTCGGGGCGGAAATGGCGGATCAGGCCCTGGATCGGCCAGGCGGCCGCGTCGCCCAGGGCGCAGATGGTGTGGCCTTCGACCTGCTTGGTCACCTGCTGCAGCGTGTCGATCTCGCTGATGTCGGCGTCGCCGGTGCGCAGCCGCTCCATGACGCGCCACATCCAGCCGGTGCCCTCGCGACAGGGCGTGCACTGACCGCAGCTCTCGTGCTTGTAGAAGTAGGAGAGCCGGCTGATCGCGCGGACGATGTCGGTCGACTTGTCCATCACGATCACGGCCGCGGTGCCGAGGCCCGAGCCGAGCGCGCGAAGGCCGTCGAAGTCCATCGGCGCATCCATGATCTGCGCCGCCGGCACTACCGGCACCGACGAACCGCCCGGGATCACCGCGAGCAGATTGTCCCAGCCGCCCCGAATGCCGCCGCAATGCTTTTCGATCAGCTCGCGGAACGGGATCGACATGGCCTCTTCGACCACGCACGGCTTGTTCACATGGCCAGAGATCTGGAAGAGCTTGGTGCCCTTGTTGTTCTCGTTGCCGAAACTGGCGAACCATTCCGGCCCGCGCCGCAGGATCGTCGGCGCAACCGCGATCGACTCGACGTTGTTGACCGTGGTCGGGCAGCCATAGAGGCCCGCACCTGCCGGAAACGGCGGCTTCAGGCGCGGCTGGCCCTTCTTGCCTTCCAGGCTCTCGATCATCGCGGTTTCTTCGCCGCAGATATAGGCGCCGGCGCCGCGATGGACGAAGACGTCGAAGTCATAGCCCGAACCGCAGGCATTCTTGCCCAGCAGCCCGGCGGCATATGCCTCGGCAACCGCAGCGAACAGCGTCTCGGCCTCGCGGATATATTCGCCGCGAATGTAGATATAGGCCGCACGCGCGCGCATCGCGAAGCCCGCGACCAGCGCGCCTTCGATCAGCAGGTGCGGATCGTGGCGAATGATCTCGCGGTCCTTGCACGAGCCGGGCTCGGACTCGTCGGCGTTGATGACGAGGAAGCTCGGACGCTCGGGTGTCGGGTTCTTCGGCATGAAGCTCCACTTCATGCCCGTCGGGAAGCCGGCGCCGCCACGGCCGCGCAGGCCGGAGGCCTTGATGCGGTCGATGATGGTGTCCTGGCCCAGTTCCAGCAGCGCCTTGGTATTGTCCCACGCGCCGCGCGCACGGGCGGCGTCGAGGTGCCACGACTGATAGCCGTAGAGATTGGTGAAGATGCGGTCCTTGTCCTGAAGCACCTTAGCGTCCCTTCCCGACCAGCTTCTGCACGAACAGATAGAAGACTACGGCCAGACCGATCAGGACGACCGTCCCGATCAAGTTAAATGCGAGCTTGAGCACCCAGCCGAGCACGACGATGCCGCCGATGATGGCCAGGATGGTGACGATCAGGCTGTTGCCCCGCATCACCATTCGCTCCGATAATCATGATTCTCGCCCACCATCGCGGTCAGCGTGGTCGGCCCGCCCAGCGGCTCGACGGTGTGACGGCCCGGCTCCTGCGTACCCGTCTTCGGGGTCTCGCCCTTGGCCAGCGCGTCGAGGATGCCAAGCGTGCGATCGTAGTCGAGATCCTCGTAATTGTCGTCGTTGATCTGCACCATCGGCGCCGACGCGCAATTACCCATGCACTCGACCTCGGTGAGCGTGAACAGCCCGTCCTCGGTGGTGTGGCCCTTCTTCAGCCCGCGCGACTTGCACGCGGCCATCACGTCGTCCGACCCGCGCAGCATGCACGGCGTCGTGCCGCAGACCTGCACATGGTAGCGGCCGACCGGCGCCAGATTGAACATGGTGTAGAAGGTCGCGACCTCGAACACGCGGATATAGGGCATGTCCAGTTCGCGGGCGACGAACTCGATCACCGGAACCGGAAGCCAGCCCTGCGTGTTCGTTTCCGCGCCGACCTGGCGCTGCGCCAGATCGAGAAACGGAATGGTGCACGACATCTGCCGACCCGCCGGATAGCGGGCCATGATTTCCTTGGCCTTCTCGGCGTTGGCCGGCGTCCAGGCAAAATTGCCCCAGCGCGCGCGGACTTCCGCTTCATCGGGGAGTTGGGGTGCGTCAGCCATCAGCGGTCACATTCACCAAAAACGATGTCCATGGCGCCCAGAATGGCGGTGATGTCCGCCAGCATGTGCCCCTTGGACATGAAATCCATCGCCTGCAGGTGGCTGAACGCGGTCGGCCGCACCTTGCAGCGATAGGGTTTGTTGGTGCCGTCCGACACCAGATAGACGCCGAATTCGCCCTTGGGGCTTTCGGTCGCGACATACACTTCGCCCGCCGGCACGTGATAGCCTTCGGTGAAGAGCTTGAAGTGATGGATCAGCGCTTCCATCGACTGCTTCATCTCGCCGCGCTTCGGCGCACCGACCTTGCGGTCGAGCGTCAGGACCGGGCCTTCCGGCATTTCCTGAATGCACTGCTTGATGATGCGGGCCGACTGATAGACTTCCTCGACGCGGACCATGAAGCGATCATAGCAATCGCCCTTGGTGCCAACGGGGATTTCGAAGTCCATGCGGTCGTACACGTCGTACGGCTGCGCGCGGCGGATGTCCCACGGAATGCCGGCGGCGCGGATCATCGGGCCGGAGAAGCCCCATTTGATCGCGTCGTCGCGGTTGACGATCGCGATGTCGACATTGCGCTGCTTGAAGATGCGGTTCTCGGCGACCAGGCTGATCGCGTCGCCGAACAGCCGCGGCAGGCGCGTATCGAGCCATTCCGCAATGTCGTTCAGCAGCTTGACCGGCACGTCCTGCCGAACCCCGCCGACGCGGTAATAGTTCGAGTGCATGCGCGCACCCGACGCCCGTTCGAAGAAGTTCAGGCAGTCTTCGCGGATTTCGAACATCCACAGGTTCGGCGTCATCGCGCCGACGTCCATCACGTGCGAACCCAGGTTCAGCATGTGGTTGCAGATGCGGGTCAGCTCCGCAAACAGCACGCGCAGATACTGGCCACGCAGCGGCACCTCGAGATCGAGCAGCTTCTCGACCGCAAGCACATAGCTGTGCTCCATCGCCAGCGGCGAGCAATAGTCGAAGCGATCGAAATAGGGCAGCGCCTGGGTGTAGGTCTTGTACTCGATCAGCTTTTCGGTGCCGCGGTGGAGCAGGCCCACATGCGGATCGATGCGCTCGATGATCTCGCCGTCCAGTTCGGTGACGAGACGGAGCACGCCGTGCGCCGCAGGATGCTGCGGGCCGAAGTTGATCGTGTAGTTCGCGATCTGGGTCTCACCCGTCACCGGGTCGACGCCGTGATCGATGATCTGTTCGACGGTATCGGTCATTGGTTCTGCCCCTCACCCTTGGTGGGGATCACGTCCGAGTCCTTGGGCTTTTCGCCAGGCTGGTTGCCCGGGTGCGACTGGCCGGCGCCGGTTTGGGCCGGGCTGTCGGTGGTCTTTGACTGGACAGCCTGTGGCGGCGCGGGCGGCGCAGCGGGCGCCTTTTCGTCGCCCGGCAGCACGTATTTCGCGCCTTCCCACGGGCTCATGAAGTCGAAGTTGCGGAAGTCCTGCGCCAGGCTGACCGGCTCATAGACGACGCGCTTCGATTCCTCCGAGTAACGCAGCTCGACATAACCCGTCATCGGGAAGTCCTTGCGCAGCGGATGCCCCTGGAAACCATAATCGGTCAGGATGCGGCGCAAGTCGGTATTGCCCTCGAACAGCACGCCGTACATGTCGTACGTCTCGCGCTCGAGCCAGCCGGCGACCGGCCAGATGCCCGTCACGCTCGGCACCGGCTTTTCCTCGTCGGTGGTCACACGAACGCGAATCCGGTGGTTCCGCGTGAACGACAGCAGCTGGTAGATCACGTCGAACCGCTCCGCGCGCTGCGGATAGTCGACGCCGGCGATTTCGCTGAGCTGCTGATATTCCAGGCCCGGCGTATCGCGCAGCGCGATCATCGCCTCGACCAGCTTCTCGCGCACCACGGTGAGCGACACTTCGCCCACAGCGTCCTTAGCCTCGACAAGCATGTCGCCCAGCGCGGCCCGCGCAGCATCGATCACGCCGTCATTGGCGGCATATTTCGGAGCAGGCGCCCTCACCGTTCGAAACTCCCGATACGGCGAATCTTCCGCTGAAGCTGCATCACGCCATAGAGCAGCGCCTCTGCAGTCGGAGGGCAGCCGGGAACATAGATGTCCACGGGCACAATCCGGTCGCAACCGCGCACAACGCTGTAGCTATAGTGGTAATAGCCGCCGCCATTGGCGCAGCTGCCCATCGAAATCACGTATTTCGGTTCCGACATCTGGTCATAGACCCGGCGCAGGGCCGGGGCCATCTTGTTGCACAGCGTGCCCGCGACGATCATCACGTCCGACTGACGCGGCGACGCGCGCGGGGCGGCGCCGAACCGCTCCATGTCGTAGCGCGGCATGTTCACGTGGATCATCTCCACCGCGCAGCACGCCAGACCGAAGGTCATCCACCAGAGCGAGCCGGTGCGGGCCCACTGGAACAGTTCCTCGGTGGAGGTGACGAGAAAGCCCTTGTCGGCGATCTCGGCATTGATGTCGTTCAGGAAGCCGACGTCCGGGAGCGTTCCCGGCGGGGGCGGCGCCGAAAGCTCTACTCCCATTCCAGGGCTCCCTTCTTCCAGGCATAGATTAGGCCAAGCGCAAGCTCGGCGACAAAGATCATCATCGAAATCCAGGCGGTCCAGCCGAGCTTGAACACGCTCACCGCCCATGGATACAGGAAGGCAGCTTCCAGATCGAACACGATGAACAGGATCGCGACGAGGTAGAAGCGCACGTCGAACTGGCTGCGCGAATCCTCGAACGCGGGGAAGCCGCACTCATATTCGGTGAGCTTTTCCGGCGTCGGCTGGTTCGTGCCAGTCAGGCGCGAAATCAGCATGGGCAGGAACACGAAGGCGCTGGAGAGCACCAGGGCGACCCCGAGGAACAGCAGGATCGGCAGATATTGTGACAGGTCGACCAATGGCCTTCTCTTCTCGCGAATGCGGAATCTTGCGGCGGCTTCTAGGACGGTGCCACCGGTGCGGCAAGAGCCGGAACCAGTGAGAATCACTCGCAATAATTTGCCGCCCGCACGCTTCCTGAATAGCGAATGGATCGCCGGAAAGGTTGCATCGACCAATCCGGACTTTGGGACAGGATTTACCGGGACTTAGCGCGCACGCGCGACGTGCCCGGGCAAGCAAGCGGACATTTTCCATCGAGCCGAAAAGCCTGTGGAAAATCCCCGTCTGCCATGCGCGACAACGCCGGATCAGCGCAGCGCGTTCGCCACCAGCTTGTGCAGCTTCGAATGCAGCCCGTCATTGGCGGCAAGGAACTGGTTCCGCTGCATCGCCATGTCCTGACCGCGATAGTCGGTGACGAAGCCGCCGGCTTCCTTGACCAGCAGCATGCCCGCCGCCACGTCCCAGGGCTTCAGGTCCGATTCCCAATAACCGTCGAAGCGACCAGCCGCGACCCAGGCGAGGTCGAGCGCCGCAGAACCCAGCCGGCGAATCCCCGCCACTTCCGGCGCCACCGCACCGAAGATTCGGCTCCACTCGGCAAAATTGCCATGACCCATGAAGGGAATGCCCGTCGCGATCAGCGCTTCGGTCAGGTCGCGGCGTGAGGATACGCGCAGCCGCTGGTCCTGCAACCAGGCGCCACGGCCCTTTTCGGCCCAGAAGCTTTCATCCGTCAGCGGCTGATAAACCAGGCCATGGGTGATTTCCGGCTTGCCCTGCGAACCGTTCGGATCCTCGACCGCGATCGCGATCGAGAAATGCGGGATGCCGTGGAGGAAGTTGGTGGTGCCATCCAGCGGATCGACGATGAACCGGGGCTTGTCAGGGTCGCCCGGCAGTTCGCCGCCCTCTTCAGCCAGAATGCGCCAGTCGGGACGCGCCTTGCGCAGTTCCTCGATCAGCGTCTGCTCGGCGCGCTTGTCGGCCATACTCACGAAATCGGCCGGCCCCTTCCGGCTGACCTGCAGGTGCTGGACCTCGTTGAAGTCGCGACGCAGGCGGGGAGCCGCCTTGCGCGCGGCGCGGTCCATGACGGTGAGAAGGCCGGAATGCGCTACCATATCAATCTCTCTCCCTGCCGCACACGCGGAGGACTGGGGAAGGCCTGACCCGAAAACGGGAAAAGGGGACGCAGGCCTGCCGTCCCCTTCCCTTCGATAGGTTCGGCCGAAGCCGACAGATCAGTCCGCGCGGCGAACGTAGGTCTGCTCGTATACGTCAACGACGATGCGCGTGCCCGATGCGATGTGCGGCGGCACCATGATGCGCACGCCATTGTCGAGCACGGCCGGCTTGTACGAAGACGAGGCCGTCTGCCCCTTCACCACCGCGTCAGCCTCGACGATCGTCGCTTCGATCGTGTCGGGCAGCTGCACGCTGATCGGCTCTTCGTCATAGAGCTCCATCAGAACGTCCATGCCGTCCTGCAGGAAGGCCGCGGCATCGCCTAACAGGTCGCGCGGCAGCGTCGTCTGGTCATAGGTTTCCTTGTCCATGAAGACGAGCATGTCGCCTTCCGGATACAGGAACTGGAAATCCTTGGTGTCGAGGCGCACGCGCTCCACGGTTTCGGCCGAGCGGAAGCGGACATTGTTCTTGCGGCCGTCGCGCAGGTTCTTGAGTTCGACCTGCATATAGGCACCGCCCTTGCCGGGCTGGGTGTGCTGGATCTTGACGGCGCGCCAGATGCCGCCCTCATATTCGATGATGTTGCCGGGACGGATGTCCACGCCGCTGATCTTCATGGATCGTGCCTGTCGTTGAGAAAGAGCTGAGCGCGGCCCTTTAGCTCCCGCTGCGCTTTGCCGCAAGCGGGCGCAGCCGTAACAATTTTCGTGCGTCTGCGGTCGCTACGAATGGACAGATGCGCGTGCCTCTGTCGTAATAGATGGCGATGCGGCGGATATTGGCAGATGCAGAAAGCGTACTCGGCTCGCCGACGCGCAATCTCGTCTCCATTCTGGTCTTCGTGCTGGTCGTCGCAGTGCTTTCGACGATCGGCTATATGGCCGCAGGGTGGAGCTTCGCCGACGCCAGCTACATGGTGGTGCTGACGCTCTACACGGTCGGTTATGGCGAGGTCCGGCCGATCGACACGCCTTATCTCCACGCGCTGACCATGGCGACGATGGTGCTGGGCTGTACCGGCATGATCCTGCTCACCAGCGCGCTCGTTCAGTTCTTCACCGTCCTGCAATTGCGTAGCATTTTCGGAGCCTCCCGTATGCAAAACCGGATCGACCGGCTTTCGGACCATGTCGTCATCTGCGGCTATGGCCGGATTGGCATGATGCTGGCCCAGGAGCTGACGCGGGCGGGCATGCCGCTCGTCATCATCGAGCGTGGCCTGGAAAAGCGCGCCGAGGCCGAGACGGCAGAGCATTGCACGCTGGGCGGTGATGCCACCGAGGAAGAGGTACTGATCGCCGCCGGTATCCAGCGCGCGCGGGCGCTTGCCACCGTGCTGCCGGACGATGCCGCCAATGTCTTCATCACGCTGAGCGCCCGCAACCTCAACCCGCGACTGGAAATCATCGCACGTGGCGAAGCGACGACCACCGAACGCAAGCTGATCCACGCCGGCGCCGACCGGGTGATCTTCCCCACCCATATCGGCGCCGAGACGATGGCGCGGATGATCCTCTATCCCCACAGCCAGGAAGTGCGCGGCGATGCGCAGCTCGGCCGGTTGCGGACAGAATTGGAGGCGCTTGGGCTGGAGATCGAGCGGATCGAGGCTACTCCCAATGCCGCGCTCTGCGGCTTGACTGTTGACGAGGCGGAGCGGCGTGCGAGCAACGGCCTGTTCATCGTCCAGATCGACCGGGCCGACGGCCATGTCCTGCCGCGCCCGGCCCGCGACGAGCGGGTCGAAGCCGGTGACAGCGTGCTGGTCGTAATGCGCGATGCCGCAGCCACTGCGCGCGCACTGTTTACCACGCGGCGCCAGATCCGAGCGGGCCGGAACGTCTTCTGATCCGCACACTGCTGCTGCACCGCAAAATTTTTCGCCCGGACCGGCCATTTTCGGTCCCCCGCCGGGTTGCATTTTCTTCCCGTCGCTTAATCCTGCCTTCAGCTAGTCGATTGCATGGGGCCCCGATGGCGAATCGCGAACCAACTGCCGCGGCGGCACCGCGTCTACGCTGGCGGCGCTGGACCGCGATCCTTCTCGCAGTGCTGGCTGCAGCAATAGCGATTCTCTACTGGAGCGCCGGTTTCTTCGATACGAACCCGGTGCGCATATATAGGGCGGACGGCCCTTCACGGCATATGGCGGTCGTCTATTTTTCCGGCGATATGGGTCTCCACTGGGGTATGGGGCCCTATATTGTCGACGCGCTGACCGAGGCGGGAATCCCGGTCTATGCGGTGGGCATGCCGGCATTGTTCGGAAAGCGCCGCAGCCGCGCCGATGTCGATGCGCTGGTCGCCAATTCGGTACGCGATGCGATGCGCAGGATTGGCGCGACCCGCGTGATCCTGTCCGGCCAGTCGTTCGGTGCCGACATCGCGCGGGTGGGCATCGCCCATCTTCCCGCCGATCTTCGCCCCCATGTCGCCGCACTGGTGCTGGTGGTCCCTAGCGCCAGCGCCTATTTCCGCGCCGATCCGCTTAACCTCGCCTATCTCGGGACGCCCGACGTAGAATCGATCGAAGTCCGCGCGCTGCACTGGCTGCCCGTCACCTGCATCAGCGGCGCCACCGAAAGCGACAGCCTGTGCCCGACCATGCTTGGCGCGAATGTGCGGCGGATCGCCCTGCCCGGCGGCCATTATCTGCGCATGGACCATGACCTGCTGGTCCGAACCTTTTTCACTGCCCTTGCTCCCGTGCTGGGAGCGCAAGCTGCGCCGCATCGACCATGAAACGCACGCTCGCCCTGCTCGCCGCCGCGCCCCTTTCCGCCCCTGCTGGTCAGAGCGACGGCAATGACGCGGTGCTCGGCACCTGGCAAAATCCCCGCCACAGCATTGCGGTTCGCACCACCATGTGCGGCGAGGAGCTGTGCGGCACCATTGTCGCCGCCAATCAGGAAGCGCTGGAGGACGCCCGCGAGTCCGGCGTACAGAATCTGATTGGCACCCAGCTGTTGCGCGCCTATCGGCGGGATACGCCCAAGCGCTGGACCGGGACGGTCTATGTGCCTGATATGGGCCGCAGCTTCTATTCGCACATCCAGGTGGTCTCACCGTCCAAACTGCGTATTTCCGGCTGCATCCTCGGGGGTTGGATATGCAAGTCGCAGGAGTGGACCCGGCTGTAGAAGCGCCGGCGCTAGCAGAGAAAGGACCGATCGCCCGGATACGGCGATACAAGCGGCCGCTGCTGGTGCTGCTGGCGCTCGCCGTCGCGCTGCTGGGGTTTGAGGCGGTCCGCTCCATACTCGCACAGGTCAGGCTGCGCGATGTGCGCCAAGCGCTCCACCAAATCGGCGGCGACCGCCTTGGGATCGCCATCGCGCTCACCACCTGTTCCTATCTGCTGCTAACGCTCTACGACTGGTTCGCGGTGCGCACGATCGGCAAGCGGCTCCCCTGGCGCACTGCGGCGCTCGCTTCCTTCACCAGCTATACGATCAGCCACAATCTCGGCCTGTCGCTGCTCACTGGCGGCACTGCCCGGCTGCGCGCCTATACCGCCGCCGGGCTGGACTTTACCGATGTCGCCCGGATCACGCTGATCGCCTCGGGCACCTTCTGGGGCGGCGTGTTCGCGGTGACGGCGGCGGCGCTGCTGCTCGGCGCGCAACCGCTGGCGGTAGCGGGGTACAGCATTGCCGCTTCGGTGCAGCACGCGATAGGCGGAGCGCTGGTGTTGGTCGCAATCGTCCTATTTGCCCTTCGCGCACGGGGATGGGCAACGGTGCGGATCGGCGAAGCGGTGCTCCCACTACCCACCCCGCAACTGATGGCGGCACAGATCGGTGTCGCGGCGCTGGACCTTGCCTGCGCTTCGGGCGCGCTGTTCGTGCTGGTGCCGGGCGCCGACCCGGCGCTGATCGGCAGCTTCTTCCTTGCCTATGCACTCGCGATCGTCGTCGCGCTGATCACCCATGTGCCCGGCGGGATCGGCGTGTTCGAGGGGACGATGCTGGCGCTGCTGCCGCTCGGCCGCAGCGAGTTGTTCGCCGCCCTCCTCCTCTATCGCCTCGTCTATTATCTGCTTCCTCTGTTGGTTGCCGGCGCGCTGCTCGTCGCGGTGGAGGGGAAGCGCCTGCGCCACCCGATCGCTGCTGGCCTGTCCGTCGCCGACCGGATCGGACAGGCGCTGGCGCCGCCGCTACTCGCGCTGCTGGTGTTCGCGGGCGGGCTGGTGCTGCTTGTTTCCGGCGCGCTGCCCCCCGCGCATGGCCGCATGCACCCGCTCCACAAGCTGTTGCCGCTGCCGTTCGTCGAAGGCTCGCACTTCGCCGCCAGTCTGGTGGGCACCGCGCTGCTGTTGATCGCCCCGGCCGTGCAGGCGCGGCTGAAGAGCGGCTTCCACGCCGCGCGGGTGCTGCTGCTCGCCGGCGCGCTGTTCTCGCTGCTGAAGGGTGTGGATTATGAGGAAGCGACGGTGCTGCTCGTTGTAGCGGGGATGCTGCAATATGCCCGGCCGGGCTTTTACCGCAGCGCCGGCATCGGCTCGGCGCCGGTCGCGCGCTGGTGGTGGGCGGCAGCGCTGATCGCGCTGGCACTCAGCGCCTGGGCGGGGTTCTTCGCTTATAAGCGGGTGCCGTACAGCGATGCGCTGTGGTGGGACTTCGCCTGGCGCGGCAATGCTCCCCGCTTCCTGCGCGCGACGCTGGGGGCGACGATGCTGCTCGTCGGCTGGGCGTTCTGGCGCCTGATGTCGGCCTCGCCGCACATCCGCGAGGGGCAGGAATTGTCCGAGGAAGTCGCCGAACGGGCCATCGCTGTCAGCAGCCGCGCCGATGCGATGCTCGCGTTCACCGGCGACAAGGACTTTCTGGTCTCCACTTCAGGCGACGCGTTCCTGATGTACCGCGTGCAGGGGCGTACCTGGGTCGTGATGGGCGATCCGGTCGGTCCCGAAGCGGCGTGGTCGGAACTGATCTGGGAAATCCGCCGCCGCTGCGATGCCGCGCGCGGACGGCTCTGCCTGTTTCAGGTCAGCGCGGCGATGCTGCCACTGGTGGTCGAGCTGGGCCTGCAACCGATGAAATATGGCGAAGAGGCGCTGGTCGACCTGCGCCAGGGCTATGCGCTGAAGGGCGCGCCCTACAAGTCGCTGCGCCACTGCGTGAACAAGGCCAATGCCGCCGGGCTAGTGTTCGAGGTCATCCCCGCCGCGCAGATGCCGGCCGCCCTGCCCGCGCTGCGCCGCGTGTCCGACGCATGGCTGGAAGGGAAACCCGGCGCGGAAAAGAGCTTCAGCCTGGGCCGGTTCGATCCTGACTATCTGGCCCGCTTCGATTGTGCGGTGCTGCGCCTGCACGGCGAGATCGTCGCCTTCGCCAATATCTGGGAGACGCCGAACCGCGAGGAGATGTCGGTCGACCTGATGCGCTATCTGCCCGGCACGCCCTATGGCGCGATGGACCTGCTGTTCGTCCGGCTGATGCAATATGGCGCGGCGCAGGGGTTCGAGCGGTTCAACCTCGGTATGGCGCCGCTATCGGGGCTGAAGCCGGGGCCGCTCGCGCCGATCTGGTCGCGGCTGGGCGCGGCGGTCTATGGCCATGGCGAGCGGTTGTACGGCTTTTCGGGCCTGCGTGCGTTCAAGGCGAAATATGAACCCGTCTGGGTGCCGCGCTATATCGGCACCAGTCCCGGCGTATCGGTGCCGCGCGCGCTGATCGACCTTACCGCGCTGGTCGGCGGCTGAGCCGGTCAGGCGAGCCCGGGTTCGCCCGGCACGCTGCCCAGCTCGCCCCGCGCCCGCGCCAGCCGGCCATAGACCAGCTCGAACAGCGGCGACGCCATCATCGTCGTCACGATCGCCATCAGCACCAGCATCGCGAACAGCGTGGGGCCGATAATCCCCTTTTGCAGGCCGATATTGATGATGATCAGTTCCATCAGCCCGCGCGAGTTCATCAACGCGCCGATGCCCAGCGCGGTGCGGTTGTCCTCGCCCGAAAGCCGCGCCGCCGCCCAGCAAGCGCCGAACTTGGCGAGGATCGATACTGCCAGCACCGCCAGCGTGATGCCGATCAGCGATACCGAATTGACCATGTCCATCCGCGTGTTCAGCCCCGAATAGGTGAAGAACATCGGCAGCAGCAGCACCACTGCCAGCGGCTCGATCTTGCGCTTCAGCTCGGCGGCGAAGCGCCCGCGCGGCATCACGGCGCCCAGGATGAAGCCGCCGAAGATCGCATGAATACCGATCGCGTCCATGAAGAAGGCGGACAGGCAGAACAGCGCCATGGTGATGCCGAGCACCGTCAGGCTCATTTCGCCGCTGCGCTCCACCGCCGCGCCCAGCGGGGCCAGCAGCCGCCGGCCGACCAGCACCAGGAACAATGTGTAGAGCAGGCCCCCGCCGATCGCGAGGATCGCCACGCCCGGCCCCGCCCCAAAAGTGGCCAGCACGATGGCCAGTACGCACCATGAACAGGCATCGTCGAAAGCACCCGCGGTCAACGACAGCGTGCCCAGCGACGATTCCGCCAGTCCGCGCTCGTTGATGATCCGTGCCAGCATCGGGAACGCCGTCAGCGCGATGCAGGCGCCCAGAAACAGCGTCGCGTTGAAGTTGGAAATGCCTGCCGCGAACAGGCCGGGTACGGTAACCAGCATCGGCGCGACAATCGCCGCCAGCAGGAACGGCACGGCTATTCCGGCGGCAGAAACGGTCATCGCACTTCGCGCCTTGGATCGGAAATGCTCGACCTGCAGCGTCGTGCCGACGAGGAACATGTACAGCCCCACGCCAAATTGCGCGCCGACATATAGGACGTTCTTCGTCTCCTTCGGGAAGATCGCCGCCTGCAGATCGGGGAAGAGCAGGCCAAGCAGCGACGGCCCCAGGATCACGCCCGCGATCATCTCGCCCACCACCTGCGGCTGGGCGAGCAGCTTCTGCCCCAGCCAGCCAACCACGCGGCAGGCGATCAGGATAACCGCGAGCTGCAGGAAGAAATGAATGCTGTAATCGCCCGGTGCGAAGCTCTTCGCGGCGCCTGCCGTCGCGGGGCCATGCGCGCCCAGCATTGTCGTAAGCGCGTGGACAAAGCTCTGCCAGACGTCTTCGTGCATCGATCGGTTCCCCCCTACCGCCTGCGCCTTCTCACGCGATGCTTGCGGTGTAACACAGCGATACTATTGGAATTTCGCTTTGGCGAGCCCCACCGGCCGCGTGCATCAGGAGATTGTCATGAAGGTCGCATTTCTCGGGCTGGGGCAGATGGGCTTCGGCATGGCATCCGCCCTGCTCGATGCCGGCCACAACGTCACCGTCTGGAACCGTTCGGCCGACAAGGCCGCGCCACTGGTCGAACGCGGCGCCCGACTGGCAGCCACGCCGCGTGCGGCAGCGGAAGCGGCCGACGCCGTGATGACGATGGTGGCGGACGATCTTGCGCTCGATGCGCTGCTGGATGGGCCCGACGGGATGCTCGCCGGCATGGCGCCGGGTACGCTCCACCTCTCGCACAGCACGATCGCCGTGGCGGCTGCCGACCGGCTGGCCGAATCGCACGCAGCAAAGGGCCATCGCTTCGTCTCGGCACCCGTTTTCGGCCGCCCGCCGGTCGCCGCTGCGGGCAAGCTCGCGGTCGTCGCAGCCGGTGCCTCGGATGCGATGGCGGCCGCCGCGCCGTTGTTCGAGGCGATCGGCCGCATTGTCTTCCCGATGGGTGAGACGCCCTCGGCCGCCAACCTCGTCAAGCTCGCCGGCAATTTCATGATCATGGCGACTGTCGAAGCCTATGGCGAGGCGATGGCGCTGGGCGAAAAGGGCGGCGTCGCCCGCGAGAAGATGCTGGACGTATTCGCCGGCACGATCTTTGACGGCGCCATCCACAAGGTCTATGGCCCGCCGATCGCCGAACGGCGCCACCGCCCGGCCGGCTTCACCGCGCCGCTGGGGCTGAAGGATATGCGACTGGCGAGTGAAGCCGCAACGGCGGTGGGGGCCCGCATGCCGCTGCTCGATCTGGTCCAGGCGCATCTGACAGAGACGATCGCCACCGAAGGCGCCGACGTCGACGTGACTGCCATGGCGGAGACGATCGCCAAGCTTTGAGGAGGGGGACGATAGTTTCCCCTCCCTGCAAGGGAGGGGATAAAGGGGTGGGTGCGCGCGTCTGCGCGCTGCACAGACTCTATACCTTGCCGAACGCGAGCCCGCCGCCTCGCGGCGGCGGACCCACCCCTAGCCCCTCCCTGCACGCAGGGAGGGGAATCTGTTAGCCTGACTGATTGCGACAGCCTCCATTCCTGGAAGCCCACCACAAGCAGCGCCGAATTCAAGACCAACGCCCTTCCCCGCCGCCCCGTTCGCCGATACAATTCCAACATGATCGATCGGCTTTTCCTCGCCCATCCGCGTAGCGTCGGCGAGAGCTATGGCGCCCATGCGGCCACTGCGGCGCGCTTCGGCATCACGATGATCACAGGGGGTGCCGCATGCCTCATCCATGCGGCGCTGCCCTTCCTGTTCGTCCGCACCGCCAGCGACTCGGTCAAGCGCCTCTATGGGGAGATGAAGGCCCGCCAGCCCGCCTTCGCCGATGAGAAGCCGGCCTTCACGGCGCCGGAATGGCAGATCGACTACGAAATCTGAGCCGGGGGGCCAGCACTTGATCGAACATGTCGCCATTATCGGCGCGGGCTTTTCGGGCACGCTTCAGGCCATCAACCTCATCCGCCATCACGGCCCGCGCGCCACGCTGATCGAGCGGGCGCCGGTGGCAGGTACGGGGCTCGCCTATGGCGCCGCCCACCCCTCGCACCTGCTCAACGTCCGCGCCGCGAACATGAGCGCCTTTCCCGACGATCCCGGCCATTTAGTCCGCTGGCTGGAGGCGCGCGGCGTGGAGAATACCGCCACCGCCTTCGTACCGCGCCGCGTCTATGGCGAGTATCTGCGCGAGATGCTGGCGCAGGCGCTGGCCGAGCATCCCGACCGGCTTCGACTCGTCCATGGCGCGGTACAGGATGTGACGTTCGACGCCGGCGGCGCCACGCTGCAGCTTGAGGGCGAGACGATACGGGCCGATGCCGTGGTGCTGGCGGTCGGCAATCTGCCCCCGCATGATCCGCCGGGCCTCGATCCCGCCACGTTGTCGGCCACCCGCTACAAGGGCGATCCCTGGGATCCGACCGCGCCCGAAGGCCTTGGCGATACCGACACGGTGCTGGTGATTGGCACCGGGCTTACCATGGTCGACGTAGCGCTGCTGCTCGAGGCCCGCGGGTTCGGGGGGCGGATCGTTGCGGTATCCCGGCGCGGCCTGTTGCCTCGCCCGCACGGGCCGGGGCAGGACTGGGAGAGGATCACCGAGCGCCCGCGCACGCGCGCGTCACTGCTTGTCCGCACTGTCCGTACCCGTGCCGAACAAGTCGGCTGGCGCAACGCCGTCGACGAGCTGCGCCCCTTCACCCAGCCGATGTGGGCGAATGCCAGCACGGCCGAGCGGTCGCGGTTCCTGCGCCACCTGCGCCCTTGGTGGGATGTGCACCGCCACCGGCTCGCGCCGGAGGTAGATGCCCGGCTGCACGCGCTGATCGATCGCGGCCAGCTGGAGGTGGTTGCTGCGAAGACGCTGGGCTTCACCGAAAGGGCCGAAGGTGTCGACGTGACGCTGCGCCGGCGGGGCCGTGACGCAACCGAAGTGCTGAACGTTCAGCGCGTCATCAACTGCACCGGCCCCCTCGGCGACCTTGGCCGCACTACCGAGCCGCTGCTCCAGAAGCTGGCCGCGCGCGGCCTGATCCGGCCCGACGCGGCGCGAATCGGCATCGATGTCGACAATCAGGGGCAGACGATCGGCGCCGACGGCCGGGCCAACCCCAGGCTCTATGCGCTGGGGCCGATGACGCGCGGCGCCTTCTGGGAAATCGTCGCAGTGCCTGACATCCGCACCCAGACCTGGGCGGTCGCCCGCCGACTTTCGAACGCCCACTGGGTCGGCGGCGAAGGGTTATGATGAATTAGTAACATTTGACACTAATTCCCGAGATGCGGTATCAGGTCGATCATGATCGATACCGCCAATCCGCTCGGCCTCAACGGCTTCGAGTTCGTCGAGTTCACCTCGCCCGATCCGGACGCCATGGCGCGTCAGTTCGAGCAGCTCGGCTTCGTTGCCAGCCACCGCCATCCGCGCAAGAACATCACGCGCTACAAGCAGGGTCGCATCAACCTGATGCTCAACCGCGATGATGCTGGCCGCGTGGCGGCCTTCCGCGGCGAGCACGGCCCCTCCGCCAGCGCGATGGCGTTCCGCGTCGCCGATCCCAAAAAGGCGATGGAATGGGCGCTCGCCCACGGCGCCAAGCCGACGGATGAGGACGACACCGTCATTCAGGGCATCGGCGGCTCCTACCTCTATTTCATCCAGGACGGCAGCGACCCCTACGCCGACTGGGCCGAGTTCCCCGGCTGGCGCGAGGCGGAAGCGAAGAACAGCGTCGGGCTGGACCTGCTCGATCACCTCACCCACAATGTCCGCCGCGGCCAGATGCGGGTGTGGAGCGAGTTCTACCGCACGCTCTTCGGCTTCGAGGAGCAGAAGTATTTCGATATCAAGGGCAAGGCGACCGGCCTGTTCAGCCAGGCGATGATCGCGCCCGACAAGGCGATCCGCATTCCGCTGAACGAGAGCCAGGACGACAACAGCCAGATCGAGGAATTCCTGCGCGAATATAAGGGCGAAGGCATCCAGCACCTGGCCCTCACCACCGACGACATCTACGACACCGTGGAGCGCCTGCGCGCGCGCGGCGTGCGGCTGCAGGACACGATCGAGACCTATTACGAGCTGGTCGACAAGCGCGTGCCCGGGCACGGCGAAGATCTCGAGCGGCTGCGCAAGAACCGCATCCTGATCGATGGATCGGTGGAGAATGGCGAAGGCATCCTGCTCCAGATCTTCACCGAAAATATGTTCGGGCCGATCTTTTTCGAGATCATCCAGCGCAAGGGCAATGAAGGCTTCGGCAACGGCAATTTCCAGGCACTGTTCGAGAGCATCGAGCTCGACCAGATTCGCCGCGGCGTCATCAAGGTCGACGCCTGACAGGTTCGGAGAGGGAGAGAGCCGGGGGTGCCGCCGCAGGAATAGTGGCATACCCCGGCCCCACTCTCGAAACGCTACGAGGCAACGGCGACAAGCCGGCATCCCCGCGAAGGCGGGTAGCCATTGGCGCTGATGGCGCGGCTCGACTCCCGGCGTGCTGGCAAATGGATTCCCGCCTTCGCGGGAATGACGATGGTTTGGGCGAGCGCATTGGCCCAGTTGCTATTGCTCCCCCTCAGAGGGGGAGGCGGAGGAGCAGGATGACTCACCACTATTTCCCCGGCTTCGGCAACCATGTCTCCACCGAGGCCGTGTCAGGCGCCCTGCCGATCGGCCGGAACAGTCCGCAGCGCCCGCCCTACGGCCTCTACGCTGAGCAGCTATCCGGCACCGCTTTCACTGCGCCGCGCGCCGAGAATCGCCGTAGCTGGCTCTACCGCCTGCGCCCCAGCGCCGAGCATCCGCCCTACCAGCCCTATAGCGGCGCGCCGGGATTCGGCGCCGGCGCCGCCGCCGGGCCGCTGGCGCCGAACCGGTTACGCTGGGATCCCCTGCCCCAGCCTTCGGCGCCGACCGACTGGATCGACGGCATGACGACCATGCTCGTCACCCGCGATCCGGCTGATCTGGAGGGCGTGGTAGTCCACACCTATGCCGCCAATCGCGACATGGACAATCGCGCCTTCGTCGACGCGGACGGCGAGTTGCTCTTCATCCCCCAAGCCGGCGCGTTGACTCTGCTGACCGAGCTGGGCCGCATCGACATTGCCCCCGGCCAGATCGCGCTGGTGCCCCGCGGCGTGCGGTTCCGGGTACTGCTGCCCGATGGCGAGGCACGCGGCTATGTCGCCGAGAATTACGGCGCGATGTTCCGCCTCCCCGATCTCGGCCCAATCGGCGCGAACGGCCTTGCCAATCCCCGCGATTTTGAGACGCCGGTGGCCTGGTTCGAGGATCGCGACGAACCGTTCGAGCTTGTGCAAAAGTCGTTGGCAAGCCTGTGGATAACTACCCTCCCCCACAGTCCGCTTGACGTGGTGGCATGGCACGGCAACCTCGCGCCCTGCCGCTACGACCTTGCCCGGTTCAACACGATGAACACGGTGAGCTTCGACCATCCCGATCCGTCGATCTTTACGGTGCTAACCTCGCCGAGTACCGTTCCTGGCCGGGCCAATGCCGATTTCGTGATCTTCCCGCCGCGCTGGATGGTGGCGGAGGACACGTTCCGCCCGCCCTGGTTCCACCGTAACGTGATGAGCGAGGCGATGGGACTCATCCACGGCGCGTATGATGCCAAGGCGGATGGTTTCGTCCCCGGCGGCCTTTCCCTCCACAACCTGATGGCGGGCCACGGACCGGACGTTGCGAGTTGGCGCGGCGCGACCGACGCAGAATTGCAGCCGCACAAGATCGACGACACCATGGCCTTCATGGTCGAGACCTGCTGGCCCTACCGCCCCACCGACTATGCAGCCGCACATGCCCAGCCCGACTATGATGCGGTGTGGGAGGGCTTTCCGAAAGCGCGGTTGCCGTGAGGCAGTACCCGAACGCAGTCTGCGTTCCCCTCCCGCTTGCGGGAGGGGTTGGGGGAGGGAACAACGTGGTAGAAACGGCGCGACGGTCCACCCCCTCCCCTAGCCCTTCCCGCAAGCGGAAGGGGAACGCGAACCGTAAAGCGTTGGGAACCCTTCGCCCCGCATGACCGAACGCCTCACCACCACCCCCGCCGGTGTCACCCTCGGCCCGCTGGACCTGATCCCCGACGGCACCGCCCGCAATTTCGTGCTGGAAATGCGCGCCGGCCGTTTCCACGGCTTCGTCGTTCGCCGGGGCGCGGCAGTTTTTGGCTATGTCGATCGCTGCGCGCACATGGCCGTGCCACTTACGCAACAGCTCGACGCCTATCTCACCCCCGACGGCGGCCATATCCAGTGCAGTTGGCACGGCGCGCTTTACACCGTGGAGGACGGGCGCTGCGTCGGCGGCCCTTGCGTTGGCGCGCGGCTGCTTCCATGGCCTGTACGCATAATCGACGGCATGATCGTGACCGTTGGAGAGGAACCGCAATGACCCCCGATTTCGATTTCGCCCTGGGCGATTCCGCCGACATGATCCGCGAAACCACCGCCCGCTTCGCCCGCGATCGGATCGCGCCGCTCGCCGCCCGGATCGACGCCGAGGACTGGTTCCCGCGCGACGAGCTCTGGCCGGCGATGGGCGAACTGGGCCTGCATGGCATCACAGTTCCGGAGGCCGATGGCGGCCTGGGCCTCGGCTATCTCGAACATGTCATTGCATGCGAGGAAGTGGCCCGCGCTTCTGCCTCGATCGGGCTGAGCTATGGCGCACATTCGAACCTCTGCATCAACCAGATCGCCCGCTGGGCCAATGCCGAGCAGAAAGCCAAATACCTTCCGAAGCTGATCTCCGGAGAGCATGTCGGCAGCCTGGCCATGTCCGAGGCCGGTGCAGGATCGGACGTCGTTTCGATGAAGCTGAAGGCGGATAAGACCGATCGCGGCTACGTGCTGAACGGCACCAAATTCTGGATCACCAACGCGGCGTATGCCGACACGCTCGTCGTCTACGCGAAGACCGGCGAAGGCTCGCGCGGCATCACCACCTTCCTGATCGAGAAGGACATGCCCGGCTTCGCGATCGGCCAGAAGATCGACAAGATGGGCATGCGCGGCTCGCCCACCGCCGAACTCGTCTTCACCGATTGCGAAGTGCCGGAGGAAAACGTCATGGGTCCGGTCAATGGCGGCGTCGGCGTGCTGATGAGCGGGCTGGATTACGAGCGTACCGTGCTCGCAGGCATCCAGCTCGGCATCATGCAGGCATGTCTTGACGTGGTGTTGCCCTATGTCCGCGAGCGCAAACAATTCGGGCAGCCGATCGGCAGCTTCCAGCTGATCCAGGCCAAGATCGCCGACATGTATGTCGCGCTCAATTCCGCCCGGGCCTATGTCTATGCGGTGGCGCGCAGCTGCGATGCGGGCAGGACGACGCGGTTCGATGCGGCGGGCGCGATCCTGCTGGCTAGCGAGAACGCCTTCCGCGTCGCGGGTGAGGCCGTGCAGGCACTGGGCGGCGCGGGCTATACCAAGGACTGGCCAGTCGAACGCTTCCTGCGCGACGCCAAGCTGCTCGACATCGGCGCAGGCACCAACGAGATTCGCCGGATGCTGATCGGCCGCGAACTGGTGGGGGCGGCGTAATCCCAGATGTCCGCGCCCGTCCTCCCCACCCAGGTTCAGCCTGAGAGCGAGCAGTTCCGCACCCAGGCCGCGCACAACCGTGCGTTAGCCGAGAAGCTTCGCACCGATGTCGCCCGCGCCGCGTTCGGCGGCAGCGAGTCCGCCCGTGCGAAGCACACCGCGCGCGGCAAGCTGCTGCCCCGCGAGCGGGTCGAACGGCTGCTCGATCCCGGTGCACCGTTCCTTGAAATCGGCCAGCTTGCTGCGTTCGACCTGTATGACGGCGAAGTCCCCGGTGCGGGGGTGATCGCCGGCATCGGCCGCGTTTCCGGCCGTATGGTGATGATCGTGTGCAACGACGCCACCGTGAAGGGCGGCACCTATTATCCGATGACGGTGAAGAAGCATCTCCGCGCGCAGGAGATTGCCGAGGCCAACCGCCTGCCCTGCATCTATCTGGTCGACAGCGGTGGCGCAAACCTGCCGCATCAGGCCGAGGTGTTCCCCGACAAGGAGCATTTCGGCCGCATTTTCTTTAATCAGGCGAACATGTCCGCCAAGGGCATCCCGCAGATCGCCTGCGTGATGGGCAGCTGCACCGCCGGCGGCGCCTATGTCCCCGCCATGTCGGACGAGAGCGTCATCGTCCGCAACCAGGGCACGATCTTCCTCGCCGGCCCGCCGCTGGTGAAGGCTGCCACGGGGGAGGAGATCAGCGCCGAGGATCTGGGCGGCGGCGAGCTCCATGCCCGCCGTTCGGGCGTGGTCGACCACCTTGCCGAGAATGACGAACACGCGCTCCAGATCGTCCGTGACATCGTCAGCACGCTTCCGGCCGACCGCACACCCGACATCGCATTGCGCGATCCACGCCCGCCAAAATATGCGGCGGAGGAGCTGTACGGCATCCTCCCCACCAACGTCCGCGCGCCCTATGACGTGCACGAGGTGATCGCCCGGCTTGTCGACGGATCGGAATTCCACGAATTCAAGGCACTGTATGGCAGCTCGCTGGTGTGCGGCTTCGCGCACATCTGGGGGATGCCGGTGGCCATCCTCGCCAATAACGGCGTGCTGTTCAGCGAAAGCGCGGTGAAGGGCGCGCATTTCATCGAGCTTGCCTGCCAGCGCCGGGTGCCGCTGCTGTTCCTCCAGAACATCTCCGGCTTCATGGTAGGCGGCAAATATGAGGCGGAGGGTATCGCCAAGCACGGTGCCAAGCTGGTGACGGCAGTGGCGACGGCGAGCGTGCCCAAGCTGACCGTGCTGATCGGCGGCAGCTTCGGCGCCGGCAATTACGGCATGTGCGGCCGGGCCTATAGCCCGCGCTTCCTGTTCAGCTGGCCCAATGCCCGCATCAGCGTGATGGGCGGCGAGCAGGCGGCGAGCGTGCTGGCAACGGTCCACCGCGATGCCGCCAGCTGGACGCCCGAGCAGGCCGAGGCCTTCAAGGCGCCGATCCGCCAGAAATATGAGGATGAGGGCAATCCCTGGCACGCGACCGCGCGGCTGTGGGACGATGGCATCATCGATCCAGCCCAGACACGCGACGTGCTCGGCCTCGCGCTCGCGGCAACGCTCAACGCACCGATTCCGGAGCACCCGCAGTTCGGCGTGTTCCGGATGTGAGGGAGCAGCTAGGCTCCCCGCCTCGTGCTCCGGCTAAAGGATAACAGATGCTCCTCTCCCTCCTCGCTTTCACCTTGGCTCTGCAGGACAAGCCGCTGCCACCGCCGCCGGCAAATCCCCCGCGGAGCGCGAAGCCGTCGGACAAGCTGCCGCCCGCCAATCCACTGCCCTATCAGGATGCGGATGCCGCCGCAGTCCTCGCGCCGGTCAAGGCACTGCTCGCCGCGATAGGATCGGGTGACCGGACGGCCTTCCTCGCCACCGTGCGCAGCGAAGGCGGTGCCACCGCGGTCATCGCCCGTGACGATGGCAGCCGCCGCATCGCCCATCTGGGCTGGAGCGAATTCGCCACCACGATTGGTTCTGGCAAGGAACCGGTCGCGGAACGACTGATCGATCCCGCCGTCGAGATCGATGGCGATATCGCCATGGTCTGGAGCCCCTATGTCTTCACCGTCGCCGGGCGGACGCAGCATTGCGGCACCGACCATTTCGACCTGGTGCGCGAGAACGGCGTGTGGAAAGTGCTGAACGCCACCTGGAACGAACGGACCACGGATTGCCCGGCATGAGCCGCGACACGCTGTTCGTCCTCGACACCGACTGGGCCGATCCGGCGTTCGGCGGGGAGCGGCGCTTTTACTGCAAGGACTGCATCACCGTGGAGGGTCTGCTCGCCGCCTTTCCGGAACGCGCCACCAATATCGAGGTCGTCCGCGTCCCCTGGCCGCGGCCGCGCGCGCCGGTAGTCGACCGGCTGGGTGCGGAGAACCAGAACCTCCCTGCGCTTGCCTTTGCCGAAGGAGGGTTCGCGAATGACATCGAAGGCGTGCTCACCGCCCTGCACACCCGCCACGGCTTTCCGGAGCGACACCCGTGATCCAGTCCTTGCTCATCGCCAATCGCGGCGAGATCGCCTGCCGCATCATCCGTACAGCCCGGGCGATGGGCATCCGCACCGTCGCGGTTTATTCGGACGCCGACGCGCAGGCATTGCACGTGCGGCGGGCCGACGAGGCCGTGCATATCGGTAGCTCCCCGGCGCGCGAGAGCTATCTGGTCGGTGAAAAGATCATCGCCGCCGCCAAGGCCACCGGTGCCGAAGCGATCCATCCCGGCTATGGCTTTCTTTCGGAAAATGCCGATTTCGCGCAGGCGGTGATGGATGCCGGGCAGATCTGGGTCGGCCCGAAGCCCGACAGCATCCGCGCGATGGGCCTGAAGGATGCCGCCAAGGCGCGGATGATCGCGGCGGGCGTACCAGTAACGCCCGGCTATCTCGGCGACGACCAGAGCTCCGCGCGGTTGCTGGCAGAGGCAGACGCCATCGGCTATCCGGTACTGATCAAGGCGGTGGCCGGCGGCGGCGGCAAGGGCATGCGCCGGGTGGACAGCGCCGCCGACTTCGCCGACGCGCTCGCCAGCTGCAAGCGCGAGGCCGCCTCTTCCTTCGGCGACGATCGGGTGCTGCTGGAGAAATACATCCTCTCGCCGCGCCATATCGAAGTGCAGGTGTTCGGCGACACGCACGGCAATGTCGTCCACCTGTTCGAGCGCGACTGCTCGCTCCAGCGTCGTCACCAGAAGGTGATCGAGGAAGCCCCCGCGCCAGGAATGGACTCCGAAACGCGCGCGGCAATCTGCGCGGCGGCGGTACGCGCGGCGCAGGCGGTCGACTATGTCGGCGCGGGTACGATCGAATTCATTGCCGACGCCAGCGAAGGCCTGCGCGCCGATCGCATCTGGTTCATGGAGATGAACACGCGCCTTCAGGTCGAGCATCCGGTGACCGAGGAGATCACCGGCGTCGATCTGGTCGAATGGCAACTGCGCGTCGCAAGCGGTGAGCCACTGCCGAAGCGGCAGTTTGAGATTTCGATGGATGGCTGGGCCATGGAAGCGCGGCTTTATGCAGAGGATCCGGCGACGGGCTTTCTGCCGTCGATCGGCAGCCTCGATCATTTCGCGCTACCGCATGGAATTCGGATCGAAACCGGCGTTACCGAGGGTGATGCTGTCAGCGCGTTCTATGATCCCATGATCGCCAAGCTGGTCGCGACGGGTTTTCGTCGCGAACAGGCGCGCGAACAGTTGGTGGAAGCCTGCAAGAACATCAGGGTTCAGCCTGTCCGAACCAATGCAGAGTTCCTCGTACGGGTGCTCGAGACATCCGAATTTGCGGACGGCGCAGTCGATACCGGTCTGATCGAGCGAAAGCTGAACACGCTGGTAGAGCGCGAAGTGGCCGACCCACATTTGCTATCGGCCGGTGCGCTGCTTCTCCTCGCATCACCCGACACACCGTCGACCAAACGGCCTTTTCTATCTGGCACGGGCGCCCGGGAATGGGTGGTTTCGCCGGGTACGCGATGGAATCCTCTCTTTGGTTTCCGCCTGAATGCTGCCGCGAACCGGACTGTTCGTGTTGCCGTTGACGGCAAGGCTGTGGACATCGATCTGGATGTCACCGGCCCCGTCGAACCCGACCGCTATGACATCGATCACGATAGCGTTTGGGTGCAAGCGAACGATGGGATCGCACCGCATCGTTTCTCCTTTCCGCTTTCGACTCGCCCTCAGGGCGCCGGCGCCGCCACCGATGGCGCCCTGCTCGCCCCCATGCCGGGCCGCATCACCGCAGTCGATGTAGCCCCCGGCGCCCCCGTCTCCAAAGGCCAACGACTGGTCACACTGGAGGCCATGAAGATGGAGCATGCTCTGTTGGCGCCGTTCGACGGCGTGGTTGCCGAACTGCCCGTTGAGGTCGGCACGCAGGTGCAGGTGGATGCGCTATTGATTCGCATCAGCGCAGCGCAGGAGGGTTGAAATGGCCGGCCGCTTCTATGACGAATGGCAGATTGGCGACCGTATCGAACACGCGCTGCGCCGCACCGTTACGGAAACCGATAACCTCCTTTTCTCCACCCTCACCCACAACACCCAGCCCTTGCACCTCGATGCCGAGGCCGCACGGGCGAGCGAATTTGGCCAGATTCTCGTCAACGGCACCTTCACCTTCAGCCTGATGGTCGGCATCACCGTTGGCGACACCACGGCGGGGTCGCTGGTCGCCAATCTGGGCTATGACAAGCTGGTGATGCCCAAGCCCGTCTTTCTGGGCGACACGCTAAGGGCCTCGTCCGAAGTGGTCGAGTTGCGCCCCAGCAAGTCGCGCGCCGGCCAGGGCATCGTCACCTGGCGGCACCAGATGCACAACCAGCGCGACGAGCTGGTCTGCGAATGCCTGCGCTCAGCCTTACTCCGCAGCCGCGCTGCTGCCTGAGACCGGCTCAGGCGGCGTCGCGGCGGGCCGGCGGCGGATTGGAGAACTCCATTTCCTCGTCGATCCCCCCGAAACGCAGCGCCATCAGGTCGCGCGTATAGTTCTGGTGGAGCCGCCACGGCTTGCGGTTCCCCTGCCGCGGCAACACCGCCGATGCCCGCTGAACATAGCCGGACGTGAAGTCGATGAACGGCTCGGCCGCCACCGGCGCATTCGGCCGCGGCATTACTTGCCGCATGCCGCGCTTCGCCATCGCGTTGAGCAGACGCGTGACATAGTTGGCGGTCAGATCCGCTTTCAGCGTCCAGCTCGCATTGGTGTAGCCAAAGGAAATCGCGAAGTTCGGCACCCCGGCGAACATCATCCCCTTGTAGGTCAGCCGATCCGACCAGCGGATCGTCTCACCATCCACCCGCACCGGCACGCCGCCCATCAGTTGCAGCTCCAGCCCGGTAGCCGTGACGACCAGGTCGGCTGGCAGCTCGCGACCGGAGGCAAGCCGGATACCACCGGGCGTGAACCGCTCCACCGTGTCGGTTACGACATCCGCGGCGCCAGTGCGGATCGCCGCGAACAGATCGGCATCCGGCACCAGGCACAGGCGCTGGTCCCATGGATTGTAGCGCGGCGTGAAATGGGTCGCGACGTCATAGTCCGGCCCCAGTTCACAGCGGACCATCTCGACCAGCCGCTCCTTCGCCTTGTCCGGGTGTTTGCGCATGGCGCGGTAAAAATACTGGCCGAGCAGCACATTCTTCCACCGGGTGAGCGCATAGGCGGTACGCGAAGGCAGAAACCGTCGCAGCCAGTTGGCGATGCCGTCCTCTGACGGGCGCGCAACGATATAGGTAGGCGAGCGCTGCAGCATCGTCACGTGCGCCGCCTGCTTCGCCAGCTCGGGCACCAGCGTAACCGCCGTCGCGCCGCTGCCGATCACAACCACGTTCTTGCCGGCATAGTCGATGTCGGGCGTCCAGAATTGCGGATGGACAATACGGCCGCCGAAATCCTCGACACCGGCAAAGTCCGGGCTATGGCCACGGGCATAGTCATAATAGCCGGCACACATGAACAGGAAGCTGCAGCGGAACTGCCGCTGTTCGCCATCCACTTCGGCCGTGACCGTCCACAGCGCCTCTTCGCTCGACCAGTCGGCGGCAACCACGCGGTGGCTGTAACGGATATGCCGGTCGATGCCGTAGGCGGCGGCTGTCTCCTCCAGATACCGCAGGATGGCCGGTCCGTCGGCGATGGCCTTCGCCTCTGTCCAGGGGCGGAACGAAAAGCCCAGCGTGAACATGTCGCTGTCCGAACGAATGCCGGGATAGCGGAACAAATCCCAGGTGCCCCCCAGGCGCTCCCGCCCTTCTAGTATGACATAGGTGCGATCCGGGCTCTTGCTCTGCAGATGATAGCCGGCACCGATCCCGGAAATGCCGGCGCCCACGACGACTACGTCGAAATATTCTTTCATGTCTGCCTCTCCCGACAGCCATGTTTACACAAAGGTAAGTAAGCCGCTACTCAATAATCCTTCGAATAGCGGATACTCGCGCCCGAGCCGCTGAACGAACTGGTCTGCGACAACAGGCTGAGCGCGCGCGTTAGCGAGACTTCGATCTGGGTGGCGGTGAAGCCCCGCGCGTCGGTGATGATCTCGATATAGATATTGTTGGTAATGTACTTGCCGGCGGCCAGCGACGTGCCGCGACCGGTGGTGTCGTCGGCGCCCAGCACGCGCAGCCGGTCGATTCCGGTGGCGGACTTCAGCCTGCCGAGGGGATTGAGGCCCCCGCCCGTTGCCCGCAGCGAATTGAGCGCTGCGGCAAGCTGAATCGCCTCCGTCGCCGACAGGTTGGTGACGTTGGTGCCGAAGAACAGCCGCGACAGCACCTCTTCCTGTGGCAGGCTTGGCGTGGAGGTGAACGCGATCTGTGGCTTCTGCGCGGTACCGGTGATGTTGAGGATCGCAGTCACGCCCTCGGCAGTGGTGCTCGCCGAAAGGTCGATCGTCGGGTTGTTCAGCGCTTCACCCTGGAAGCTGATCGTGCCCTTGGTAATATCGAACCGCCGGCTGGCGAAGCTGTACGTGCCGCGGACGATCTCCATCGTCCCGCGCACTTCGGGCGCGACCGTAGTGCCGCCGATGGTGATCCGCGCCTGCCATTCGGACTCCAGCCCCATGCCCGATACCATCAGCCGGTTATCGGCGCTTACCTGCACATTCAGGTCGAAATTGCCGAAGTCGCGGACGGGCTTTGCCTGCTGTGCATTGGGGTCGAGCGCGTCACCCTTGCGGCGCACGCCGGTAAGCTCGGCCACCTCGGCGCCGCCCTGGCGGATCACCTGATAATTGGCCTCGGGAATGCGCAGCCGCCCTTCGATTTTCTGGACTTGCGGATTTTTGGTGACGATGAGCCGTCCCGTCGCCGTGGCGCCGATGGACTCGCTGCGCGCCAGCCGGGCATTGTCGAGATCGACGGTGAGTTCGATCGGGAAATTGTCGGCGGAGGAAAGGCCGACCCGGCCCGCCGCACTAACCCGGCCATCGCCCGCGCGAGCGGAGAGCTGATTGAGCACGAAGCTGTCGTTCGAAAACTGGCCGTCGATCTTCATATTGGTCAGCCGCGTGCCGAAATTCTCGTTATCGTACGTCAAATTATCTGCGCGCACGACGCCGGTCAGCTGCGGCCGGTCCAGTCTGCCGGCGAAGTCGGCGGCGATGCCGATCGGCCCGGTGAGCTGCTGGTTCGCCAGCCCGGCGAGCGAGAAAGGCAGTGCCGACGGCCCGTTATAACGAATGCCGCCCGACAGCGGCGCTGCCTTCAGTCGCTCCATCCAGTCGCCCGCGCCCGGGCCGAGCGGCCGCAGCGTGGCGATGACACGGCCGATGGTAGAATCCCCGCGCCGGATCAGCATCCGCGCATCGCCGCCATCCGGCAGCAGCTTGCCCACCAGACTGACATGGACCGGCGCCGATACGCGCGCCAGGCTAGACCGGGTCAGGTCGTCGAGTTCAAGCCGCGCGTCCGCACTGGGGAACGCATCGGGCGAGGTCTGCGCGAAATCCAGGCTGCCGGTCGCGCTGCCGCCGATGCCCAGATCAGGCACAAAGGCGTTGATGATCGCGAGGTCGAGGCGATCGAGCCGAAGTTGCAGAACCATGCCATGGCCATATTGCCCGGCAAGCCTGACATTGCCGTCCTGGAAGGCGATTTCGGTCGGCAACAGACTATAGACGCCGTTCTGCACCGCAACCCGCGCAGGGGCAGTGGTATGGAACGGCACCCCGCTCGCCTGCCCCTGGATCGCAGCAGTCCACAAATCCGGGGTCATCCGGCCGTTCAGCGCGATCTGAAAGGGCACGCCTGACGATCCGCTCGCGACTGCCTGCACGGTGCCATTGCCGCCGCGATAATCGATCTTTGCCCGGGCCGTCTTGAGCAGGAAATTGCAGCGTCGCAGATCGGCGACCTGCACATCGGCCACCACCTGCGGCGTATCGGCCAGTATGATGCTGCCGGTGGCGAGCGCCCTGCCGATGGTGAAATCCTTGATACCCGGGATCGCGGCATTCGCGGCCCTGGCATTGAAGTCGGCACGCTGCAGCTTGCCCTCCGCCGCCAGCCGCGCTGTGCCGGTAATGCCGGAGCCGTCAAACGCCAGTTGGCCGGTAAATGGCCCCGCCTCGGACCGGACCAGTTGCCCCTTGAAGTCCATCCCGGCGAAGCGCGCGGCACGGACATCGATCGTCAGCGCCTTGGCGGTATCGACCAGCACATCCGCGCTGATTGGTCCGTAATCGCTGCCGCCCTGCGCCGTGACCGCATAGGCGCCGCCGCGCCCGACGACCTTCGCCTCGACATCGGCAAGCCCGACACCTAGGCCCGGCTTTGCGGCACGCAACAGCAACTCGGGTGCCGCAAGCGTCCCCGTCACGCGCGCCGAAAGCGGCCCATAGCGCGTCGACTCCGCATCGGCGTTCAGGCGGATCGGGCCACCCGGATCATAGCTGCCAGACCCGCGCAACACGCGGAACTCCGGCGCGCGCATCCGCAGGTCGTCCACTGCAATCACGCCGCGCCGATCGAGCGTTACGCGCGCAGAGGCCGTCGCATTGCCGCCCAGAAAATCCCGCACGCCTTGATTGAACAACTTGCGGCTGCGGCCCGCCACCCGGCCGCGAATGCCCCACCCGCCGCGGGGGGTGGTGTAAAGCTGGGCGTCGGTATTGAGATCGACCACGCCGACGCTTTCGATGCGGTAGTCGTTCACCTGCCCCTTCAGCGCGCCGGTATAGCGGCCTCGCGCGACATCCGCAGCAATGATGGCCGTCGCGTTCACCCGGTCCGAATGCAGCTTCAGATTATCCGATAGGATGCGACTGCCCGAAACGGCGAGATCGCCGTTCACGGTCAGATTGGTAACAAGGCCGCCGGCCGCCGCATTCAGACCAGATACACCTGCCGCCCGTGCCCGTACCGGCACCAGAATGCGGTCGGAATCGACCCGCGCCTTGCCCTCGGCATAGAGTTGCTCGATCAGCGTGTCGCCCACGCCCAGCGCGCCGGCCTGCAGCTTGTAATCGACCACCGGAGTCGCGAACGGGCCGTCGAGCGCAAGTGCCAGCCGAACCGAACGCCCGACCAGCTTGGGCGCGATCGCGGCGGGCTTCAGTAGCAGCGCCTCTATCCGAAGATTGCCGAACCGGTTCGTACCCAGATCGACGCGCCCGATCACCTGTCCCGAAAGCGATGGCGACGCGATCTGCACTGTGCCGTCTGCCGCGCGGTCGCCCCAGCGGAAATCGCTGTCCAGCCGAACACCCGGCGCGGCAAGCTGCGCGGCCGGCCCTTCCAGATAGAGCGCCGGATGCGTCATCCCCCGTATCTGGAAGCGACCACTTTGTGCGAGGATAGACAGGTCTGCGAGTTGGCGCCCGCCCAGGCTACCGGCCACCTGCCCGCGCCAGTTCCGCCAATCGCCCCGGCCCCGCACCGTCGCGAGGAGCGGCGCCTTCAGCTTCGCCAGCCTCGCCACCAGTCCGCCCTTTGGTGCATCGAGCGTCAGGTCCATCGCCAGTCGATTGGCCGCGGGCACTGCATCTAGCACGAGCGCGAGCCGGTCGCCTCCGGCAATGCCCGGCGCGGCGAGCGTTGCGGCATGAAGCTGCAACTGGGCGCGCCCCTGCGCGATATGCGCGGCGCCATTCAGGCGTCCGATATGGCGCTGACCGTCGACGCCGGGACCGATCTCGATCCGGCTTACGTTCAACCGGGCGATGTCGATGTCGATATCAGGCAGCAGCGGCGCGTTCGGATCGCCCGAAGGCTTGAGCGCCGGCAAGCGCGTCAGCCGGATTTCCGGGCTCTCCAGATCGCGGATGTCGATATGGTTACGCAGATAGGCGAAGGGCCGCCAATCGAGCCGTATCTCGCGCGCCGAGGCGAATTCGCCCTGGCTGTCGCGGACCCGCACATCGCGCAGCACCATTGCGCCATAGATCGACCCGTCGATCCTGCCGATGCGGAAACCCAGCCCGGATTCGAGCTGGAGCCGCCCGATCTGGTCCGCGAGCAGGCGCCGCCCAGGCTGGGTATCCAGCCCCAGCACCAAAGCGGCCGCCAGCGCCGCGAGTCCCAAGACACCCAGCAGGGCACCTTTCAGGATCCGCGGCCAGAGCGGCCGGCGGCGGCCGGTCTGCACTGTTTCCGGGGCCTCGGGCGGCACTTGCTCGTCCATCAGAACGCCTGCCCGATCGAGATGTAGAGCGCGACGCGCGACTCGCCACGCTTGCGAGCGATCGGCGTCGCCACATCAACGCGGATCGGGCCGAAATTGGTGTACAGCCGTCCGCCGATGCCAGCGCCGAACCGCAGGTTTCGTCCCGTCGGCGTCGTCGAGTCATAGACCTGGCCGGCATCCAGGAAGGGCACGATGCCGTAATTGCCGAAGCGGTAGCGTGCCTCGATCGCGAACTCATTGAACGAAAGTCCACCGACGGGCTTTCCGTCGGGCGAGCGCGGCCCAAGCTCCTGATAGCCGAAGCCCCGCACCGATCCGCCCCCGCCCGAATAATAGCGGCGCGACGGCGGCAATTCGTCGCGGTCGATACCGAAGATCGAGCCCACCCGCGCGCGGCCGGCGATCACGATATTGTCGGTCGCCGGATAATAGCCATCGGCTTCGAGCATGAAGCGGACATAGGGGCGCGGGGCACCCCGCACCGAAGTCTCGGGGCTTACATTGCCCTTCAGCCGATAACCGCGCGTCGGGTTGAGCAAGTCGTCCGAGCTGTCATAGCCGAGGAACGAAGGCAGCGCCGCGATCAGCCAGGTACCGCGGTCGCGCTTGCCAAGGTCGAAATTATACCGGTCCTCGTTCGAGCCCACGAGTTCAGCGCCGGTATAATAGGTCCAGCGCTTCTGCCAGATCGGCGTGGAATCGCGCGAAAGCCGGATCGACAGCGATCCGGTATAGGATTCATAGGCATCGTAATCGGAGTGGTTGAGCCCCGCGCCGATCAGCAACGTGCGGTCGCGCAGCCCCGCATTGGAACGACGGAACGTGGTGGTGAGCGCCTGCTCCTGCGTACCTAGAATGCCGCTGAACGTTAGCGCCCCTTCGGGCGGAAACAGGTTGCGGTGCGTCCAGCTACCGGTCAGGCGAATGCCCTGCCCCGTGCTATACCCAGCTTCGCCGGCAAGCGTGCGCGGCTTGCCGGCATTTTGATGGACGAGCAGGTTCACCGTCTCCGATCCATCGGCCGCAATTTCGCCGGTCCGTACCGGCTCCACCGTCACGGCGGAGAACAGGCTGGTTGCGATCAGCGCCTGGCGGAGATCGTCGATCTTGCGGCTGTCATAGATGTCGCCCGGCCGATACCGCCGGAACACCTCGATATGCTGAGGCGTGAAAACCTGCCGTCGACCGTCGGTGGTGATACTGCCGAAGCGCGCCCGCGGCCCAAGCTTTACCGGCAGCGTATAGTCGGCGTTGTGCGTCTGATCGTCCAGCAACACGTCGCGCTGGCCGAGGGTGATGAAGGGATAGCCCTGTTGCGGCAGACGCAGGCTGACATTGGCTTCGGCGGCGAGCACGCGGTCCGCCTGCAGCGGGTCACCCGGGTTCAGGTTCAGTTCGCGATCGAGCAGGCCCGGCGGTACGGTGGGATCGCTCTTGATCGTGATGGACCCCAGCCGATAGAGCTTGCCGGGTGTCGCGGTCAGCGTGGCGCGGACATTGCCCGAATTTTTCGGCGTCTGCTCGATAGCAACCGCGACCGTGCCGTCATAATAGCCCATCGACTGCATCAGCCGGACCATCAACTTCTCGTCCTCGCGGGCGCGTGCGCTGACCATCGCGGCATTGGCGGCCTTGCCATGGCCCTGATGCAGCGCGGAGAGATCGTTGAACCGGTCGGTCAACCGCAGCGCGTCCAGTCCCTCGATCACCGTGGTGTAGCGAATGGTCGGCTGCTTGTCCGGATCGTCCGCCTTGTCGCCTACCGGCGTCACCTTGAACTCGGAAAGCGGCGGCAACGGCTGGGCGAATTCGGGTGCTTCCGGCCCCACCGGCACAAAACCCTGTTCGCTTGTTGCAGGCTGCGGGACAGTCGCAGGTGCTGTTTTGGGCGAGGCTTCGCCCGCCTTGGGCGTCTGAAAGCCGGCAATCGGCTCCAGCGGCGCGTTGATGTCACTGCTCAGCTTGGGCAGCGCCGCGTCGAACGTACTGTCAGGAACGATGGGCGCTTGTGACTGTGCTGGTGCCCTTTCTGCGGATGGCAGCGGGGCCGCAGGCACGCCCTGCCCTGGCTTGGGATCGCTGGTCTGCGCATGCGCGACAAAGGGCATCATCCCCGCCCCTGCCAGCGCGGCGACCCAGACCGCCCGAACCCTTTTCTTCACGCGCCTCCTTCGGGAGCCGCGATTGTTTCCGGCCCGTCCACAATCGAAACATCCGAAAAGCTTTTTGGCTCCACCGCCTGCCTCCAAGCAAGGCACGCCGTGACATGCAAGAGGCCGAAGCACGTGCCGGAGCAATATTGATCCTGCGCGGGAAAGATTGCGCTCTGGCCCCAAGTCAACCTTCGTGAAGCGCCTCGACCGCCTGCTCCATTCGGGCGAACATCGCCATCAACTGGCGCCGCTCCTCAGCGGAAAAGCCGGCGAACAGCGTCTTTTCCAGATCCAGCGCCTTCGGGGCGATCTGTTCGTAGAGCGCCCAGCCCTGTTTGCTCAGCGTCAACAATTGCGAACGCTGATCCTCGGGATTGGCCGTCCGCACGATCACGCCACGATCGGCAAGCGCGATCGCCGCACGGCTGACAGTCACCTTGTCCATGCGCGTGCGGCCACACAATGCCTGCTGGCTCATCGCACCGCCTTCTGCCAGCACGGCAATCAGCCGCCATTCGGGGATACGCAATCCGAACAGCGTGCGATAGGCCGACGCGACCGCATCCGACACGACATTGCTCGCGATCGAGAGGCGATAGGGCAAAAACTCGTCTAATTTCAGCGTCGTCATTGATCTATGTGTGCCCCAATTCCGTCTGGCGCATGTGACAACGCTGCCAGATTGCAAATTTTGCAATGATACCGATAACATTTCGCACTTGCAGCAGATGCCTTCGCGGTGCAGAAAGATCGGGCCTTTCAGGCATCCTCTCCTAAGACTTTCATAGGCCGCCCTCCGGGGCGGCCTTTTTTTTATCCCTTCATCTGGCGGCGAATCGTCGCCCAGACCGCTTTGCCATAAGGCGGTTTCATCCCCGCAATCTTCGCGACATCGAGCCGGGACTGACGAAAAACGCTGCGCGCGTGGCTGAAAGTGCGAAATCCCGCTTCGCCATGATAGGCACCCATGCCGGACGGGCCGATGCCGCCGAAGGGCAGCTCCTCCTGGCTGACGTGCATGATCACATCGTCGAGCGTCACGCCGCCCGAAACAGTCCTGTCCATCACGCGCCGCCGTTCTGCCGAATCGCGCCCGAAATAATAGAGGGCAAGCGGCCGGTCGCGCCGGTTGATTTCGTCGATCGCCGTGTCGATCCGCGCATAGCGGCGCACCGGCAGGATCGGCCCGAAAATCTCTTCCTGCATCACCTTCATATCGTCGGTGGCGCCGCGAACGATGTGGAGCGGCATCTTGCGCGTGTTCGAACCGGCAAAATCCTCGCCCGCCGGATTCACAGCGATCACCTCGGCGCCTTTCGCCCGTGCATCGTCGATCCACTCGGTCAGCCGGGCATGGTGCCGGTCGTTGATGATGGCAGTGTAATCCGGATTGTCGATCAGCCGCGGATACATGGCCGAAGTGGCCCGCGTCAGCCCGTCGACCACCGCTGCCTCCTGCTCCTCGGGCACCAGCATGTAATCGGGCGCGAGGCAGATCTGGCCGGCATTTAGCATCTTGCCCAATGCAACACGCTCGGTCGCTTGGGTGATGTTGGCAGAGCGCCCGACCACCACCGGCGATTTGCCACCCAGTTCCAGCGTGACCGGAACCAGATTGTCGGCTGCTGCATGCAGGATGTGTCGGGCGATTCCGGTAGCGCCTGTAAACAGCAGATGGTCGAACGGTAGCTCGGCAAAGGCCTTGCCGACATCAGGCCCGCCGCTCACGAACGCCAGCTCTTCGCGTGCGAAGTAACGAGGTGCCAGCTCTTCGAACAGCGCCGCGACGGCCGGCGTAAACTCGCTGGTCTTCACCATCGCGCGATTACCGGCCGCGAACACGCCGGCCAGCGGGCCGATCACCAGATTGACCGGGAAATTCCAGGGCGCGATGATCCCCACCACGCCTTTGGGCTGATATTCGATCCACGCCTTCGCCCCCAGCAGGCCGAGCGGGAACAGCGTCGGCTTTCGCTCCGCCCGCGCCCAGCGGGGCAGATGCTTCAGCGCGTGCCGAAGCGGCGCCACCGAGGCGGCAATGTCGGTCAGCATCGATTGCTCGCGGCTGCGATGACCGAAATCGGCGCTGAGTGCGTCGCAGAACCGATCGGCATGGTCGCCGACCAGCGCAATCGCCCGCGTCAGCCGATCCCGGCGCACCTCCAGTGATACCGGCATTTCCGCCATAAAGGCGGCGCGCTGAGCCTCCAGTATCTCCTGCATCTCACTCTCCCGCTTTTGGCACCACTTCTAGCATAATGACGGCGCCTTCGGGTATTGGCGGCGGCAATTGCGTTATTCCCAGCCAGATCGTCCATGCGGCGGCCGCAAGCAGTACCCCGAACGCGAGCCGGTCGGTGCCCTGCACCCGCTTGCCCGCGCTCAGCATACCGAGCACTGCCGCCAGCCCGATCAGGCAGGCCGCCAGCAACACCAGCGGCAACGCTTCCCAGCCGAGCCAGCATCCGATAGCGCCGAACAGCTTGGGATCGCCGCCGCCCAGCCCCTGTCGTCCCCGCAGCCGCTTATATCCCGCGGCGACCAGCCATAGGGCTAAAAAGCCAGCCACACCGCCGATCAACCGTTCTGGCAGTGGCACGCCGATCCCGGCCGCACCGACAGCCAGGCCCGTCATGGCCAGCAAGGCATTCAGTGCATTGGGCAGCCAGAAGGCAGCGAGGTCCAGCGCCGCCAGTGCCAGCAGCAGCCAGCCGAATACCGCCCCGGCAGCGCCTGTCAGGCCGGGCGCAGCAACGCCTGCCACGACGCCGATCGCGAGACCCACTAATTCCGTCACCACATGGCTGCGTGCAATGGGCCCGGCGCAGTGGCGACATCTGCCCCGCTGCCAAAAATAGCTGAGTACCGGGACCAGCTCCCCCGGGCCCAGCAGCGCGCCGCAATGGTCGCAGGCGGAGCGCCCCTGGCTGATTCCGCGTCCCTCGGGCCATCGGATCGCCAGTATCGCAATGAAACTGCCGAACACTGCCCCCAACAGGCCGAGCAGAATCGGCCAGCCCCAGAGTTCAGTGGCTGTCACGCGGCGGCCGCTTGCGGATCAGATAGCGATACACGCCGAACAGATTGATCGCGAACAGCACGAGATTTTGCGCCCATAGCGGCTCGTCGCCGGTCAGGAAGGCGCCGCTGATCCAGCAGATGCTCGACCCCACAAAGATCACGAATCCCCATCCGGTGGCGCGGCGCCCCAGATCGAGCGAGACCATGAACGCCGCGATCATGCCGCTGACCGACGCGCCCCATTTCAGAATGTCGACCAGATTCACCCACGGCTCCTGCATGCGGGCGCGCGAAGGCTTTTGCAAACCGGGCTGCGCACCCCTAGATCGGCGCCAAACAGTCGAGAGGTGCCTTTATGTCCGCCGACCCCGTCGTCATCGTTTCTTATGCCCGGACGCCGATGGGCGGTTTTCAGGGCAGCCTGACAGACGCCAGTGCAACCGAGCTCGGCGCCACGGCAGTGGGCGCAGCGGTCGAACGCGCAGGCCTGAAGGGCGAGGCGATCGAGCGAATCTATATGGGCTGCGTGCTCCCGGCCGGCCTGGGCCAGGCGCCGGCGCGCCAGGCGGCGCTCAAGGCCGGCCTGCCGCAGCACATCGAAGCGACCACGGTCAACAAGATGTGCGGATCGGGGATGCAGGCGACGATCATGGCCGCCGAGGCGCTCGCCGCCGGCTCGGTCGACCTGCTGATCGCCGGCGGCATGGAGAGCATGACCAACGCCCCCTATCTGTCGCTGCGCCATCGTGGCGGTGCGCGGATCGGCCATGACGTGCTGAAGGACCATATGTATCTCGACGGGCTCGAAGATGCCTATGAGCCCGGTCGGCTGATGGGCAGCTTCGCCGAGGAGACGGCGAAGGAATATCAGTTCACCAGAGAGGCGCAGGACCGCTTCGCCATCGCCAGCCTGGAGCGCGCCAAGGCGGCCCAGACGAGCGGCGCGTTCGATCGCGAAATCGTGCCGGTGGAAGTGACGACTCGCAAGGGCGTGGTGACGATCGACAAGGACGAACAGCCGCTAAAGGCCGACCCGGCCAAGATCCCGACGCTGAAGCCCGCGTTCAGCAAGGATGGCACCATCACGGCCGCCAATGCCTCGTCCATTTCCGATGGCGCCGCCGCACTGGTGCTGGCGCGTGCCTCGGTGGCGGAAAGGCTGGGCCTGACGCCGGTGGCGCGGATTGTGAGCCATGCCGCCCACGCCCATGCCCCCGCCCGCTTCACCACCGCCCCCGTGTTCGCGATGCGCAAGGCACTGGAAAAGGCAGGCTGGTCGACCGGCGATGTCGATCTGTTCGAGGTCAACGAAGCCTTTGCCTGCGTCGCGATGATCGCGATGCAGGATCTGGGTCTCAGCCATGAGGTAGTGAACATCCATGGCGGCGCCTGCGCGCTGGGCCACCCCATCGGGGCCAGCGGCGCGCGAATCCTTGCGACATTGCTCTCGGCGCTGGAGCGCAACGGCCAGAAGCGTGGCCTCGCCTCGCTATGCATCGGCGGCGGCGAAGCCACGGCGGTTGCGGTCGAGCTGCTCGACTGAGCCGGCCTCAGGCCGCTTCGTCGGCAAGATGATCCGGGAGCGGCGGGCCGCCGAACAGCGGGCTCGCCGGCTTTTCGACGTCCGCAAGTTCCAGGTGCATTTCGGCGAGTTCGCAATGTGCGCGGACGGCCTCGCGGCACAGCGAACGCTGCGCCAGTTCCAGTTCGGCAACGGCACGGGTATAATGATAGTCATTCATTTCGATCACTGCTGTAAATCCTAGAAGGATCAACGCAGTAGGATCGAAACTTGATCCCTGCCGCACACCGATTGGCGCGCGGAAAGCACGGCTGCTCAGTTGAGCGATTCGCCCGGCTCGGTGCCCCAGATACGCGACTGTTCGATATAGCCGCCACGGCCCTTCACGTCGAACCAGCACCAGCCGGCGCCGCAATGGCTGATCCGGCCGACCACCCCCGGCGCCGCACGCCAGTTGACGCCTGCGTCCAGCTTCGGCGCCGACCGCATTTCGGCAATCGCGCCCATCACGATGGCCGTGCGCTTCTCGTCGAGCAGGCTCGCCAGCATCCAGCCCTGCGTGCCATCGGGGTCTTCCACCTTGCGCCACTCGCCATAGCTGGCGAGCACCCGCACCGGCAGTTCGCGCCGCCGATACAGCCAGCTTCCGGGATAGTTGCGTCCCGGGCCGGCGCGCATCAGCGCCTTGTTCGACTTGAGCGACATGAAAGTTGGCAGCTTGCGTTCTGCCAAGGCGGGCATGGCGATGCCCAGCGCCGCTGCACCCATCGCCAGCCAAAGGAAGCCCCGTTTCGTCATGCCTGCGTCTATTCACGAGCATTGGCCGCGCTTCAACCGTTGACTGGCGCGCAAGCTGCCGCCAATCGGGACTCATGGCCCAGCCGCCGCGCCCTTCCCGCCCCCGGGTGGTCGTCACCCGCACGCTTCCGCAGGGGAGCGAGGCTCGCATGGCAGATTTGTTCGAGGCTGTGCTGAACCCCGACGATTCGGCGATGGACGCTGCCGCGCTAGCCGCCGCCATGGCCGATGCGGATGTGCTGGTGCCGACCGTCACCGACCGGATCACCGGAGACCTGATCCGCGCCGCGCCCGAGCGGCTGCGCCTGATCGCCAATTTCGGCGCGGGCATCGAGCATATCGACCTGAAGGCGGCGCGCGAACGCGGCATTGTCGTCACCAATACACCGGGCGTGCTGACCGACGACACCGCCGACATGGCGATGGCACTGATCCTCGCCGTGCCGCGCCGGCTGGTCGAAGGCGACAAGCTGGTGCGCAGCGGCGGCTGGACCGGCTGGAGCCCCACCAGCATGCGTGGCCACCGCATCGGCGGGCGCAAGCTGGGCATCCTCGGCATGGGCCGGATCGGCCAGGCTGTCGCACAGCGCGCCCGGGCCTTTGGCCTGCAGATTCATTATCACGGCCGCAACCGCGTGCCCGAAGTGCTCGAACACCAGCTCGGCGCGACTTATCACGACAATCTCGACGCGATGCTGGAGGCAGTCGACATCCTCAGCATCCACACGCCGAATACAAAGGCGACCGCGGGCATGATCGATGCGCGCCGGCTGGCCCTGCTCGGGCCGAACGGCTGGCTGGTCAACACCGCGCGCGGCGAAATTGTCGACCCGGAAGCGCTGGTGCAGGCGCTCGAACAGCGCCGCATCGCCGGTGCCGGCCTGGACGTCTATGTCGGCGAGCCGCATGTCGATCCGCGGCTGATCCCGCTGGAGAATGTGGTGCTACTCCCGCATCTCGGCTCGGCGACGTTCGAGGCGCGCGAGGCGATGGGGATGAAGGTAATCGCCAATATCCGTAGCTGGTCCGACGGGCATCGCCCGCCGGATCAGGTGTTTGAGGGATGGCTTTAAGCGCTTAAGCCCCTCCTCCCTGGGGGAGGGGCTTGGAAGCCAATCAATCTCCGGTCAGGATCCGGTCGACGAGCTGCTTCACCGTCGGCACGAAGCCGTTCGAATAAAACGGATCGCGCTTGAAGTTATACGCGGCGTGGCCGGCGAACATTAGATTCTCGTCCGGATTGCCGCCATGAGCGATGTCCTGCAGCGTCTTCTGGATGCAGAAGCTGCGCGGGTCGGCGAGGCGACCGGTCGAGTTGGTCTCACTGTCGGCCCAGGACGAGAACTGGCACTGGCTGAGGCAGCCCATGCAGTCGGCCTGGTCCTTGCGGATGAGCTGCTGTTCCTCGGCAGTCACGAACACCAGCGTGTTGTCCGGCGTCTTGAGCGCGCTGGTGAAGCCCAGGCCATGCCATTCGCGCGCGCGCAGCAGGTCGTTGCGCGTCACCCAGAAATTCTTGCCCTTCACGCCGACATCGAGCTGGAAGGTGTGATCCCCCGCTGCTTCGGTCGAATAGGGAATCTGGCGCTCGCTCCGCGCTTCCAGGTTGCGCAGGAACGGGTTGCGCACCGCGCTGGAATAGAAGCCGGTCGGCGAGAAGCGGTGCAGCAGCACATCGCCTTCCTCGATCCCCAGCAGCTTGGCCTTCCACGCATCGGGAATGGGGCTTTCCTGCGTCAGCAGCGGCCGGGTGCCGAACTGGAAGGCGATCGCGCCCAATTCCGGATTGTCGATCCAGTCGTTCCAGTCGCGCAGATACCAGACGCCGCCGGCCATCACGATCGGCACGCTGTCGGGCAGGCCGCCTTCGCGCATCGTCTCGCGCAGCGCCTTCACGCGCGGATAGGGATCCTGCGGCGCGCGCGGGTCTTCGGCATTCGACAGGCCATTATGGCCACCGGCGAGCCAGGGATCCTCATAGACCACAGCCGCCAGCCACTCCTGCGCCTTGGAATAGGCACGCTTCCACAGCGCGCGGAAGGCGCGGCCGGAACTGACGATCGGCAGATAGCTGACATTGTAATGCGCGGCGATCTCGCTCAGCTTGTACGGCATACCCGCACCGCAGGTGACGCCCGCCACCATGCCCTTGGTCCGTTCGAGCACGCCCTGCAGCACGCGCTGGGCGCCGCCCATTTCCCACAGCACGTTGATGTTGATCGCGCCCTTGCCGCCGGCGATCTCGAACGCGCGCTTCACCTGCTGCACCGCGCCTTCGATTGCGTACTGGATCAGCTCTTCATGGCGCTCGCGGCGCGTGAGGGCACGGTAGATCTGCGGGATGATCTTGCCATCCGCATCATAGCTGTCGGCGTTTACCGCGCTGACGGTACCGATGCCGCCGGCGGCCGCCCAGGCCCCCGCACTTGCATGGTTGGTCGCTGCGACGCCCTTCCCGCCCTCTACCAGCGGCCAGACCTCGCGGCCGTTGTACGTAATGGGCGAAAGACCCTTGAACACATTGCCTCCACAAAAATTGCCGCGCGACGCTAGCCGGAACGGTCGAAACAATCGAGTAACATTTACAGCCGGCGCGTATCAGCCCAGCACGCCGGGCCGGCCCATCGCCTGCGCATAGAGCCGCGCATAGGCGGCGACCATGTCTGCCTCGTCGAACAACGCAGCAGCCCGCGCGCGGTTCGCCTCGCCCACCCGCTTTCGCTCGTCGGGATATTGCGCGAGCAGGTCGAGCCGATCGCGCATCGTCACCTCTCCGCGATCGGGGCAAAGATAGCGGTCATTCGGCTCTGACACCATTGCCGGAATATCCCCTACCCGCGGCGCGACGACCGGCAGCCCGGCCGCCATCGCCTCGATGACCGAAACCGGCGCCTGCTCGCTCTTCGACGACAGCGCAAAAAGGTCGAACAGGCCCAGATAGCGATGCGGTTCGGGCAGAAAGCCCGGCAGGAACACCTGGTCTTCAATCGCCATCGCCTCGGCCTGGTCGAGTATCGCCTGGCGCTCCGGCCCTTCGCCGATGATGACCAGCTTGAAACGCGAGCTCATGCCCGCCGCCGCGCGGACGAGCAGCGGCAGATCCTTCACCGGCCGCAACCCCGCCAGCGCAGCGATGAACACCTCGCCCTTGCGCCGCTTCGCCAGCATCGGCAGCAGCGAAGGATCGGGCGTCTCGGCATAGCGGGCAACCGGTACGCCGTTGGGAATGCGCACCAGCCGCTCGGCGGGCTGCTTCCAGAATTTGAGCGCGACCTGCTCCAGCTTGGTCGACGGCACCACCAGCGCGTTGGCGGCGGGCAATGCCATGCGGCGATACATGTTGCGGACGGTGCTGAGCTTTTCGGCCTCGTCGGCGTTGAAACCGTCTTCGTGGTGGATGACCGGCGGCAAGCCCTTACCGAACACCCGCGCCGCCATCACGCCGTCGATCGCACCCCAGTTATACGTGAGCACCAGGTCGAAACGCCGCATGAACCGCGCAATCGCCTCATAGCGCCGGACGGATGGCCTGCCCGTCAGCGGCGGGGGATCGAGCGCGATCTCATATTTAATGCCGGGCGCAATCGCGTCCCGCGCGCCCAGCTGGTCGGGCATGGCCGATACGATGGTATGCCGGGCGCGATCGCCGAACGCGTTCATCAACTGCACCGCGCGCGCTTCCTTGCCGCCCAGTGCAAAGGTCGAATGAAGGTGGAGAATATGGATCGACATGAGCGTCGCCGTTTAGCGAGCGATTGCGCCTGCGTCATCCGTTAGGATGCACAGTTTAGCTGCATCGCTGCCTGGGCGATAATCCCAGCTCAGTTCTGGGTCGGCCTGCCTCCGCGCAACGCATCATCATACCAGGCCGAAAGATCGCGATGCATGTCCGCCAGCGCATCGGGGTTCATATAGACCATGTGCCCCGCCGGATAATAAGTGAAGCGGACATTCTTCTGCAGCTGCGGCGACAGCAGCATGTGGTTCACGTCGAACTCCGTGCCGTAAAAGGGCGTGGCAAAATCGAAATAGCCGTTGATGAACAGCACCTTGAGGTAAGGGTTGGTGCGCATCGTATAGGCCAGGTCAACCGCGCTGTCCGGCATCAGATGCTCGCCACCCTCGCCCGGTGCGCGGTGCCGCCAATCCCAGCTGAAATCCGGCCCGCGCGCGCTCATGCGATAGGGCATGTCGGTCTTGTAGCCGAGCACGCGGGTTGCATAGTCCTGAAACGTCGCCACAAACGCCCCGGTTACGGAGGTCGAGGCCGGATCGTCGACGGGACTGTCGGCGTTGGCGTCGCTCACGTTCAGCAGATAGCGCGAGTCGAGCCTTCCGACGGCAACCCGCCCATCCCGCATCAGCTCGGTCTGGAAACGCGGCAGGGTAAGGCGAAGATCGGCACGCAGGATATAGGCTTCGCTGATGCCCGTATATTCAGACATCTTCTTCGCAACGGCCGCCTTTTCCTCAGCGGAAATCGCCGATCCCTTGGCCAGTGCCGCCGCATAGGGGCCGCTGGTGAAGGCACGCACTTCCTGCACGAACGCCGCCAGATCGGCCGGGCGATTGGCAAGCCGGTTATGGTACCAGGCCGTCGCCGCCATCGTCGGGAACAGGGTCAGGAAATTCTGGTCGTACCCCGGCTGGCGAACGCCGTAATTCATGATGGTGGAAAACTGGACCATCCCGTTCAGGCTGAGCCCGGCGTCTTCCAGCTTTGCCGCCACCACCGGATTGCGCAGCGTGCCGTAACTTTCGCCGAACAGAAATTTCGGCGACGGCCAGCGATCGAACTTGCTGGTGTAGCGCAGGATCGCGCGGGCAAATCCGTCCGCGTCCTGGTCGACGCCCCAGAAATCCTTGCCGGTCTTCTCGCCCAAAGGCCGCGACCAGCCCGCACCGATCGCGTCGATGAACACCAGATCGCTCTTGTCGATCAGCGAATGGGAATTCGGACCGAAGCCATAGGGTGCCGGGTGGATATATTCAGGGTTGCCGGTGGTAACGCGGACGGGGGCGAAGCTGCCCATATGCAGCCAGATCGTCGGCGAGCCCGGCCCGCCATTGTAGAAGAAGGTGACTGGCCGCGCCTCCCGCGCCGCGCCGTCGCGCGTATAGGCCGTGTAGAAATAGGATGCAGTCGGCTTGCCGTCATTGTCGCGGATGGTCAGCGTGCCGGCGGTCGCGGTATAGGCGATCCGCTGACCGCCCACTGTCACCGCACCGTGACTTACTGCTGTGGTTTCCTCGACGGGCGGCCGGACCCATGCGGCTTCGGCCTCCGCCTTCATCTGTTCGCGATGGTCCTGCCCCTTGGCAGCCTCACGCGGCTTTTCCTGGGCGAGCGCCGGCATGGCGGCACTAGCAAACAACAGGGCCAAGGCAGCGGTGCGGCGCATCAAATTCCCCCCAATCGAAAATCAGGAGGCGATGTTAGCGACCACCGCTGCCGACACAAGCGGTACGAGGCGCGTTACATTTCGCCGCGGGCGCGACGAAGGGCATACCATTTCTGCACATTCGCCTGATGCTGCTCATAGGTATCGGCAAAGACATGCCCGCCGGTACCGTCGGCAACGAAGTAGAGCGCGTTCGAGCTGGCCGGGTTCAACACCGCGTCGATCGAGTCGCGGCCGGGATTGGCGATCGGACCTTCGGGCAGGCCCGTCATGGTGTAGGTATTGTAGCCGTTCTTCGCGTGCAGCTCGGATTGCAGGATGCGGCGGCCGAGCGGCTTGCCCTTGGTGATCGGGTAGATGATCGTCGGGTCGGCCTGTAAGGGCATCCCGCGCTTCAGCCGGTTGGAATAGACGGCGGCAACCATCCTCCGTTCCTCGGGCTTGGCGGTTTCTTTCTCCACGATCGAGGCGAGGATCAACGCCTCGCGCGGGGTGGAAACGGCGATGCCGGGCTGGCGCCGGGCCCAGGCGGCGGCGAGATAGTCGGCCATGGCCTTCTGCATCCGGTCGAGCACCAACTGGCGGGTATCGCCCCGGTTATAGGCATAGCTGTCGGGCAGCACCGTGCCTTCGACCGGCACCTGTACCGGGCCCGACAATTCCGGCGCCTTCATCAGGTTCTCATACACCAGGATCGACGGCAGCCCCTCCGGCACGGTGACGAAGCGCTGCAGCGTTCGACCGCCCTGCAGCATGGTGAGGATGTCGCGCTGACTGAGATGCGCCGGCACGCGATACTCACCGGCCTTGATTGCGGTGCGGCTGCCCAGCAGCTTGGAGAAGAGCACGAAGATACGAGCGGAACGGATCGCCCCCGCCTTCTCCAGTTCGCCTGCCGCGCGCGCCAGCGTGGCGCCCGGAGGAATCAGTACCGTGACATTTTGCTGGGCGGGCCCGGGGCCGCCCCAAAGGCGCAGGGCGATGCCGCCGACCGCAAGGATCAGCAACACCGCCACGAGCAGCGCGCAGCCGCCCCTCCGCTGGCCGATATTGCCGACGATCTTGCCCTTTGGCGGGGCGGGCGGAGGCGTCTGCTCGCTCAGCTCAGATCGCCTTCATCACCAGGCTGGCATTGGTGCCGCCAAAGCCGAACGAGTTGTTCAGCACGGCCTTGACCTTACGCTGCTTTGCAATGTGCGGGACCAGATCGATACCGACGCAATTCTCGCTGGGATTGTCGAGGTTGAGCGTCGGCGGCACGACCTGATCGCGCAGCGCCAGGATGCAGAAGATGCTCTCCACCGCACCGGCGCCGCCCAGCAGGTGGCCGATCGCCGACTTGGTCGAGCTCATCGACAGGCCACCGATCGCATCGCCGAACAGGCGGCGGACGGCACCCAGTTCCAGCTCGTCACCCAGCGGCGTCGAGGTGCCATGGGCGTTGATGTAATCGATCTCGTCAAGCGCGAGGCCGGATTTGCGCACGGCCATCTGCATCGAACGGAATGCGCCCGAGCCTTCCGGGTGCGGGGCCGTGACATGATAGGCGTCGCCCGACAGACCATAGCCGACCACTTCGGCGTAGATCTTGGCGCCGCGGCGCTTGGCGTGCTCATATTCCTCGAGCACCACCACGCCGGCGCCTTCGCCCATCACGAAGCCGTCGCGGTCCTGGTCCCAGGGGCGGCTCGCCTTGGTGGGATCGTCGCGGAAGCCGGTCGAGAGCGCGCGCGCCTGACCGAAACCGGCAATGCCGATCGGGCAGACAGTGCTTTCGGCACCACCGGCGAGCATGATGTCGGCATCGTCCATCGCGATCATCCGCGCGGCGTCGCCGATCGAGTGGGCGCCGGTCGAGCAGGCGGTGACGACTGCGTGGTTCGGCCCCATCAGGCCGTACTTGATCGAGACCTGACCCGAAATCAGATTGATCAGGCGGCCATGGACGAAGTGCGGCGAAACGCGCTTCGGGCCCTTTTCGTGGAGCACGAGCGATTCGCTTTCGATGCCCGGCAAGCCACCGATGCCCGATCCGATCGAGCAACCGGCGCGGAACCGCATTTCTTCCGGCATGTCGGTGAGGCCGGCATCCTCGATCGCCTGGCCGGCGGCATCAATGCCATAGACGATGAAAGGATCGACCTGGCGCTGCACCTTGTGGTCGACGCGCTTGCCCGCGTCGAAGCCATATTCATGGTCGGCAGGCTTCACTTCGCAGGCATAGTTGCTCTGGAAGTCGGTCGCGTCGAACCGCGTGATCGTGCCCGCGCCAGACTTGCTGGCAAGGATGTTCTTCCAGGCAGTTTCGACATCGGCACCCAGCGGGGTGACGAGCCCAAGGCCGGTCACGACTACGCGGCGCATGGCAGTTCTCCGTCAAATAGAATCGGTTCTAGTTCTAATACAAAACGGCTCCCCGTCCGCGCGCCAGAGGCATGGGAACGGGAAGCCGTTGATACGCTATTCCGGCCCACACGGGCTGGGAGCGCCGTTCGGGCGTCAGCCCTGCTGGTGCTCGCTGATATAGGCAACGGCGTCGCCGACAGTCGCGATCTTCTCTGCGGCGTCGTCCGGGATTTCCACCCCGAATTCTTCCTCAAAGGCCATCACCAGCTCGACGATGTCGAGGCTGTCCGCGCCAAGGTCGTCGATGAAGCTTGCAGTCGGAACCACGTCCTTCGCGTCGACGCCGAGATGGTCGACGACGAGCGCCTGCACGCGGGTGGTGATCTCTTCCTGGTTGGCCATGGTCCCTGTTTTCCTTCGTGGCTGGGGCTCAGATTTCGTGAACCCGCACCTAGAATGCCGTTGGTGCGGTTGCAAGAGGGTCACGCGCGCCCGGGCGTGCCCTTATGCAGAGAAATCATGGGCAGCATATTCCAGCGTGTTGAGAAACGCAAAAAACTCCGCCAGCAGCTCCGCATTCTCGCGAGTCTGTTTGGCGGGGTCGGTTACCGCATCGCGGATCAGGCTCTGGGTCGCCTTGGGGTCGAGCGGCTGGATTCGAGTCTCTTGCGGCAGCGCGGCGAACTGCTTCGCCAGCGCGTCCGGATCGAACCCCTTCTCACGCACCACGCGACGGGCGACCGGTAGCCCGACCTGCGCGATCGCATAGATGCCCGCTGCACGGGGCGCATAGCCGGTCCAGCCATGCGCATTGGCGCAGGCCAGCGCCGCATCGTTGAGCCCGCGCGTCACGCTGGGATCATAATGCGGGCGCTCACCGCTGGTATTCAGGTTGCGCTCGACGTCTGACTCGAGCTGGGCCTTTACGGCCGAATCCAGCTTCTCGGCGACGCATCCGATCGTCGCGGGATCGGCAGGCCGGGCAAAGGCCGGAGCGGCAAGGGCAAGCGCGGCAGCAGCCGCAACAACGAAACGCATGTTCATCCTACCTCCACGCCCCCCGGCATTCCCGACTCAGAGCATCGCCATTCCGCCGTTAACGTGCAATGTCTGGCCGGTGACATAGGCGGCCTCCTTGCTGGCGAGATAGACGACCGCTGCGCCGATATCCTCGCCCTCGCCCAGCTTTCCGGCAGGAATGCGGCCAAGCAGCGCCTCTTTCTGCGCATCCGGCAGAACGTCCGTCATAGCCGACCGGATGAAGCCCGGCGCCACACAGTTCACCGTGATGTTGCGGCTGGCGAGTTCCTGCGCCAGCGCCTTCGACATGCCGACCAGCCCTGCCTTGGAGGCGGCATAGTTCGCCTGGCCCGGATTGCCGGTCGCGCCGACGACCGACGTGACCGAGATCATGCGGCCGAAGCGTGCCTTCATCATCGGCTTGGCAGCGGCGCGCATCAGGCGGAAGGCGGCTTCCAGGTTCACGGTGATAACCTGCTCCCACTCCTCGTCCTTCATCCGCATCGCGAGATTGTCGCGCGTGACGCCGGCATTGTTGACGAGGATATCGAGCTTGCCGCCCAGCGCCTCGACGGCCTGCGGCACCAGCGCATCGACGGCGGCGCGGTCGGAGAGGTTGCACGACACGGCAACATGCTCACCGCCGAGTTCGACGCGAAACGCCTCCAGCTTCTCGGCATTGGAACCCGAAACCGCCAGCTTAGCCCCCTGCGCCGCCAGCGCCTTGGCAATCGCCGAACCGATACCCCCAGAAGCACCAGTAACCAGCGCAGTCATGCCTGTCAGATCGAACATCTTCATCCTTTCGATTCAATTTCGCGCAGAGGCGCGGAGAGCGCAGAGGGGCTGTAATTGTTCACCAGCCGACGAATACCCTCTTTGAGCGTCTCGCCTCCAAAGTTGATCAGCAGCCCGACGGGCTGCTGCATGATACGAAGATAAGTGAGCAGTTGCTTGGCGTAGACCGGAGCAAGCCGCTCGACGGATTTGATCTCGACTAGCAAACGCTCCTCGACGAGCAGATCAACCCGGAACGCCGATTCGATCCGCTCCCCATCGAATTCGAGGTCCATCGAACGCTGCCGGAATACAGAATATCCCATCGATTCCAACCGACGTGCGAGCAACGCCTCGTAGACGCTCTCGAGGAGTCCGGGCCCGAGATCGCGATGCAGCCGGATTGCGACATCGATCACATCACCGCTGATACGATCGATATCCTTCAATCCAGCCCCCGCTGCGTCCTCCGCGCTTCTGCGCGAAACAACCTTCCCTAAAGCACCTTAACCAGCGCCTCGATATCGTCCATCGTTACCACGCTGGTCACTCCGGCATCGGGCGTGATGCGCTTGACCATGCCGCCCAGCACCTTGCCGCCCAGTTCGACGAAGTCGTGCACGCCGCCCTCGAACATCGCCGCGACCGATTCGCGCCAGCGGACCATGCCCGTCACCTGCTCGACCAGGAGCGTGCGGATCGTCGCCCGGTCGGCAACCGGCGCCGCCGTGACGTTCGCATAGACCGGCACCAGCGGCGTCTGGATCGCGACCTCGGCCAGCGCCGCCGCCATCGCGTCCGCCGCCGGCTGCATCAGCGGGCAGTGGAACGGTGCCGAGACCGGCAGCAGCAGCGCGCGCTTGGCGCCATGTTCCTTCGCGATCGCCACGGCGCGCTCGATCGCCGCGCGGGCGCCGGAAATGACGACCTGCGTCGGGTCATTATCGTTGGCGACGGTGCAGACCGCTCCCTCAGCCGCCGCGTCGGCAATTGCCTGCGCCTTCACCAGATCGGCTCCCAGCAGCGCGGCCATCGCCCCCTCGCCCACCGGCACTGCGGACTGCATCGCATCGCCCCGGCGACGCAGCAGTTTCGCCGTCGTAGGCAGATCGAACGCGCCGGCTGCACACAAAGCGGTATATTCGCCCAGCGAATGGCCGGCGACGAAATCGGCCTTGTCGGCCAGGCGGATACCGCCTTCCTTTTCCAGCACCCGCAGAACCGCAATGGCATTGGCCATAATCGCCGGCTGCGCATTGGCGGTCAGCGTCAGTTCGTCTTCCGGACCCTCGGTCATCAGCCGGAACAGATGCTGGCCGAGCGCCTCGTCGACTTCCTGGAACACTTCGCGAGCGGCAGGGCTCGCCTCGGCCAGCGCCTTGCCCATGCCGACGGCCTGGCTGCCCTGACCGGGAAAAATGAAAGCGCGCATTATTCTTGTCCCTCCTCGCGAGCGGCTTGAATGGGTGCGCGCGTTAGAACCGAAGCTCTGCACAGTGCAAGCCCGTCCCGTGCCTGCATCGAAACGTCCGGGGAACGGTCGGGTCGTTTCATTCCGAAACAAGGACCGCGACAGTTAATGATATTATCTCTGTTAATATATTGATAACCGTTAAGGCGATTTCTGGACATGGGGGAGTAGAGGGAATGGGTATCAAGACGAAAGTGGCGGCCGCGCTTGCGGCGCTTTTCCTGCCGGCAGCAGCGAGCGCCGCCGTGATTGTTCCCGGCAAATGCGCGTCGGTAAACGCACCGGCCGGCTGCCTCTTTACCGGCAACATCAACGGCAGCACGAACCCGTTCAACATCAACAGCTACGTCAACTCGGAGATCGTCTACAATCTCTACAACAACGTGGTCACCAGCGCGCAGCCGAACATCAAGCTGAACTATCTGTTCGATACCAGCACCACCGCGGGCCTGATCACGGGCTTCGGCGGAGCCTCGGGCACCTGGTCCACGCGGGTTATGCAATCGACTATCTCGCGGTGAAGGCGGGCAATTTCTTCGTGCTGTACGGCATCGCCGATGCCTCGTCCGGCACCTGGAACACCAACGACATTCCGCACGGCAAGAATCCGAAGGACCTTTCGCACATAGTCTTCTTCGGGCACGAAGCCGCCGCCGCCGTTCCTGAGCCTGCGATGTGGGGCATGATGATCGGCGGGATGGGCCTGGCCGGTGGCGCTCTGCGCCGTCGTCGCAAGAGCACGGCAGTCATCGCCTGAACGGGCTTGCATTTCGGCGCCAGATACAGCATAGGCGCCCCTTCGGAGCGGAGCAGCAATGCGTCCGCTCCGTTTGCATTAGGAAGACGACAGCCGGAGGGGCGTCCGCAAGGGGCGGCGTCAGCGATCGGCCAACAGGAAGAGAACGAATGGCTCTGTACGAGCATGTGTTCCTTGCGCGCCAGGATCTGGCACAGGCGCAGGTGGACGCACTGGCGGAAACCGCCACCAAGATCGTCGAAGACAATAACGGTAAGGTCGTGAAGACCGAAACCTGGGGTCTTCGCAGCCTGGCTTATCGCATCGCGAAGAACCGCAAGGCGCACTATGTCATGCTCGAGATCGACGCGCCGGCCGGCGTGGTCGCCGAGCTGGAGCGCCAGACGCAGATCAACGAAGACGTCATCCGCTACATGACCGTCAAGGTCGACGCGCATGAGCAGGGTCCGTCGGTGATGATGCGCAAGGGTGACCGCGAGCGTCGCGGTCGTCGCGAGCGCGACGGCGGTTTCGACGGCGAATAAGGAGCGATAGACCATGGCACGACCGTTTTTCCGCCGCCGCAAGAGCTGCCCCTTCTCCGCGAAGGATGCGCCCCGGATCGATTACAAGGACGTCCGCCTGCTGCAGGGCTTCGTCTCCGAGCGCGGCAAGATCGTCCCCTCGCGTATCACTTCGGTGAGCGCGAAGAAGCAGCGCGAGCTGGCCCAGGCCATCAAGCGCGCCCGTCACCTGGGCCTGCTGCCCTACATCGTTAAGTAAGGAGCGGATCCATGGAAGTCATTCTGCTGGAGCGCGTTGAGAAGCTCGGCCACATCGGCGACGTGGTGAAGGTGAAGGACGGCTTTGCCCGTAACTTCCTCCTCCCGCGCAAGAAGGCGCTGCGCGCCAACGAAGCCAACCGCAAGGTCTTCGAAGCCAATCGCGAGCGCATCGAGGCTGAAAACGCCGCCCGCCGCGTTGAGGCCGAGAAGGAATCGAAGACGCTCGAGGGCGTTTCGGTGACCCTGATCCGCCAGGCATCGAACACCGGCCAGCTCTACGGCTCGGTCGCGGTGCGCGATCTGGTCGACGTGCTGACCGCCGATGGCCACAAGGTCAACAAGGCGCAGATCGTCCTCGATCGTCCGATCAAGGCGATCGGCGTGTACGAAGTGAAGGTTGCGCTGCACCCGGAAGTGGCGGTGACGATCAAGGTCAACGTCGCCCGTTCGCCGGAAGAAGCCGACATGCAGGCGCAGGGCGTCGACGTGATGGCTGCGATGTTCGAACGCGAAGAAGCCGGATTCACCGAGGATTACGATCCGAAGGCGGAACCGGGCGAAATCGCGACCGAAGCACCGGCCGAGAACGCCGAGGGCTGATCGCCGCTTCATCGCGACAAGAAAATGGGCCGCCCCGATCCGTTCGGGGCGGCCTTTTTCGTACGCCGCCCACTTCCGGGATCAGGGGCAAACCAGCCAGGCGCCGACCATCACCACCAGCGGCACCGCGGCGAGCAAGAGCGATAGTATCTTCATGGTATCCAATCGCTTTTCCGTTTAGCCCGAGCAGGGAACGGGCCGCCGGGCCAATGGTTTCGCCACCGCCCCCGGAATGTGGTTAACGCCCCGCTAGGCATCCGCAGCGATCCCCGATTAACCCCCCGATGCGAGACTTCGCCGTCACTGTTCGGCGAAGGGGCGGGATTTGGTTCGGGCCATACGCATCGCGGCAGCGCTGATCGCATCCTGCATCAGCGGTATTGCCACCCCGGCACTGGCGCAGACGCTGGAAGGCGCGGTGCTCGAACGGATCAATTTCGCCCGCGAACATCCGCAGGAATATGCGCAGCGGCTCCGCGAATATCGCCGCTATTTCAATGGCCAGATGCTGTACCTGCCCGGCGACGCCAATGGCGTTATCACGCGCGAGGGCCCTGCCGCGGTCGATGAAGCCATCGACTTTCTCGAACATCAGCCGCCGCTGCCGCCGCTGGATATGGGAACCATTCTCGCGCTTGCCGCCCACGACCATGCTGACGCACAGGGCCGCACCGGCAACCGCGGCCATATCTCGCCCGACGGCAGTTCCCCCGGGGATCGCGTGCGCCGCCACGGCGGCGACATCTATGTCGGCGAGAGCATTTCTTACGGCTTTGCCGAGGCCGATGGTGTCGTCCGGCAGATGATCGTCGACGATGGCGTGCCCGATCGCGGCCATCGCGCGCTGCTGTTCGACCGCAGCTTCCATTTTGCCGGCGTTGGCTGCGGTGCCCACCGGGCCTATGGCCATATCTGCGTCGTCGATCTGGCCGACACGCGCGACGGGCGTGCAGACATGGCCCGCTGGGCGCAAGCTTCGCGCTGAACCGGGATCACTTCCGGCCGAACAGCTTCTCGATATCGCCGTGCGCCAGCTTCACCCAGGTGGGGCGGCCATGGTTGCACTGGCCAGAATGCGGCGTGGCTTCCATTTCGCGGAGCAAGGCATTCATCTCGGCGACGGAGAGGATCCGCCCTGCCCGCACCGATCCGTGGCAAGCCATGGTCGCGGCGACATGGTCGAGCCGCTCCTTCAGGCTCAGCGCCTCGTCGAAACTGGCAAGCTCGTCGGCGAGATCGGTGACGAGCCCCTGCACATCCCCCGTCCCCAGCGCCGCCGGCACGGCCCGCACCAGCATCGCGCGCGGGCCGAAGCGTTCGAGTTCGAGCCCAAAGGCGCGCAGCTCGTCGGCGCGAGCTTCCAATCGGTCGCAACCGGGCTCGTCCAGTTCGACCACTTCGGCGAGCAGCAATGCCTGGCTGGGGACCGCCCCGCCCGCCATTGCCCTGCGCATCCGTTCGAGTACCAGCCGTTCGTGCGCGGCGTGCTGGTCGACCAGCACCAGCCCGTCCTCCGCCTCGGCGACGATATAGGTCTTGGCGACCTGCCCGCGCGCGACGCCCAGCGGAAAGTCCGTGGCGACCGGCGCCTCGTGCCGTGCCGGTTCGGCGCGGGCGGCGGGCGGTGCGGTGAAGAAGGTACCGGAGTCGCGGACGGCGCCGGAGTAGGTTCTTAGCCCCTCCCCTTCAGGAGAGGGGTTGGGGTGGAGGGATTCCAATCCAGAGGCTGGTCTCGGTGAGACACCGCCCCAACCCGTCCCCTCCCCTGAAGGGGAAGGGCTAACCGCTGGCGAGCCCGGCTGCCAAAGTCCCAGCGCCGCCTCGCTCGGCCGCTGGACGCTCCGGTGGCCGGCCTCGTCGAGCGCACGGCGCAGCCCGCTGACGATCAGCCCGCGCGCCAGCGCCGGATCGCGGAACCGCACTTCGGTCTTGGCCGGGTGGACGTTCACATCGACAGCGTCGGAGGGCACGTCGAGGAACAGCGCCACCACCGGATGCCGGTCCCGCGCCAGCATCTCGGCATAGGCCCCGCGCACGGCCCCGGCGAGCAGACGGTCCTTCACCGGCCGGCCATTGACGAACAGATATTGATGGTCGGCGACGCCACGATTGAAGGTGGGAAGCCCGGCAACGCCGCCGAGCACAATCCCTTCGCGTTCGAAATCGATCGGCACGCAGTTTTCCTGGAGTGCCCGGTCGGTCAGCGCCGCGACCCGCGCCGGCCGGCTCTCGCCCGCCTGCACGCTCAGCACGCGGCGCCCCTCATGTTCGACCGAAAAGGCAATTTCCGGCCGCGCCATCGCCAGCCGCTTCATCACGTCGAGGCTGGCGGCATATTCGGCACGCGACGAGCGCAGGAACTTGCGCCGCGCCGGCACGCGCGCAAACAGCGCCTCCACCCGCACGCGCGTTCCCGGCGGGAGCGCCGCTGGTCCTTCGGCCACCACCTCGCCATTGTCGACGGTGCGTGCCCAGCCCTCGGCACCGCGCACCCGGCTCTCCAGCGTCAGCCGCGCGACGCTGGCGATCGAGGGCAGCGCCTCGCCGCGAAATCCCAACGTTGCGACGCGATCGATATCGTCGTCCGGCAACTTGGAGGTGGCATGCCGTTCCAGTGCAAGCGCCATATCGGCCGGCGCCATGCCGCAGCCGTCGTCGATAACCTCGATCAGGTCGATACCGCCCGAGGCGAGTTTCACGGCAATACGTGTCGCGCCTGCGTCGATTGCGTTTTCAACGAGCTCCTTCAACGCGCTGGCGGGGCGTTCGACCACCTCCCCCGCTGCGATACGATTGACAAGATGTTCTGGCAGGCGGCGTATTGACATGGCAATCGCTGTAGCCCAAGCGGCGGCATCCCGCGACCCGCATCCGCAAGGCACCAGGCCGGATTTCTCGTCCGTCCCGGGAGGGTTGGGGCTAAATTCTTGTGCGAACAGCCGGAACGGGGCTTCCTCCGGCAGGGACGGATCATTCAATGGCTTTCTCGCGCTTTTTCAAATTCATGTCTCACGACATGGCGATCGACCTCGGTACGGCGAACACGGTTGTCTATCTGCGCGGAAGGGGCGTGGTGCTGAACGAGCCCTCCGTCGTCGCGGTCGAGACGATCAACGGCGTGAAGAAAGTGAAAGCGGTCGGCGACGACGCCAAGCTGATGATGGGCAAGACGCCCGGCTCGATCGAGGCGATTCGCCCGCTTCGCGACGGCGTGATCGCCGACATCGATGTCGCCGAAGAGATGATCAAGCACTTCATTCGCAAGGTGCACGGCCAGCGCCGCTTCATGCGCTGGCCCCAGATCGTGATCTGCGTTCCCTCGGGCTCCACTTCGGTCGAGCGCCGCGCGATCCGCGATGCCGCATCGAACGCCGGTGCCAGCCAGGTGTGGCTGATCGAAGAGCCGATGGCGGCCGCGATCGGTGCCGACATGCCGGTGACCGAACCGATCGGCAGCATGGTCGTCGACATCGGCGGCGGCACCACCGAAGTCGCGGTGCTCAGCCTGCGCGGCCTTGCCTATTCCACCTCGGTCCGCGTGGGTGGCGACAAGATGGACGAATCGATCGTCTCCTATGTCCGCCGCAACCACAATCTGCTGATCGGCGAAGCCACGGCCGAGCGGATCAAGCAGGAAGTCGGCGTCGCCAAGCCGCCGGTCGACGGCATCGGCCAGACCATCCACATCAAGGGCCGCGATCTGGTCAACGGCGTGCCGAAAGAAATCCAGATCAACCAGGGCCAGATTGCCGAGGCGCTGTCCGAGCCGGTCAACACGATCGTCGAGGGCGTCCGCATCGCACTGGAAAACACCGCCCCCGAACTGGCCGCGGACATTGTCGACCAGGGCATCGTGCTCACCGGCGGCGGCGCACTGCTGCAGGGTCTGGACGAGGTGCTGCGCGACGAAACCGGCCTGCCGGTGACGGTCGCGGAGGATCCGCTGACCTGCGTGGCGCTCGGCACGGGCCGGGCGCTCGAAGACCCGGTGTTCCGCGGCGTCCTCATCCAGGTCTAAGCGGGAGCGCAGGCGATGGCGCCGCCACGTAACCGGCGCCCGGGTTTCTCGCGGCGGGCGCAGGTTGGAGTTTTTCTGGGCTATGTGGCGTTGATCGGCGGAGCGCTGATCGGCGCCACATTATATATGCTGTCGGCCTTCAACCCGCAGGCCTTTTCCACCCTGCGCCGAACCGTCGCCGAAGTGACGACGCCGGTTTCCACCGGACTCGACTGGGTCCGCCGTGGCATTGGCGGCATTCCTGAAGGCATCGGCAGCTATCTGGGCGTTCGGTCGGAAAATCGTCAGTTGAAGGCGCAGATCGAAAACGAGCGGGCACAGGTCATTCGCGCACAGACCCTGGAGCGCGAGAACAAGCGCCTGCGCGCCCTGCTCAAGCTGCGCGAAGGGGCGACCGATACAGTGGTCGTCGCACGGCTGGTCAATTCCTCGATTTCGAGTACGCGCCGCTATGCGACGCTCAATGCCGGGTCGTGGCAGCATGTCGAAAAGGGCCAGCCCGTGCTCGAAGCCGCAGGCCTGATCGGCCAGGTTCTCGAAACCGGCCCCAATACCGCCCGCGTCCTGCTGATCACCGATGCCGAAAGCGTCATCCCCGTCCAGCGCGTGAGCGACGGCATGCCCGCGATCGCCACCGGGCGGGGCGACGGCACGCTCGATATCCGCTCCGCCAATGTCTCCCAGTTGATATTCCGCAACGGCGACGCCTTCGTCACGTCGGGGACTGGCGGCGTCTTTCCGCCGAACATTCCGGTCGGTCATGTCCGGCACGCCGGGCGCGACTTCGCCATTGCCCAGCCCGACGCCAACCCAGACACGCCGGACTTCGTGACGGTGCTGCGCCTGTTCCTGCCGGAGCCGGCCCCTGCCCCCACGCCGACGCCAACGCCAACGCCGACCGGGCGCAAGGCGAAGAAGTGATGGCCCTCGACCTCGCCCCACTTGGCGAGACTCAGCCCCGGCCAAGGGCGCGCTGGCTTGCGCCGCTCTCGGTGATGCTCGGGTCGCTGATGGTGCTGATCCCGATCGTGTCGGTAGTGCCGTTTCTGCCGCCGTGCGGACTGATGATGCTGCTCGCCTGGCGCCTGCTGCGGGGCGACGCGATCGCCGTATGGGCTGCCGTGCCGCTCGGCTTGTTCGACGATCTGGTCAGCGGGCAGCCGCTCGGCTCGGCGATGATGCTATGGGCGGCATGCTTCGTGATGATCGATGTGATAGAGACTCGCCTCGTGTGGCGTGATTTCTGGCAGAACTGGCTGATCGCAACCGGCGGCATGGCGTTCGCGCTGATCGCCGGCCGCTTCCTCACCACGCCGTTCGGGGCGAATGTCGATACCGCCATGCTGCTGCAGATTGCAGCCTCGGCTGCCTTGTTCCCTATGGCCTCGCGGCTGGCCGCATGGCTGGACCGCGACGTCAGGAAGCCCTGAACGATGGCGCGCATCACCGACGCCACGCAGACCTACAGCTTCTCGCGCCGGGCCATGGTGCTCGGCGCGGCGCAGGGCGCCATCGGCATGGTGCTCGCCGGGCGGATGACCTGGCTGTCCGTGTTCGAAAACGAACGCTACAAGCTGATGGCGGAGAGCAACCGCGTCAACATGACGCTGATTCCGCCACGGCGCGGCTGGCTGCTCGATCGCAACGGCAAGCCGCTGGCCAATAACCGCACCGACTTTCGCGTCGACCTGATTCCGGATCGCATCCAGGACAAGGATAAGCTGCTCGGCACGCTCACCCATTTGTTGCGGCTGACGCCCGAAGACCTCCAGCGGATCGATACCGATCTTGGCCGCTCCAACGGCTTCCGCCCGGTACAGGTGATGGAGAATCTCGACTGGGACCGCTTTGCCGCGGTGCTCGTCCGTCAGCCGGAACTACCGGGGGTAGCGCCGGCGCGGGGCTATGCCCGCAACTATCCGCTGGGCGCCGGCGTCGGTCATCTGATCGGCTATGTCGGCGCGGCCTCTTCCGAACAGTTCAAGCAGGAGAAGGACCAGCTGCTCGTCACCCCCGGCTTCAAACTGGGCAAGGACGGGCTGGAAAAGACGCTGGAACACCGGCTGCGCGGCAAGCCCGGTGCCAAACGCGTCGAAGTCACGGCGCACGGCAAGCCGGTGCGGGAGCTGGAAACGCGCGCCGACCAGCCGGGCGAAAATATCCGGCTGACCATCGATGCCGGCCTGCAGGAATATGCCGCGCGGCGGCTGGGCACCAATTCCGGCTCGGCGATCGTTATCGACGTGGTGACCGGCGACATCATGGCGATGGTGTCGATGCCGGCCTATGACCCCAACAGCTTTTCCGACGGCATCACCCAGAGCGAATGGAAGATGCTGTCGGAGAACGATCACGTCCCCTTGATGAACAAGGCGCTGCAGGGCCTGTACCCGCCAGGTTCGACGGTAAAGCCGATGAACGGGCTGGCACTGATGCAGGCCGGGGTCGATCCGCACGACCGCGTCGTCTGCACCGGCGCGCTGCGGGTCGGCAATGGCGTGTTCCACTGCCACAAGAAGCACGGCCATGGCGCGCTCGACCTGAAGAATGCGATCATGCAGAGCTGCGACATCTATTTCTACGAAATGGTGCGCCGCATCGGTTACGACAAGGTCGCACCACTCGCGCGACAGCTCGGCCTGGGCCAGAAGTTCGACCTGCCCTTTACCACCCAGCGGTATGGCACCGTGCCCGACAGCGCCTGGAAGCTGCACAAGTACAAGCATCCCTGGACGGTGGCCGACTCGCTCAACGCCTCGATCGGCCAGGGGTATGTGCTCGCCAACCCGCTCCAGCTGGCGGTGATGGCGAGCCGCCTCGCCTCCGGCAAGGTGCTGGTACCGCGGCTGATCGCCAGCGACCCGATCCAGCCGGCCCAGCCGCTGCCGGTGACGCCGGAGCAGCTCGCGATCATCCGCGAGGCGATGTACGGCGTGGTCAATGCCGGCGGTACCGGCGGCGCTGCACGGATGGTCGTGCCGGGCGTGTCGCTGGCCGCCAAGACCGGCACCGCGCAGGTGCGGCGCATCACCATGGCCGAGCGCAAGGTGGGCGTGCTCAAGAACGCCGCCCTGCCCTTCAAGCTGCGCGACCACGCGCTGCTGGTGTGCTTCGCCCCTGCCGACAACCCCAAATATGCGGCGGCGATCGTGCTCGAACATAACGGCCATACCGTTCGCGATCTCGACGCGCCGCTCATCGGCCGCGACATCATGACCTATCTGTTCGACCGCGACCGGGCGATGGCTACGCTCGCCGAAGTGGAGCCGAGTTGGGGTGGCGACTATACCACCCGGATGAAGGCGGAGGCCGAGGCCTTCCGCGCCGCCCAGGCTGCCCCGCCCCCGCCGGCACCCGAAGATACCGAAGAGGCAGCCTCGACGCTCGCCTCCGAAGCCGCGAACGCCACCGCCAACACCACGGTGGGCGATGTCGCCCCCGGCGGCAGCCAGGACGGCGACTGATGGCACGCCCCGGCGACGGCATCGTCCCCCGCCAGCTTGCACAACTGCCCTGGCGCGTCCTGTTCCTCGTGACCGGCATCGCCGCCTTCGGCCTAGTGGTGCTCTATTCGGCCGCCGGGGGCCATGTGCAGCCCTGGGCATTCAACCAGGGAATCAAGTTCGCCATCTTCATGGCCGGCGCGATCGTCATGTCACGGCTGCCCGAGCGGTTCTGGGCCAATTCTGCCTTCCCCATCTATATCACGCTGGTGGTGATGCTGGTGGGGGTGGAAGCGCTGGGCAAGATCGCCGGCGGCAGCCAGCGCTGGATCAGCCTGGGCGGTTTCCAGCTTCAGCCATCGGAGCTGATGAAGCCGATGATCGTGCTGGCGCTCGCCCGTTTTTATGAAATGCTGCCGGCGAGCGAGATCCGGAAATTCGTTGCGGTGTGGCCTGCCGCGGTGCTGATCGGCGTGCCCGCGCTGCTGGTGATGAAGCAGCCCGATCTCGGCACCGCGCTGATGATCAGCGGGTGCGGCGCGATGGTGGTGTTTCTGGCGGGCGTGCCGCTGCGCCTGTTCATCGGCGGCGGCCTGGCGGCGGCGATCGCCGCGCCGCTGGCAGTCAATTTCCTGCTCCACGACTATCAGCGCAACCGCGTGCTGATCTTCCTCGATCCCGAGCGCGACCCGCTGGGCACCGGCTATCACATCACCCAGTCGAAGATCGCGATCGGATCGGGCGGCGTGTTCGGCAAGGGCTTCCTGCACGGCACGCAAAGCCATCTCGATTATCTTCCCGAAGGCCAGACCGATTTCGCGCTGGCGACGATGATGGAAGAATGGGGCCTGGTGGGCGGCGTGCTGCTGATCCTGGCGTTCGGAGCGCTGATCTGGTGGGCGATCGGCGTCGGCCTGCGCGCCAGGACCCGGTTCGGACGCCTGACCGCTGCAGGGCTGGCAGGAACAATCTTCCTCTATGTCGCGATCAACATGGCAATGGTGATGGGCCTTGCGCCGGTAGTGGGCGTGCCGCTGCCGATGATCAGCTTCGGCGGCACGGCGGTGATGACCTTCATGATCTGCCTCGGCATCCTGATGTCGATCGACCGCGAAAGCCTGGCGACGAGCCACTGGTGATTTTTTTGAAATTGGGGCTTTACAAGCCGCGAAACGGGAGGCTAAAGGCGCGCCTCCGAACGGGCGGCGCCGCTACCAACGGCCTCGCGAAACCCCGGAATGGACGCATAGCTCAGTTGGTAGAGCAGCTGACTCTTAATCAGCGGGTCCTAGGTTCGAGCCCTAGTGCGTCCACCAAATTTCCACCATAATTCAGATAGTTAAAGCAACAACCATCTCGGGGATTTTGTCACCCTGCTCAGCTAGGTAGCTTCCTAGGTAGCAGGTCCCTCGAAGCTGATTTATTCGCGCGAAAGTGCAAACGGGCCGCTGCGCTGGTTGCTTGGCCGCCAAAGTCTCTCGCCCCATTGCTAAGGGCTGACGCGAATCGGCATTGCCAATGGCGGCGGGCGTGCACTTAAATTTGAGATCGGCGGTCCCATCTCAGCGGATCGAGGTGACCGAATGTCAGATCCAGATACGATGATCATCATTTGCCCATCTTGCTCGACGGCAAACCGGGTTCCGAAAGATAGGCTACCTGCAGGTGGAAAGTGCGGCCGGTGCGGTTCAGTGCTCTTTCATAAGCAGCCCGTCACGCTCACCGCGGCCAATTTCGATGCGCACGCTGCCAAAAGCGACATCCCGCTGCTTGTCGACTTCTGGGCGTCCTGGTGCGGGCCATGTCAACAGATGGCTCCCGCCTTCGCTGCGGCCGCTAGCCAGCTCGAACCCAACGTGCGTCTTGGCAAGCTGGATACGGAAGCCGAACAGGCCGTTGCTGCCCGCTATAGTATTCGTTCGATCCCGACCCTGATCCTGTATTCAGAAGGGCGTGAGGTTGCCCGTCAGGCTGGCGCGATGCCAGCTACCGCCATTGTCACCTGGGTACGGCAGGCCCTTCCCCCATAGAATCTGGTGTTAAATACGGCCTTCGTACACGAGAAGCTGGGCTGACGGCGGCAACGTCTCTGGCATCGGCCAGAGACCTCATTCAAATGCGCCTTAACCCAACAATCCGATAACCCGCGAAAGCTTGTCGCGAACCACTTGCGCAGCCTTCGTCAATTCTGGATTAGCGATTGCCTGCATGGAAGCTACCGGGTCAATAGCGGCAATTTCAACCTCACCGGAGTCGGACTGTTGGACAATGACATTACAGGGCAGCATCAGCCCGACCTTGTCTTCCACCTGCAGCGCCTCATGGGCCAGGCCTGGATTGCACGCCCCAAGAATCGTGTAAGGCCGGAAATCGACGTCGATCTTCGACTTGAGTGTCTGCTGGATATCGATCCGGCTGATGACACCAAACCCTTCGGTTTTTAGGGCGGCTTCGGTGCGCGCAATGGCGTCATCGAACGGAACCTGAAGCTTGGCGGCCATATAGTACGTCATCGTTGATCCTCTCAAATTCAGCAGCCCGGCCAAATCAGCCTATCACACCCGATGGCCATCTTGCTGCGCCAATCGACTGGCCGCACGCGCGGTAAATGATTGGCGTTTCATCGAGTGTGCGCTTCAGTACCAACAAGAACTGCTGTCAAACTGCACACGAATGCAGTCGTCTGCTTGTCCATCGTCAGCACCTTGATGCCGTGCGTCATCCCCCGCTGGCCGGTTGAGGCTCCATTGGCCCCATGTCCGTGAGACTTTCTTCGTCCTTTTTGCGATGGACCAGCGCATAGAGCGCTGGAAGAACCAGCAAAGTGAGGATCGTCGAGGAAATGATCCCGCCGATAACAACCGTTGCGAGCGGTCTCTGCACTTCGGAACCGGCGCCGACGTTCAGCGCCATTGGCACGAAGCCGAGCGATGCCACGAGAGCGGTCATCATCACCGGTCGCAGGCGTGTCAGCGCGCCTTCACGCACCGCCTCTAGCACTCCCGATCCGCGTTCGCGCAGGTCGCGGATGAAGGACAGCATGACGACTCCATTGAGCACGGCGACCCCGGATAGCGCGATGAACCCGATACCTGCGGAAATCGACATCGGGATACCGCGCAATGCCAGGGCCGCCACCCCGCCGGTCAATGCCAGCGGCACGCCCGAGAAGACGATAGCCGCGTCCTTGGTCGATCCGAACAGGGTGAACAGCAGCCCGAAGATCAGCAGCAGCACGAGCGGCACGACGATCTGCAGCCTTGTCTTGGCCGACTGGAGCTGTTCGAACGTACCGCCGTATTCAACGTAGTATCCGGTCGGCAGTTCGACTTCAGCGCCAACCTTCTCGCGAAGTTCCGTGATGAACGAGCCCAGATCCCGGCCGCGCACGTTGGCGGTTATGACGGCGCGGCGCTTGCCGTTCTCGCGGCTGATCTGATTGGGGCCGGCCGCGAGGGATATGTCAGCCAGTTGCGACAGGGGCACTGTACCGCCGGCGGCCAGGCGGATGGGCAGGTTTCCGAGTGTCGACAGGTCGGTCCGCAATGCTTCGGGGAGCCGCACCACGACGGCAAAGCGCCGGTCGCCCTCGAATACCTCGCCGGCCTTGCGGCCGCCGGTTGCCGTGGCCACGGCATCCTGAACGTCGGCCATGCTGATACCGTAGCGTGCGAGCACATCACGGCGGGGCGTGACCGAGAGCATCGGCAGGCCTGTGACCTGCTCAAGCTTCACATCCTCAGCCCCGGGGATGGACGCCGCCACATCGTTGATGGCGTCGCCGCTCTTGAGCAGTTGTTCCAAGTCGTCGCCGAACAGCTTGATCGCCACATCGGCGCGCACGCCTGCGATCAACTCGTTCATGCGCATCTGCACGGGCTGAGTGAACTCGTAGTTGTTCCCAGGAATCTCCGACACCGCCTTGTTCAGTTCGGCCACAAGCTGGTCACGCGGCTTTCGCGGGTCGGGCCATTCGCTCCTGTCCTTGAGCATGATGAAATTGTCCGCAACGGAGGGCGGCATGGGGTCCGTTGCGACATCAGCAGTACCGATCTTCGCAAAGACGCGCTCCACCTCGGGGAACTGCCGGATGCGTTTCTCCAGTGACTCCTGCATCTGCACTGCCTGGCCCAAGCTGGTGCCCGGAATACGCAGCGCGTGCATCGCGATGTCGCCTTCATCAAGATTGGGAATGAACTCCGACCCTAGCCGTGTTGCTCCCGCAGCGCTCAGGGTGACAAGCAGGACAGCGAAGGCAACAGCGATCTTCGGCCGAGCCAAGGCCTTGTCGAGGAGCGGCGCGTACCGCTCGCTCATCCAGCGCATGACGCGGTTTTCCTTTTCCTCCACCTTGCCGGTGACGAACAGGGCAACGGCAGCAGGCACGAGCGTGAGAGACAGGATAAGTGCGGCCGTCAGGGCCAGTACGACGGTGATCGCCATGGGATGGAAGGTTTTGCCCTCGATGCCTTCAAGCGCAAAGATCGGCAGATAGACCGCAGTGATGATAACGATGCCGAAGATCGAGGGGCGGATGACTTCGGCGCTCGCCTTGGCCACGAGGCCGAACCGCTCGTCGCGATCGAGCAAGCGGCCCATTCGATGCTGGGCTTCGCCCAAACGCCTCAGGCAGTTTTCGACGATGATGACCGCACCATCGACGATCAGGCCGAAGTCGAGCGCACCCAGGCTCATCAGGTTGGCAGAGGTTCGGGTCGCCAGCATGCCGGTCAACGTCATGAGCATGGCGATCGGGATCACCGCCGCCGTGATCAGCGCCGCACGGAAATTGCCGAGCAGCAGGAACAGGACCACGATCACGAGCAATGCACCCTCGGCGAGGTTCTTCTCGACAGTCGCGATCGTGCGGTCGACCAGTTCGGTACGGTCATAGAGCGGGTGCGCCACCACGCCTGCGGGCAGTGAGGCCGTCGCCTGCTTGAGCTTCTCCGCTGCAGCCTGGGCAACGATCCGGGGGTTTTCGCCAGTCCGCATGAAGATCGTTCCGAGCACGATCTCCTTGGCATTTTCGGTTGCGGCACCGGTGCGCAGTTCGGAACCGATCACGACTTCGGCCACGTCGCCGACGCGGATCGGCACGCCGCCGCGTGTCGCAACGAGGATCTGCGAGAGGTCCGCTTCGTTGGCCGCCTGCCCGGGAACGCGGATCAGTATCTGCTCGCCGCCGCGCTCGACATAGCCCGCGCCGCGATTGGCGTTGTTGCGTTCCAGCGCCTCGACAAGATCGTTCAGCGACAGATTGAGCGCGGCCAGCTGCGCCGGGTTGGGCGTGACATGGTATTGTCGTTCGTAGCCGCCGATGGTGTTCACCTCGGCCACGCCGGGAATGGTGCGCATCTGCGGCCGCACCACCCAATCGGATAGGGTCCTGAGATCGGTTGCCGTCCAGGAACTGCCATCGGGTTTGGTGGCGCCGGGCTTTGGTTCGATCGCGAACATGAAGATTTCACCGAGTCCGGTGGCGATCGGGCCCATTTCTGGTTCGATCCCGGCCGGCAGCTGCGACCTGACCGCTTGCAACCGCTCGTTGACTTGCTGGCGGGCAAAATAGGTATCGGTGCCGTCCTCGAAAACCACAGTCACCTGGCTGAGGCCATAGCGCGAGATCGAGCGCGTGTAGGCAAGGCCGGGAACGCCGGCGATCGCCGTCTCGATGGGAAAGGTGATACGCTGCTCGGATTCGAGCGGAGAATAGCCTTCAGCCTCGGTATTGATCTGGACCTGGACGTTTGTGATGTCGGGCACGGCGTCGATGGGCAGCCTCGTCGCGCTCCACACGCCGATGGCACATAAAAGGGCGACAACCGCCAGCACGAACCAGCGCTGGCGGATCGAAAAGCCGATGATGCGGGCAAGCATGGTCTGTCGCCTCCCGCTCAATGGTCGTGGCTCGCGCCCGACTTCTCGATGTCGGCGCGGATGAGGAAGGAGCCCTTGGCGGCATAAGGCGTGCCCGGCTCGATGCCACTCAGCACTTCGGTCCACTCGGGCGATGATCGCCCCAGCTCAAGCATGCGAACTTCGTAGTCCTGGCCGAAGTTGGCAAAAACGACCTTGAAGTCGCGGAACGGCTGGATGGCCTCCGTGCGCACGGCCAGCGGCACGGTGACCGCATTCACCACCACCTTGCCTCGCAGGGTCATGCCAGGGCGCAGCCGCCCTGTCCGATTGGGGACAGAGGTTCGGACCAGCGCCGTTCCGGCCTCGGCATTGCCTTCGGGCAGGTAGCCGCCCAATTGGCTGGCCGCGACGGGCGTGCCGTCCATGGCTTCGATCTCCACCCGCATGCCGGGCTGGATCACCGCCAGGTCCTTCGGGAAGATGTTGAAGATGACCGAGGTCTGGGCCGGGTCGGTAATGACATAGAGCGCGCGGTCGCCGGTCACATTGCCGGGGTTGCTGTTACGCTCGGCGACTACGCCGCTGACGGTCGCATAGACGGGGTAGACTTGCAGGCTCTCGCTCGACTCGATCCGCGCCAGCAACTGCCCCCGCTGCACATAGTCGCCCACGCCCTTGGTCACGCTGACCACGCGGCCCGGAAACTGACCACGGATTTCCGAACGCGCCGATGGGTCGAGTGCGACTGTGCCAAACAGTTCGCGTGTCTCGCCGATCAACGCCGGACCTGCGGTCATTATCTCGATGCCGCCCGCCTTGGCCGCCTCAGCTGTAATATGGGTGCGGCCTTCCGGGCTGGCATATTTCCAGACGTGCCGCTTGCCGTTTTCGACCGCGACCACCTCGACGTCGAAGCTGTGGGGTTCCTCGACCACACCCTGTCCGGCAAGGAACTTGCCTTCGGGCTTGAAGGCGAAAGTGTTCACCTCGCCTCCCAGTCGCCGGAGTGTCATGGTCAGTTGCACGGCCCCCGGATCGATCGGTTCACCGCCGCGCGTGGCATAGACCCTGAACTGCGGTTCCTGCCCGGTTTCGAACACTGTGACCTCAACGGCAAAATCGCCATCCTTCAGGAGACGCCCGCCGTTGGGGCCTTTCTCGGCTTCGACCCCCTCCTCGCCATGTTCCGCGGGTGCCGGATCGGAACCACAGGCGGCAAGCGGGAGGGCAAGAGCGAGCGCCGCAATGGCGGCGGTAAGACGGATGTTCTTCATTGCACTTCCTCCCTGGCGACGACGTCGAAACGTCCTGTCAGCCGGTCGATCTGGGACAGGATGTCGCGGTAACGGGTCATCGCTTCTACCCATTGCGACTGAACCTCGATGATGGCGTCGGCACCGTCCTGCACATCGCTGAAACGGAAACCGCCGCGATTGTAGCCTTCGCGGACCTGCTGGAGCGTGCGGACGGCCTTGGGATAGACATCCTGCATGATCCCGTCGGCGCGCATCCGGGCGGCTTCTGCCTCAGCCCTGAGCGAGGCCAACTGGCGCAGGCGGTCGAGGCGGGCCGCTTCGGCCAGCAGTTCGATCCGTTGCCGTTCGGCCTGCGCGCGCTCGATGTTGCCCCGATTGCGGTCGAAACGGCCCAGCGGGATCGAGACCCCGGCCACCAGTGCGACATCACCCGTCTCGCGCAGATGCCGCACACCGCCGCTCACCGTGTAGTCCTGCACGCCGCGCGTCTGTTCGACCACGACGGCCGCTTGCGCCCGTTCCACCGTGGCAGATGCAAGCGCACTGTCGGCCTCGGCCAACTGGTGCAGGTGATCGTCAGGCTTCTCGATCCCGCGCGGCACCTCGACGTCTTCCGGCTTGCCGCCCCAAAACGAGGCCAGCCTCGCGCGAGCGGCATTGCGACGGGACCGGGCCTCGTCGAGCGCAAGCCGTGCTTGGGCAACACGGGCTTCGGCGCGGGTTTCGACGAAGAGCGGATCTTTGTAGCCACGGACCCGGCGTAGGGCTTCGGTCTGCATGGCGCGCTCGGTTTCGAGGCGTCGTTCGGCCAGCCAGACAACTTCCTCTGCGATCTGAAGATCGATGAAGGTGCGTTGCACCGCCTCGGCAAGATCGAGCCGGGCAAGGCGCGACGATGCCTCGGCGACACCGATGTCACGCTCGGCATAGGCGATACGCGCATCGCGCTTGCCGCCGCGTTCGATGGTCTGCGCGTAAGTGACGGTCGTCTCGGCCTGCCGATAGACATCGTAAGCGCCGGTGCCTGCGATGTTCTCGGCCTCGACCGACAGGACCGGATTGGGACGGACATCAGCCTGGCCGCGCCCCGCCCTTGCCGACCGGATGCCAGCCTCCTGGGCCTGGATCGCGGGCGACGCCGCAATGGCGCGGCGGACGGCCTCCTCCAGACTTACGGGTTCTGCGCTTGCCGCAATGGGCAAGGCCAGCGCCAATCCGGCCAACAGGCCGGCGCGCAATGTCAATGACATGGGAAAACTCCAGAAACGCTTGGCAATCGCGGGCGAAGTGAGGCGCCCGCCGAAGTGACAGGTTTCAGGCTAGCGGGGGCTCAATCGGTGGTGCCGATGCTCGTGACAGGAGAGCTGTGACCTCGCCCGGGCGGAGCATGTCGCGGCTCGCATGGGGTCTGTCAGCATTGGGTCCGCATTCGACCATCAACGCAGCGGGGCAATGGTGATGATGGTAGAGTTCCTGCGACGGATCTGAGGAGGAATCGTCCGAGTAATCCTCGTGTGCGTCAGCATGATGCGCATCAGCCACAAGAACTGTGGCCTGACCATGATCATCATGGTCCCCATGGGCCGCGGAAGGCGCATGAAGACTGGCGCAAAGCACCGAGAACAGAATCAGGAACTGGAGAACGATGCCCCTCATCGTGCCCGCCTAGCAGAGCAATAGTGCCGCAGCAAACGCATCACTTGCGCTGGTCCTGGCCCAGAACATGCCGAAGCTCCTCCGGGATCGGCATGGGGACGAAGGCGCTGACCGATGCTCGACCAGTGTTCCCCAGTGGAATGCGGCCCAGTAGCGCGCCGAGGGGCGCAAGCATCAGACGCAGAACTTGTCCGCGCGCTTCGCGCCATTCGCGCCGGGAAATGGCAAAGATCAGCATGACGGCATGGGCATGGAGGTGGAGCCGCAGGATCTGTTGAGAAAGGATATGCGCGCGTTCCAGATAGTGCCAGGCATCGGCCGCATCCTGGCCAGCCCTCGCTTGCCGGAAGGCATCGATCTCCGCCCAATATGCGGTTTCGAGCTGCTTCATGCCGGAGCCCCTCTCGCCGCAAGTTCATATCGAGCCTGCCGAACCACCTGCCATCCACCTTGAAGCCCGAGAAGCGCCATGATGAGCGCGACGACGAGGTCGGGTAGGCCGCTACCCGTCCACAGCACCACGAAGCCTGCCCCAATCACCAGCAGGTTGTTGATCGCATCGTTGCGCGAGCAGACCCAGACCGATCGCATGTTGGCGTCACCCGACCGGAAACGATAGAGCATCAGCGCCACCGAGATGTTCGTCACCAGCGCGAGAGCGCCGATGCCTGTCATCGCCCAGGGATCGGGCTGGGTTCCAGCAACAAGGCCCCAGACCGCCGAGACCATCACCCCAACAGCAAACGCCAGAATGGTCAGCCCTTTGACCAGCGCGGTCCGCGCCCGCCAGACAAGCGCCATGCCGGCAACGCCAAGGCTGATCGCGTAGTTTGCGGCATCACCCAGAAAATCGAGCGCGTCAGCCTGTAGCGAGCGCGATCCCGATGCGGCACCCGCGATGATCTCGACGAAAAACATCACGCCATTGACGACGAGCGCGATCCACAACGCCCTTCGCCACGCAGGATCATTGCGCGCGGTGTCGTCACTGCAAGAACTGGCGCAGCAACTGTCCGCCATGGCCTAAACTCCTTGGTTCGTTCGAGTCGGCCCTCTATATGCACCCTGTAGCAACTACAGGGTCAAGCGATGAAAATCGGCGAGCTGTCGAAAGCAACCGGCACCAACATCGAGACTATCCGCTATTATGAGCGGATCAGGCTGCTGCCCAAGCCGGCGCGAACTGCAGGAAATTATCGCTCCTATGGCGAAGCGCATCGCACGCGGCTCGCCTTCGTCCGACATTCGCGTGAGCTTGGCTTCACCATCGAGGAAGTTCGCTCGCTGCTTGATCTGGCCGACCATCCCGAGCGCGAGTGTTCCGAGGCCGACCGGATCGCCACCCGGCATCTGGCGCAGGTCGAAGAAAAGATCGGCCAACTCGTTACCCTACGCGACGAACTATCGCGCATTATCGGTCGCTGCCGGGGCGGACTGGCCGCCGATTGCCGCGTGATCGAGGCACTGGGGGATCATACCATGTGCAACGGAGACCACGAATGATCTATCTGGTCGTCAAAACCGCAATCTCGGCGATTATCATTGTGGTGGTTTCCGAAGTCGCGCGCCGAAGCGCCGGACTTGGCGCCTTGCTGGCATCACTCCCGCTCGTCGCGTTGCTCAGCATGATCTGGCTCTGGCGAGACACCGGCGACACCGCGCGCATGGCCACCTATGCGCAGGCTACATTCTGGTACGTTCTTCCGAGCCTGCCGATGTTCCTGCTGATCCCGGTTCTGCTGAAGCGCGGCTTTGCGTTCTGGCCCGCACTCGCGGCTGGCTGCGTACTTACCATCGCCCTTTACGTCGGCATGGCGGCGCTACTCGCTCGTTGGGATATCCGGCTGTGACAGCGCCTCTCCCAACATTTGCGTGGTACATCCTCGCAGCCATCGCCGAGATCGCTGGTTGCTTTGCCTTCTGGGCAGTCCTCCGGCTCGATCGCTCGCCGTCCTGGCTGGCCGCCGGCATCCTGTCGCTGATCGTTTTTGCCTACGCCCTGACCAAGGTAGAAGCGGAAGCCGCCGGGCGAGCCTTTGCCGCCTATGGCGGCATCTACATTGTCGCTTCGCTTGGCTGGCTCAAAGTCATCGAGGGTGTAGCGCCAGATCGCTGGGATATACTGGGCGGGCTGATCTGCCTTACCGGAGCGGGATTGATCCTGTGGGGACCAGGCCGCGGGTGAATGAGCGCCGCAACCGATCAATGCGGCGACTAATGCTGCGCGTATACGCTAGTGCGCGCGGCCCCGAAGGCTATGACGTTATACCGCTGTGGGCGAACGCCAGACACCTCCATGCCTGGCGAACCGATCGGCATGCCTGCGACCGCGAGCCCGCGAACACCTTTCGGGCGGTTCGCCAGCACGCGGCGCATGTCAACAATCGGAACGTGTCCCTCAAAGGCGATCCCGTCGACAATCGCAGTGTGACATGACGCCAGGTTTGCGGGAAGACCCACCTGCCGCTGGAACGCAGCACGGTTCGCGTCATCGACGATCCGCACATTTCTGCCGAAGGCCTGGCGGACCCGGGCCGCCCATTGTTCGCAGCACCCACATCCCGGATCGCGATGCATCAGGATGTCGCCTGCCGCGAGTGCGGGGGTCGAAAACAACGCCAGTGCCAGGACCAGCTTTCGCATGTGTAATCTCCTCATTCGCGGGTCGCGCTGAATCGCAACAGCGTCAACTACAGCCAAAATCCGCTTTGGCCGGTAGTCACATGGCAATGCGCGGAGGGTGGCTGAGCATCCTCCGCGCACCATTGCTTACTTGTGATCCATGCCGCTCATGTCGTGACCAGCATGCTCACCAGCCTGCTCGCCATGCTCCTTGCAGCAAGCCATCTGGCCGTGTTCGTCCTTCTTGCAGCAACAGCACGGCTTTTCTGGCGTCGGTGCAGGCTCGGCTGCAAACGCGGCAGTGGAAAGCGAGAGCGCGAGGACGCCCAGCAGATACTTGGATTTCATGTGTATTCTCCAGATAAGATTGAAAGGGATCAGGAAACCGGCTGACGCGGGGGCGGTGTCGGTGGCTCTCGCTTCAATCCGGACAGGCTTCTGGGCGCCCGGATCTCCGGGCCGATCCAGTCCCATCGTATGGCATTCAGATTGGTGTCGGTGGCAGGCGCAGCAAAGAGGCACGCATGACAGACCCGCGCCACGTCCGGTGCGCCATGATGATGTGAGCGGTCGCCGCGTCCAGGCATGTCGCCACATTCCATGTTAGCGGCCTGCATCGAAGCCGCTGCCGGGGCGGCGCAAAGCGGTCCTGCGCCGAACGCCAATGCTAGCGCAATAATGAGAGCGACGACCGATTTCATAGGATCAAGTCCTGCTCCGTTGCGACCCGTCGGTCCAGCCAAAGTCTTGGTGCATTGCCATCAGAACCAGACTCTGACGCCAGCGACAAAACTGACCACATCCGGGACTTCTCCTGCGAACCGTGCCAACCGCGCGGTGTCCCCCGCCTTCCGGCTCCATTCCACGCCAACATAGGGCGCGAGCTCACGTCGAATCTCATAGCGCAAGCGCGCACCCAGTTCGAAGTCGGTGAGTCCTGATCCGACCCCGATCGCGGGCATGTCCTGAGCAGAGAAATTGAGTTCCGCGCGAGGCTGGAAGATCAGGCGCTGGGTGATCCGCTCATCGTAACTTCCCTCAAGGCGAGCCCGGATGTCACCCTTGTCGGAGAGGAACATCTGCCCCGTCAAATGAAACCAGTACGGCGCGATCCCTTCGACGCCGACAACGGCATAAGTCCGCGAGGGATTGGGTGCTATATCATGCCGCAAGCCGACATGCGCATTCCAGAACGGCGAGATGGCACGTGAATAGAGTGCCTGGATTTCCAGATCCTCGATCGGCTCGCCGAATACGCCTTCGCCCTCCGTTTTGATCAGGAGGCGATCGACGTCACCGCCGAACCAGGCCTCGCCTGCCCAGCGATAACCATCCCTGCCCTTGCGCGCCTGGAATTCGGCGAGATCGAAGAGCACCATCGACCCGCTGAAGGCTCCATTCTCTCGCCGCAGGGCTTCGCGTGCGCGCGCCATCTCAGCGGGATCGAACACGGTATCCGCGGCATGGTCGCCTGGCGGCGCAGGGGCGGGAGCAGTTCCGATAGCCGGATCACCCTCGGACATGCCCGCCATGGCATTCATATCATGGCCGGAGTGATCGATGGCTTCAGGCCGTGGCGGACCGGCTGGCTTAGGCTCGGCAGCGTGTCCGGCATGGGGGGCGACTGCAACGGGCGCGGGAACGGCAGCTTCGGGCTGACTATGGCCGGAATGGTCCATTGCAGCCGGCGGGGCCTCGCCTCGAGCAACTGTGCCGGCCGCATCCTTCATTTCCATGCCTGGCATGGTGGATTGAGCCCCCGCAAAGCCGGGCGTCGCCAGCAAGACAGCAGCGCTGATGAGAATGGTCGCCTTCATGCCGCGTCCTCCTCATGGCGCACGGTCACGACCCGGAACATCCCCGACATCATGTGCAGCAACATGTGACAGTGGAACGCCCAGTCGCCGAGTTCATCGGCCGTCAGGTCGAACGAGACCTTACCGCCCGGCAGGACATTGACCGTGTGCTTCAGCGGATGATGGCCCGGATTACCAGTGACCAGTTCGAAGAAATGACCGTGCAGGTGAATTGGATGCGGCATCATGGTGTCGTTGATGAGATTGACGCGCACCCGCTCCATGTGGCGGAACGCGATTGGCTCGGTGTTCTCGCTGAACTTTACGCCATCGAAGGACCACATGTAGCGCTCCATGTTGGCGGTCAGATGGATATCGATCTCTCGTGACGGCGTGCGTGTGTCGGGATTGGGAGTCAGCGATTTGAGGTCACGATAGACCAGCACCCGGTGATCGACTTTCTCGAGGCCCGTCGGGCGTTCGCCCGTGCGGTCCATCGGCATTGGCGAAAGCGTCGCGACGCCTGGCCCCAGTTTGACCTGCGGCGCAACCGAGGGATCGCGCATCTTCATCGAGCCGTGATCCATCTCGGGCATGGCGTGGCCCATTGCTGCGTGATCAGCTGCACTGGCATCGGCACCGGGTGCCGCCATATCGCCCATGCCCATGTCTTTCATGGACAGCAGCGGGCGTTCGCGGATCGCCGGGATCGGCGCGACCATGCCGAGGCGCGGAGCAAGCGTGGCGCGCACCTGACCGGAGCGGTCGATGGCTTCGGCGATGAAGCCATAAGCCTCATCACCCCTGGGCTCGACTATGACGTCATAGGTCTCGGCGATGCCGATCTGGAACTCGTCGGTCTCGACTGGCTGCACGTTCTGCCCATCGGCGGCAACCACCGTCATCGCAAGGCCCGGAATCCGGACATTGAAATTGGTCATGGCGGCGGCATTGATGATGCGCAGGCGCACGCGTTCGCCGGGGGCGAACAGTCCGGTCCAGTTCGCAGCGGTGTCATGCCCGTTGATCATGAAATGATAGGTTGCGCCGGTGACATCCGAAATGTCTGTCGGGTCCATTCGCATCTTGGCCCACATACGGCGTTCGGAAGCGGACTGGTCCTTGCCCGCGAGCAATCCTGAAAGGGTCTGCTTTTGCATGTTGAAATAACCGGGCTGGGCCTTCAACTTCCGCAACTGGGTGTGCGGATGCATGAAGCTCCAGTCGGCGAGCATGATTACATGTTCGCGGTCATAGGCCACCGGATCGGGCTCGGCGGGATCGATGACGATCGCGCCATACATGCCCATCGCTTCCTGCATGCCGGAGTGGCTGTGATACCAATAGGTGCCAGACTGCTTGACGGGAAACTCGTACACGAAGGTCTGGCCGGCCTTGATCCCGGGAAAGCTCACTCCCGGCACGCCGTCCATCTGGAAGGGCACGAGCAGCCCGTGCCAATGGACCGAGGTTTCCTCGTTCAGTGTGTTGTTCACTGCGAGGCGAACCTTTTGACCCTCCTTTAACCGGATGACCGGGCCAGGTGTCGCACCATTGATGCCGATGGCATGCCCGTCACGTCCACCGACCCTGAGCGAGGCATGACCGATGGATAGTGCGATTTGCTCCCCGGACACCGCGGCCATCGGGGCTCCAAGACCAGAGGTTCCGCTGCGCGCCCAGGCCGGGAGCACTGCCGAAAGCGCGAGGCCCCCGCCCCCCAAGGCGGCCGAACGGATGAGTGTACGGCGATTAAGCGCAAAAGAGTGCATGAATGGTGTCCGGTGAGATTGACGGATTCACCGTCCTCTACGCAGCCGCTTTCCCTACCCCTCAGATATGGTCGCCAAGCATCGCCTTTAATTTTCCCCTGGCCCGATAGAGGCGGGTCTCGACCGTCTTCTCGCTGACACCCAGCACCTCTGCGGCTTCAGCCTGGCCGAGGCCATCGATCGTGCGGAGGACCAGCGCCTCGCGCAGACGGGACGGCAAGCGCGAAATGGCCGCGGTCACGCGCGCCAGTTCGGCCCGGTCCGCGGCTTGCACGTCGGCGGGAATGGAATCATCCGAAACGTCGAAAGCCATCTCGAGCGACGCTGCGCGCGCGAAGAAAGCCCGCACCTTTCTCCGTCTTGCCCAGTCCCGGCACTTGTTGAGCGCGATATGTTTAAGCCAGGCCAGGAACGGTCGCTCATGGTCGTAGCGTCCAAGCGCCGAGAACGCGGCGATGAAGGTTTCCTGGGTAATATCGAGTGCCTCGTGCGGATCGCCGACGGACGCTCGCACCAGACGAAATACAGTTTCACGGTGGCGCGCCAGCAGTTCGCGATAGGCGTCTTGCCGACCGGCGAGCGCCAGTGCCGCGAGCTCGCCGTCGCTTCCCTCGGACAGCGAAAGGCTCACCGCACTTCTGGGGTCAGGGCTCTGGTAACCGACCGGTCGAACCTGGCCGCCTGATCAGGCCTCAGGACGGCGCGCATGGCAAAGAGATGCTCCAGTGTTTCCTTCTGCATCTCACCCATGACCTTGTGGGTATGGTCGATGGCGGCGGTGACTTCCGGACCATAGCCATGTTCCACTTCCATAGCTTCGGCCAGATGGGCATTGGCCGCCCGCATCTCCAGCTCAAGCGCCTTGCGGCGGGTGGCAAAACGCTGCTCGATTGCGTCAATCTTTGCTTCCTGTGCGGCATCGAGTTCGAGTTCGCGGTGCAGCAGCGCATGGAGTTCGGTCTCGCTCTGCCTTTCCGGTGCGAACAGGACGCGGCCAGCATAAGTTCCGCCCAGTGCCGCCGTGAATGCGACAAGCGCGATCAGGATCAGCCGCCTGGTCCAATTCACGGGTGGACATCCAGCAAGGTCGAAGGTGCGAGCGGATTATCGGGAGCAAAGGGTGAGATTGGCTGAGCTGTGGCGGGTTCGCCGCCCGCCAGTCCACCACCCGCTATGCCAACCACCAGCGCGAGCGCTGCGGCAAAACCCGTCAGCCGAGACCCGGCCGCAGCCTCACGGCGGCTCGCAGCCAGTCCGGCAAGCACTTCGTCGTCGATTGTCGCCAGCCCCGAGGGGGCCGGAAGTGTGGCCAGGCAGCGGAGCGCCTGATCAAGTTCGGACATGGTGGGTCTCCCGAGGTCTCGTGATCCTATACGCAGCCATATCCCCGATCCCTCAGAAAAACTGAACCCGCCCAATTTGAGGGATGCTGTTCCGGCCCGCGTATTTGAACCTGATAGCCGTTTCCAAGGAGATTCCTGATGCGTTTGACCAGCCTTGCCCTCGCCGCCGCGGCTCTGGGTCTCATCGTCCCGCAGGTTGCCAGCGCGCATACGCAGCTTGTGTCCTCGACCCCGACCGCCAATGCAACGGTCGGAGCACCTACGAAGATCGAACTGCGCTTCAATGAGGCGGTGATCGGCGCAACGGCACGGGCCGAGATCGCGATGACGGGAATGCCGGGTATGGCAAACCATGCGCCGATGCCGATCACGGGTTTTACCGCGCAGCTGGGCAAGGACCGGAAATCGATGACTTTGCTGCTCCGCCGCCCGCTCGCCGCCGGCACTTACCGCGTGACCTGGAGCGCGGCCGGAGCCGACACGCATCGCATGGACGGCAACTTCAGCTTCACCGTGCGCTGAAGACATGGACAACCTGCCTGTTATCGCCCTCCGGTTCGCGCTCTATGCCGACCTGATGGTGCTGGCAGGTGTGACGGCCTTCTCACTTTACGCGCTGGAACCCGAAGAGCGAGGCACTGCCTTGCTGCCGCTGGCCAAACCTGCCCTCATCCTTTCGCTACTCGGGCTGCTGCTGTCTGGCGTCGGCATGATTGCGCTTGTCGCAGCCATGATCGGGACAAGCTTCTGGGCAGTCGATGCCTCAATCTTCGGGGAGATAGTTACGCAAAGCGCCATCGGCAGTGCCTGGATCGTGCGCATGGTAGCACTTTCAATTGCCTTGGTTGCCGCGCTCGCGCTTGACCGAAGCCCACATATTGCACGGCACTTTCTGCTTGCTTCGACAGCGCTGGCGGTCGCCACGCTGGTCTGGACGGGCCATGCCGGCGCAACCGAAGGGCGGACCGGATCCCTCCACCGGCTGAGCGACATCGTCCACATGCTGGCGGCGGCTGTATGGATCGGCGGAATTGCCGCGTTCTCCTGGCTGGTTTTTCAGCCATTGGCCCACCAATCCGATACGCAGATCAGGATCGCGCATCGGGCCCTTGAACAATTTTCGCGGGTTGGGACGCTTGCGGTCGGGTTGATCGTTCTCACGGGCCTCATCAATAGCCTGAGCCTGATGGGCTTGCCGCACCCGGACACCTTGTTCGCTTCGCGCTACGGCCAACTCCTGCTTATCAAGCTCGCCCTGTTTGCTGCAATGCTGGTGCTGGCGGGTGCCAACCGTTGGCGGCTGACACCCGCTCTTGGTGCAGCCATCGCCGACGGCAATCCGGCCACCGCGTTACGTGGCTTTCGACAAAGCCTGGTTCTGGAAACAGCCACAGCACTTGCGATCCTCGCCGTGGTTGCCTGGCTGGGTACGCTGGAGCCGATCTTGGCGAACGGGTAAATTGCCTCTTGACCCTAACATGATGTCAAGGTTGATGAGAGGTGCGACCTGAGGAGTACGAAGTATGACCGAGTCGCATCACGACCATGCGAAATGCGCCCATTCCGGATCGAAGGCTCCAGGAATGGTGATTGACCCCGTCTGCGGAATGAGCGTTGACCCTGCGACGACGACGCATGTCGCCACCCATGACGGCGCCCATCACTACTTCTGCAGCGCTGGCTGTCTGACCAAGTTCGAAGCTGATCCGGCGCGCTATATGAGCGATGCGCCGCGCCCGACAGAACCGGTGCCAGAAGGCGTGATCTGGACCTGCCCGATGCATCCGGAGGTTCAGCAAGCAGGGCCCGGAAGCTGCCCGATCTGCGGCATGGCCCTTGAACCGATGACCCCCACGCTCAGCGATGGACCGTCACCGGAATATGCCGACATGAAGCGGCGCTTTGTGATCGGGCTCATCCTCGCCTTGCCGGTAGTAGCGCTCGAGATGGGCGGACATCTGACCGGACTGCGCCATTATCTGGATGGCAACATCGGCAACCTGGTTCAGATGGTGCTGGCAACGCCAGTGGTTATCTGGGCTGGCTGGCCCTTTTTTGAACGCGGTCTGGCTTCGGTCAAAAGCCGCCATCTCAACATGTTCACCCTGATCTCAATGGGAACGGGCGTTGCCTGGATCTACAGCATGGCAGCGACGCTTGCGCCCGGTATCTTCCCGGCCGCGTTTCGCGCGATGGACGGTTCGGTCGCGGTCTATTTTGAGGCAGCGGCAGTCATTACCGTCCTGGTCTTGCTTGGCCAACTGCTTGAATTGCGCGCCCGCGAGACCACCAGTGGTGCGATCCGCGCATTGCTCGACCTTTCGCCCAAGCTCGCCCGCCGGGTCCGTCCCGATGGCAGCGACGAGGAGATCACCCTCGACCAGGTACTGGTCGGCGACACGTTGCGCGTTCGTCCTGGCGAGAAGGTCCCGGTCGATGGCGTGGTGGTGGAAGGCCGCGGCACCGTCGATGAATCGATGGTGACTGGCGAGTCCATGCCGGTGACCAAGGAGGCAACGTCGAAGCTGATCGGGGGCACGATTAACCAGACCGGCGGCCTCGTGATGCGCGCCGAGAAGATCGGGCGCGACACCATGCTCTCGCGCATCGTCCAGATGGTCGCAGAAGCCCAGCGTAGTCGTGCCCCGATCCAGCGGCTTGCCGATACCGTGTCCGGCTGGTTCGTGCCGGCGGTGATCGCGGTCGCGGCAATCGCCTTTGTTTTCTGGTCCCTGATCGGCCCATCACCGGCGATGGGCTATGGCCTGATCGCAGCGGTGGCCGTGCTGATCATCGCCTGCCCCTGTGCGCTTGGCCTCGCAACCCCGATGTCGATCATGGTGGGGGTCGGACGCGGTGCCCAGGCCGGTATTCTCATCAAGAATGCCGAGGCGCTCGAACGCATGGAGACAGTCGACACGCTTGTCGTGGACAAGACCGGCACGCTGACGGAAGGCAAGCCTGCGGTGGTCGCGATCGAGACGGCCGAGGGGTTCGACAGCCGCGAGGTGTTGCGCCTTGCCGCCAGCCTCGAACGCAGCAGCGAGCATCCGCTGGCTCTCGCCATTGTCAGGGATGCCGAAGCCAAAGGACTGGCAATCAGCGAACCAGGCGACGTGGATCAGCCAGTCGGCAAAGGCATCACCGGAATGGTCGATGGACATCGGCTTGTTGCTGGCAATGCCCGCTTTCTTGACGAGCAAGGGATTTCGACTGCCCAACTGGCGAGGCGTGCTGACGCCCTGCGTGCTGACGGGGCGACCGCAATTTTCCTTGGCATCGATGGCCGTGCTGCGGGTGCCATCGGCATTGCCGATCCGGTTAAACAGACTACCCCTGCCGCGCTCAAGGCGCTGGCCGAAGCAGGCATCCATGTCATCATGTTGACCGGAGACAATCGCGTCACAGCTGAGGCTATCGCGCGGCGGCTCGGCATCGACGACATCGAAGCCGATGTCCTGCCCGACCAGAAGAGCGCGATCGTGAAGCGCTTGAGGGACGAAGGCAGGATCGTGGCGATGGCAGGCGACGGTGTGAACGACGCCCCGGCGCTTGCCGCTGCCGATGTCGGCATCGCCATGGGCACCGGCACAGACGTTGCGATTGAAAGCGCGGGCATCACACTGCTCAAGGGCGATTTGACAGGGATAGCCCGTGCCCGGCACCTCAGCCACGCAACCATGACCAACATCCGTCAGAACCTGTTCTTCGCCTTTGCCTACAACGTCGCTGGTATCCCGGTGGCTGCGGGCGCGCTCTACACGCTGTTCGGCATCATGCTTTCACCGATCATCGCAGCGGCTGCAATGGCGCTTTCCTCGGTCAGCGTCATCGGCAATTCGCTGCGTCTCAGGAGGATTGCGTTATGAACCTTGTCAGCAAGCGCGCGTGGTTGCTGGCCGCGGCTTCAGCCGCGCTGGTTGCCGCTTTTCTGCTCTATCCGGAACACCGGCAGCACCTCTTCGGGCTGATCCCTTATGCCTTCTTGTTCGCCTGCCCGTTGCTGCATTTCTTCCGTGGCGGCCACCACCAAGGACATCGCTCGAAATTCGGTGAGCAGCAGCCATGAATATTGGGCAGGCCTCGAAGTCCACTGGCGTTTCGGAGCGGATGATCCGGCATTACGAACGCGTAGGACTGATGCGGCCCCCAGACCGGCGCGACAATGGTTACCGGGACTATTCACCGCAATCGGTCGAGCGTCTGCGCTTCATCGCGAATGCCCGCCATCTTGGGTTCTCGCTGGAGGAGATCGCCACTCTCCTTGGCCTATGGGACGACCGCGAGCGGACGAGCAGTGAGGTCAAGACCGTCGCGCTGGCACACGCCGAAGATCTTGGTCGCAAGGCCGCCGCACTTGAGGCCATGCGTCGGTCGTTGCTGGAACTAGCCGAAGGGTGCAGTGGTGACAGCAGACCCGATTGTCCGATATTGACCGGACTGGCAGAGCGGCGAGCTTGTTAGTTGCGGACATGCCTTAGGGGGTGTCCGGACAGCTTGCGACCCGCTCGATCCATTCCTCAATCTCTCGTTCAATCCATACAGCGCATTTTGGGCCGAGCGACCGGGACTTCGGAAACCGGCCTTCGCTCATGCGTTGGTAAATAGCTGACCGTTTCATGCCGACGCGCGCCATAACCTCGGGCAGGCGCAGCAGCCTCCCAGGCGCTGGTGAAGCAGCCAAGCAGTCGGTAGGAGATATTTCAGGGCCTTGGGTCACGGTTTCAGGGCGCATTGGAATTCCAATTCGATCTCAGGTAGGTCCCCTCCAAATTGAGACAGGTCAGCGCGGCAGCGACATGCCAATGTCGCGGCCCACAAAGTCATCGATGTGCTTGGCGAGCATTCGCGCAACGAGCTGCGCCGTGCCGCCCGCCCAGCGGGGCCTCAGATCCTCGATCCGGCGTCCCAGGGTCCGCTGCAGATGGACGGGCAGGCTGGTGAAGAACTCTTCGAGAAATTCGCCCATCTCGCCATGCATCCATTCGCAAGCGAGATCTTCCTGTCCGGCGAGCGCGAGGATCATGGTAGCGCGGGGGTGCGCTCCACAGGCGGCGAGCACGCGTGATGCTTCGTCGAGCCCGATAGGCCGCTCACCGCGCGCAACGCGAAGCAAGGTCTCGCGATGCATCCCGCTTTCATTGGCAATCCTGTGGCGTGGTTTGCCGGCGGCATCGATCGCATGGGCAAGCACGCGAGCCAGGCTTTCATTGGCCGGTCTGTTGGCGGCGGTTTGATGGTGCATGGTCGTCTCCTCGTTTCTTCAATGGTGCGACTCGCAGGCATATCGCGAAGCATCCCATGTAGGAAAATGAAAAGAACAGAGATCGAACATCTCGTTTAAAGGCGAGTCAGTTCCTCTATCCGAGTCGTCGCCGAATCGCGGCTAGCTTGACGGTAGTCACCGACACATAAAGACTGATTTTGCGTCATTATCGTCGGTTTTGATCGTCGGGCAGGAAAAGATGTGTCCGCATCTGTCCGCCTCCATCGGAGATCAGATCACAACTCTTTCCTACAAACATTTCCTAGATGCATGTGGAACACACAGCGAACGCAAGAACGCTGTGACCACCCCTCCAACCGGAGCTTCACATGCAGTCTCTCACCCTCCCCCGGCGCGTCGGCGTCACGGGTTTCGGCCCAAAGAACCTTGGCAGTGCCCTCAGCATTGCCATCCCGGTCGCAGTCGCGGCGCTTGCGGCGAGCGCCGCCTACGCTGGCGCGGATACGACCTTCACCCCTGCCCTCACCAAATTTACGGATTTCCTGGAAGGTTCGGGCGGCAAGATCATCACGGTCCTCAGCCTCGCTGGCGGCCTGATCGGTCTGGCGTCCGGGCGGTTTTCGCTCGGCCAGGTCGCAGTTCCGGTGGGCGTCGGCATCGGCGTCGGCACCGGTGTTCCGATCGTCACCTCGGTCGTGACCGCGGTCATCTGAACGCGGCAAGAGAAGGCGGCGTCGCCATGGCAGACCCTTACATCATTCCCCGGCGCCTCGATGACCCGGAGCTTATCGGCTTCTGGACCATCGACGAGTTCGCGGGAATGCTGGCCCCCTTCACCTGGGGGATCCTCACCCAGCATATCTTTATCGGTATCATAGTCGCCTTCGGCGCCTGGTTCGCACTGCGAAAGGCAAAAGCAGGACGCGCCAGCTCCTGGGTAGCCCATGCCGCATACTGGTATCTGCCTGCAGGATTTCTGGGCCTCAAGGCAACGCCGCCTTCTCACTGCCGACTGCTTGCCGGTTGAGGGGCACAGCCATGTTTTCCGACATATCACACGAACGTCAGCAATCGCTGCTGCGCCAGCGGAACCTGTTCGCGCTCACCAGTGCCGGTCTCGGCCTCGCACTGGTCATCGCAGGGAGCCTTGCCGCCACCCGCGACCGCGAGGTCGTGCTGGTGCCGACCATTCCCAAAGGGCTGACGGTGAGCAGCGCCGGGGTCGAGGCCGACTATCTCGAGCTCGTCACTCGCGATGCCGCCCTTGTGCTCCTCAATCGCAGCCCGGAGGGCCTCGATTACTGGATGCACGAGATCCTGAAGCTGGCGGATCCCGCAAGCTATGGGCAGCTGAAAGCTGAGCTCGTGCGGATTGTCGAGGAGCAGCGGGGCTCAGACGTCACCCAGGCTTTCGTGATCCGGTCGATGACTGTCGATCCGAAGGGTCTGACCTCGGATGTGACCGGAACCCTCAAGACCTTCGTCGGCGCGCAGGTGATTGCGAGTGACGAGCGCCGCTTCCGCTTCAGCTGGACTTACCGCGGCCTGCGCCTGGCGCTGGCAGGGTTCGCCCAGCTCCCCACACAGGACAAATCGAAGGAGGCCCAGTGATGGCTTACCGAAAAGGGACCCATACACGGGGTCTACTTCTGAGCGCGGCCGCTCTGCTCATAGCAGCATCCCCCGCTCATGCCGCCGACCAGTTCAAGCAAGCGGCCGATGGTGCCGGGATCGAGTGCAGCGTTTCGGCGCGGGAACTGACCCGCTTTGCGCTGGTCGACGATCAGTTCGCCAGCGTCTCGAAGATCTCGACCGGCACGCCCTACAACGACTTTGCGGTGACCAACGAGCCGGTACGCGGGGATATCTACGTGTCCGTACCGGAAACCTACGCAGCCCGGGCAATCAGCTTCTTCGCCACCACGAAAAAGGGCTTCGTCTACAAGGTCGCGTGCCGGGTTGAGCAAATTCCGGCGACCCAGGTCTTCATCACCAACCCCGCCATCGCGAAAACCCAAGCGGCGGACTGGGAAAGCCAGACCCCGCTCGAGACCAGCGCCGTCAGGCTGATCCAGGCCATGGCCAACGACCGGACTGTCGATGGCTTCGAGGTCCGCCAGTCGACCGCCATGCCTGCCCGGGTTGGCGATCTCGAAGTCCAGCTCATCGCTGATTATCGCGGCGCCAGTCTCACCGGAAAGGTGGTCCGCATCCACAATCGCGGGTCGAAGCCAATGACGCTGGCCGAACGCGATCTCGCGCCCCGCGACACCCTAGCTGTCTCGATCGCCGAGCCAAAGCTCGAGCCCGGGGCCAGCACAACCGCCTTTGTTGTCGGCGCAAACGCGGAGACCGGCCATGACTGATGCAGCCAATACGCCAAGCCCGGCCCCTCTGCAGGCCGAGAGTGCGGCGCCATCCGAACTTTCCGGGCTCAACGCCCGCACTGCGCGCCGTCAGAAGCTGCTGCTGGGCTCATTGGGAGCGCTCGCGCTGCTCGGCGGGAGCTGGTTCATCCTTGGCGGTGACGATAAGGCCAAGACCGGCGATCCCAATGCGGCGCAGACGATCGACACTGCGGGCCTCGTCAACCGCGATCTATCGCAGCGCGAGTTCGTCGCGAACTACGGCAACCGGCTGGATGCGGTCACGCGCGAACAGAAGGCGCTGAAGGATGGGAGCATTCCGCGGACGGAGATCGAGTCGCAGCTGGCCGCTCTCAAGGCCGAAAACCAGGCCATGCGGGTCGATGGGCAGGCCGCGATCGATGCCATCTCCGCAGAGAATGCCGAGCTCAAGACACGGCTTGCCGCTCAGCCTGCGACGACGGCACCCACTGTACCGCCACCGGCTTATGGGCCGCAGGCGGGCGGTTATGACGCGCGGGGGCGTTCGCCCCAGCCCAGTGCCGTGTCCGCAGGCGCTGATCCGCAGGGCGGCATGATCCCGTCCTCTGGCGAGGTGAAGCTGATGAGCTTCAGCTCTGACAAGGCAGGGAGTAGCGGTCTCCGGGTGGGTCGCCCTGATGCGCCGCCGGTCGTCGTCGAGGACTCGCCTGATTACCTGCCGCCCAATTCCTATGCGCCGGCCAGGGTTATCGTTGGCGTAGATGCTTCGGCGGGCGTCGCCAGCCAGACCGATCCGCTGCCCGTGGTGCTGAGGATCACCGGCCCGGCCCGATCGGTGATGCAGAACGGGAAGGTTCTGACCACTCGGATCCAGGGCTGCGTTGTGAACGGCGCGGCGCGCGGGGATCTCAGCAGCGAGAAGGTCTATGTGAAGCTTGCCCGCATGACCTGCGATCAGCCTGGTGGCCGGGTCGCAGTGAGCGAGGTCAAGGGCTTCATCAGCTTCGCTGGCAAGTCCGGGGTCCGGGGTCGCGTCGTGAGCCGCGAAGGCAGCCTCGTCAGCCAGGCATTGCTCGCCGGGATCGTCGGCGGTTTCGGGCGCGGCTTCTCCGCAAACGCCAACAGCGTGTTCTCCGGCGTCACGACCAACCCCGATGGCAGTCGCTCTAAGCTCTCGGCTGGTGACATCCTCGGTGGCGGGCTTGGCCAAGGCGCCGCGGATGCCGCCGACACGGTCAGCAAATACCTGATCGAGCGCGCCGAACAGTACCAACCCGTCGTCGAGATGCCGACCGGCATCGATGTCGAGATCGTGTTCCTCGACGGCGTCTACGTGAGGAACTCCCAATGATCAAAAACTCGCTTTTAGAGCACGGCAATGGTCGGCGCCGCTGGTTGCGTGCCAGCGCAGGACTGGCAGCAATCATCGCCTTGTCGGCTGCAACCGGATGGGCGGTGGCAAGCCTTGCAGCCCCCACTGCCGCTCCGGACATGGCGAAGGTGCGTGAGGCACTGAAGCTGCGCCTGCCCAAGACGCCGATCGACGCGATCAACTGCAAAGGCCTTGGCGGTTTGTGCGAGGTCGCATCCAAGTCGACGCTCTTCTACGTTGACCGGGCTGCGAAGTATCTGGTGATCGGCCGGGTCTATGACATGGAAGCCCGTCAGGATCTAACGGCTGCACGGCTGCTCGCTCTCAATCCGGACCTGCTGGCGGCAGGGGCCGCACGGCGCAGCAATCCCGAAGCGCAAGCGGATGGGAGCCCAAACCCATCAGCAGCTTCAGCCCGGAACGCTGAACCGCGGCATGTGCAGCTTGGCAAGCTTCCATCAAATGGCGCGATTACCTGGGGCCCTGCCAATGGTCCACGTGTCGTTGTCTTCTCAGACTTCCACTGCGGCTACTGCAAGAAGCTTGAGGCAGAACTGAAGGCGATCGGGGCGCGGGTCGAAGAACGGCCGATCTCGATTTTCGGGGCAGAGAGCCGCCGCGACGCCGAGCGGGTGCTGTGCGCACCTCGGCCCGAGCTGGCGCTGCACATGGCCTATTCTGGTCTGGCGCTCGCCAATCCCAAACCCTGCGACACGAGCGGCCTCGCTGCCAACGAGGCCTTCGCCCGGGCACACGGCTTTGGCGGCACGCCGGTGATCGTGCGCCCCGCCGATGGCGCCGTTCTCGAGGGTTTCCGGCCTGCTGCAGTGCTCCGGGAATTCCTGCGCCCAACCTCCACCCGGGCTCCCACCCCAGCTCCGAAAGGATAACCCCATGCGGTTTCCATCACGTCTTCTTGTCTGCGCCTGCCTGGCCGGCTTCTCCAGTGGCTGCGCCACGTTCGGCACCAATGTCGAAGGCGACTTCACCTGCCGGGCGCCCAAGGGCGACTGCGCACCGGCCCACGTCATCGATGCCAAGGCGACGAACACTCTGTCGTCGGGCACGACGCCTCGTGCCGAGACACGCCCCCGGTCGGGCGTGGTGGAGGCTGACACCACGCGTACGGCGGAGCGGACCCTGCGGGTCGTCTTCCCAGCGCATGTCGATGAGGCAGGAACGCTCCATGATGAAGCGGTCGCCTGGACAGTCGTCGACAACCCGCGCTGGGCAACCGAACTGCGCCGCAAGGCGGGTGAGGACAAGAGCGGGGCCGTCATGCGCCAGGTCCGCCGGCAGTTGAAGGCCGCGCAAGCTGCGTCGGCACACGAAGCCGAAGACGGACACTCGGATGCTACCGTCGATCTTGCGTCGCCCTTTTCATCCGCGCCCACGAACGGGACCAGCACCCTGGAGACCCCGGGCGCTTATGCCCTCAGTTCCGAAAATGCAGTTTCAGATGCCTCGCCGCTGGTCCTCCCCTCCACGGCGCGCGAGGCCGTTGCCGGTGCCAAAGCACCGGCGGTCGAGGGGTTCGACACGCCGCCTCCCCCGCGCGATCGGACCCCTCGGCCAGAGGCGCGGCACAGCGCTCCCGTGTTCCCCAGCGCCGCGGCGATTGAAGCCGCGAAAGCTGCGATCCGCCCCGCAGCCAGGGCCGGTGAACAGCCGATAGCCAGCACCCCGCAGCCCGAGGAACCCAAGTAATGGCCGAGCAACTCAAGTCCGTCATTGATCGGCTGCTTAGCGGATTGCTGGGTGACGCCGAGCACGTCGAAAAGCCCCGTCCCCAGCTGATGGTCGACATGCTGTCCGACTGGCTGCCCTACAGGGTCTATGATCCGGCAACGCGCCTGTACTTCAACGCACGCTCGAAGGGCTTTGTCCTCTCGGTCACGCCGCTGATCGGCGCGGACGAGCGCACAGGGGAAATCCTCGGGCAATTCTTCTCGGAAGGCTTACCAGCGGGCGCCTGCCTGCAGGTGCTCCACCTTGCGAGCCCGCGCATCAGCAGAATCATCGCCCCGTGGTTTGCGCCACGGTACATGCAGGGCGGCGTTTACGAGGCGATTGCCCGTCACCGCGCGCGGCGGCTCTATTCGCTCGTGTGGGAGTCCGGCTCTGCGGACGCCCCCTTTCATGCGCGGCATCACCAGGTCATCGTCTCGGTCGGCGTGCCAACATCGAAGGCGGTCAGCAACGAGGATCTCAAGCAGACCCGCGAGGGGCTGGTGGCTATGCTCAAGTCGCTCAACCTCGGCGTAGTCGAAGTCGGGCCCGAAGCGCTCATCGCTGTCATCGATGATCTGACCTCGCCCACCACGGCGCCGCAGGATGATGCGGTGCCCTACAACCCGAACGATCCGATCGCCTCGCAGGCGATCCGCCACGACATCGAACTGGTCGTGGCAGAGGACCGCATGCGCCTCGTGACCGAGCGGTTCCGTCCCACCGGCAAGGTCAATGATGGGGTGCCCGAGATCGGTACCGTCTATCCCGATGCTTTCGATGTCCGGCATTTTGCTGTGCGCAACATGCCGTCGCGCTGGGCCCCTTGGGAATGCGCGCGGCTGATCGGCGACCTGTTCACCGACAAGCTGCGCTTCCCCTGCCCGGCCGCGACCATGCTGTGCCTTGTCTATCCAGACCAGGAGGCGGCATCGGCAAAGGCCGGCTTCAAGTTCATGCGGACAACCAGCCTTGCCGGCACCCGCAGCGCCCGGTTCCTGCCCCGGATCGGCGAACAGGCCGCCGAGTGGCAACATGTTCAAGCCGAGCTCCAGGAAGGCCGCCGCCTCGTGCGCGTGTTCTACGGCGTGACGACCTATTCGCCGCTGGGCCAGGGCGACCGCCACGAACGCGCGATCAAGTCGATCTATAAGGCGGCGGGCTGGGATCTCACCGACGAGCGCTATCTGCAGATCCAGGGGCTTCTCGCGGCGATGCCGCTTACGCTCGCCGACGGGCTCGGTGCCGACATGGAGCGGCTGAAGCGGTTCAAGACCGTGCTGTCGACCACTGCAGCCAATATCGCCCCCATGCAGGGCGAATATCTCGGAAGCGCCCACCCTCACCTGCTGTTCGTCGGTCGGCGCGGCCAGCCCTTCTTCTGGTCGCCGTTCGAGAACGAGGCCGGCAACCACAATGTCGCGATCTGCGGCAAGTCGGGATCGGGCAAGTCGGTGCTGCTCCAGGAGATGTGCGCAGCCCTGCGCGGCGCCGGCGCGCAGGTGGTCGTGATCGACGATGGCCGCAGCTTCGAGCATTCGGTCAAGCTGCAGGGCGGCCGCTTTGTCGAGTTCACGATGAAAGCGGGCTTCTGCCTCAACCCATTCTCGATGATCGACGCAGCCCGCGCCGCCGAGGACGAAGATTATCGCCTCGACTGCTTCGGGATGATCAAGGCGATCGTCGGGCAAATGGCCCGCCACAGCGCGAAACTGACTGATACCGAGCGCGGGCTGATCGACCGGGCGGTCAACCTCGTCTGGACGGAACATGGCGCGGCTGCGACGGTCACCACCGTCGGCGAGATGCTGGCCAGTCTCGGCCATGACACGGCCGCAGACATTGCGACTGCGCTTGCCCCCTACATGGCTGGCGGAACCTACGGCGCGTTCTTCGAAGGCCAGGCCAGTCTCGACCTCGATGCAGATTTCACAGTGTTCGAGATGTCCGACCTCGCGAGCCGGGAGGATCTGCGCAGCGTGGTGCTCTCTGCGATCATGTTCATGACCAGCCAGGCCATGACGCGCAGCCCAAGGTCGCTGCGCAAGCTGCTACTGATCGATGAAGCATGGTCGATGCTGAAGGGCGGCTCGATGGGTGAGTTCGTCGAAACCTATGCCCGCACCTGCCGGAAATATGGCGGCGCCCTCGCGACCGCCACACAGTCGCTAAACGACTACTACAAGTCCGACGGGGCGACGGCAGCGCTGGAGAATAGCGACTGGATGCTGATCCTTCAGCAGAAGCCGGAGACGATCGCCGATTTCAAGGCGAGCAAACGCCTCGATATGGACGATCGCACCGAGACGCTGATCCGTAGCCTCAAGCGCTCCGGGAGCGACTATTCCGAGGTGTTCATCAAGGGGCCGGAGACCGAGGCGATCGGACGGCTCGTGCTCGACGACTATTCGGCAACGCTCTTCTCGAGTTCGCCCCAGACCTTCGCCGCCATCGATGCCGAGATCGCCCGCGGCCACCAGCTCGCCGATGCCATCGAGCGCATCGCTCATCCCAACCGCTGACACCTCTTGACCAAAGGATTCTGAAACTCATGCCTCTCCACCTCGTCACCCCGTTCGACCGGACGGATGCGCCCGAAGACGAACAGCCCCTATTCCCGCCGGTGCCGACCTGGCGCTCGCGCATCGCCGATGGCTGCTACATCGTGCTGCGCGGTAGTCTGTTTCTGGGCTCGTCCTATCTGATGGCTCTGGGCCTGCCGCTGCTCTTCTTCCTGCTCCTATCGGGCGGCAATCCCGACGCCCTCTTCGCCCATGTCGCCAATCTCGCAGACCGCTTCCTGGGGGCCGAGCTTGAGCGGCGCGTGACCTTCCTCGACCAGTGCAAGTTCGTTCTGATCGGTCTCGCCACGCTTGTCGTCGTGTGGCGCATGCCGCGCTTCATCCGTGATCTCGACCGCGAACTCTCGGGAGAAAAGCTGTGAGGAACATTCTGGCAACATCAAACCTTCGCAGGCGGCTTGCATCGATCAATCTCACCGCTGTCGTGCTCGGCGTCGGCATGATCGGGCAGGTCCTGTGGGGCGTCTGGACGACCGACAAGGTGCTCACCCTTGAGAAGCGCGAGGTCGTGACGGTCCAGCTGAGCCGGATCATGAGCGACTTCATCGAAGCCGAAGCACGATCTGGTCGTCCTCCGGAGGAAACCAGGCTGCGCGTGCAGGCCTACCTCAAGGCCGTGGAAGCCTCGGTGCAGCAGCTAGGCCGCGAAGGCCGCACGGTCCTCGTTGCCGAAGCCGTGGTGGCCGGGAGCACGCCGGACCTGACGCAATCTGTGCGCGCCGATGTTGTGCGCCGGATGGGAGCCATCCCCGATGCTGCCCGCTGATCGCCTGATCCGCTCTGCGTCCGCGCGCCGTCTCGTGCTTTGGGGCGGGCTTGGCGCCGGGGCGCTGGCACTCTCCTCGCTCGCCGCCTTCGCTCAGGGCCACGCGCTCATGATCAACGTGAGCCCCAGCCTGCCCTACTGGGCCCTCTGGGTGACGCGCGGGGCGGCCGTGCACCGCGGGGATATCATCCTATTCGATCCGCCTGCTTCCTCGTTGCTGGTGAAGCATTTCGGGGCGGCGCCGAAACCGTTCGGTAAGCGGGTGAGCGGCGTGCCGGGCGACATCGTCACCGAGCAAAACCGCACCTACTTCGTCAACGGGCAGGCTGTCGCCAAGGCCAAGCTCACGAGCCGCCTTGGTGAACACCTCGCGCTCGGCCCGACGGGCCGCGTTCCGCAAGGCTGCTATTTCGTCACAAGCGAACACAAGGACGGTTTCGACAGCCGCTACGGCGCAATCGGTTGGATTTGCGGCCCACGCATTTTCGGGGTCGGGAGGCCGATCCTGTGAGGCTCCTTACCTTCCCCATATGCGCCACTGCGCTGGCGCTGGCCATAGCGCCAGAAGCAATGGCTCGCGATTACGGTCAGCACGGCACGGTCTGGCCAGTCATCGAACCGGACCTGCTGCAGCAGATCCATGCCAGGCTTACGCAGCTCGAGAAGACCGGCGAGACCGCCCGCCTCAATGAGGAGCTGAAGCGGCGCACGATCGCCCGGGTCAACCGGCCAGAGCCTGTCACAGGTCTCTCCCTCGCTCCGGCAACACGCAGCTGGCGTTTCGATCCGACGATCACCGTCGAGCGCGACATTGCCGACGACAAGGGCCGGGTCATCATTGCCGCAGGCACAAGGGTCAATCCGCTCGATACCGTGCCGCTGCGGGCTCCGCTCGTCTTCCTCGATGGCGACGACCCGGCACAGCTCGCCTGGGCCACCCGTCGCTATGCCAGCACAAAGGCCAAGTTCATCCTCGTGGCCGGTGCGCCGCTCGAACTCATGAAAGCCCGCCAGCGGCGCTTCTACTTCGACCAAGGCGGCACGCTGGTGAAGCACTTCGGCATTCGCGCAGTACCGGCAACCGTCGAGCAGCAGGGTCGCGCGCTCCTCATCACCGAACAGTCGGTGCCTCCCAAGGAGCGTGCGCCATCATGAGCAGGAACAATCGGCTTCTGTCATGGCTTTGCGGAGCACTTCTGCTTGCCAGCATGAACATCATCTCAGCCGCTCCAGCCCAGGCTGCGGCCGGTCCCGGGCGCTGCACCGGCAAGTTCGTCAATCCGATCACGGACATTTGCTGGTCATGCCTCTTTCCGATTTCGGTTGGCGGCCTGAAGATCTGGCCGTCAAGCCGGCCCGACACCAGCAACCCAGCTCTCCCCGTTTGCCTCTGCGGTTTGCGGCCCGGTATCGCCATGGGGTTCTGGGAGCCGGTCCGGCTTGCCGACGTCAGCATGAAGCCTTGGTGCTTCGTCAATCTGGGCGGGATGAAGCTCGATCCGGGGTTCGACATCGGCTTCAAGTCGATGGCGGGGCCATCTGCAGTTGGCGGCAATACCCAGTACAACTCGCAGTGGCATGTCCATTGGTATGCCTATCCGCTGATCTACTGGATGGAGATCATCGCCGATTTCCTGTGCCTCGAGTCCGGCTCGATCGACATCCTTTACATCACCGAGATCGATCCGCTCTGGCAGGACAGCGAACTCACCGCGATCATCAATCCCGAGGCGGTGCTGTTCGCCAATCCGCTGGCGCTTGCGGCCTGCGCGGCCGACTGCGTGGCGGCAACGGCCAAGCTGCCGACCGATGAACTGTTCTGGTGCGCGGGCTGTCAGGGCACGATGTATCCGCTCAACGGGAATGTCTCGGCGACCATTGGCCATGTCCAAGCGTCGCGGCTCGCGCTCGCCCGCTTCTCCTACAAGCTCCACCGCGAGCTCGTCGCCTGGGGGACGATGGGGAGCAAGGGACTTTGCGGCAAGTACCTGATGCCGGTGATGCGCAAGCAGCAATACCGCTTCCAGGCCACCAATCCCAATCCGCAGACCAAGGGCCGCTACGCCTGCGCGCCCATTGGTGCCTCCACCACCTTCATGTCGGCAGGCCAGGTCTATCCCGTCATTGGCGAGGACATGGGCTATCTGGTCTGGCGCAAGCGGAACTGCTGCGCACTATGAAAACCATTCCTCGTCTCATTGTGATCGCCTCGCTTTCGAGCCTTGCCGCTTTGGCTGGCGCGTCGGCGCAGACGGCCGAACCGGACCTTGATGTGGCGGCCATCCGGGCACGCGCCAGCGCTGGCGCCAGTGATGCCGACGCGCTCTCTGCCAATGCTCGCGCAAGGGCCGAGGCGCTGGCGCGGGAGGCCAGGACAAGCACCAGCGAGGCCGAGGCGCACGCTCGTCGCTTCACCCGTGAGGCCGCCGCAAGTGCTAAGCATGATCCGGCCAGCACCTTCGACTTTGACCGGATGGTGGCCGATACCGGCACCATGACCAGCGAAGGCATGGGCGATGCGCCAAGGTTCATAGCCTTTGCTTCGCTCTCGATGCCGCCAGCGGCGTTGCGGGCAATAATCGAAGACGTGGCCAAGGCCGGCGGCATCGTCGCCCTGCGCGGTCTGCCTGGCAACAGCGCCAAGGCTCTGACGGACGCATTGGCAAAAGTCGCAAAGCCCGGCGAGCAGCTGGACGGCGTCGGTATCGACCCGCGGCTTTTCCGTGCTTTCGGGATCGAGACCGTGCCCACCTACGTCGTCACCAGCAGCGACTTCGGTCTGTGCGACGGGTTCGATTGTCGGACGCAGGTCCCGCCCCACGACCGGATGAGCGGCAATGTCAGCGCAGCCTACGCCCTTGAGACCTTCGCGCACGGCGGCGGCCCTAGCGCTTTGCTCGCGGCCCAGCACCTCGCCCGTCTTGAAAGGCAGGATCCATGAAACGACCAATCCTCTGTCGCGCAGGCGTGTTCGCGCTCCTGCTCACCCTCGCCGGACCGCTTCACGCCCAGACCACGACCGATGCCGCAAAGGCAGAGGGCAAGGCTTTCGGGCGAGACAAGGCAGCCTTGGCGCAGAGCGCGGCAACCACAAACCCGGATGCCAGTAGGATCCCCAATTTCGGCGGTGTGCCAAGCCAGTCGGGTTATTTCGACGATCCCGACCGGATGAGCCGCGAAGCGGCAAGCCAGGCCACGACCAGTACCGGCTATAAGGCCATGCGGGACTCGATGGACCGGCGGGCCCGATTTGCGCCGCAGGATCTCGATGCGACGATCGCGCGCAGCAACGTGATCAGCAATGACCCGCTCGCCTATACGAGCGGGATGGCCATCGGCGGCACACAGGGGCGCTGCGTGCCCTTGCCGCCGGCCAGCGGAACTGCCGCGCGCTACATGGCGACCTGCAATGTCGGTTACACGGCATCCCAAGAAACCCGGACCTGCCCCGTGACATTGACCGCGCGGGTCGAGCAACGTCAGCTCTACGGCTACTACTGCGTGGGCGGCAGCGGGGTCGACCCGGCTTCGGTCTATAACTGCAACCGCTACCCCGCGCCGCAATGCACGGTCACGCAGTCCTATCCGATCAACCTGTGCGATCCCTATTTCGGGATCTACTGGGGCTGCAACTCCGGCGATCTGAGGGTTGACCTCGTCAGTTGCACCGCGCCGGTCGAGGGCGCCACGCCCTATACGGTGACGGGCGAGAACGTCGTCACGACGACACGCGACGAAAGCCAGTGCGCTGGCCTCGCAGCCGACAGCTCATGTCAGCAGGACACTGAGACGTGCACCGACAGCGATCCGGTGACCCGCATTGTCGATGGCATCGCCGTGACGCAGCCTTGCTGGGCATGGAGCCGTAGTTACAGCTGCGCACAGTTTACCGAGGCTCAGGACTGCCAGACACTTGAAGACACCCCGGGCTGCAAGCTCGTGCGCGAAGACTGTCTTGCTGGCGAGCCCTGCCGCACCTGGGAGCGGGTCTATGATTGCCCGGTTCCGGACCAGCCCGCGAGCACCAACCAGTTCATCTGCGATGGCGATGTCTACTGCATCGATGGCTCCTGCGAGACCATCCAGCGCGAAGCCAATGACGAGTTCAAGGACGCGGTTGTCGCGTTGAACGCGATGAATCAGGCCCGCCGCGAATTCGATCCAGACAATCTAACCCTGTTCAAGGGGACCCGCGAAAGCTGCTCGTCGAAGGTGTTCGGCATTCTCAATTGCTGCAAGGGCAAAGGCTTCCCGCTGATTCCGGGCATCCAGCTGCTCGTGGCACTGGGCTGCAGCCGCGAGGAGATGCTGCTGCATCAAAAGGACGCACAGGGTCTGTGCGCCTACGTCGGCACTTATTGCTCGTCCTCCTTCCTTGGCGTGTGCCTGACCAAGCGGAAGGTCTACTGCTGCTTTGAATCCAAGCTCTCGCGGATCCTGCAGGAGCAAGGCCGCCAGCAGCTGAACAAGCCCTGGGGCAAGCCGAAGACCGAGCAATGCTCCGGGTTCACCATCGACGAGTTCGCCCGGCTCGACCTCAGTCGGATGGACTTCAGCGAAGTCTATGCCGAGTTCACCGACGCCGCCCGCCTGCCTGACGAACTGCAGGCCACCCAGGAAATCCAACAGAAGATCGAGGACTATTATGCCCGCGCACGCCAATAAGGCCGCGTGGCGGCTGCGTGCCGCCTGCGCGATTGCCAATGCCGTTTGCGTCCTTCCGTCCGCAAACGCGCAGACGACCACCACCCAGACCGATGCGCTGCCACGCGCCGAGACGGACGAGCGGCAGGACAGCTTCTACTGCGCCGAGCGCCGGCTTGGGTACTGGTTCTACTGCAACCGGCCCAAACCGCCGGAACAGAAGGCACCTGCGCCGGCGGCGAGCGCCACGAGCCAGCTTGACGCGATCACGGCGACCTTGCGGGAGCTCAAGGCCAAGGCGATCCTCGAGCCCACGCCTGCTAATGTGACGGCCTACATTCGGTTCCAGCGCGCCCAGCTCGACCGGGCTTCACTCTTCAGCGACGTCTGGCAACGGGCGATCTGGCAGGATCCCGAGCTCGACTACACGCTGCAGCGCCCGGTTTCGACGCTCGGCAAGCGCCAGTGGCAGGATTCGCGCAGCGCGGAACGGAACGCGGCAATGGCGCAGCTCTCCGAGCGCTACGGGCTCTTCTACTTCTTCGCCCAGAGCTGCGGCGCCTGCGAGGTCATGTCGCCGATCGTACAGAGTGTTGCCTCGACCTGGCATATCGCTGTCCGAGCGATTTCGACCGACGGCGGCCCATCGCGGCATTTCCCGAATTACACGGTCGAGACCAACCAGCGCACCCGCATGGGCCTGGAGCCCAAGATTACGCCAGCTGTCGTGCTCTGGGACGCCCTGACCGGCCGCCCTATTCCGATCGGCTACGGCGTGATGAGCGCCGACGAGCTTCAGGACCGGATTTACCTCCTCACATCGAAGGAAGCTGGACGTGACTACTAGGATGAAAAGAGCCGTCGCTGCGATCCTTGCAGCTACCCTTCCTCTCACCAGTGCATCGGCCGACGTCGGCAGTTCGATGGACTCGTTTCTGAACGACTTCGGCGGCGCAGCCAACGTCAACGGGCCGACCGCGTTCCAGGGGCAGTCAGCTGGCTATTACAGCCTCGGCAATGTCTGGACGCGCTTTCCCCAGAAGACGACCAACATTGCCAACCTGCAGCTGCCGCGCGCCCGCGCAGGGTGCGGCGGTATCGACATTTTCGCGGGATCCTTCAGCTTCATCAACGCGAGCGAGATCGTGGCGATGCTGAAGGCGGTCGCCAACAATGCCGTCGGCTTCGCCTTCAGCCTGGCGATCGACACGGTCTGCCCGGAATGCTCGAAGATCATGCAGGAGTTCAGCCAGAAGGCTCAGCTCATGAACAACCTCAACATCAATTCCTGCGAGATGGCACAAGGATTGGTGGGCGGAATCTGGCCGAAGGGCGACCTTGCCGACAAGGCGGTCTGCGAAGCGATCGGCAACTCCGAGGGCATCTTCACCGACTATGCTGCAGCCAAGCACGGCTGCGGCACAAGGGGGCAGCGTTCGAGCACGACTGCGCAAGGGTCGGGCAAGTATGACGACGTCAATCCCGGCGTGCCGCGAAACTACACCTGGACGATCCTCAAGAAGTCGGCGTTCTTCTCACCCGGAGGCCGCTTCGACGAAGAGCTCGCCGAATATGCCATGACGCTGTTGGGCACGATCATCTACGTGCCGCCCAAGGACGATGAACCGGGCAAGTTCGTGCCGATTGTTGGCGAAGCCTCGTCGACGCTTGTGACCTCGTTGCTGGATGGCACCACGAACGGCAACGTCCTCATTTTCGACTGCGACGAGACGGAGAAGTGCCTCAACCCAGGTTTCAAGTCGCTGAGCCTGCCCGCATCGAAAGCGCTGCGGCCGCGCGTCGCGGCGCTCATTGGCGGGATGGTTCAAGCGATCCGCGATGATACGGCGATCACCGAAGAGCAGAAGGAACTGCTGCAGGTCGCATCGATCCCGCTCTACAAGATCCTGACCGTCCAGGCGGCCTATGGCCGCGGCATGCCGACCGACGACCGCGAGACCCTGGCCGAGATCGCCAGTGTCGACCTGCTGTTTGCCGTGCTCGACCGGATCGTCAGCGAGGCCGGCCGATCGATGTCGAGCTTCATAGGGGCCGACGAAGCGAAGATCGCGATGTGGCAGAGCCAGGTCAATGTCGTGCGTCAGGCGCTGGCTGATCGGCAGGCCAACACGCATCTCAAGGTCAATGCGGTGCTGCAGATCATCGAGAAGACGGCGTTCATCGAGAACGTGCTGGCTGCCTCAATGTCTCCCGGCATGGCCGCATCGCTCGACTGGTCGCGCGGCGTCCAGAGCCGCGCCCTCACCCACTGACCGGGCCAACCACATCCAGGCGGGACAATAGACATGGTCGAGATTTTCACGGTCGGCGGCGGCGACTATCTGGTCAACGTCTTCCAGGCAGTCGCTGCCTGGACCGGCAATGGCGGCTACAAAAGCCTGCTCCAGGTGGTCATGGTGATGGGTCTTGGCCTTTCCGCCCTGACACTGGCATTCAACCAGGACTGGCGGGCGTGGATCAACTGGTTCCTGGGCGCCACGCTCATCTACTCCTGCCTGATGGTGCCGCGGCTCGATGTCCATGTGACCGACCGGCTCAACCCGAGCCTTGCGCCAGCCAATGTCAGCAATGTGCCGCTGGGCCTGGCTCTCATGGCGAGCTTTACCAGCCAGGTCGGCGATTATTTGACGGGCTCGGCCGAGGTGGTGTTCGGCCTGCCTGGCGATCTCAACTATTCAAAGAACGGCATGATCTACGGCGCGCGGCTCTACGATGCGACCCGGTCCTTGCGGATTTCCGATCCCGAGTTCGCCGCCAATCTCGATGAGCATTTCCGGCAGTGCGTGTTCTACGATGTCTTGCTCGGCCGCTACTCGATGAAGGAGCTGGCGGAGACGGGCGACATCTGGGCGACGATAGCCCCGGGCAGCCAGGCTCGCGCGCAACGGTTCCTGACACGCGATGCGACCACTGGCGAGGTGAGCTCGAACATCGTGACTTGCCGCGAGGCTTACGACACGCTCAATGCGCAGTGGGCCGGACTGGTCGATGCGATGGGTTCGGTATTCGGCCGACAGCTCTACCCCAACCAGACGGCCGCGCTGGCCAAAGCGAAGCTCTTCGCCGATCTGCCGGTCGCCTATCAGTACCTGACCGGGGTCTCGGCCAACGCGACCGAGATCTTCAAGCAGACGCTGACGATCAATGCGATGAGCCAGGCCATGCACTCGATGTCCGGCGGCAGCGGCGCGGGCAATGTCGACGTCTATGCCCAGACCCGCGCCGACATCCAGACCGAGCGGACCTATGGTTCGATCGCGAGCAACGCGATGAAGTGGGTTCCGCTCCTGAACGTCGTGCTGACCGTACTGTTCTACGCCCTCTTCCCGGTGCTGTTTCCCCTATTCCTGCTTCCCAAGACGGGCCCGGTCGCACTCAAGGGCTATGTGACGGGCTTCTTCTATCTCGCGGCCTGGGGACCGCTGTTCGTGATCCTCCACATGATGTTGATGTACAAGGGCGCGGCCGACATGAGCGCGGTCACAGGCAGCAACGGCCTCAGCCTTGCGAGCTTCACCGGGATGGCCGACGTGAACAGCGATATTGGCCTGCTGGCAGGCTACCTCATCGCCTCGGTTCCGTTCCTGGCAGGCGGTGTGGCCAAGGGTGCCATGGCAATCTCGCACCATGCGACGAGCTACCTCAACCCGAGCCAGAACGCGGCGGAAGAAGCTGCCCGAGAGGCGAGCACAGGCAATATCTCGCTCGGCAACAGCAGCTTCGAAAACTCGAGCGTCCTCACGCGCCAGTTCGCCCAAGGCACGATTGCTCCGAGCTTCACCTATGGCGCGCCGCAGACCCGGACATTCAGCGACACCGGCTCTATGACCACGAGCTTCCCGGAGGGCAGTTACGACCAGATCCCGAACTCCAGTTATCCCTTTACGCCGACGCTGGGCCAGGAGTTCACATCGCGGCTTTCGACAATGGCGTCCCAGGCCCGCGCCAACAGCGAGACCTATGCCAATGTCGCAACGGAATCGACGACCAGCGCCGTCACGAAGTTCCGCGAGCTCAGGGACCAGTTCAGCCGAGGCGCATCCTTCGAGAGCGCGACCGGCACCTCGAATTCCGACAGCATCCAGACCGCATTCAGCGAGGTCGATCAGGCATCGACCAGTCTGCAGCGGCAATTCGGGTTGTCGCGCAGAGCGGCCGATGACATCTCCACTGCCTGGTTCATAGGTGGTGAAGCCGGCGCCAAAGCGGGAATCTCAAACGGTGTCGCTTCGGCCAACGTCGGCCTCAAGGGCGGTGGGACACGGACATGGACCGACAGCGACATCGGCATCGCATCCGAAGACCGTTCCCGGATCTTTGGTAGCCTGTCCCAGATGTCGGACAGCCGCAATTGGTCGAGCACCCGCGATGGGTTCGTTCGCTCAGTGAGCACCTCGAGCAGCTCGTCGATCTCGACAACCGCAATCGGCATGAATGCCTCTCTGACGGAAGCGCAGAGCTTCACTATCGAGGCTCGCCGAGCCGAGGAGCTTGCCAATCGTCTAGAGAGCCAAGCGTCTTTCTTTGAGGGCAACAGTGCTGCAGGCAATCTGAATCTGTCACAAGCCTACCGAGAATGGGGTCTCGCCGAAATTGAAAGCAACCGTGACTATTATGGCAACGCTCGGTTCGACGACGTCACTTTCCAGCTCAGTCCGGAAGGCCAGGCATTGCAGGCAAAGTTCATCGAAAGTTACGCCGAGCAGCTTCGCGACGGGATCGATGATCGCCTCGTACTCGTCTCCGGACAGCCCATATCGCGTCCAACCGTCTCCAGCGCGGCGTCAGTGCGCGGCCAATCACAAATCGGCGGCGGCAATCGAGGCTCAGTGCCAATGTCAGGTGCCGGCAATCTCCACGAAGAAGTGCAAAGGGCTCAGGCGATAGGACGCCAAAGGATCAGCGGCTCCAAGGGACGCCTCGACGCTGTTACGAAGGGAGCCCAAGGCGCCAGCGCAGAGGCAGCGGATGACGTGAAAGAGTGGTAACCTGCAATAGTCACCACAATCCGAATGACCCACCAGCCAAGTACGAGAAACCAGCTGCAATGACGACCAGAACCCCTATCGTGAGCCTACGCCCCCAAGGGTCGGCCCACGACTTCTTGATCTTGTACTCCATTAGGCGATTGTCACGAATTGCCTGGTCGATTTCCGACAAGCCTTCCCAGCGGCGACTTCCGTGCGCTTTGGCGTCATCAAGATCAAAGTGTGTCATAATCGCATCCACCCCAATTCACATGGGAACATAGCAGAAACACGATGTCGGTGAAGCACTATAATTCACCACTGCAGACGCTTGCTCAATTCAAATGGGTCATGTGGTGTGGAGCCCTCAATCGGCCACCCATATTTCGCTGCGGTGCCACGCCAAACGGCTTCTGTGTTCATCCACCAACTGCAACGGAGGCGCTTGATCCAGCGCCAGTGCAAGTCGCGCTGATTTGCCAAGCCTGGGGGAGGCAATAGCATTGCCCAAGTCGTCGAAAGTCACCAAGCCGCTATCGAATGCGGCGTCCCACAAAGATGATAGTAGCAAGCCATTGTGGACGTTCAGTCTTTCCTGATCGCTCTCACAATCGGCCCACGGAATGATATGTGAGGCGCGAAGCAGTTGCGGCTCAACGATGCCAGTGAACGGGCAAGTTCTGTTCCAGTAATCCATGACTGCTGCCCGGAATCGATCCTGCCCTATTCGGACCTTCTGAGCGCGGTCGGCTTCTGTGTCGCCCAGATGAGAGGTTCCCCGAACGAAGTCTTCAAAGGGCAAGGTGGGCAGACTCAGCGACAGGCGGTAAACTGCACTGACGCCAGCAAAGAGGGCGTCTCTCGTGATGAAGGCAAAGGCCGCTGCATGTCCCTTCGCACATGGTCCGGCAGCCTTCGCCTTAAGTTCCCTGGCCGCACCTGGATGTGCGACTGACAAGAAGAATGGCCCATGCAAGCCGGAAGCTGTTGCGGCGACCGCTATTTCACCCGGTGCTGACGCAGACGAGTAAAACAGCCAACCAGCTGCCTGGCCTTGGGAAATGCGATACCCTTGACCGTTGGCGGCATCGCGTAGCTCAGATTCAAGCGCGAAGGGGTAATCGAAAAGGCGTTGCCCGGTGTCGATCATGGGATACGTTCGCTTTCAATATCGTCACCAGCTCTCATGAAAGAGCTGCGAAACCGGTTCCATCGATCCGGGTAGTGCTTTCCCCGAACAAGTGAGCCCCAGAAAAGTCGCCGGTCGGATAGCGCCGACGTAGATATAGCGCTCAAATAGTTCAGGTTCTTGGCAGGCAAGTTCGTCAATATCGACAAAGAAGATCGCCTCGAACTCAAGACCCTTGATGTGTTGAACCTCAAATATTCTCACGTCATTTTCCGGGCCGATTGCCTGGCCCTTTGGACAAGCCACAGCACGAATGGCTTGGTCCTCCAGGGCTTCGTTCAAGGCATCGGCAAGCGTCTGGAGCTGGTCTTCCCGATTCACCAGCACCGCGATCGACCTCGATCCATCGCAAAGGAGGGCGGGCGCTGGCGACGCTGATACCATCAGTCATCCCCTTCAGCTTGCGGGAGGAAAGTCTCGCCGCAGTGGCAAGATCGGAAATTCCTTGGTCCCGCCACCGCTTATAGATCCCGCTCAAAAAGGCGCATTTCTGCGGGTGCGCTGCTAAGCTGCAAAATCAGCCAAGGCGCTACCTGAAGGTCCGGCGGCGGCCTTGTTGTTGTCGTGATGATGTACTGGAAGAGCGGCGCCGTCGTCAGACCTTCCAATGTCCTGACGAGGTCGAACAAACGGTGGTATAGCGGCAAGCCAAGGTCAGCCTCCCGGGGACTATCATGCAGCCAAAAGCCTGGAAGCTGGGTCTTTCCTTCAATCGATAAAATCAGTGCTGCGAGATCAAATGCCACAACTTTGAGCGAGTCCACAGCCGCTGTCGTCAAATTGCCATGCAGCCTAACCGAAGGCTGAATACCGCCTTCCGATAACACTACCTCGCCATGGGCATTGTCCGGGATGATCACGCGGATGACTGTATCAAAGTGCTCCGACAGGCGCTTCACCACGTTCTGTGAAGCCTTGCGAAGGTCATCCGCTTCACGTGAAGCCTTGGAGGCTTTTTCCAAGTCCGCCTTGGCCTGTGTGTCCAGACGAGCGATTTCCGCTCCGAAGGCGCGATAATTAGCCGTCAACGTGACATAGCCACGGGCAGAGGCAAGCTTGTCGGCGGCACTTGTGAGTTCCGCCAATTTCGTCTTTCGGCGTTCGAGCTCCTGCCTAGCCGCCGCAACGTCATAGTTCAGGCTATTTTGCTCACTCTTGAGCGACTGCTGCTGCTCGAGCGCATCATTCTTTTGCTTGAGCAGCACATCGCGCTCAGCCATCCGCTCCGCGATAAAAGCTTCAGAATGCGCGCTGATCGGCTGTCCGCACGCATGGCATTTGGGATTTTCTGCGTCGCTCAGAAGCATTTCACGTTTTGGAAGCACTTCGGCCAACGTTTTCAATTGCGCAGAAAGTCCCGCTTGCTCGCCTTCTATCGATGACAACCGATTTTCGGCTTTGCGGATCTCGTCATCCTTCTCGGCAACGGCCTCTTGCGCATCCTTGAGCTTTTGTCCGAGATCCGGATCGGCTGCAGTCACCTCCGCTTGCGCGGCCGCTCCAGCGGTCCGAGACCACAATTCCGGCGAATCTGAATCTTCCGGATCTCCGCCGAACGCAGCAGCGAGTCCGCGCGCGACATCAGCTCGTGTGGCCTCGATGCGAGTCTTCTTCTTATCAGCTTCTTCGGCGGCGCGCCGATGGCTTTGAGCGCGGCGACTGGCGTCGATCTCGGTCGGTTGGAGGGCATTGATCAGCAATCGGACAACGGCCAATCTATCCGCCTTGGACATGGCGCGCGAAGGCGAGCGTGACTGCGTTTCTGCGGCACGCCACTCCAGTATGTCGAGCAATCGGCATTCCTGATCCCGACTGATCCACGCCAGAGCCGCCTCCCACGCATCGTCGGCACTGCTACCGATCGGCATATGCGGCGTTGCCTCAGGCATGATTGCTTCGGCAATTGCCTGCCGGAGCGGAGACATCGTTGTGTTGGGCATATCGTCACTGAAGGCAGTGTCGAGATTGCCGCCCTTCTGAGCCAGATGCCTGCCGCGCGGGTTACCAATGGGCCGCACAACCACCCAGGGGTTGCCATCGAGAATGATTTCCGCACTAACATGAGCGTCGGGCATCGCGTTTGCGATCAGTTGCCGTTGGTCGATAGTCCCGAAGCTATCCTCACCCAGGCAATAGCGCAGCAGGCGGCAGAAGCTGGTCTTGCCGCCGCCATGCCCCATAGGATTGCCATCAGCATCAGCGTCGGGAGACCAGACGATATTCAAGCCCGGGCGCAACGAAATGTCGCGCACGACCTGCCCGCGCTCGCTCCAGATGATCAGTCGACGCACCCACAGGCGAGGTTCGCTCCTCCCCGCTTCCGGGATGATCGCGTCAATTGAGGATCTGAAAAGATCAGGCAGCGACGGCTTGGGCAAGGAAGCTATGCTCCTCCTGAGACAGCGCGCCGGTCGCGTTCTGCTGGTTGATGGAACGCATGGCGTGCCAAACGAAATCGGCGCGCCCCTCGGTCGAAGGAGGAAGGCTGATGCTGTATATGGCAGAGCCGCGATCCACGGTGTTGGATGCAACATCGAAGCGCCATGCGCCTTCAGCGGCGAGTCTGCCCTTTGCTTCCGTGAAGCGCGCCAGGTGAGACGAGGCGAAGCTGGCGACGGAAATTCTGGACATGTCTGCTGTCGGGCCAACCAGCCGTCGCCACTCAGCCTGACGATCCGCACTGAGGTGCGGCATCAGAAGATGTGGCTGGGCGGCATACAGGAATGCCAGCATCACCTCTTGAATTGGGCGAGGCTGGCCCATTCGCTTGACGATCGCCGCCAGCAAGAGCCGCACATCGACTTCATCGCGAATGGAGTAATCCCAAGCTCCATCGGCAATGTGATGAGAACCCTGCGCGACCGCGCTCAATTCCTGAGGCGCCGCAAGATGTCCCGGCTCGGCATGACAACAGCTCGGGTCGGCGGGCGGCGGTGACAAGCGGCTTTGATAGAATGTCCCGCTGGCCTGCGCCCTTTCCATCTCGCCATAGATTTCCAGCACGAGGCGTTTGGTCCGAAACTCACTGTGATCTCGCTCCTCGTACTTTCGAAGCACAGCAAAGGAGTCCAGCAGCCACTCTGCATCGGCGCGATTTAGCCCATACAAATGAAGAACCGCGGCATCGATCTCTGCCTGCAGCAAGACTCGACGCTCCGGATTCCATCGGAAGGGCCTACCATCAAAGCCAAGATCTTCAGCAAACGGTCGCAGTTCAATGTTCGTATAGTACAATTCCAAAGCCCGAAGTCCGATCCAAATTTCGAATGACGAGCCGAGCCAGTCGCAGTTCTTGTACAAAGCGGTAGGCGTCATGACCGGCAACTGTTCTACGACGAAGTACGTCATACGATTGGTTTTTTGTCGGGCCGCGTAGTCGACAACGAGGCTCGACAGAATTGCGTAAAAGGCGGCACGGGCATAGCCAGCCGACGTCGTGAAAAGTACCGGTGCGGCATGTCCAACGGCTGATTTGGGTAACACAGTTCCGACAAACGTACGTTCTGACGGTCCGACATCGCGCCAGGAATAGTAGAAAGGTTCAGTGTATCTCTCGGCCAAGGCATCGTCGGTGAGAGACGCATCAACCCAATAGAGCGGTTCAATTTGATAAAGTGGGTCGTCGTGCTGGTTATCTCCGGTGCGAGGAAGCACCCCCTTGTTTGACTGCTTTTCGGTTTGCCCTTCGTAAGTCCCGTATCGATGGTCAAAATGCCAAAACATCTTGCCCTCGTAGAGAGGGTAGACTGCCCGGCCATCTTTGAGTGTGGCTTTCGCAAGCTGCCTTTCGACGATTGATTGAGCAATATCGGAGTGATCCAAGAATTTGCTGGCATCATTTGCCATGTCGAACATGCGCTGGAAAAACACATCCCAGACGTTCTCTACGCCATCGTCCGTCTTACGTACCAACACCGGAGCCGCTCTATGCACGGCCGCAGCAACCCTCGCGTCTTTTGCCCAACGAAATGCGGGCAAATTCAGCGTATTTGGATTGATCGCTTCAATTTCTTCAATGCTCAAAGCATACCGACGCTCAGGATCGTGAACCTGTGTTGGTTGGCGCAGATGAGCCGTGAACCACGGCTGTTCAACAGGTGCCTCGGTGCCAGAAAGGGTCAGCAGGCCGAATTTCACCTTGTTCGTAATATGGCGGAACAAAAGTTCCTCGTTCTCAAAGCCGAAGTAGGAAACAATCGTCTTGGTCCGAAGCAAATGCCCGAGGAATTTCCGATAGGTGAAGCCGTCCACTAAGCCGGTCGGCAAAATCAACGCCGCCCGGCCTGTCTTGGTTACAAGCTGCCTGAAGTGGTCGGCAAATACCGCGTATGTGTTCACGTCACCAACGCCGCCGAGAGGGTATCGGCCAGACAAGCGCATAAATGCACTTTCCGCGGCAGACTGGCGAACTGCTGTGGCCCAGGCCGCAGCCAAGGGCGGATCGGTTTCATCGAGAGCGGCAATCATTTTCTTCCGGGCTGCCGCGTTCTTCGCATTCGCTATTTCAGGGGCAGGTGCTGCGAAAAACTCCTCTTCCTGAAGCTTGATCCGCTCCCAAGGCGGATTGCCGATGACCAAGTCAAACCCGCCCTTGCCGATGACGACTTCCGGGAATGCCAGTGGCCAATGAAACGCTCGGACAGAATGTGCGGCAGTGTCGATAGCTACCGCCATCGGGCCTTGGGGTGGACGGCGATCGAGTGCCTCCCTTACGTGCCGTGTTGTTGGCACAAGAACTTTGTCGACTGACGTTTCGGTCTTCGGCTTCGGGAGCATGAACGCTGCGATCCATGCGTCGCAGGCAATCCGAAGGGACCACCAATCTGGGTCGCTTCGGATCTCCGAGAAGGCCCGAGCCTTTTGAGCGATCTCCGCCAAAGTGGCTTCTGGCAATGCATGAAACCGATCAAACTTCTCCGCCAGCTTTTCAGGGGCAATGGCCCTTCGGAGCAGCCCGGCATCACGTTCGGCACGATTCAGCTTTTTGAGCCCGTTGGCCGTATCTTTGTCATCGCTTGGAAGCGTCTTGTAGGCATCATCGGGTATGCCATCTTCCAAGACCTTGAGATCAATAACACCCAGCAAGCTGTCGCCGCACTGTATATTGGCGTCAAGGAAGCCGAGCGGCTTGCCCGGTTCCACCGTCTCGATCCAGAGAGCAACCTTGGCCAGCTCTACGGCCATCGGGTTGCGGTCCACGCCATGGATGCAATTGCGCACCACATCACGCATCGCCGCATTGTAATCGGGCGCATCAGGATTGCGCAGCTGCGCCACCCGAGTCGCCATGCGCCGCGCTGCGCCGAGCAGGAAGTGGCCCGATCCGCAGGCGGGATCGATCACGTTCAGCTCAAGGATCGCGTCCGCGCCGCCTTCAGCTTCGGCGCGCTCCAGCACCGGATCGAGCGCAGAATCGAGCAGGCACTGCACCAGAGAGTCCGGCGTGTAATAGCTGCCCGATACCTTGCGCGCATTGCCACGCGCTTCCGCGCCGCCTGCAAAACTGAAGGTTCGCCCTTCATCCTCGCGCACCGGCACCAGTTCGAGCAGCCCTTCATAAACGCTGCCCAGTTCCTCGGTCGCCATATCGCGCCAGTTGATCCGCACGCGGCGGCCATCCTCGATCAGCCAGCCCAGCTTGAACGCAGCCGCCAGCAGCGCGCGGTTGGGGATTTGCGCGGCATCCAGATCGGGGGTGAGCGCACGGTCGAACAGGCCGCCCAGTGCCGGGAGGCCCAGCAGCTTTTCACCGCGTTCCAGCGCGCGGAACGTGACCTTCATGCCTTCCCAGGCATCATGGTGATGATCATGCGCGTTGCGGCGCGTTGACCTGTCCCGTGCCCAGGCGAAACCATAGTTGTTGCTGTAAAGATCGCGCACGGCCTTGGGCGTTGCGTGCGGGTGCAGCAGATCGCGATCCTCGGCCACGCCAAGGAAGATCATTCGATAAACCACGCGCAGCATCTGTTCGAACAGGTGCGGCATGGTCAGCTGGTTGGTGTCGAGCCGTTCGCGGATCGCGGGGTTGGCATCGAGGATGCCCTGACCCAGCGCCATCAGCGCTTCCTCAACATTGACGCGCAACCGCTCCCGCGCGGACGTGCCCGCCCGCATGCCGGCCTCACGCCAGCGTTCCAGCGCGCAATCGCTGGCCGCTGCGCCCTCTGCGCCGAAGCGGCTGGCGTGGATCAGCAGCCACAGCGCCGCGAAATCGGCGAACATCTCATCACGGAAGATCGCGCCGAGGTCTGCCTCGATCCAAGCGGGCCGGGTCAGGCTGGCGTTATCGCGCATCAACCGCACCCGGTCGCCTGCGAAAACGAGGCCCCAGTAGAAGTCGGGATTGGCATTGAGCCAGTCCTGCAACAGCACGGTGGGCGAACGGCGCGCAATGCGGCCATCGGCGCCATCGCCGAATTCGGACAAAGCGCGGGCGAAGCCATCGCCAACCTTGCCCTTTTCCGCAGGGGCTGGTGGGGAGACCACTATAGGCACACGCCCGCCCTTGGCTTCCCACGCGATGGTGAAGCGCCTGTCCTCACGCATGTGATGGTGTGGCCCGGTCAATTCAAAGCCAAACGCCTGTTCGAGCAGGTTGCGGGCAAACTCTGCCGTCTGCTGCATCGTCGGCTGCTCGAGCCGCGCGTAACCCTGCCAATGGGCCTGTGCGATGCGGAAATAACGTGTGATCTCGTCGCGCAGGCCTGTGCCTTTGGGGCAGCCATAGTCCGCCGCCGTTTTCTGATCGGGCGCGGCGGAAGCGATGGCCTGAACCTGATCGGGCGCGATCAGCCCGCCTTCGATCGTGAGCGCGGCAAAGCCGGTGTCGCTTGCGCGTTTGGTGGGCCGAGACATCAGTTCACCTCCGGCAGCAGGACATAGAGGCCGATGATATCCGCCGGGAGCACCGGGGTCACCTTGACGGTCGCACCGCCGCCTGCCGCTTCGGTCAGGCGCAGATGATCGTGCGACAGTGCTTCACCCCTTTGATGCGCGAAGGCTTCTATGGCCGGGCGATAGGCCGAGAGACGCTCATGCGCGGCCTCGATCTGCCGAATGCGGGCGCTTTCATCCATGTTGCTCGATGCTTCGGCCTCAAGCAGCGTCAGCGCGTCTTCGGCATTGAGCGCGACATCCTGGCCGAGACCGGAGAAGGCAAGCCCGGTTGCCTCTTCGGCCAGCAGCAGCCGGTTCAGGCGTCCGCTCGTCACCAGCTTGTAGCGCAGCCGCAGGACGAGCAATGTTGTCATCTGGGTGACCGCCCGGGTCCGCCACACGCCGGCGCGGCCAAGGGCCTTGCCGTCTGCGCCCGCAGGATCGAGTGCGCCTTCGGCCAATGTTTCGGCCAGCACCGCGACGATGGGATGCACCCGCCCGACATAAGTGACGCCGGGAAGGGGATCATCCTCGAAACTGATCCGCCTCGTGCCACGCAGGCCGCGCTGCTGGAGCCGTTCGCGCATCATGTCAGGCAAGAAATCGGTGTGGAGAAGGGAGTGTCCCTTTGAAGCCTCAAGCGGGGCCTGCAAACGCTTCAGGGCGCGCTCTGTGAAACGGGAGACCTCTTGCGGGCCGCCGTTGAGCGCCCGCATCTTGCGCCATTCGGGCAGCACTTCATCGGGCTTCAGAGCGCCCTGTGCATAGCGTGCGCGGCTGGCCTTCGCGCCTTCCGCCGTATCGCGCCACTGGCGTTCGAACTGCTCGGCGCCCGGCCCGAAATCAAACGCCATCTGGCTGCGCGCACTTCCGCCGCGATGGAGCAGAACCGCCTGCATCAGCGCAGATGTCACACTCTCCTGATCTTCCGGCATCGGAACGCTGACGCCGGTCGCCTTCTCGATGGCTTCAGCCTTGCGCAGGATGACGTTGAGCACGGCACCGTCGATCGGACTGTTGTCGCCGTACATCATGATCGAGCGGACGACCTTCGCCCGTTGGCCGAACCGGTCGACGCGGCCTTCGCGCTGTTGGTGCCGTGTCGGGTTCCAGCTGAGATCATAATGGATGACCGCATCGAACAGGCTCTGGAGGTTGATCCCTTCCGATAGGCAGTCCGTCGCCACTAGGATACGGTTCTCATGCGGCTCCAGCGCATCCACCCGGACCCGGCGTTCGTCGGGTGCCAGTGTGCCGGTAACCACCGCGATCTGGTGTTTGGGGAAGATTGTCCGGAGCGTTTCCCCCAGGGCTTCAGCCGTCGCAATGAAGCGGCAGAAAATGACCGGCTTTACGCCGTCCTTGAGCAACGGCTTTAGTTCAGCGACGAGCTGTCTTACCTTCGGATCGTCATCACGGCTGCTGGACAGGGTTTGTGCAAGGTCGATCAGGCCGCGCAGCGCCTCTCCCTCTTCGCCATGCTCGCTCGCGGTCGCGGGTTCTACATCACTGTCATTGAGCACGCCGTCTTCGGCATCGAAAACGACCGGCTCGATGGCTTCCTCCTCGGCCATGCCGCCAAGCCGGTTGCGGAGAGCGCTCAGGGCCGCGGCGGGAGAGGAGCCGACGCAGCGCATCAGGGCAAGGGTGCCCCAGAAGGCAAGGCGGCGATGACGCTGATCGGACCCGGCGCGCTCGGTCACCGATAGGCAATAGTCCAGCACAGCATCCTGAAATGCCGCGAAATCGCCTGTCAGCGTGAACGGCGCTTCCTTGGCCTCGTGTTTCGCAAAGGCGCGCTGTTCGTCCCAGCCGTCCTGAATGTCCGGGCGGCGACGCTGTACAAAATGCTGCGCCAGACGTCGGGCGTAGCGTTCTCGCGCATTGCTGTCGCCCGCATCGGGGCCGCCCTGCAGATCCTTGTGCACAAGGCCGAGCAAACGGTCGTAGGCCACGGTGTCGCCGCTGTGGGGCGTAGCCGTAAGCAGCAGCAAGTGCCGCTCGCTGTCCGCCGCCAGGCGTTCCAGCAAACCGTAGCGTTGATGCTTGCCACGTTCGTTGCCGACGCAGGCATGCGCTTCATCGACAATCACAAAGGGCGGGCAAGCCCGGGCAAAATCATCTCGGCGACTGTCGGCCTTGATGTAGTCGAGGCTGACGACCGTAAAGGGATAGGCCTCGAAAAGGCTTTGTGAGGTGGGCAGCCCCCGCTCCAGGCCGCGTGCCTTGGCCGCAGTCACAGCAACCGCGTCGATATCGAACTTTTCGCCAAGTTCGCTGACCCATTGATCGACGAGATGCGGCGGGCAAAGCACAGCGAAGCGATCAACGATCCCCCGATCCAGCCATTCGCGCAGGATCATGCCTGCTTCGATGGTTTTGCCAATGCCGACATCGTCTGCGATCAGCAGCCGAGCAACTGATTGCTTGAGCGCCATCATAAGCGGAACAAGCTGATATGCGCGAGGCTCTACCCCGAGATGGGCCGCGCTTCGAAATGGCCCAGCCCCGCGGCGAAGCGACAACCGCAAAGCATCCGCCAGCAATCTGGCGCCGTCCTGCGTGTCCAGGCGATCCGAGGTCGGTGCGGCAAAACTTGCGGCTGAAACCGGAGACGTTTCCAGTGCGGGTGCGATCAGCTGGGCGTCATCGTCCGTGCCCGACAATGGCCGTACATTGAGCAACTCTTCCGACGGTGAAGGCAGAACAATCCATTCGCGCCCGCGCGCGCGCACCATGTCTCCGGGAGAAAAAACAACCGCGTTCATGCGCAAATTCCCAAAGCTGCAACAAGTTCGTTCCGAGCCTGCTCGTCGGGCGTCAGGGGCAAGGAGATGATGTCGAGAATGCCGAGCGCCGAAGCTTCAGCCACGAGGCCGGGTGTCGGGCCGCCAGGAATTGCCAGGACACCTCGCGCAGGCCAGAACAATCGTTGCACCGATCCATCGATCGTAATCGCGGAAGGTGTTGGGACGCCCCATTGCTCAATTGCAGTCAACCATGGATGCTGCGTTTCTGTGTTTTCGGACGCAACTTCGCTTGCCTGTGCAAGCCTGCACAGAACGTCGATCACCTGATCATGACGGCGATCAATCAGCTCGTGATCAGGCTGATTGAAATAGGACAGGATGCAGCGATAACATCCGGCAACGCAGGCATCATCAGTCTCCAGCATATCGGCCGGGTTAAACGGTTCGCGATAATGCATGAGCGTGAGCGCCACCTGAGCGACTTCGGCAACCTTGTTGGGATCAGCCACCAACCGATTCAGCACGCCAGCGCCGCCTTCGGTTGCTTCGTAAAGCAGGATGGCATTGCGAATGTCACGGCTCGGTAGAGGCTCGCCGAGAATTTCGCCTTCTTCCAGCTCGAAAACCAGCTGAGTGCCGCGAATAAATGCATGCTGGAATGTCGCCATTTCCTCCGTGCTGAAGGTGACCTGTGGCTGCAAGAGCAGTGCGTTCTTATGATCCTCCACCATCGGAACAATCCGCTGCGGCTTGGCCTGGGTCGGATCGCCCATGCCATCATCATCGTCACCGTTGGCCGGGTCTTTCAGCCAACGTCCCGAATTCGGGTCGATAAAGAATCCGCAGATCGATTTCGATTTGCGCCGCCGCAGCCCCTTGTTGATGCGCGAGAGCTTTGTTGCTGCGCCATAATCCAGTCGCAGCAAATCTTCTCCAGCGTGACCAAGCACCGTGGAGCGGATGTCTGGCGCACCATTGTGGACCGGCCATTGAAAGACCGTCTGGATCTCGAACCCGCGGCGTTGACGATCTTCGTCATTTGCCGTGATCCGCTCTGCCGGTGCGGTCTCGACATTGTCGATGCGGAACACAGTATCGAGCCGCTCGGCACCACCCAGCGAAGTGTGGCACGCGTGGCAGCGTTCCCGAAGCTCGTCGGTATGTGCTGCTCCGCACTCCGGGCACAGGATCAGTGTCGAGGTCGCCAACTGTCCGCTGTCCATTCGGCCCTCGGCGGGGAGTTTTGCCTTGGTAACGCGGTAGGCGCGACCTTCATGATAGATCATACTGTTCGGACCGAATTCGGCGATCGCGAGGAAGCGCGGACGTTGTAAAACCGCGCTCTTGGCAGCCGGGATAAAGGCATACAACGGGAGGCGCGGGAAGTTGTAGCCGGGCAGAAAGCCCTCGGTGGCGAGGTAGCGATAGGTGTAGAAATCCGAACTGTTGGATGCCTTCCCGCACTCGAGGATCTCAAGCTCCCTGGATGCATTGCGATATCGCCCGGCTGCTGCGGTTCTCTCCCCAGCTTTCAGCCCCACCTTGTTCTGGATAGCGTGAGCCAGCTCCTGCTCGCGGCGCGCGCTGCTATGCAAATTGCGCCAGCGATCGAACGCCTCATTCAACGAGGCCAAGGCCTCCTTGTCGGTCCGTTCGACAAAGGCATCGACGTCAGCAAGCCAGGGTGCGTCACGAAGATTAACAGCAGGTAGCATGGCATCGATGAGGCGGCGCATGATGGGCTTGGCTGCCCCACTTGCTGCAAGCACCTGTAGGCCCTCGTTGATTTCTGCTGTCAACGGCTTCCCATCCCGACCCATGTCCAGGTTTTCCGGAATGGCGGATTTCAGCGGCACATTGGCTGCAGCCAGCCATTCGGCGTGGAGGTGGCTGCGGAGCAGATCCTGATTGGCGAGATCAAGCGCTGGCGGTCGCACGGCGCCTGCAACCACTGCCTGCTGATCGGCGAAATAATATTGATCGTGGGGCGACTGGGCAGCGCAATAGACAACGATCAACGCGGCTTGCCCGCTGCGCCCTGCTCGGCCTGAGCGCTGGGCATAGTTGGCGGGCGTCGGAGGCACGTTACGCAGGTAAACAGCATTCAACGCGCTGATATCGACGCCAAGCTCCATTGTCGGTGAGCAGAACAGCGCAGGAAGGAAGCTGTCCGGCTCACCTTGCTCTCGCATCTGCTCAAGATTGGTTTTCAACCTTTCACGATCCGGCTGCTCAAAGCGGAAGCGGTCTTCCCGCCACGCCCGGACTTCCTGATCGACCTGTGCCGTGTGTTCCCTGGCCTCGAAACTGTAGGGAAGATTGCCGGAATGGCTGAGCATATCGGCGACCTGCTCGTACAAATCTCGGAAAAACAGGTTTTGCCGCTTGCCATCACGACGTGTGTCAGCGGGGATCAGGCGGATTGCTGTCGGCGCCATACGCCATGCCGGCGCTTCATAACCGACATTGACCCGTCGAACGAACTGATGGGCCTCGGCAGCCTTCAGCAATGTCTCGATCAGTTCGTCATATTCTTTCGCCGGAACCTGTTCATTGTTCCAAAGCTTGGGATGGCGCAGGGCTTTGCCGAGCTTGCTCTGGCGACCAGCCCGCAGAATCAAGGCTGCTTCAGAGGCACGGATGGTGCCGCTTCGGGGCGGCGAAATCATCAGGAAACCGCACTCCCGCAGCGTGTTTTCCTCCTCCCTGTCGATAGCCCAGGGAAGCCGGAGGCGGTTGCGTGATACTTCGGCCGATTGCTTCACCTTGCCACGGTCAAGAGCGTCCGTCGCAACCGCGAGACCCTGCCGCATTTGATCGAACAGGATTTCGAACAAATGACGCCTCTGGGCTGGCGTTGCGGATGCCAGGCGCGGATTGCTGGCAAACTCTTCATCGTCGGCAATCAGATCATCCAGTCCCGGGAAGTGAGCCGTGATCAGGCCGACTTCTTCCAGATTTGGATTTGTATAACGCCACCCTCTGCGCAAATCTGCCCAAAGCCGGTGAGCCAAAACTTCGGACAGAGCCTCTTGGGCCTCTTGCCGGTTCTGGTAGCCCTTGGCGTTCGGATCGAGCATCCATTCGCCGAGCCGGTCCTTGTCGTCGAGGTCGAAGCCCAAGGCCAACCGCACGGCCTCACCAAACTTGTCTGCCTTTAGCCCTTGAGGCCCAGCATTCCTGACCGCTCGCAGGATCGCTGCGCGCAGAAGGGTGACAAAGATAAAGTCATTGAAGTGACCTGCCTGAAGCGCTGCATCTTGCCGGTTGTCGGTGAAGCCCAGCAATTTGCGGGTATGCGGGTCGAGCGACCCATCCCGCTCCATCCATGCCAAAATGGTGGCAACGATCAGTGTCGTAGCCGAACTTCGTCCTTCAGCGGACAGGCCGGCCAGCTTGTTGATTTCACGCGCTTGTGACGCTGGTTGATGACCGCATTCCGGGCAGAAGCGGTACTTTCCGGAAAAAAACCACGCCGGGATGCCCTCGTCGCCAAAGCTGCCGTCGGGACGCACCATGACAAGGCGCCCTTCATGCTTTCCGCGATGCGCAGACTTCAGGCGGACCTCACCGCTCGCCGTAGGCTCCAGCCATTCGTCAGGATAGTCATCTGGACTACCCGCAAACCGGAAACCTGCGTTGACCGCAGGCACCAGATAACCCGTTTCTGTGCCATCAGGCTCTGCCTCGTCGCGGGCAGCTTCATCGATCGAGCGAGCAATGACGCGATGCGCGCCATCAGCATTTGTGATGGACACGCTATGGTGTTCCTGACCGCATTCACGGCAGAAGAACAATGGGTAGAGCCGGGCCTCAGGATCATCAGGATGAAACTTCTGTCCCTCGAGACTGACCCGGCGCTGTGCGGACGGTTCCAGTGTCGAATAGGCCTGACCCGCACCGGAGATAAAACGGTGAAGTTTGAACGCAAGAAAGGCCCTTGAAGACGTCCCTCCACGCTCACTCTCGGGCTTGCCCATCATGGCGAGCATGTCGGCTATCGCGCGACTGCAATCCTCTTCGGGCGCGCCCGTCTGAAGGCTCAGCGCTTGCGCTGCAGTGGTAAGGGTCATCGGCTTTCGGCGCCGCAGCTTCTCGGCGTCGTCAAGACCAACCTGAGTCTCGATCCAGCACGCCAGCGGATGAAGTGTGAGATCAGCATCCGTGAGATTGCCGGCAAGCGGCTGCAGCACAGCCTGGCGAAGCTGTTCTCCGAGCGTTTCTGCCTTGATTGCGGGAGATGTGGCGCGCGCGAGACTTTCATCGATGATACTACCAATACCGATGGACTGCCCAAACAGCTTGGTCGCAACTTCGGCAACCGCTGCCGCTCTCTCGGCTTCGTCGGGCGAACTCGACATCGTGGCCGACGTGCCGATACAAATCAGATCCTTGGATGGCGTAAGGCGCTGTTTTACCCGCCGAACCAGCATTGCGACATCGGCACCTTGCCGGCCACGGTAGGTATGAAGTTCATCGAGAACGAGGAAATCGAGGTTCTGGGCATTGTCTATGACCGCCCGATCAAGGCGCTCCTGCCGGGTCATCAGCAGTTCGAGCATCATGAAGTTTGTCAGCAGGATATCGGGCTTGTCCCGTGATATCTGCTGACGCTCTTCGTCCGTTTCCTGGCCGGTATAGCGCGCGACGGAAGGACGCAGGTGTGCTGGCAAACCGGCATCATCAACAAATTTACGGATCTCTCCGAGCTGCGAATTTGCCAATGCATTCATCGGATAAATGATGATCGCCTTGGTACGCGGCGCTTCTCCGGCCTGCTTCGCCCGGACGATTGCATCAACGATCGGCACGAAAAAGCACAGAGATTTACCCGAACCCGTTCCGGTCGTGACAACGAAGCTCTCACGGTTCCGGGCCTTCGCAACGGCCCGCTCCTGATGGCGGTGTAGGCGGATCGGTGTTCGATCTGGTCCAGCGGCGAAGATCGACGCCAGCTCTGGCGCAACGTCACCCGATACGACCAGTTCGTCGATCGATTTTCCAGCTTCAAATCGTGGATTGATCGTGATCAGCGGGTCGGGCCAGAAACGGCCCTGCTCATAGATGGACCGCACCTGCTGATCGATTTCTGGCGCACGAATGGCAGAGAAAGAACGGGCGAAGGAAGCGTATCGGTCAACGAGCGCTTTATCGAGTTCGAAGATGTTCACGCCCTTTGATCCTCCACAGAATCTCGATTTTGCAAAACGATCTGCTGGTCTTGGGGACGTCGCGCGGCGGGGTCCGTGTCTAATCCGAGCCGCTTAAGTGCGTAGTAAAGCATTGCCCGCCGGACAGATATGGTCGTCACCCCATTTTCCATACCGTAGTCGAGCTCGATCGCCTTGCGCTGACCAGCACTCAGTTCGGGATGTGGCACAATCTGGAGATCAACCTGCTCTTCCCAATCGCTATCGACCGAAGACCGCGCATCAGCAGGCTTTGATGCGCGGGTATCGGTAATTCGCGAGAGAATAAAGTCCTTGAAGGCGCTGCTACGTGGGCAGTGCGCGCGAGCATGCCATCTGAACCCGTCAAACACCAAGGCATGGGGTTCGATCCACCGCCAAGCTGGCTCGGGCGATGACATGGATTGATAGAAAACTTCGATCGCCTCGTGCCGCTTGATCGCCGTCACCATCGCCCGCAAGATGTTGGGCGAGACACCTCGAGCAGGCGTCGGAGCGCAGGCAAAGCTTGGCAAACCCCCGATCCAACTGTCCTCGGCGGCAATGATGCCATCCGAAAGCGATCTGAGCTGAGAGAGATACTGGGCTGCGTCTGGCTGGTGGAACACGGGGCTGAAGGACGAGCTACGCACATACGTCCTGGCGCTCTTGTCGTAGACCATGTTTGCTTCGGCTAGGCCGAGATATCTGTTCAGATCCGTCGATGCCTGATTGATCGAAACGCCGAAAACTTCGATCAGGTCACTCCGGTTGACGTGGCCCTCCCAGAAGAGCCTGAATTCAATGAATTCGAGGCGGCTCTCAACCCCGCGCCGCAATCCCGATTCGCTCTCCATGCCCCGATCCCCCAAGAAACTGGGCTAAACCAGTTTCTGTATGGGTAAGCGTAGTGGATGCTTGATGTTGAGGCAACGAGATTCGGAAATCTCCTCGCCTTTCTGTTTTGTCGACCTACCGGCGGCTAACCATCTCTGAGCTCGCAAGAAATTCCGAAACTTTCTGGCAGGTTTTGCGGCGTGGCCTGCGCCCGTCCCTTAGGTCCTGAACGAAACGGGGATCAGCTACAACATGACGGCCGAAGGTGCTCGGCGACGTCCGGGTTTGCACCAGATATTCCTCGATCTGCTCCAGAAGCTCCATCACCGTAGACTCGCTTTACCCTTGCGTTCTTGTTATGTTCTTACTAGGAAGGCTTCCTAGAGTCTAGGATCGATTTTCCTAGGCGCCCGCGATAGGACTGGCAGTCATGGACGACGCACGAAGAGCCCTGGACGAGTTGATCCAGCAACGAGGAGTAAACTATTCCTCGGTTTCGCGCCTGCTGGGGCGCAATGCCGCCTACATCCAGCAGTACATCCGGCGCGGCAGCCCGCGGCAGCTGGACGAGCAGGATCGCTCGGTTCTGGCGCGATTTTTCGGGGTCGATGAGAAAATTCTCGGTGCCCCCGCCCGTCGTTCAGGTCCGGTCGTCGAACTGGTCCATGTGCCTTTGCTCAATGTCGAGGCATCAGCCGGCCACGGCGCGCTCGCGGAGATGGAAGCCAAATCAGCACAATTCGGCTTCGACGAGAAGTGGCTACGCCGGCTGACCGCGAGCAAGGCATCGAGCCTGTCGATCATCGCCGTGCATGGCGACTCCATGGAGCCCACTCTTCATGATGGCGACGAAGTGATGGTCGATCTCGGGGACGGCCAGGCGCGCCTGAGAGACGGGATCTATGTCCTGCGGATGGACGACATGCTGAGCGTCAAGCGGATTGCCCTCGAACCGCAGGGCAAGCGCGCTTCGGTTCTGAGCGACAACCCGGCCTATCCGAGCTGGCGCGGTCTCGAGAAGCGGACGCTCAATATCGTCGGGCGGGTTCTCTGGTTCGGACGAGCACTCTAAGGGAGCCATATGATACTCGCCTTGCTTGCTGCCTCCATCGTCGCCTCCGGACAGCCATTCACCTGCACACCGACCCACGTCTGGGATGGTGACGGTCCGGTCTGGTGCGCGGAAGGTCCTCACCTTCGGATCGCCGGCATCGCTGCGCGGGAAATGGACGGCACCTGCCGGACCAATCAGCCCTGCCCCGCTGCCTCGGCGATTGAGGCGCGCGATGCGCTGGTACAGCTGATGGGCGGCGCGCGCGGAACGATCTCGACCGGTCATGTGGTCGTAAGGGGGCCGCGACTGACATGCCGCTCCGAGGGGGGCGCAGGCGGAAACAGGACCGCTGCCTGGTGCCGCCTGCCGTCAGGCGCAGATCTGTCATGCGCCATGATCAAGACCGGCACTGTCCTGCGCTGGGATCGCTACTGGAAAGGCCCGGCTTGCCGGTGAGCAGCACCACGCATCTGACCGGCATCGTCGAGCGGGCAGCGAACGGACCGGTGCTACGCACCGATGGTGGCGGGACCTGGAAACTCGACAACACCCGCCAGGTACGCAAATTTTTCGGCTCTCGCGTCGAAGTGGTCGGGGAGCGTTCGGGGTTCAACGGGTTTACCTGCGAACAGATATGGCTAGCCGGCCAGCCTCGTCCGAAAGCATTCAAACTCCGCATCGAATTCCTTCTTGCCGCGGGCTTCGTCGCCTACGGCCTCTACGCGACAGTTAGCGCGGTCGTGAGCGCGCTAAGCTGATGCTAAGCGATTGGGAACTATGGGCCTGCGCCAATCACGTCCTGCAAACCCACGGTGACAAGGCGCCCCTTCATGTCGCCGAACAGATTGGCGCGCTTGCGCTCGCGGGTGATGCCGCGGGAATTCAGACCTGGCAGGCTATAGCTGCGCGGATCGTCCAGCTGACTTCAGAAAGTGCTGACCGGCCGCTCCAATAAGCGGCCACCGCCACACTGCCTCACTCACCCGATCGGCGACAGATCGCCGGGAAAGAGACAGGATTGCGCGCCTGCGCCGCCATGGCTGTCGCTTTCGATGGTGAAGCCGCGCATGCGTTCGACCAGATGATGAGCAAGATCGACCCTAGCGCTGCGTTGGGCGCGTGGATCATCGGCATTGAGACGCAAGAGCGTGTGCTCCGGCGCAACGGCCAGTGCGACTTCGAGATGCGTAAGGAGGATTTCGTCGGAGATTCGGGGCATGGGACAATGAGAACAAATAAAGAACTTCTCGTCAACCGGTAGAGTGCGGACGCATGGGGACAGCAGGTCGCTAGATGCCAATCTCGAAGGGCTTCGTGATCGACCGGTCAAGCTCTGGCGGCTTGCGTTCCGGTGCAAGATCGACACGATCTTTGGCCTGCCCTTTTGACGCAGCGTCGCGGAGGAGATCGACCGTTTCCAGAGCCGAGCGCTTCATACCGGCATTGCGCTCGACCGCGACTTCAAGCTTGCCAGCATTGTCGACATAGAGGGTGAGGCCATCGCGCAGCCGTGTGATCGTGACCAGAAACGTCTGCTGGTTGGCCAGATTGCGCTCGCGGCTGTCCATGACCGCAATGCCGCGATCGGAGGTCAGCCCCTGCGCCATATGGGCATTGAGCGCATAGGCGAGATCGAGACGGCGGAGCATCGGGTCGCCCTGCTCCAGCCTGTGCTCTGCGCCCAAGGATGTCTTCACCACGACAGCCTCTTTGTCGACTGCGACAATCCGGGCCTGGTCGGCATTAAGCAGGCCGCGCTGGTGATCGGTCTCTGTCCACCGGATTTTGTCGCCGGTGTAAATGTCGAGGGCGCGGACTTCGAATAAGCGCAGCGGATCCTGTTCACCTTGCGGCCTTATCCGACCGGGACGAAACTCGAACTGCCGGCCACGCTCGTTCTCCAACGTGACCCGCTCGCGAGGCACATCAGTTCCGACCACCCGGTACTCGCCTGCTGCAAGGCCTTGGCTGCGCTGACGCCGCGCGACCTCGACCACCATGCCGGGGGCATAGGTGCTCGCGTATCGCAGCTCTTCGCGGGTGACATTGACGCGCGACAGGGTCTGGAGCCGCATGGTTTCAGGACCGAGCTCGCCGCTCGCTTTAAGGCCCGTCTGCACCGCATCGTTCACCGCACTGCGCAGGTTTCGGCCTGAAGCATAGATCGCGGTTGCCTCGCGCGCCGCTGACGAGAGCGACAACCAAGCGGCGGCGGCTTCGACAGCAGCATCGTTCCCCGCCTCGATCACCTGGGGTGCGAGATGGCGCATGGCGTCCTCAATGCGCCCTTCTTGCGCTGCCTGTTGGGCTTCACGCAGGCCTTCGCTGCGCGCGCGAAGATTGGTGCTCATCACCGCAGTCTCGATCCCGGCCTGCTGCATCATATCGAACGGCTTGCCGGCATCTACGGCACCCAACTGCTTGCGGTCGCCGATGCTGGCAAAGCGGCCGAGTTCGAGCAGGTTGGCGAGGCGCACCAGCTTTTCCTTGTCGGCATTGCCGACCATAGATGCTTCGTCGAGCAGCACGACACTGCCGCGCATATCGGCCCGAGCCTCGGCGAGGCGGTCCGCATCGGCCCCTTCGAGAAGATCGCGGTGCCGCGCGAGAAACCGCGACACCGTCATCGAGGGAATACCCGTATCGCGTTCAAGCATCTGGACCAGCGTGTTTTGCACCGCGAGCCCGAGCACGGCCCTGCCCTCCTCACGCAGAATGTCCGCAACGGGCTTGAGGACCGTGCTCTTGCCTGCCCCGGCAACGCCCTGGATGGCGACGATGCGGTTGTTCGACCCAAGCAGCAGGCGCCCCGCCCCTTCCTGTCCGGCGTTCAAGGTGAGCCCGTACTTGATCTGGGAGAGTGCCTGCAGGCGGGGCCCGGCAAGGTCGGGAGAGACAATCGCCGGAGCGCCGCCGCGCCCGCTTTCGACGCCGGCGATGATGCGCTGCTCCAGACTGACGGCTTCGCGGGTGGTCAGCAGGTCCCGGTCTGCGCCCCTGCCCTTCTCCAGATATCCTTGGCGGAGCAGTTGATCGACGCGATGCTCGACCGCGGCAAGCGATGTAGGGAGCGCAAAGCCAAGTGCGGTGCGGTAGATCTCGGTGCGCGTGAATGCCGCTTCCCGCTCGCCCAGATGCCGGACAGCCGAGGCGACCGCATGAATTGCGGCGACCTGCTCGACACTGCGATTGGTCAGCCGGGCAGGTATCAGAGGATCACCTTCCCGCAGGCCCAGACGCTCGGCAAAGGAAGTTGCGAGGGCCTGAGCATGGCGGACAAACCCGCGCATCGTTGGACCGATACCGGCCACATTCCCAAGATCCTGTGCACTGCGGCCGTTGGCACTGGCAATGACGGTAGCGGGATCAAAGCCAAGCCTGGCGGACGTTTCCTGCCACTGCTGCGTAAGCGCATCGCGATTCTCGATCCGGCCCTTGTTGGCCCTGGTCATCAAGGTTGCGGCATCAAGGACGCTTGGCCCTGAGAAGTTCATTTGGGCTGCTGCCTCCATGATCTCTGCGCGCCGGGAACTGAAGGCATCGCGCACGGCCTTGGGCACCCCGACCGCCTCGAAATTCCCGTGCTTTCCGAACTCCCCAACCTCGTAGCCGAGCTTCTCTACGCCTAACCGAAACCGGGCCATTGTCATGGCATTGAGCAGGGTGTTGTGCTGCCAAAGCTTGTCGTTGCGCAGCGCCCGCCATTTGCCGTCAAGCCCCTGGGTCACATTGGCAACGACCGCATGGAGATGCGCATTGGGTTCCTGGTTACGGTTGGTGTCATGCTGGAAGAGCGCGATCGCGAGGTTACCGGTTTGGACGGCTCGTTCCTTGCCCCGAACCTCCATCCTGGTCTCAGCGAGGTTCTTTTCGGCCCAGCGCAGGGTTTCCCGGACGGCTGACGAGTAGGCATCGAGGATCCGTTTGTCGCCGCCCACCAGAGCAAGGACCGACCAGCTTTTCGGCATCGAAAAGGTGAGGTCGGTCCCCGCCCGGTGCGCCCGATTGTCACTACCAACCCGGCTACCATCCGGCAGCATTCCTTTAAGGACTGCCTCGAACTGCCGCGCATCCACGGCCCCAACCAGCCCAAGGGCGGCAGCGCCCTTCCCCAGCCATTCGCCCGAGCGATCAGCGTCTGCGCGCGTGTAGTAGTTGTCGGCAGCAAAGTAGTTGGCCGCGCCGCCTGCGGTGCGGACGTTGGCTACCGACAGCATCGCTTGTCCCCCGAGGCGGTGGCAATCGGCGGCATGCTCACATCTCCATGTCGCCGAGGTCGGGCCCCGGGATTGGCGGCGGTTCCTGCTCGCGCAGACCATCCTCGAGCATCAGCTTGCGCGCAGCGGCATCGCTGGATCCTCCGCTCTTGGGGCCATCCGGCTTGCCCTCTTGCAGCGGATTTGCGTCCGGTGTTTCGGCTCTAGCAGTGCCCTTGGGAGTAGCCGGCTGCTCCTGCGTCGCGGCGGTTTCGCCGGTAGGCAGGAGCGGGCGGGCGGAGGGTCCAGCCTTTCTCGGCCTTACATCAGTTCGGGTGTTCGAACCCTCCCGGTTGGCGCTGCCCGCCTTCTCTTTCCCGGATCGGGCTGCTCGCTCCTGTTGCTTCGGCATCTTACCCGATGTGCTTTCAACGGCCCGCTTCAAATCCCTTACGGTCGCTTCGGGCTTCTGCCTCGGCTCTGATTGCGGCGCCTTTTCGAGGGCAAGTTCTCCCTGCTTGGGCACGACCGGCTTCCCTGCCCCGTCGTCGTTCGCAGAGGGATGTTCATTGTCCGCCGATGCTGCGGATGGCTCAGACTGCTCCGCCGGCCGCCGGGGCTCAACGACGCGTGCCTTGGGCCCTTCCTTCACTCTTGCGATGAAGGTCTCCGCCCGCTTGGGACGGTCGACGGGAGTGAGCTTGACGGGCGCGGCAGGGAAACCATCGGGGAACTTGATGTACCCGGACAGGCGCGGCAGGTTCATCAGCTGGTCGGGCAGCAAGAGCGGTTCAATGTGCTTGCGCGGGGTCAGGCTGACCGCATCACGTGCATTGTTGTACCCGTAGGTATAGCCCTCCTCCATGTCCCGGACCTGGCGATGTCCTATGAAGTCGGAGCACCAGGTTGCCGTTTCGCGGTCGGCAGTTCCGAGGATCAGTTTCGTCCGGGCCAGCGATGCCAGCGTCATCGCCATGTTCTCGCCGTAGACTTCTTTGAGCTTGGCATAGGCGTGAAGGCCAAGGACAATCGCGCCGCCGAAATTGCGGGCCGTCTGCAAGCCCTTTTCGAGGGCTGGCAGGCGATGCAATGCCCCCAGTTCATCAACGAAGAACCAGCACTTGAGATCGCGCGTGCGAGGCATCGTCATCAGCGTGTTCATCGCGGTGTCGAGCCAGAGTGTGAGCAGCTGCGCGCAAACACTCATGTCGACATAGCGGGCCGAAATGAACAGGATCGAGCCTTCGCTTCGGGTGCTATCGGCTCCGTCCTCAATCCACTCGCGGACCGAGAAACGAGGACCTGCAGTCGGTAGCAGCTTGAGCGCCTTGGCGTTGACGTTGAAGACAGCCCGGATCGATTCCGCCATGCGCGCGGCTTCGGGCGCGGTCAGCGGATCGGCGATCGTTCCGCGCATCATGGCATGCACGCGCGACAGGTCCGCGGTCATCAGCTCGCGCGCCAGGGCATCATTGGTTGCCCTGCCTTCCGCCACGAGCTTGAGGCAGAATTCGACGAACAGGGCGCGGGCAGCGATCACCCAGAACTGGGCTTCCCCGCCCCCGTCATGGGGCACGAGGGCATCGGCAGCGGCCCAGAATTCGCCTTCGGTGCAGCATTCGTCGAAGAGACTCCACTGGGGGCAGCGCGCATCGAGCGGGTTCAAAATGATGTCGCAATGGGCGGCATGGAAGTGCTCGATGAAGGTACCGGTCAGATCGAAAACCACGCAGCGCTGGCCCTTGGCTCTTGCCTCCGCAATCATGTCCGAGATCGCCACGGTCTTGCCCATGCCCGTCGTGCCAATGAGCATCGCGTGGCTCTGTTCGAGCCGCCAGGGATAAGCCACAGTGGCGATATGCGATGGTCGATAGGGAAAGACCCGGGCGATCTCTCGCGGCAGGCTGAGCCGCCATTTCCAGCCCATAGCGGAATCGAGCTCACGGTTGCGCTCGCGCCGGTTGTGGCTTGTGAGTTCATCGACGAGGTCGGGAAGCGTGACAAGCATGGCGCCGCGCTCGTGTTTGCGTTCCTTGGAACGACCACCGAACCGCTCAGCAAACCAGTAAAAGACGGCAAAGGCAGGGACCAGCAGGAGCCCCGATCGCCACAAGGCACTGGTCAGAAGATCTGTCAGCTTATCCCACGCATGGACAACCGGTGGATAGTGGTCGAGCTGTGCAATAGGAAACTGAATGGCGGCGCCGAAGGCGGTTTCCAGCGTGATACGCTTGGCAGGATCGAACTCCATGAAACCGTAGATGGCGGCATAGATCCGCATCCAGACAAGGTAGACTTCGTGGTCGGTGAGCCCTGCCGAAATGGTCCACCAGGATGTCCATGAGATCACGAGCGCGGCAACGATCAAGGGGCCCTTGAGACCTGCCGCGAACATGAAGCTGAAGTGTCCGAGCAGCTGGCTGCCGCGCGTGAAATTGACGAGGTTACGCTTCATCGGAACCTCCCTCGCCGGTAGCGGTGGAGAGGCCGAGCTCCTTGCATTTGCGCACGTAAGCCTGATGAGCCCGACCGCGCAAAGCTTGGTCGGGGTGCCCTGCCAGTAGCGCATCCACACCGACCATGAGGAACACCGAGCGGCGGGAAATGCGTTCAATGGAAGCGTCGAGCCGAGAGGCAAGATCGTCCTCGGCGCAGGCATTGGCGAGCAAGGCACGAACCCATTCGCTCATGCTGATCCCCTTGGCCTTGGCAGCCTTGCGGATCAGCGAGCTGAGCTCGGCCGAGATGTAAACCTGGAGACAGATTGGCCGTGTCATGCACGGACTCCTTGTGGTCAGGAGCCCGGTTCACACTGCGAAAGGCAGGATCGAAGCTAAGTCAGATTCAAGAACATGTCAAGAACATCGAAGTCGGCGAAATTCCGCCCTTCGCTGCGCTGCTTGGGTCAAATCCACGTAACTCGCCTCGCCCACGTCATTTTTGACGGAGAAGCTGCCATTCCAGTACCACCCACACAAATATCTGTATTTTCATGGTTTATCGCCCAATTTTCCTGCGACCGGTCGCGTAGGGTGTGCTCCCCAGTCCCCAGCTGCCAGGTCGGGAACCAGCAATTGAGCCTGTAACGGATGATGCGGTCTGCGATGTCGGTTCGGCCGGTCGCTCTGCAGGTTGCCGATGCCTCGGATCCTAATAGGCACAGACGGGATCGATGCCTATGATGCGGGCATTACCCCGGGCAACAAGGAAGCACGGCATGGGCCAGGTCACATTGAGTGCGACACCGAAGGGCAACGGCTTCCAGGCGACAGTCACTTACCCGAACGGGGTGTCGATCAGTTCTTCCGAGGCTTTTCCGACGCAGGCAGAGGCGATCGAGGCGGCGGCTTTGAAGGTCCTGGATATGCCGAAGCGGCTCACTGATCTCGACCGTTCCGATACCCCCGACTGAAGATTGCGACCCGCATTCCCGTCCCGGCTGAGAGATGCCGAAACAGTCTGCGAGCAAAAAGAAAGGAGGAAGCCCTGACGGACTTCCTCCCAAACCGGCGGATCAGAATTCATCGCTGAGCCGGCCCGGCACCGTCTCAATGACACGGTCCAGCAAGGCCTTGGGTAGTGCGCCGTAGTCCCCTTCATCGACCGCGATGTAGCCTGCCTCTTCATCGCTCAGAATGTACTGCGTGAAGTAGCTGTGAAAGGACCGGGCATGGGCCTGATCCAGTGCGGCAACGAAGGCGGCCTGATCTGCCTTGAGACCGGCATCGGCAATGTTCAGCGAAGCGTACATGATCTTTCCTCCTGATGTTCGATGCGTCGCATCAGGAGTTGCGAAAGATGTGGGTGACGGGCTGGGTCAGGGACCGCGCAAGCGGCCGCGAAGCGGCGATGGGGGCAACGATTTTTGCCGGGCTTGCCCGGTAAAAATGGTGGGGCCCCGTCGTCCTTGACGCAGCCCCAAAGCCCGCATCAGACTTGGTCTTTCTGCGAGAGAGACCTCTCCAACGTCAGCGGGAAAGCGCACCAATCGCCCCACAAACCATTTTCCTACACGCGTCCGGAATGCCAATATCGTCAACGGAGGGGACCAACGGCCAGCAAGAAGGAAACCCTATGGCCAGGTCGAAACCCACTGCGCGCGATGCGCTGAAGAAGCTTCGCGAACAGCGTGCGAGGCTCGAAAGCGAGGAAGCTCGTCTTCGCGAAGAGGCAGCGACCGAACTCGGCAGGCTGCTGATCGAGTGCGGCGCCGAGACGATCGAACCGGCACAACTGAGCCAGATCGTGCGTGCTTCTATGGCACTCGGGATCGAGGAAACGCTGAAGCGGATCGCTACCGCTTAAGGCCAACCAGCGGCGGCAAGGGGTTCGATGCCCCGCGTCGCCGCATCGCCCCAGAGCAAAAGAAAAGGCCCCGATGGCGTCTGCCACCGGGGCCTTGTCGTGGGGTAAGGACATTCAGTCCTCGTCGATATCGGGAGCGCCCTCGTTGCTGCCCGAACGGCCCTTGGTGAGGAAGTCGACCTTGTCGGCGATGATCTCGCAGCCGTAGCGCTTGGTGCCGCTCTGATCCTCCCACTGGGTGTAGTGGATGCGCCCTTCGACCGTCACGAGCTGGCCCTTGGTGCAGTACTTGGCGACGTTCTGGCCAAGGCCGTTGAAGCAGGTGATCCGGTGGAATTCGCTGTCCTTGGCGGTGTAGCCGTTCTCGTCCTTGTAGGTCTTGCCATCCTTGCGGGCGGGACGGTCGGTGACGACCGAGATCGAAGTGATGCTGGTTCCACCCTGGGTGGTGCGGGTTTCGGGGTCGCGAGCGATGCGGCCAACGAGGATAACGAGATTGGTCATGGGCTTTCTCCTGATCGAGCATTCCGGGGCCATCCCGGCTGCAAACCCGAGCAGAAGCGCCCCGCGGCGAAGCGCACCGAAGGGAAACCCGGAACTGGTTCGGGTGGTGCGGGCAGCCGGGCAAAGCCCGGCAACTCGGCCGGACCTGATCCGGGTTGCGCGTCTCGACGGGGGGTGATTCAGGGACAGGTTTGTATCGAAGCCGGGTGGAGCCGGATGCCTTGAACAGGTCTGCCCTGCCTCGTTCCCCTCCGGTCTTGGCCGGATTATCCACCCCAGCTATCCACCGGAGAACCCCCTCTTAAATCTCGGTACGGACGGCTCCTCCAGCAGGTGACACGCTGCTGTACGCAACGGCGTTGCCGGGCACAGGCATGTCGATCGTCACTCCTTCAGCACCGTCCAGAGGGTTGCCTCGCAGCATCCAGGCCTGCGGCGTGATCAAGCGAGCCCAGTCCGCAAAGGAGGGGATCGAGCCCAAGTCTTCGCGGACGTGCTGCTCGCCGACCAGTCGCACCGGAACGACCCGACCATCGGCATTGACGAGGGTCTCGCCGAAGGTTGCCTCCAACATGAATATCCCCTCGGCATGGTGCCGCAGCGCGCGGTGCCGAGGGTCTGCCAGGATTGCCTTGGACTGGTCGAACCATTGGTGAAGCGGCAGATAGTCATCGACCGTGCCGCCCCATTTCCGGACCGACGAGAGGGCGTGGTAATAGCAGTGGGCCATGCCAGGTCTCCTAGATCTCGGTCGAGTGATCATCGGTCGCGGTGAAGCGCAGGCTGCAGTCGAGCACGAAGGTCGCTTCAGCCACATCGATCACCAGTTCGCCGCAGGCACCGTCGTTGATCTCCCAGCCAGGATGATGACGTTCGAGCGCCAGATAGGTTAGGTGCTCGAGAGCTTGCCCAAGCGACTGCAGTTGCTCAGAACCGGCACCTTCCGCTGCGTGTGCTTCGCCTTCCTGCAGCGTAACATCAGGGCACGCGATCGCCGCACCGGCTGCATCGAGGCAGACACATTCCTCGACGGCACCGCTGTCGCTGCAACCGTCGAAGCGGATCTCGACGCGGGCGATGCCGACTTCCTGCAAGCGCGGGAGAATAACGGTCTTGAGCTGCTGAATCTCTTCTGCAACCTTCATCTGCCGCTCGGCTTGGCGAACAGCAAAGTCGGCCATCACGGCCTCGATATCGATCATGGAATACCTCCTGTAGAAAGGAGCCAACGACCATCGCTGGCTCCAACCGACAGGCGCACGCCTTTCCTCTGATGGACGACGCCAGCGCCGATCCGGCGCTGGCGCGAAGACCGACAGGGCCTCAGTCGGTCTTGGCCGACGTGTTCTTCGGATTGGTGCCGAGCGGCCCGCGGCGATCGACCACGGTGATCCGCCGCGCCTTGGCTTCGATTACGAGCCGCTCGAGCACACCGTTACCCGGGAACGCGATGACGTAGCGCGGATCGAGCGAGAGCATCCGCTCGTTGCGCTTGAAGCCAGCACGGGCGCCCAGCCGCATATCGAGCGAGAACGTCACCTGCGGAATGCCGCGACGTTCAGCCCAGCTCGATGCCAGACGGTCGACGCCCTTGGTGTCACCGCCATGGATGAGCACCATGTCCGGCACGCGGTCGCGAACCTTGTCGAGCGTGGCCCAGACATTGTTGCCGAAGTTCAGTGCATCGTCTTCGGTAGCATGACGGGTGCGCCCGCCAGCGAACACGACCGGGGTTCCTTCGGGCACGGCCGCACGGCGTTTGGCTTCGGCGCGGGCGCGCAGGAAGTCGCGCCCTTCGACGAGTGCGGACGTCAGCATGGCGCTGTGGTTGAAGCGCGAGCTGGAGACTGGTTTCCACGAGGAACCGAACTCGTTGAGGTAGAGCGCCGCTGCGACTTCACGCATTTCTTCGAGCGCCAGCATCGCGCTTTCGGCGCACTGCGCCCGCTCGACCTGGGTCTCGAGTTCATGGGTGTGGACCTCGGATCCGTCAGCCGTCGCAAGAAGCGCGCGGACCTCGTCGGTCGCCCGGTCAAGGGCAGACGATTTGCGCTCGGCGGAGCGGTGAAAGATGTTGACGAAGGCCCAGCCAAGATCCTCGGCGTCGGCTTCCAGAGCGGTCCCTGACACCATGGCGAAAAGATCGGACCAGACCGCTTCGAGGGTTTGGACGACCGCCTCCCGGACTGGGAAATCGCTTGTCGATACGGGAGCGGGGCCGATCGAAAAGCCGGCAAGATCGAGCCCGGCGAGTTGGTCGGCGAATGATGTGTGCATGGGATGTCCTCCTGACTGACGTGAGGCCGACGCACCCGTTCATGGCTGCGCCGGCGAGAGCCCGTCAGGGCCAGCATTCAGGCAGGCTTACGCACCCGTCAGGGGGAACCCGGCTTGGCGGGCTGGCGCGGGCAGGCCTTGAGCCCAAAGGGCGAAGGCCAACACGGGCCCGAGCAAGCCGGGTTGCGCAAGACTGGCGGCTGGCCCAGGGCCTCTCTCGCTCGGGCAGCGGCCATGGGCGGTTGGAAAAGCCATTGGCAGGGGCACGCCCTATGCCTCATCCATGCACCGCCCCGGCTCAGCTCGAGCCGCACGCTTGGTGTAAACGCCCTCTCCGTTCGACATGTGCCCGAGACAGTCATAGTCGCCGAACACGGCATCGAAGCGGGATGCGATCTGGGACAGCCAGCGCTGTGCCCGCGGTGAGCGGGCCGTGCGCCAATCGGCGTCCCAATAGGCGCCGTCATCGCGTTCGACGATCCAGACGGCCACCAGCCCGCCGTAGACCGATACGCCGAAATCCGCATAGGCATTGCGCATGAGGATCCTGTCTTCCCGTCCGCGCCAGCCGTCATGCGGGATCAGCGACGGGAAGGCTCGGCCGGCCCGCTCGCGCAGGTCGTCGCGCAGCCACTCGTATTCGAATTCCCAGTCGTCCTCGGCTTCGACCTCAAGCAATGTGAAGGCGACGATTGCGCCGCTGGGATAGCTGACCGATCGGCCCATGGCATACTCCCTCAGGCCGCAAGCGCAGCGTCGTCTGACGCATCGTCAAACTGTTCGGGCATGACCCTTCCGCCAAGCTTCAGCAGCAGGGTCGACGCCTCCTCGGCCTTGGCGGCAGCGGTCAGGATTGCGCGGTCGTCATCCTTCAGAAGCTTGAGCCAATGCTCGATGTAGCTCGCGTGGCTGTCGAGATGTGTGACCGGCAGGCCCAGCTCAGCGCCAAGCATGGCGCTCGATAGCTCGGCTACCAGTTCTTCGGCGGCATAGGCCGCCGTGCCGAAGCGGTTCTTGAGATCACGCCCGAGGCGGCTGGCATGGCCGGTCCAGTGCGACAGCTCGTGGGCGAGCGTGGCATAGTAGTGGTCGAAGCCGGAAAACAGGCTGGTCGGCGGCATCGTGACGCGATCTGCTGTGGGTTCGTAATAGGCTTCAGAACCCTGGTGGCGCAGATTGACGGGGATGGCGGCGAAGAAGGCGTCGAGCTCGGCCTCGCGCCCTTCAGGCTCGACCAGCTCCAGCGTTGCAGCCGGGTGGAAGCGCTCGGGCAGACCTTCGACCTGATCGGCATTGAAGACCGGATAGGCCTTGAGCACCCGGCGGGCCTCGTCGGTCTTTTCAACGGTATCGGGAGCCTCCACCTCCTTGGTGTAGCTCTTGTAGAAGATCGCGATGGTCGACTTCTCACCCTTGCGGACCTGGGCACCGAGCGATTTGGCCTGATTGTAGGTCATCCAGAACGGCGAGGCGTAGCCGCACATGTCGGCGACCATCCACAGCCAGAACACATTCATGCCGCGGTACGGAATCCCGCAGGCCCGCAGGGGCCGCGAAACGGGCACGCCGCGCCACGGCTTGATCCACGGCTTCGTGCCGGCTTCCAGACGCGCGATGATTTCCAGGGTGATGCGGGTAGCGGGCGACAGACCGCCGCTCTGCCCCTTGCGATAGGCCATGCTGGTTCTCCTGATCTTGGCATCTGGTCAGTCGGCAACGGGTTCGCCGGTCAGTGCCACAGGGTCCCGAGCCCCCTCTGCTCTCCTTCCAAAAAGGAAGCGGCCCTCCGGCGTAAGCCGAAGGACCGCTTCTCGAGGTGCGAGTGGCCTTGCCTGTCAGGAGGAGATCAGGCGGCCAGCTCGCGGGGGGACTGATGTTCGGTATCGACGCCTGGCTCAGCGTCAGTGGCGTCAATCTCGAGCTCGCCAGCATCCGGCGCAGCAGGAGCGAAGCGCATGACCTCAGGCACCCAGGACAGAGCCTTCTCGCGCACTTCGACTTCTGTGATGTAGGTGCCGGCGAAGACACGCTCGGCACTCATCGCGAGATCGCCTTTCTTGACCGAGGCAAAGCGCGAGGAAAGCTCGAGACCGCCGACGTCGGTGAGCGCGTCGAGTATCACCTGCTTTGACACCCGGTCGAAGTAGTTGGCCGCCGTCGGTCGCCACCACTGCGCCATGTCGATGCCGATCAGGCGGCCGAGGTGGTCCTGGAACGGCAGCTGACGCTCGCCCGTCATGTTGAGGCCCGCCTCAAGCGACCGGGCAACGACATAGCCGAGCCAAGCGGCGCGGCTGTCATCGGACAGCGTGCGAAACAGGTCGAAACGAGAAGTCGCATCGGTGCCCGCACGCCAGCTTTCGTCGAGATTGGACCTGAGCTCGGCAAGCGCGCTGCTGGCCGGAGCATCCTTGGCTTCGAAGCCGATGATCGGGCCTGCCGGAAGAGGCGCGCGCAGCGTGGTCGCAGCCCGCGCCCGCCAGTCGTGGGTATCGGCATCGGCCAGCGTGAATACCATGACGTCGAGAGCAAGCCCGGGGTCAAAGGCAACATGCAGCGCCAGGACGTCGCGACGCTGCATGGCGAGCTCATCGACCAGGCGCTTGGACAAGGTGGTCCGGCGCTTGTCCGAACCTTCTTCGCCAGCAACGACTTCGATCCCATCGTCGGCCTCGGCGGGTTCAGCCTGACGCTCGCCGTAGAACACCGGCTGGAGAACCGGAGTGCCATCGCGTGAAAGCACCAGGATCATGCCCGCCTCGGCCTTCAGCTCGGGCGTAATGACTGGCGGGCGTGCGCGGATTTCCTGGCATTCGCGTTCGATGGCTTCGATAGCCGCTTCGGCTGCCGCCACGGCATCCTCGGCGCTGTCCTCATCTTCCAGGATCGCTGCATGTTCGTCATAGGAGGCATCGAGCTCGTCGAGCCTCGCCAGTTCCGCTTCGGTTAGTGGTGCCGGTTCCGCGGGAAGCCGGACAAGCCCTTCGACCAGATCGTGGCTGGCGTAGGGATCGAGAGTGGGCTTGATCCAGGCGAGACCCTGCTCGGCGGCGAGAGCTTTGGCCTGCTCTTCCATCTTTGCCGCCGCGAGGCTCTCGAGCAAGGCGACATCGATCCAGGATTCGCTGTCATCGTCGTCGAACAGTTCGCGTTCGATCCGGCCGCCGGCGGCTATGTAGGCATCTCGACCAACGAGGCGAGCGCGCGGATCGCTGCCCCGGACGGTCCCGGAGAGGACCATGCGCCGGATGCTGTCGGGATTGGGCGCATAGTAGGCCGAGGAAACCTGTTCGAAGACGCGGGCCTGGATCTCCTGGTCCGAGGTTGCACCGAAGGCCTTGGCGATATCGAGGGTGATCTGGCCGGAAGCCAGTGCCTCGAACACGACGGGCGCGAGCGTCGCGAGACGCAGACGGCCCTCGACGAAGCGTACGGTCAGGCCGAAGCGGCGGGCAACATCTTCGACAGTCGCATCGCCTGCGACAAGCGCGGCAAAGGCCTGGGCTTCGTCCGCGGGGTTCATGGCCAGACGGTGGAAGTTCTCGGCGAGGCTGGTCCCGACTGCGGCTTCAACGCTGTCTTCGAGCACGAGGCAGGTGACCTCATGATCGCGAGCGAGGACCTTTTCTTCCGCGAGCGCGAGCATCGCGCGACGGCGGCGCTCGCCGGCTTCGACTTCGAACTTACCCTTCGCGGCAGGCCGGACAATGAGGTTCTGCAGCAGCCCATGGGCTGCGATGCTGGCCTTGAGCTCGGCATCGGCAGCTGGATCACCGTGACGGCGGACATTGCGGGGCGACTGAACAAGCTTGTTCAGCGGGATCGACTTGATCATGGGACACACTCCTGATTGTGAGCCCGGTGCATCGACCATCGACGCCCAAATGGCTCAATCAGGGCAAAGCTCCCTCCCCTCTGATGCGTTCGCAGCGGATTTTCTGATGAGCGCGGGGCAATGACGAATGGATATGAGTTTGGACGGTCCAGAACGTCAGCTCGAAACGCGCGAAACAGGATAGCCGCCATTCGGATACGTAGGAGCCAAGGGTGGAAGCACACGACCAGGAGTCGGTTATTCACATAGGCTTCGGTCGACGTCCGGTCTTGACGAGAGCTGCCAATTAGACTGACCGCAACTCCTGCCATGGTGGTCAGCCGATCAGCGCCCTTAGGTTTCCCGTGATACGCCGTGCCATCGACGGCCCATCGAGCCCGTGCATGCGGGCGAGTTCCAATACCGTGATAGATACGTCGACCGGATGGGAGGGGCGTCCCAACGTCTGTGTGAACGGACCATCGGTTTCAGTCAGCACTCGATCGAGCGGTATTGCTGCGGCGAGCGCCCTGCGGCGATCTCCTTCGAGCATCGCAAGGTTAACCGAGAAATAGCACCCCATGTCGACGGCGCGTCGCAGTTCCGCAAGCGTGCCAGTAAACCAGTGCATGACGACCTTGCCGCGTCCTTGGGGAAAGCGAGCCTCGAGGGAGTCGAGCACGAGCTTCACCGCGCGCACGCTGTGAACCGTCAGGATTCGATCTCCGAGTTCAGCGCATCGATCCAGGATTTCGCCGAACACCTGTTTCTGCAGGTCCAGCGAGCGAAAGTATCTCGGGCCCGAGTCGAGGCCGACCTCACCGACGTACCGCGTCTCGTCTACCAACTCCTTCCAGAGCGCGAGCTCGTGTGATCGCGATTCCACAAGCTGTGGGTGGAGTCCGAGCGCCGCCCTGACGTACTTCGTCGTGGACGTTAGTTGATGATTCCGCTCCCAGGCCTTCGGAGTTGTCGTGACAGCCAAGGTATAAACGGCTTCGCGCTCGCATTGGTCGATAGCGGCCTGATGGTCGGGATACAGATCAAGGTGACAATGAAAATCGACGAGCGCTGTACCGTCGACGTTGTTCGGGGCGGTCATCCGGGCGCAGCCCGGACGCCTTTCAGCAGGCGACCGACCTCGGCTAGACCGCGTCGATAGACGTCAGCGAGATCTGCAGTCTGGTGGGGCACGTCGGCTAGGCTTCCGGGTTTATGAACGAGCGTTGCTGCAAGGTCGGGCTTCCGCCGCATGCGCTCGATTGCGAGCTGGAAAGACCGGACCTGTATCCCCTCTGCCTTCCGCGTGTCGAGCGTGACGGCTTTGAGGTCGTCGAGAATGTAGGGCGTCGGATCGCGACCGAGCAGCGAGGCGCGTCGGATCAGGCAGGGAAGACAGTGTCCGCAATGCCCCTGCGGCAGTCCGAGCCAGCGCGCCTTGGCGGGTGACGAACAAGAGAGCGAACTCGCAGCAAGCTTCATCAGCAGCGCCTGCTCCGCGCACTCGGACGCCATCTCCCCCTTGGTCTTGTTCCAGTAGGGATTGACCAGCAAGCCCGAAATTCCTAGCTGGCGAAGGAGTTCGTTCCAACGAGCGATATGAAAGGGATGGGTCGTACGCGTGCTAGGGGCGCCGAGGCGGAGCTGATCTAGCGGTACGTTGAGCGCGATCAGGCCATTCTCGGGAACCTGTATTTCAAACTGGCGTCCCAGTCCGGAACCGGCAGCGGCGGCCAGCGCGAAAAACAGGAAGGACCTTCCCCGCGTCGTCGACTCCGAGGCGACGTCCTCAACCAACCCATTCTCAAAGGTCATCCACACGCGCAAGCGATCGAGGTCGTTGCGTTGGAAGTGCCGCTTGAGTCCGTTAAAACATGCCTCCTGCGACGAACTGACGGCGCTCTCGCCCGCATGGCTGACGAACAGCGGCGCGTGACCCGCACTCAGCCGGTCTATCGCACCGATCAGGCTGTCGAGCCCACCCGAAAACAGGCTAATGCCGTCATATGGGATGCCGCCAAGTCGATTGTCGGGTGCAACGACGAGGGCGTGGTGGGTTCGCGGGCGCGCACGGAACCCGATTTGCCAACGATCACCCGTAAGGAAGTCGAGCGCCCGCTTAACTGTAAGCTCGGTCGTCCGCCACATGGCTGGATCGCTGACTGGGACGACCAGCCGGATCTCGCGCGTCCATCCATCCTGCGCCTCGCTAGCGCGCGAGATCCGCGTATCGGCCGCGTGAACATGTGCGGCAAGGATTAGGAGATCTGCGCCAATCTCGCTCGGATGGAGGCCAAGCTTTCGCAAGTCGTCTAGCGCATGGCCTATCCCGAATGCCAGGCCATCGGCAGGGCCGAATGCTAGCTGCGTCATCTGCTCGTCGGCTGCCTTCGGTATCCTCGTGCGATCGCTTGGGCCGAGCCGGCCTACGATGAGGTGCCGGGTCACTTTTGAGACTCCTCTTCGCCGAGCGCCTCGAGGATGTCGAAGGCCGCTTCGTAGATACGGTCGATCGTCTGTCCGAGCGCTGTTGAATCGATCGCAGCGAAGTCGATCGCTGCTTCGCTGAAGGCATCTGCGACACCGCCGAGAATGAAATCGTGGAGCTGGTCACGCACGGCTTCAGCGGCGTTGATGTCCGAGGGAACTTCGACTCCCTTTATCCCGACATCGTTGTAGATCCGATCTTCGATTGTGTGGGCGACGTAGAGTTCGAGCACGGTCTGCATCTGTTCAGAGGTAAGGTTGGCCATGTCGGTGACGCCAGCGTCGGCCAGATCGATGACGGTCTCCATGAAAGCGTCGCGTGCGATGCCCTCGTCGATCGATCCGCCTTCTGGGCAGAAGTGCTCGACGAGTGCCGACAGGATGTCGGCCGCTGGCCTTCCGGCCAATCCCGCCATGTTGAGAGTCGCGAGTGCTGCTTGCAGCCCGCGGGAGCCAACGTCCCCGAGGAAGCCGGCTATCCGCGCTGCGGCTCCGCGTGACGAACCCATCCTCCGAGCGGCAGAAACCGAGCCTCCCGCAGCCTGTGACACGTATTGGGATACGGCGCGTCCAAGCGCTCGGCGATCGCTACCGCCGGAACTCGCGAACTTGGTGAAGTTCAGGCGGGCACTTCGAAATCGATCTGGCATCGGCGGTGGCATGGGCGCCGGGCGTGGCGCTGGTGCAGGTGGGACGGGCGGAACTCCATCCCCGTCCTGCGGCGCCGGTGCCGTCGGTGGAGCTGCGCCGGCGGTGTCGTCATCAACGAAATCAGGAACGAGCGGGTTGCCGCTTTTGGGGCCGCTGAAGGGCGTCGAGGTTCCCATCAGTTCTTCGCCTTACCCTTGAGCGACACAGCAGCGCTCGCCGCCATCTTGAGGGCGGCGTTACCATCCTGCTCGGCCCACCTCTTCGCGATCAGAGCAAACCGCTGGCCAGATTGCGTCGCAGTCAACGCTGCGTTCCAGCCTGAGGCCAGCCAGGGACCGCAACGGTCAGCGGGAAGCTGCTCTATGAGATCGAGCAGGCTCGGTTCGAGCGCGGGATGCGCGGTAACGAGGGCTATGATGCCGTCGATGCCCTTGGGCTTCTGCTTGATATCCTCGTTCGACATGATCCGGGATCGTACGCCTTCGAAGACCTTGCTGGCCTCTGCGGGCACAAGTTCATTGAGCTTAGCCCCCTGCGCGCCGATCGCGACCTTGGGCAGCATTAGGATTTCCACGATACCCTGAAGATGGCCGAGCGTAGAGGCGCCGCCGAAGAAATCCTTCCGGTCGCGGGCGATGAACAGATAGGGGCGCAGATCGACGCCGATCAATTTCGGCTCGAGCTTGGCCCATTCCGTAACACGGTCATCGACCCGCCATTCTTCGAGGATTTGATCGGCCGCAGGGGCCGGTGCGGGTGTAGTTTCGGGTTTCGTCTTGCGTCGCGCCGTGCCTTCGTCGGACGCCGGCTCGGCAGCGAGTTCGATGGCAGGCTCCGACGCTGGACCCGCCTCAAGCCTGTCCAGGCGCCTGCAAAAACCTTCCGGATCCCGAGCAGCGTCGTTCGCGACCTGCTCGAAAAGGCGCGGAATGAAGCGTTCTGCCAGCATCAATTTGGCGAGGACCGTGCGTTTAAAATCTTCGCTGAAATGTCGATTGCGAGCAGTGTGTTCGCGTAGCAGGAGCGCATTCAGGAACCGTTTGATCTGGCGCGGATTGCCGAATGTGCCTCTGGCGAGCAGGGGGCCAATCTGGTCGCTTAGGGTCAACGCTGCGACCACGGCTTGAGATTTGTCGCCGAGATTGCCGAGGGTATCGCGCAATAACGCCGCGTCGACGCCGCCGCCCTTCCAAGGTTCGCGCAGAGCGACCCGTGCTTCGGCGATCAGCTTCGTGAAGCCGACATGCTCCTCGCCGAGCTCTGCGCCAACGAGAAGCAACGTTACGTACGAGCGGGTCTCAACGTCGCCGAGCGCCGGAATGCGGAAAGGCACCTGGATCAGCTTCTCGAGATAATTGCGGGCGTAATCGCGCGGACCTGTGCTGTCGGGCAGGTCGGGGAAGTGCTTGCGGACGGAATACTCGATCATTGCCTCGTCGGCAGCCACGACAAAAGCTGTGTTATCGGTGAAGAGGAATAGCCGTACGGCTTCGAGCGTCTCGATCGCAGTGTCCGGAAGGCACCGGTCCAGATCATCGATCAGCACGACCAATTGATCGACCCCGGCTTTCTGCAAGAGCTCGTCGAACGCCTTCCGGAAAGCTTGAATCTCTTCCGGCACCTTCTTCGAAGAGGGCTTCAGCAGGCCTTTCGCACCTTCCGCCGCGGCATCAAGGTTCGCCTTCGTAGCAAGTTTGGCGGGATCGGCGGCGAGTTCGTTGAGCTTGCCAACGAGGCCGGCCACCAGATCCGGAGAGGTGATACCAGTCGTCGCGGTCAACGCGAGCCCGCCGGCGTGCCTGGCGACTTTCAGCCAATCGATACGGCTGAAGATATCCTTCACCACATCGCCAGCCTTGGTGAGCATCGGGCGCTTTTCTACCAGCGCGGAAACGATCCCCTCGATCAAAGCGATCTTGGCGTCTTCGAAGCCTTGGAACCGCCAGCCGTTGAATTTCAGGCAGACCGAATTCTCCAGGCTATCGAACTGATTCTCGATCATCTCGAGAATGCTTGATTTCCCGGCACCCCAATCGCCGTGCACGCCGATCGTAATCGGTTTAGATGGATTATCTCGCAGCAGTGCCACGATCGACGCAGCGATCGGCTCACTATTGAGCAAATCGACCTTGGTCTCGTTGTCGAACAAAAACATGTTGTACCCCCAACACCATGCTTGGACGCATCGATCGATAGGTCAAGCCGGAAACAATCGTGCCCAAGCCCGCTCGCTCGCTTCATAGCCGAGGGCTCAATGATCTGACGACATCACTATGTGTTTTCCTGCCGGCGCGCTTCGCATCTGCTCCCACTTCAGTCGATTGTCGATGACACTCGCGTGAGGGTGGCACACCTGCTCTCGCCGAAATCCGTCTTTCAACTGAGCATTGGGAGCGACGGCTTTGTCCCCGGTCCCGTCATTCATACGCCCTATCGGCAACAATGAGCGAACGACCGGTTCTGCCGCGCCAAACTGGCGCCCTGAACGTCCGGTATGTCGGCGGCTACCCGGATTCTCCTCAACATCGGCAAAGCTCGGTGCAGAAACCTTGACGAAACGCCATTGCTCACTTATCTCACGTTCATTAGTGAGGATTGTGAAATGATTCGATACCCGATGTTGACCAGCCCAGCCGGCAGCACAACGCTGGCCGGTAGCGCCATGGGGCGGCAGATGCTCGCCCAGTTGATCGAGAAGACGAAGCCGGTGGTCGGGCCGACCCTTGCCTTCCTCGATTTCGCGGAGGTGGACATCGCGACGGGTTCGTTCCTTCGCGAGGCCGTGATGGGCTTCCGCGACTTCTGCCGCAACGCGGCTGGCATGATCTACCCTGTGGTGGCCAATGCCAATGCGACCATTGAAGAGGAACTTGCCACCTACCTTCGGGGTCGCAACGACGCCATTTGGGCATGTGCCCTTGATGCCGATGGCGCGGCCACTGACCCCCGGATCCTCGGAGAGCTCGACGCAGGGCAGATGAGCACCATCCAACTGATTGCCCAGCACCATCCGATTTCCGCGCCCGAGCTGGCCAAGCTTCGCCCCGATGACAAGATCGGCACGACTGCGTGGAACAACCGGCTGGCGACGCTGTCCGCCAAGGGCATGCTGAAGGAAGTGCGGCACGGCAAAACCAAGCTGTTCAGCCCGGTGATGGAGACCGTGTAATGGGTGCTGATTTCATCCGCGAACAATCTGGCCAGCCCTGGCGAAAGCGCTGGAACAAGGGCGTGGACCGCCTCAAGCAGCCGGGCCTGTTCGATGTCCGGTTCGGGTCACAACAGCGGACCATTACGGCGGACATCGACCCCGGCATGAGCGTGCGGGCGGGCGACGAGCTGGTCGTGCAGTGTGGGTCAGGCAACGCAATGGTGTGCCGCGGGCAAAGCCGCATCGGTGCCGTCAAGGGCCTGCCTTCCGATATGCACACAACCATTACCGACTGCGGCGGCGTCGCTCTCGGGATCGTTGAACGGGTCAGCCTGTTCGGCAACAGCGTGGAGCTTCGTTTGCAATGAAGAATGCCAACAACAATTCGCTGCCCCGCATCGTCCGCAATTCGCAGCGCCTGTGGGACGATGCAGGAACGATGCCCTGTTCGCTGGGTTGCGTGACCTGCGTAGATCGCCCCATCTGTGGCGGTGCGCACATCAGCGCCAGCTTCTTCGATTGTAGCGATTATTGTCGCTGCGATGACAAAGCGACCTGCGATTTGGTCTGCCGAGGCAATCCCAAGCAGTTTGTAGAACGCCTGCGGGAGGTCAATGGCTTGGACCTCAACAACGCGCCCCGCGCCCCAATCGTCCCCATTGAGGCACTGCCGCCCATGGTTCCGTTGATCGAGCATTCGACGGCGCGTATCGGCACGCTCAACTCTCCGATTGTCGCGCTGCCGCTCCATGCGCTTTTGGACATCAACGCTGGCACGCTTCGCTATCCCGACAGGGACGCGCTAGGTCAGAAGTTCGGTATCGATCCGAACGCCCGATTGGTGATTTCAGGGGTAGCGCGCGACCGGAGGATCGAGCGCTACTGGGCGGCAGCAGACAGGGCTGCCATGCTGGAGCAGCTGTCGACCTTCGACATCGCGCTGATCACGCCACCTAATTATAGCGTGCTGACCGATGTGCCCCGCACTGACAACATGCATTCCATGAAGCGCATCCTGATGGCGGCGGTTGAGATGATGCAGGCAGGGCTTCCGACCGCGATGCATGTCAACGCGCGGACGGAACGGGATTACGAGCGCTGGGCCGAGCTGATCGCCGAGCGCCCGGAGATCCAATGCCTAGCATTCGAGTTCGCGACCGGTACGGGCCGTGGCGAACGGCTCGATTGGCATGTGACGCAGCTGTCAGCACTTGCCGCCCGCGTGCCCCAACCGCTGGGTTTGGTGGTGCGTGGCGGCATGCGGGCACTGGAACCGCTACGCGCAGTGTTTGCGGCGGTGACGATGATCGATACCGACGCCTTCACCAAGACCCGATGCCGCCAAGAAGCCCAATTCCGCCCCGACGGAAAATTAGTGTGGCGCAAACATCCGACGCCGCGTGGCGCGCCCATAGACACGTTGTTGCAACAGAACGTCGCAGCGCTTCACAGCAATCATATCATCTTGGAGCGCACCCACGCAGAGCGGCGGCTCGACGCCGCTTTACGGGGTCTCCGCGCGCCAAATCGCGCTGATCGTCAGGCCCGCGAGGGCTGAGGTATGGCTGAGCCGTTGGTGCCCGTTAAGGGGATCATTTGTCGGACATAGCGTGAGCGCATGATCACCTGAGCGGAAGCGAAGCTCGACCCGGTCTGTCACCATTGACCTGCAAAGCTGGATAAATCCCTGGCCCCGTCCGCTGGAAGCAGGGAACCGTGACACCCCAGGTCGGATCGCCTCCGTCAGCGCCGCACCTGCGTCCGCCAAATACGCGTAGTCAGGGTTTTGCCGCAGCGTCTCCAGCACACCCATGCCGCGATCCGCAACCACAAACTCGAAGGTGCGATCCGTGACCGCATATGCAACCAGCCCCGTTTGGGCCGCGCCGCTATGCTCATAGACATTGTCCTGCATCTCACCCAATGCCCCTACCAGCGATGCGACGAGCCCGGCGGGAAAGCCTCTATTTTTGGCAGCATTTTCTGCGTGTAGGAGCCATTGCGCCCACACGGGATCACCGGTCTCAACAGGGTTCTCTAACGGCAATGGAAACGCCCCAGCTTGGTCGCTGAAGCCGCCGCCGAACGGCTGGCCCGTTGCCCAAGCATCGCGAACTTTCGGGGCAAATGACCCCGCAAATGAAACGGATGCATACTCGGCCGGAAATTGCTGGGCAGCAGCCAGTAACTCGACAAGTGGACCAATACGTCCTGAGTTTTCGATGATAAACGGACCGTGACCATGCAAATGACCATGCATCGCTTCTCTGAGAAGATCATCTACATCCGAGAACTGTGCCTGCAAGGTACGCATCGTTGCTCAATACCATAAGCACTTGGCTTACGCCTACAATTCTTTGGGTTGAGCACAGCTAGGGGATTATGATTGGGCTGACTCAGGAGCGATGTGCCCGGCGATGTTGGTCACAGACGTCTTCTGGTTTGATAGCTCTGACGCCCCGCATAACTCCCCTGTCTACGACGATGTGAGTGGCGGGTCTCATCATTCCAGCAGCCAGGCCACCAGCTTCGGTGGACGCGCTGGACACCGAACATTATCGTGGGCCGCCATGTTTTGCCTCCATTGCACCAAGAAATTACTTGATCGGATCAAACCCGAGATCGCTGAGCCCGGGCAAAGCGATACCGCCTTGGGCAATTGGTATGCCACGGTGCTGTTCTGGAAGCCGCAAGTCGCTTTGCTGGCTTCTGAGCGCACACTGCTTCCTGTGCTTATGCCGCTAGCCCCAGCGGCCACGCTTACCCGACGATTTCCCACACAATTGGCGCTGGTTCTGAGGGAACACGGCGTCTCATCTGAATTCATTGCCCAAGAGGTCTGGCGGATGGACACCGTCCAGTATGCAAAGACCGCGAACCGGAGTGTCGTGGGCATCCTCAACGAGTTCGTTAAGCAGGCCGAATTCTGGCTGGCCGCCTATGCCTATGAAAAGGGCGATGATGACGACCTCTTGGCGATTTCCGCCAAGCTAGCGGAGACACCGTGCAGCCCGCTGTACAAGGGCCCGGTTTCGCCGGACAAAGCCCTTCATGAACTCGTGAAGGCTGGCGCACAGACTTGAGTCTGCTGGCCAACCTCTGTGCGCGGAGATCCTACAGCACTCGGCCGGAGGGCCAACTCATGCTGTCAGACAGGATCGGGCGGCAAATCTACGATACGGAAAACAGCTCCCGAACTGGCATCGCGGACAAGGTCAACGCACGCGCCATCCCAGTGGTAGTCGAGGTGCCGCCCTTGAAGGGGATTTGACGCGCAGTCCGGGTAGAAGAGAGCGACGCAATCTCCACCGGGATGCCGGATGCTCGGGTAGGCAATCCCGTTTGATCCCGCGCCCCTGAGCTGCCGCGCGACCGCTTGGGATGCGGCATAGCTGTTGGGATCGAGCGCGGGAACCGGCTCTCCCGCGGTGGATCGCAAATCATGGAGGTCAGCATCGACCGACATTACGATCTCTCGGAATTGCGAGGTCCAGCCAGGTGCTTCTCTGGTTCGCGCCATGAAGTGGGCATGGTGGTGGATCGTCTCGAACAGTGCGGTCTCGAACCGGTCACCAACATAGAGCACGCCGTAGCTGCCATCGGTAAAGCGGCTCGTCCGGTCTATGCTGACGTGGGTGAATGGCGCCATGAGGTAGGAGGCGCCGCTGCCGCCAACGCGGCGTTCGACCGGCACCAGATCGAGATTGCCGATCGTCGCCATGATGCGGGGGTTGGTCTTCTGCTCTGCCGAGATCAGCAGCGGCCAGTCGGCTGGATCAGCGATGTCCTCGAACAGGTCGATCGGTGGAAAGGCACTGCGGATGATCCTGACAGCGCCCTTCCACTCAACTCGAGAAACGGGGATATCCGCCGTTTCGTTCACCAGCCACCACGCTCGGCGTCGAGGTAGCGACGCACCCGCATGATGTCGGTGAGTTCGCCCCCGAGCATCACGTCGAGCGCACTGGCTCCACCGAACGCATCATTTGCCGACCTGATCCAGGCATAGCCACGAGTTGCCTCCGAGAAGATGATCCGAAGCGCCTTGTGGATGCCCATGAGGTTGGAGAGGCGCGAACGCCCATCACGCGAGACGCGCCCGGGACCTTCGGCTTTCCAGCGGCGATAGGAGCGCACTGGCATGTCGAGCAGCGTTGCAGCCTGCTCGTCGGTGAGCTCCCATTTGCCAAACAGATTGAGGACTGCCCGGAACATGGCAGCTGCCTCATCTTGGGTAATCGGATCGGGACGGAAAGCGGTAACGGCAGTGTCAACGGGTTGTAGAGCCAGCATGGCAATTCTCCATTTGGCATCATATACGACACTTAATGCCATTTGGCAATGTTTTATGCGGATGACACTAATCTGGCAATCACGCTGGCTGCGCCCTCGATCGGCACGAAGAGGCGTGTCTGGTAGCGGATGATTTCCGTGAAACACCCTTGAGCCTTGTACCAGTCAAGACGGGCTACGCTCCATCCGGTCAGTTCAATTCGCTGTGAGCCATTGACCAGGCTGCGCTTGACCATGAGCTGCTCGCGGCCGGCGAATTCCATGGCTCGGCCGGTCGCCAGGACGGTCTGGACGATGTCATCGGCGGAGAGCGATTGCTCGCGTTCCAGACCCAGCGCCCGGCACAGTTCCGGAACGCAATGGACCGGAACCTCCCGGCCAAGGAGCGAGCGGCCGTCCGCCGCCGAGATGCGGCTGACCCTTACGAAATCCGAAGGAAGCTTGTCCCAGATCGGCAGCAGAAGGCCCGTCGCAAGATAGAGGCGCTCGCGCTTATGGCTGGTCCGCGCTTCCTCAACCTCGGCTGCCCAGGCTTCGCGGAAAGCGTCGACGGAGATTGCCTCCCAGCTGCTCTCAGCCAGCTGATCCTCGGCGATGTGGCTGCGCTTCAACGGGCGCAGCAGTTCGAAGCGGGAAACGCGACTGCCGTCATCAGCAAGAATGCTGCGGGCGGGCACCAGCAAGGCAACCCGGCCTGAACGGGCGTTCCGAACAGGCCGCTGCCGCTGCCCAACGAGACCATGGAGATCTTCGAGCCTCTTCAGCGTCAGCGGCTTCAGGGCCCGGGCGATTTCCAGTTCCAGCAGATGGGTGGTCGCGCCCGACGCCGGATCCGTACGCAGCAGCGTGTCCGACAGGACCGTGAAGTCCTCGACCGCGATGGTCTCAAGGCCGAGATCAAGCGTCCCGGCCTGGCGGGCGGCATCGATACGCGCCTCGACCAGCCCCATGAACTCGTCAAAGATCGCATTTTGCAAGGCAATGGGCAACGCGAGGATGCGATTGAGCCAGCGCTGGATCGACGGCAGGTCATCGACCATCGACCCGTCAGAAGCTTCGATCCTGAGCCCCGTCAGCTCCTGGAAGCGCCCGAGGCTGACCGCTTCGAGCTTGCCGGTGAACAACAGGCTGAACCAGCGATGGAGCGCCTCCCTGGCATAGATGCTCTCGAGGTTGTCAGCCGGATCGAACAGGTTCTGTCCGCCGGTCTGGCGCTGCCCGCGCGTCAGGGCGCCGAGGCTGTCGAGCCGCCGCGCGATCGTCGAGATGAAGCGCCGCTCGCCGCGCACATCGGTCGTTACCGGTCTGAACAGCGGCGCCGATGCCTGATTGGTACGATTGGTCCGCCCCAAACCCTGAATCGCGGCGTCAGCGCGCCAGCCCGGTTCGAGCAGGAAGTGCACACGGCGGGCCTGCTTCCTGGCGGCGAGGTCGGCATGGTAGCTGCGCCCCGTTCCTCCGGCATCGGAAAAGACGAGGATGTGCTTGGTGCCGTCCATGAAAGCCTGGGTTTCGGCGACGTTGGCGCGCGGCGACCGGGATTGGAGTTTCTGATGGCCATCGCCACCAATGATCAGCCGCCGCGTACGGCCGGTCACTTCTGCCACCTGGTCGACGCCGAAGCGTTCGATGATGGCATCAAGCGCGGTCGCGATCGGCGGCAAGGCGCAGAGCTGTTCGATCATCCGGTCGCGCGCGGAGAGTGCCGATCGGCATAGTACAGGCGCGCCTTGCTCGTCGCTCATCGGCTCGGATCGAGGATTGCCGTTTTCATCGGTGAAGACAGCCATCAGCCGGACAGGAAAGCTCTTGGTGAGGTAGTCGATCACATATTCGCGCGGGGACAGATCGATCTCGAGTGTTTCGCGTTCCTCATCCGAGAGGTCGCCAAGCCGACGATTGAGCATGGCTTCTGCGGTCGAGACGAGCTGGACGACAACGGCGTTCCCATCAGCGATGGCGGCGTCGATGGCTGGTAACAGGCTCGGCAGCTTCATCGACAGAAGCAGCTGCGCGAAAAAGCGCTGCTTGGTGCCCTCGAAGATCGACAGCGCTGCGGACTTGGCACCGGAGTTGAGCGTCCCTCCGGTTTCGCTATCGACGATGCGGGTAGCCTCCAGCGCGTCGCGCAGGTTGGCGTGAATGATCGCCCAGGCGTCGGCATAGGCATCATAGACCGCGATCTGATCCTCGCTCAGGCAATGCTCGAGGATCTCGTATTCGACGCCGGCGAAGGACAATGCACGCGCGGTATAGAGACCGAGCGACTTGAGGTCCCGGGCGACCAGCTCCATCGCTGCGATTCCGCCGTCACGAATGTCGGCCACGAAGGCCTCACGATTGGCGAAAGCGGTCTCCGGCCCCCACAGGCCGAGGCGCGTGGCATAGGCCAGATTGTTGACGTCTGACGCGCCGGTTGCCGAGGCATAGAGCACCCGCGCGCGGGGCAGGAGGTTTTGCAGGCGCACGCCCGCGATACCCTGCTCGGAGCCCTTGACCTTGCCCCGTGATCCTTCTCCGCCAGCAGCATTGGCCATGGCGTGCGCCTCGTCGAACACGATGACGCCGTCGAAATCGTTCCCCGCCCAGGCGAGGAGCTGGTCGAGGCGGGTCGCCTCGCTTCGGCCTGACCGCAGGGTCGGGTAGGTCACGAAGAGAATGCCCTCGCGCATGGCGATGGGGGTGCCGAGCTTCCAGGATGCAAGCGGCTGGATATCGATCGGCAGGCCGCCGAGCGCTGCCCAGTCGCGCCGGGCATCTTCCAGCAGTGCCTCGTTCTTCGAAATCCAGATATGGCGCCGTTCCCCGCGCACCCAGCGGTCGAGGATGACGCTCGCAACCTGACGGCCCTTGCCGGCGCCGGTTCCATCTCCAAGGAAATAACCCTGCCGGTAAGTCTGACCTTCCGCAGATGCCTTGAGCGAACAGCCCTTGTCCTCGGGTTCGAAGCGGCCGGGAAGATTGCGCGCGTGAGCGTTGGCCGCGTAGATCAGAGTCTCTGCCTGGGCAGTCGACAGCAGCCCTTTGGCAACCAGCCCGTCGGGCAGCTGCGGTACAGCTTCGGGCATCGGCGCGGCGATCGACCCCATGGCGACCGACTCAACGAGCGGCGTCGGATGCTCGGCTGCGCCATGGATCACGATCCTGCTCGGACGATAGGGCAGATAGTGGCCGACCTGAGGGGCAAGCGGCGCAGGGGTTTCGAGCGACTGGTAGGTGAGCGTCCTGATGGCGGATGCTGCAGGCGTGATCTTGGCTGGTGTCGGCAGCGGCCTGCGCGGCGCGGCGACCAGGCGAAACGGCGCACGAGCCGGAAGGCTTGATTGCTCGGAAGCAGCCGCCAAGCCGGCGCGATCCGGCAAGGCATCGACGAGATCGACCAGCTGGCGAAAGTCGCTTGTGCGGATGGCCACAGGCTCATGGGAGTGGTCCACCTTGTCGAGAACCAGCAACCGCGTGGTGATGCCGGTGCCATGCTTGACGAACGCGCGTTCGACGGTGGCATTGAGCCGTAGCGAGACCGGTCCCTTCAGCCCCGCCAGGAACTTCGCGCAGTCGAACCATTCAGGCATGATCGCGACAAGGCGACCGCCGGGTGCCAGACGGCTCCATGCCGACCTGAGGTGGCGCGAGCCGGTGCGACTGTCGTGCCCTCGCTCGATGCCGTGCGAATAGGGAGGGTTCATCAAGACGACGCTTGGGGTGATGGCGGGATCGAGCAGTTCGTCGATCAGCTCAGCGTCATGGCCGGCCAATCGGGCAGCCGGGAACAGGGCATTCAGGCAGTCGCGGCGGGGCGGCGAGATTTCGTTGAGAGCAAGGCGCGCGCCAGCCTTGGCGGCCCAGACCGCGAGCATCCCCGTTCCGGCCGAGGGTTCCAGCACAAGCTCGTTAGTGGCCAGCGCGCAGGCCCGGGCAGCGAGCCAGGCCAGGCGCGGCGGCGTTGCGAACTGCTGCCATTCGATCTGCTCGTCGCTGCGATTCGTCTGGGGCGGAAGCCGGGCATCGAGGGAACCGAAGAACTGTTCCGCCTTGTCGATCGGGGTCGAGAGCGAAATCTGATCTGAAGATTGCAGGTATTGAACCTGTGCCACCTCAAGCGCTGCGTGAGCGTCACGAACTGACCAACGGCCGAGAGCATCGCTGCCCCCGAAGTGCTCCGTCATGATCCGCGTGACGTCGCTACGTGAAAGCGCGCGGCCTGCCGCCAGTTCAGAACCCATGGTCTGGGCCGCCATCATAACAACGGGCGGTGATGGGTCATCGAATGCAAAGGCGAGGGAAGAGTTGGACATGGGAACCTCCTGACGAGGTCCTGCGGCGGGCAGACCTCAATCAGCCGAAGGCCCCCTCCCCTCTGCTCGATGGATCGGGTTGTCGGGCGAGGCGCGACTTAAGTTCATCGTTCCAGTCAAACCCGGGTGAGACTGGCGCGCGTGAGTGGATAACGCGGTCAGGCGCAGCGTAGGCCTTAAGCGCGCGCTCCTCGGCGTGAGCACCTCCGGCGTCATTGTCGATGAACAGGAAGAGTTCGTGCACGCTCTCCGGGATCGAGACGAGACCGAACCGCTCGTTTCCAAGCGTCGCCCAGCACGGGATCCCGAAGAGCTGCATGGCTGAGAGGGCGCTCTCGATACCTTCGGCAAGGCCCAGCCTCCCCTGCTCCGGGGGAGCAACTCTGACGGCGCCAAAGCCGAGACTGCCAAGCGCACGCTTGGGTCGCTCGAAGCCGGCCAGCTTGCCACTCGCCACATCGAGAAATGTCCTGTGTACTGCGATAACGCCAATGTCAGTCGTTACTGCGGCCAGCATCGCAGGGAGAAATTTAACTGCCCCGCGTGGCCCGAGCGGCGTACGTTCCAGGTAACGGAACTGGTCAGATGCGCGCTGGAGACCGCGCTGTGCGAGATATCGTTCGACCGGGCTGTCGGAGATCGCCGAAGCCGATTGCCACAAGCGTCGCGCATTGGGACTGAAGTCACTCTGATTTTGCCGATCAGCTGTCCCAGGGCCGGAACCATCAAAGAGCTCTCGGCTGCGAAAGCCCTGGCGATCCAATGCAGCAATGACGTCCTCATTCGAACATCCGGCGAAGCAATGGAACAGGATGGCCTTTCGCCCCAAGGTCACGCTGAGCGACGGTGTGCGGTCGTCGTGGGCAGGACAGCAGCACATGCCCTTGTTCTGGCGCCATGTTCCCTTGAGGCGTTCGACAATCGTGCGGGCACGGCGTTCGAGTTGATGACTTTTCTCTAGCTGGGGCATCGACCTACTCCGGTTGAGGTGCCCTCCCCGCGCAGCCTCCGCTCTGCACCAGCGCCAAAGCATTTTCCTACATCGTTTGTTCTTTATATGTTCTCACTCGATTCGGCTATAGAAGGATCGAGAAATGACAATGAAAGTCCTCCTGATCGGCGGCATTGCCATCGCATCAGCCATGCCTGCTAATGCCCAGGATCTGCCAAGGCCAGAAGTCCCCGAGCAACGTGCCGGTCCATCCGGCGGCATTAGGATTGCCGAAGCATCGAACGGATTTCAGTTGGTCGAGCATGGGTTCTGGCAATCCGAGCAGGCCGCCCCAGCACCAAGTTCGAGCGTTGCAGAAAATGGCCGAGTCAACCTGCCGTACAGATACGAGCCCAAGGCCAAAACTGCCCCATCCTGGTTTCGGCGGGCGAGCTACCTGCCCCACGTCTATGCGGCGGAAGCGAAGTATTCATTGCCCACCGGCCTGCTCGACGCGCTCGTCTGGACGGAATCCCGCTATAACCCCCTTGCTGTCAGTCCGGCAGGAGCTGCGGGCCTTGGCCAGCTGATGCCAGCAACGGCCAAGGAACTCGGCGTCTCCAATCGCTTTGACCCCATGGCCAATGTCTTCGGCGCGGCGCGATATCTGAGGCAGATGCTCGACAGGTTTGGCGTGGTTCACCTCGCTGTCGCGGCCTACAATGCCGGTCCAGGCGCAGTCGAACGCGCGGGCGGTATACCGCGGAATGGCGAGACGCCCGGATATGTCCGCGACGTCCTTCGCCATTGGCGCTTTTAGCGGTCTATCCCCAAGTTAACCGAAACAGAGGCAATCGACTGATTGTTGCCGGGCTGGACCATGTCGCAGGCAAGCGACTGCACGGGAGTTTAGCCGCTTTTGGCCTCGGCCGGGTACTTGGCTACAATCTGCATTACCTCCTTACCCCACAACGCCAACGCCTCGCGCTTCTCGTTGGTATACTGGTGTCGGTGATAGACCCCCGCCACACCGGCCATAGCTGATCCTGACTGGTGATTGAGGACCGCCTCAGAAACCACCAGAGGTATGCCGAGACGCTGGAGGCCAGTTGCCACCGTCCGCCGAATGTCATGCATTGTGAAGTGACCGGCTTCGTAGCCGAGCTTCTCGTCCACGCTTGCTCTGATCCGCTTCCATGCTTTCGAGAGGCCGCTAACGCTGTTCGAGCTGGTGACCTTCGATGCCAATAGAATCTGGGATTGCTTGTGAGCGTCGTCAGGGTCGATCCCTACGGCCATGAATACCTCTGTGACGACTGCGAGAGCCTGCGCGGACAGCGGCACCACATTCGCTTTGCCATTTTTCGCTCGGTCGCCTGGGACGGTCCAGACCTTCGCCTTGAAATCGAACTCGTCGCAAGCTGCATCGAGCACTTCACCCCGGCGTTGAGCCGTAAGGACAAGCATCTGCACAAGGTGACCGAATGGATAGCCATCCTCGACCGCAGATTGCCATAGCGCCGCGAGTTCTCGGTCGCTGAGTACGCGATCACGAGGTTCATTCCGCTTCGGACGCCACGCGTCCCGGCAGGGATTAGCAGGCATATGCTCGAGTCTGGTGAGTGCCCACGTGTAGAAGGTCGAAAGATGGCGATAGACGATCCGCGCCATCGTCAGGGTTTCCTTGCCCCGCTCGAATGCGATCTTCTCAACAAAGCGGCTCACGTCACCTCGGGTAATGGAGTCCGCGAGGCGGTCTCCCAGCTCAGGCTCAATGTACTTTCGGAAGACCCGATCGAACTCCCTCGCGCTGCGCTTTTTGCCCTCGATCTGCTGGGACAGATACGTCTCGTAGAGCTCGGCAACCGTACCGACGCCCTTTGACCCCTGCCTCTTAGCTCCCGGCTTCCTGGCAATGCTCTTGCCCTGCTCGACATCGACAAGCAGATCGCGCGCCTTCTTACGCGCATGGGCGAGGGTAAAACTCGGACCATGGCGTCCGATGGTCACATTCAACCACTTGCCCTGAACCCGCTTGCGCAGAATGTACGTCTTGATACCACTGGCGCCCATGCGGAGCCTCAGGCCGGGGACGATACCATCGGCCAGCTCAATCTGACCAGCCGCCGGCGCCTTGAGTCCTGCGATCTTCGCGTCCGTCAAACCTACTTTGTTCGCCATATGTACCTGCTACCTTAGGTAGCTTTTTGTAGTGGATACTGGCGAACATTTCAAGAACAATGCGGACTGTGAATCCCGGATTTCCGCCATTTTTGGACACATGCGGATGCGCTAGGACCCTCTGATCATGGCTCTTAATCAGCGGGTCCTAGGTTCGAGCCCTAGTGCGTCCACCATATTCGCCAATCCGCAGCCCGATAGTAACTGCTAGATTGGGCGCTGCCGATCTGGCCTTAACCTCGGAATGACCGTAGAAAGCTTCGAAAGCTGCCCGGTCCACCATGCCCCTTTCCATCCGCCCCGCTACCGTAACCGACCTCGCTGCGCTCCACCCGGTGATCGAGCGTGCCTATCGGGGGGACAGTGCGCGGCTTGGCTGGACGCACGAGGCCGACCTGCTTTCCGGTGAACGCACAGACCGGGCGACGCTGGAAGCGATTGTCGCGGACCCTGCCCAGGCGCTGCTGGTGGCGCGGGAGGAAGATATGACGATCGGCTGCGTCAATGTCGCCGATCGCGGCAACGGGCTCGCCTATCTTGGGCTGCTCTGCATCGAACCGCTGCGCCAGGCGGGCGGGTTCGGGCGCCAGTTGATTGCTGCGGCGGAGGATCATGCCCGCACCGCCTTTGGATGCACCCGCATCGAGATGACGGTAATCGAGCAGCGCCGCAAGCTGATCGCATACTACGAACGGCGTGGCTATGCACGCACCGGCGAGCGGCGCGACTTTCCGATCGCGCTCGACCCGCCGCTGTTCATGCAAGTGCTGGCCAAGCCGCTCGTCTAGCGCCTAAGGGCATCGCCATGCCCGCGACTGCCAAAATCTGTGGCCTGTCCACGCCCGAGACGCTTGCCGCCGCGATTGCCGGCGGGGCGAGCCATATCGGTTTCGTCTTCTTCCCCCCCAGCCCCCGCCATATCGGCTTCGACCGGGCAGCCGGGCTGGCGGCGCAGGTGCCCGGCCCTGTCGCGCGCGTCGGCGTGTTCGTCGATCCCGACGATGCGCTGCTCGACGCCGCCATCGCGGCGGGCCTGCTGAATGTCATCCAGCTCCACAAGGTGACGCCGGAGCGCGCAGCAGCGGTGAAGGCCCGCACCGGCCGCGAGACCTGGGCCGCGCTGGCAGTGAAGACCCGCGCCGACCTGATCCCGGCCGCCGGCTTTCGCGGCGCCGCCGACCGGCTGCTCTACGACGCCAAGGCCCCGGAAGGCGCCAAGGTCCCCGGCGGCACCGGCCTGCGCTTCGACTGGAAGCTGCTCGACGGCTTCGCCCATCCCCTGCCCTGGGTTCTTTCCGGCGGGCTCGATGCCGGCAATGTCGGCGAAGCCATCGCCACCACCGGCGCCCGGCTGGTGGATGTCTCTTCGGGCATAGAGGCCGCGCCGGGCGTCAAGGATGTGGACAAGATCGCCGCTTTCCTTAAAGCCGTGGCCCGACCATGAACGCACCAAACTCCTTCCGCGCCCAGCCCGACGAACGCGGGCATTTCGGCCAGTTCGGCGGACGCTTCGTCGCCGAGACGCTGATGCCGCTCATCCTCGACCTCGAGCGCGAGTATGAAGCCGCCAAGGCCGATCCCGCCTTCCAGGCCGAATTCGACGACCTGCTCGAACATTATGTCGGCCGCCCCAGCCCGCTTTATTATGCCGAACGGCTGACCGAGGCGCTGCGTGCAAACGCGCCAGAGGGTATGGGCGCAGAGGTCTGGTTCAAGCGCGACGAGCTCAATCACACCGGCGCGCACAAGATCAACAACTGCATCGGCCAAATTCTGCTTGCCAGGCGGATGGGCAAGACACGCATCATCGCCGAGACCGGCGCCGGCCAGCACGGCGTGGCGACCGCCACCGTCTGCGCACGCTTCGGCCTGCCCTGCGTCATCTATATGGGCGCGACCGACGTGGCGCGGCAGCAGCCCAACGTGTTCCGCATGAAGCTGCTCGGCGCCGAAGTGGTGCCGGTCACCAGCGGTGCGGCGACGCTGAAGGACGCGATGAACGAGGGCCTGCGCGACTGGGTCGCGAACGTCCACGACACCTTCTACATCATCGGCACCGCCGCCGGCCCGCACCCCTATCCGGAGCTGGTCCGCGATTTCCAGTCGGTGATCGGCCGCGAGGCGCGCGCGCAGATGCTGTCGCGCACCGGCAAGCTGCCCGACCTGCTGGTCGCCGCGATCGGCGGCGGGTCGAACGCGATCGGCCTGTTCCACCCGTTCCTCGACGATGCGAGCGTGAAGATGCTCGGCGTCGAGGCGGCGGGCGAAGGGCTCGACAAGCGCCATGCCGCCAGCCTGGCCGGCGGCGCGCCGGGCATTCTCCACGGCAACCGGACCTATCTGCTCCAGGACGAGGACGGCCAGATCACCGAGGCGCACTCGATCTCGGCAGGGCTCGATTATCCGGGCATCGGCCCCGAGCACGCCTGGCTGCGCGATATCGGCCGCGTGGAATACACGGCGGTGACCGACACTGAGGCGCTCGATGCCTTCCAGCTGCTCTGCCGCACCGAGGGCATCATTCCCGCGCTCGAACCGAGCCACGCCATTGCCGCCGTGGCCAAGGTAGCCCGCACCATGCCCCGCGACAAGGTGATCCTCGCCAACCTCTGCGGTCGCGGTGACAAGGATATCTTCACCGTCGCGGAAGCGCTGGGAGTGCAGATGTGATGATGACGCGCTATCAGCCTGCGCTCCCCTTCCGCTTGCGGGAGGGGTCGGGGGAGGGCCTGACCGACCTCGCCTCGAATTGCTATCCCCCCCCCCAGCCCCTCCCGCAAGCGGGAGGGGAGCAATGACCCGGCTCGCCAACGCCTTTGTCCGAGCCGCCGATGAGGGCCGCGCCGCGCTGGTCACCTTCGTCACCGCCGGTGATCCTCGTCCGGGCGCCACGGCCGCAATCCTCGACGCGCTCGTCGCGGGCGGGGCCGACGTGATCGAGCTCGGCATGCCGTTCACCGATCCGATGGCCGATGGCCCAGCGATCCAGGCGGCAAACCTGCGCAGCCTTGCCGCCGGGACAACCACCGCCGACGTGCTCGCCATCGCCACCGCGTTCCGCACGCGCCACCCGGCGGTGCCGCTGGTGTTGATGGGCTATGCCAACCCCATGACGCGGCGCGGCCCCGAATGGTTCGCGAAGGCGGCGCTCGATGCTGGCGCCGACGGCGTGATCTGCGTCGACATTCCGGCAGAGGAAGACGACAGCCTCGGCGAAGCGCTCCGCGCCGCCGGCGTCGCCAATATCCGCCTCGCCACGCCGACCACCGACGCCGCCCGCCTGCCGGCGGTACTCGAAGGTGCCTCGGGCTTCCTCTATTATGTCTCGGTTGCCGGGATCACCGGACTTCAACAGGCGGCCACAGCCTCGATCGAAGCGGCGGTCGCGCGGCTCAAGGCGGCGACTGACCTGCCGATTGCAGTCGGCTTCGGCGTCCGCACCCCGAAACAGGCGGCGGCGATCGGCCGCGTTGCCGACGGCGTGGTCGTCGGATCGGCCATTGTCGAGCTGGTCGGCCGTCACGGCGCCGATGCGGCGGAACCTGTCCGTACCTATATCGCAACATTGAAGACGGCGCTGGTCGCCGCACGCAAGGAAGTCGCATGAGCTGGATTTCGCGCGTCCGTAACGCGCTCGCCTATGTCACCACCCGCGGGTCCGAGAGCCCCGACAATCTCTGGCACAAGTGCAAGGGATGCGGGCAGATGGTCTTCATGAAGGAGTTCGAGGCGAACCTGAACGTCTGCCCGCACTGCCAGCACCATGACCGGATTGGCGCAGCGAAGCGGTTCGCGCATCTGTTCGACGAGGGCAGTTTCAAACTGCTGTCCAGCCCCAAGGTCAGCGAAGACCCGCTGAAGTTCCGCGATTCCAAGCCCTATCCGGCACGCCTGAAGGCCGCCCGCGCCAGCACCGGCGAGCAGGATGCGTTTCAGAACGCCAGCGGCACGATCCTTGGCCACAAGGCCGTGATCGGCGTGCAGGATTTCGCCTTCATGGGCGGATCGATGGGCCAGGCGGTGGGCGAGGCGTTTATCGCCGGGGTCGAGGCGGCGATTGCCGCCCGCGCGCCCTATATCGTCTTCACCGCCTCGGGCGGGGCGCGGATGCAGGAGGGCATTCTCAGCCTGATGCAGATGCCGCGCACCACGGTCGCGATCGAGATGCTGCACGATGCGGGGCTTCCCTATATCGTCGTGCTGACCGATCCGACCTCGGGCGGCGTGATGGCGGCCTATGCGATGCTGGGCGACGTCCAGATCGCCGAGCCAGGCGCCACGCTCGCCTTCACCGGCCGCCGCGTGATCGAGAACACGATCCGCGAAAAGCTGCCCGACGATTTCCAGACCAGCGAATATTATCGGGACCACGGCCTGGTCGACATGGTCACGCACCGCAAGGAACTGCGCGACACGCTGGGCCAGTTGATCGGCCTGCTGTGCGAGGCCAAGGCGGCGGCGTGATACCCTCCTGAGCCCCTCCCCTCATGGGAGGGGTTGGGGTGAGGCGGTGTCTCACCGAGACCAACAAACGTTCTGGAATCCCTCCACCCCCAACCCCTCCTCCCAGGAGGAGGGGCGGAAAAGGTCCGATGCCTGACTTCGCTATTTCCGCCGATCCATCCGTCCAGCACCAACTCGATCGCCTGACTGCGCTCTCGCCGGGCGCCGACATTCTCGGCCTGGAGCGCATCACCCGGCTGCTCGAACGTGTCGGCAATCCGCATCTCCGCCTGCCGCCGGTCCTCCACGTCGCCGGCACCAACGGCAAGGGCTCGACCTGCGCCTTTCTGCGCGCGGCGCTGGAGGCGGCAGGATTGCGCGTGCATGTCTATTCCAGCCCGCATCTTGTCCGCTTCAACGAGCGGATCCGCCTCGCCGGTCGGCTGATCGACGACGACACGCTCGCGCCGCTGCTGGAGGAAGTGCTCGATGCCGGCGGCGATATCGGCGCCAGCTTCTTCGAAGTGACGACGGCCGCCGCCTTTCTCGCCTTTTCCCGTACACCGGCAGATGCGTGTGTGCTGGAAGTGGGGCTCGGCGGGCGGCTTGATGCGACCAACGTCGTGCCCTGCCCCGCCGCGACGGCCATTGCCCAGCTCGGCATCGACCATCAGGCATTTCTGGGCGACACGCTGCCGCAGATCGCCCGCGAAAAGGCTGGCATCGCCAAGCCCGGCGTGCCGCTGGTGACGATGCGCTACGATCCCGAGATTGCCGCCGTGGTCGCCGCAGCCGGCGCACCGGTACTGGCGCAGGGCAAGGCATGGGACTTCGCGGTCGCGGGAGACCGCCTGGTGTATCGCGACTCCCGCGGCACCGTAGAAACGCCGCTGCCGCAACTCGCCGGGCCGCACCAGCCGGGCAATCTCGCGCTGGCCATTGCCGTGCTGCGCCACCAGACCACGCTCGACATTCCCGATACGGCCCTCGCCGCTGCCGCCACGGGCGCACGCTGGCCTGCGCGCATGCAAAAGCTCGGTGCCGGTCCGCTGACGGCGCTGCTACCGCCGGGCAGCGACTGCTGGCTCGACGGCGGGCATAATGCCGCAGCCGGCGAGGTGATTGCCGGCAGCGTCGCGACACTTGTGGCGCCGGAGCGCCCCTGCCACCTCGTTCTGGGCATGCTCGCCAACAAGGATCCGCTGGGGCTGCTTGGCCCGATCGCGCACCGCCTTGCCAGCATCACGGCCGTCCCCGTGCCGGGCCATGCCCATCACGCACCCGAAACGCTTGCATCCCTCGGCCACGACCTTTCGATTCCGACGACCGCAACGGCGAACGATGTCGCCGAGGCACTGTCACTTATTGCGCAACACGCGCAACAAGCATCGCCTGCCGTGCTGATTCTGGGCTCGCTCTATCTCGCGGGAACCGTGCTGGAGGCCAATGGCGAACTGCCGGACTGACGCAGCGCGCAACCCGTAGTTATTGCGATTGACTATCAATAGCGGATTTGCATGATGCTTCCGGTAGCCAGCCGGAGAGTCCCATGCCCGTGTCCGTCCAGAGCCTTGCCACTGCCCTGCCCCAGTTCCAGCCGGAGGATCCGGGCGCGCGGCTGTTGCTGTTCGGCATTCGCCAGACCGGCGCGCACGGCTTGCAGGATGCAAGCGCGGCGCACGCCTTCATGGTCGCGTTCGGCAAGCAGTTTCGTCGTCCGCTGGTCCTGCTGCGCGCACTGATGCAGGAAATGTCGGCAACTGCAGCGGGTCCGGTACAGATCGCACCCTGGTGCTGCCCGCGCATGACGGCAAGCGAATCCGGGCTGCTGGCGGCGCTGGGCAAGGTGCGTGACAACCCTCAGGGCGCAGCGTTGCTGCTGGCCGACCTTCTCGGCATCCGTGACGCGCGCGGGCTGATCCCCACCGCCCATGCACTGGCAGAGTCGTTCGCGAACCTCGCCCTGCCGCTGGAACCCTAACCCCGCCGCAGCCGCGCCAGCGTCTCGCTCGCCCAGCGATACATGTCTGCCTCGGCGGCGCGCTGCTGGCGATCCATCCGCTTCATGCGGAACTCGACTTCTTCGAGCACGGCGCGTGCCGTTACCGTATCGCCGGTCTCGATCAGCAGCGCCGCATAGCGGCACCGCGCCTCTTCCCCGGTGTAGCGCGTCGATACATCGGCATAGAGCGCCAGCGCCTCCGCCGTACGGCCGAGATGTTCGTATATCTTGGCGCGGAGCAGGCCCAGCCGGTCCCGCTCGCTCTGGCCGCTCGGATCGGGCAGCGCATCAAGGACCACCAGCGCTTCCCCGCTCTGCCCAGCCTCGTGCAGCGCCGCCGCCAGCTTCGCCTCGGTGCGCGGATCGCCGCTGCCGTGCAGCAGCGCCAACGCCTGGCGGTAGAGCGGCACCGCCTCGCTCCAGCGCCCCAGCGCCACCAGCGCATCGGCCATCCGCAGCCGGTTGGCGGCGGTGTCGGCGAGTTCCAGCGCCTCACGGGCAGCGCGCAACTCGCGCTCGGGGTCCAGCGCTGCCACCGCGCGCGCCCGGGCGGTGCGGACGTGGCGGTTGGTGCCCATGCCGGGCAGTATCTCGACGATCAGATAGGCAATGGCGCTGACCATCGGCAGGAAGATCAGCGCGCCGAACCACATCGGGTTCCGGCTGTGCCGCATCAGGTGGACAATACACAGCACCTGGATTCCCAGGATCACCAGATACGGCATGTTCGATCAATGCTCCCCCGTCGTCCCCGCACTGCCGATCGACCGATCGACCAGGCCGGTCCGCATCATCCACCAGTAGATCGCCACGCCGGGCAGCGCGATGATCGTGGTGAAGATGTAGAAGTCGATATAGCCCATCGCCTTGATCAGCGCACCCGCAGTCGTGCCGGTGATGAAACGACCCAGGATGCTGGCCCCCGCCGAAATCAGTGCATATTGCGCGGCCGTGAAGCGCAGGTCGGTCAGCGCCGAGAAATAGGCGATCACCACCACCCCGCCGATCCCGCTGGAGATATTCTCGAACGCGATAGCGCCCGCCATGACGATGTTGGAATGGCCCATCGCGGCGAGAATGGCGAAGCTGAGGTTGGAAACCGCCATCAGGATCAGGCTGAGCATCACCGATCGCTTCATGCCCATCCGAGCATACATCACGCCGCCCAGAAACACGCCGATCATGAAGGCGAGAAAACCGAGCGAGACGTCGTAGAACGCAATCTCGTCATTGCTGAAGCCCAGATCGTTGAACAACAGCCGGAAGGTCAGGTTCGCCAGCGTGTCGCCAATCTTGTGGACCAGGATAAAGGCTAGGACGATCCATGCGCCTTCGCGCGCGAAGAACTGCACGAACGGCCCCCAGATGGCGCGGACGACGGTTTCGACGCTGCGGCGTTCGGCGGGCGGGCGATGGCGCTCCGGCTCGCCGATCAGCAGGCCCGTCACGACTGCCGGCACGGCGAACAGGGCGCAGAAGAGATAGCCCGCGCCCCACCCTGCGCGGCCGGCGATCACCAGCGCCAGCGCGCCGGCCCCGGCCGAACCGATCCGCCAGCCATATTGCCCCATGCCCGAACCATAGCCCAGCTCGCTCGGCTTCAGGATTTCGATGCGATAGCCGTCGATAACGATATCGAACGTCGCGCCCGCCACGCCCATCAGGATGGCGGCATAGACAGTCGGCCAGATATTGGCCGGGTCGGGATTCACCAATGCCAGGTTCGCCGTCGCCGCCACCACCATCGCGCCAGCGAGGATCAGCCAGGACACACGCTGCCCCAGCCGTCCGAGCAGCGGGATCGGCACGCCGTCGACGATCCAGGCCCAGAAGGGCTTCAGGTTATAGACGAGGATGGCAAGCGTGAATGCCGTGACCGTGGACTTGTCGATACCGCCTTGCGCCAGTCGGCTGGTGAGCGTCGCCCCGATCATCGCGAAGGGAAAGCCCGACGAAAGCCCCAGCGCAAACGACGCCAGCGGCCCGCGCTCGAAATAGGGCCGCACACCTTCAGGCAGGTCTGCCCGCCAGTCCGCCGGCGCCGCCGCCCGGCCGGCGAAGAACGCGACCACCAGCGCCGCGATGGCGGCCGGGAAGCCGAGCGCAGGCGCCAGCGTCGCACCCGCCAGCACCTTGGGCGGCGAGAACAGCGTGAACAGCACCGCCAGTGCAATCAGCACGGCGCTTGCCAGACTGCCGCCGACGATCAGGCTCGCGCCACCGCGCCGCCGCCACAGCACGCCCAGCACCAGCGTGGCGGCGAGCGTGATCAGCCCCAGCAGGAACGTCATCGACGGGGCAAGCGCGGCCTTGCCCGCGCCCTGCCAGCCGGTAACGAATGCAAGCCCGCGCACCGACACCGGCGCTGCGCCCGGCAACGCGATGGTGATCCAGGGCAACGCAAGCGCCCCCAGGGCGGCGATCAGCGCAGCGAGGGCGAGGAGATCGGCGCCCCGCGAAGCGGAAGGCGCGGATAGCGGAGTGGTTTGGTTCGACATTCGGGGCGGAAACTAGCCGAATTTTCGGGGGAGAATAGCCTCCACCACGCCGCACGACCTCTCGACCGCGCCGGCATTCAAAAAAACCTGTTGCTAACCCCCTTTGTTCAGGCTGCCGTTCAGGAAGCGCCTCTATAACACAGGGAGTAGATAACAGGAGAACCGCCGATGTCGCGCTCCCCGTCGCGTCCCACTGCCCGCAGCATTGCTCGCCCCCAGCCGGCGTCGCCCGCCGCTATCGTGGCGAAACTGGCGGTACTGGCGTCGGTGTTCAGTTGGGCCGGCGTTGTAGTGGCGCTGCTCTGGCATTGATCGCTGCAGGTTACACCTGCCGCTGATCCTCACTCTCTGCAAGAAACAGGCTGAAGCTGGGCGGGAGGCGCCGCGGCAGCGCACTCCCCGCCAGCACCGCTTCGATGGCATCGATGGCGGCCACCAGATCGCGCTGGGCATAGGGCTTGGCGAGACACCCCGCTGCCAGCGCCCGAGCATCCGCCGGGCAGCTTCCCGTTACGAACAGCACCGGCACGCCGCGCGCCTGCGCCGCCTGCGCCACCTCCACCCCGCTGCCATCGGCCAGATTGATGTCGGCCAGAACGAGATCGAGCCCGCCACCGCCCCCGATCACGCGAGTCGCATCGCTGACCGAGTCGACCGTGGCGACGATGCGAAAGCCCGACTCGCGCAGGAAATGTTCGGTATCAAACGCCACAAGCGGCTCGTCCTCCACGACGAGAAGCTGTTCGATACGCCGCTTCTTCCTGCCGAACCGCATTCGTTTCGTATCCATATTCTGCTGCTTTCCAAGCGCCTAACGCGCGAAAAGCTTCTCTGCGCCGTATAAATTTTTGCCCGGGCAGTCATAATCGCTATATCGCTGCGGTGTCTGAAACCAAGCCTCCCAAATCGGGCGGTACGCCGCAGCGTATCGCCAAGCTGCTCGCCCGCGCCGGCATCGCCTCGCGTCGCGAGATCGAACGGATGATCGCCGAGGGGCGGATTGCCCTGAATGGCGCCGTCCTCGATACGCCGGCGACCATCCTGACCTCACTGCACGGCGTCACCGTCGAAGGGAAGCCGGTCGCCCAGCCGGCACCCGCACGCCTGTTCCGTTATCACAAAGCCGCCGGACTCCTGACCGCAGAACGCGATTTCACCGGCCGCCCGACCATTTACGACCGGATGCCGGAGGGGCTGCCGCGCGTGATGCCGGTCGGCCGGCTCGATCTCAATACCGAGGGGCTGCTGCTGCTGACCACGGACGGCGAGTTGAAGCGCCAGCTCGAATTGCCGGCGAGCGGAGTCGAGCGGAGCTATCGCGCCCGCGCCTATGGCCAGGTGAGCCAGGAACAGCTTGAAGACCTGATGCTCGGGATCGAGATCGAAGGCGTCCGCTACGGTCCGATCAACGCCAATATCGAGCGGCGGACCGGCGCCAATCTGTGGATCGAAATGACCCTGACCGAGGGCAAGAACCGCGAAGTGCGCCGCGTGCTCGAACATCTCGGGCTGCAGGTCAGCCGGCTGATCCGAACCCGTTACGGCCCCTTCTACCTGGGCGACCTGCCTGCGGGCGACGTGGACGAGATCCGCCAGGCCGACCTGATCACCTTCCGCACCGTGCTGTCCAAGCCCGGCGGCGGGAAAGCGGCGTCGAACCTGCAATTTGCGGTGCGCCAGCGCGTGGTGGAGCCGGCCGAAAAGCCCGCGGCTAAAGTGGAACCGGAAGGGCGCCGTCGCATCGCGCGCCCAGCGCCCGCGGCGCCCAAGGGGCCAACCTTCACCGCCCGAACCACTCCCAAGGCCAAGGCAAAGCCCGTAGCCGGCGAGGAGCGTGCCCGGACCGCCGGAAAACTCTCCGCGCGCGCATTGGAAGGCGGCGTAGCCAAACCCGCGCATGCTGCCCGCGCTAAGGCATTTCGCGATGCGCAAGATCCGCGCCCCGGCGATCTGGTCGATCGGCCGCGCGGCCGCCGCGACACGCGCGGCGAACAGTCCGGAGAGCGCGCCCGCTCGCCCCGCAATGCGGAGCAAGGCACCGAACGCGGACGCCCGCTCCGCTCAGCCGGCAATGGGGACGAGCGGCCGCGTGGTCCGCGTCCGCCGCGTCCGGGCGGCGGTGGCAGACCCGGTCGCCCCGGCGCCTCGCCCCGCCCGCCGCGGGGGCGTAGCTGATGCGGATCATCGCCGGGGAATGGCGCGGCCGCCCGCTTGCCGCACCCAAGGGCGACACGACTCGCCCGACCGCCGACCGTACCCGCGAGGCGCTGTTCTCGATGCTCGCCTCGCGCCTCGGTAGTTTCGAGGGGCTGGCCGTGGGCGATTTCTTCGCCGGATCAGGGGCGCTGGGGCTGGAGGCACTGTCACGCGGCGCCGCTTCGTGCCTGTTCGTCGAACAGGACCGCGCCGCGCTCGATGTGCTGAAGGCCAATATCGCCAAGCTGGGGGCCAAGGGCGCGGATGTGCGCCCCGGATCGGTCCTCGCGCTCGGCCCGGCCCGCGCACCGCTGGATCTGATCCTGATGGACCCGCCCTATGGCACCGGCGCGGGCGCCGTCGCGCTCGACAAGCTGGCGCGGCTGGGCTGGACCGGCCCCGGCACCTGGATCAGCATTGAAACCGCACGCGACGAGGCCGTGGCGGTGGAAGGCTTCGTGGTCGATGCCGACCGCATCCACGGCAAGGCACGGCTGACGCTGCTGCGGGCGGGATGAGCACGGTGGCGAGCCAGCATGGAACAGCGGTTGCACCAGCGCTGCTCCATGCATGGCTGGCCGGCCGCTCGATCGCGCGCGGACTGCCCGCCCCGGTCGCGGATCATGGTGGCTACCGCGTCGATACGCGCTCCGAAACCGAATATTGCCGCTGGGTATTCGCCGCGCCCGCCCCTGAGATCACAACGCTCGCGCAGAGCATTTGCCAGGCCGGCAGGCTGATCAAGCTTTGCGACAGCGCAGAATGCCTCCGCGCGCTGCTGCCTACCGGGTGGCAGTTCCATACGCCCAGCTATTTCATGCAGGCGGGCGAATGGCAGGCCGATGCCGCCTTGCCGACAGGCTATCGCTGCACGATCGAAACCGACGGTCCCGCGATGCGTGCGATCATCCTGACCGAAGGCGGCGAAGGCGCAGCATTCGGTTATGCCGGCGAAACCGCAGACGCCTTTGTCTATGACCGGATCGTCACCGCCCCCGAGCATCGCCGCAAGGGGTTAGGCACGATCGTGATGGCCGCGCTGCACGCCGCACGCACGCGCACCGATACGCCAGAGCTGCTCGTCGCCACGGAGGACGGAAGGCAGCTCTATCAGCGGCTCGGCTGGCACGTGCTGTCGCCTTACACCACTGCTTCGATTCCAGCGGAATAAACCCGCCGTACCAGCGCCAGCCCGGCGAGGCTGAGCAGCGCCGCGCCCGCCAGATACCAGCCGACCATGCCGATTCCGCCCCGCTGCACCAGCGTTTCGGCGATCAGCGGCGTCAGCCCGCCACCCAGGATGCCGCCCAGGTTGAACGTCACCGACACGCCGGTATAGCGCACGCGCGCGGGGAAGAGGCTCGGCAGCCAGCCCCCCAGCGGGCCATAGACGAAGCCCATCACGAACAGACCGGCGGCAAGCCACACGAACACCGTGCCCAGCGCGCCCGGCACCAGCAGCCACGGCATCGCGACGCCCAGCGGAATCATCGCGATACAGCCAAGCGCCAGCGCCAGCCCCGGCCCCCGCCGGTCTGCCAGCCAGCCGGCCAGCCCGATGCCGAGCGCCATGAACAGGATCGCCGCCAGTTCGACGCCCAGAAACGCCTCGCGCGGATAGTGCAGGCTCTTGGTACCGAAGCCGATCGCGAACAGCGTCGCGACATAGAAGAGCGCGAAGCACGCGATCGTGCCCAGCGTGCCGGCAATCGTCGGCCCCAGATGGTGGCGAACCAGTTCGCCCAGCGGCACCTGCGGCGAGTGGCCCTGTTCGACCACTTCCTTGAATGCCGGCGTCTCGGCGATCCGCAGCCGAACCCACAGGCCCAGCCCCACCAGCACCGCGCTGGCGATGAAGGGAAGCCGCCATCCCCAATCGCGAAAGGCAGCGTCGTCGAGGAACGTGCCCAGAATCAGGAACAGGCCATTGGCGGCGATAAAGCCGACCGGCGCGCCGAGCGGCGGAAAGCTGCCATAGCGATAGGCCCAGCCCTTGGGCGCATATTCCACGGCGAGCAGGCTCGCCCCGCCCCATTCGCCGCCCAGGCCGAAGCCCTGTCCGAACCGCAACAGGCACAGCAGCAGCGGCGCCAACCAGCCAATCAGCGCATGGGTGGGCAGACAGCCGATCAGTACCGTCGAAAGCCCCATCAGCATCAGCGAGGCGACGAGCGTTGACTTGCGCCCCAGCCGATCGCCGAAATGGCCGAACACCAGTCCGCCCAGCGGTCGCGCGAAGAACGCCACGCTGAAGCTGGCATAGGCCGCCACCTGTTGCAGCCAAGGTTCCTGCGCGGGAAAGAACAGCGGACCGAACACCAGCGCCGTCGCGGTGGCGTAAATATAGAAGTCGTAGAATTCGACCGACGTGCCAATCAGGCTCGCGAACAGGATGCGCCGGTGCGATGCGGCGGGTGCTGTGTTCATGCGTCTTCCTCCCCGCCCCCTACCTCGGCCCAGCGCGTGCGCGGGTCAAGCGCGCGCTTTTGCGGGGGTAAGCGAGAAAGGCGCGCCATCGTTCAGCGAGCGGTCACCTTTGTTTCGGTAGCGAGCTCCTGCACTCGCTGCACCGGATTTAGGGAGACGGATAATGCGCGAATCGCCTGTGAAGCGTCTGGTCTACGCAACCCTGTTCGCCGCTTCGGCTGGCCTGCTGGTTGCCTGCTACAACCCCGTAGACCATTTGAAAGCCAATCTGCGCGCCGATACGCAGGGCGTGGGGCAAAGCCTCCACCTGGCGGTGCGCGACCTGCAACGCGAAAGCGTCAGTCTGTAGCATGGAAGGCGGGGCCGACGGCCCCGCCGTCTCGCTCAGTGGAGCCCGAAGGTGCGGACCGCAGTGAGCATCAGCCAGTAAAGGCTGCCCGACAGCAGCATCGCCGCCGGCAACGTCATCAGCCACGCCAGCGCCATATTGCGAATCGTCCGCGCCTGCAGCCCCGCACCGCTGCCCACCGACGCACCCGCAACACCCGAAGACAGGATGTGCGTCGTCGATACCGGTACGCCGAGATGGTCTGCACCCATGATCGTCGCGGCAGCGACGATTTCGGCGGCGGCGCCCATGCCATAGGTCATGTGCTGCTTGCCGATCTTCTCGCCGACGGTGACGACGATGCGCTTCCAGCCAATCATCGTCCCGAGGCCGAGCGCGATCGCGACGACGATCTTCACCCATAGCGGGATGAAGCGCGTGCCGGTTTCCAGCCCGTTCTGATAGGCCTTCACCACCTTCAGCTCCTCGGGCTTGAAACCGTCGGGCTTCTTGGTCGCGAGCTTGGTGGTGTCGAGCACCAGATACATATCGTTGCGAACGTTCGAGGTCGCGCGCGCCGGCACCTTGCTCAGCGAGCCATAGCCCGAGACGCGCTCGACGAGGTTCTTCGACAGGGTTTCCAGCGCGGCATAGACCTTGGTGCCTTCCGCCTTGCGGTGCTGCAGCGCGTCCGTCAGCGTCGCGCGTGCATCGACCGGAGTCATGTTCAGCCCGCCGCTGCGCGCGTCGAACACGGCGGTCGCCGCCTGCGAAGTCTGCACGAAGGCGGCGGTAGCGCTCGCCGGCAGCGTGCGGTTGAGCGCATAGGCGGTAGGGGCGCAGCCGATCAGGATCAGCATGATGAGCCCCATGCCCTTCTGACCGTCATTCGAACCGTGGAAGAACGAAACGGCGGTACAGGTGCCGATCAGCAGCGCGCGAATGCCGCGCGGCGGCGGCGCATTGCCGGCGGGCGCCTGAAACAGCTGCGGCCGCTTCATGAATAGCACGCGCATCAACAGGATCAGCAGCAGCGCGCCCGCAAAGCCCATCAGCGGGCTCCAGAACAGCGCCGAGAAAACCTTCATCGCCTGGCTCCAGTCGACCCCGGCGGTGCCGCCGCGCGACCCGCTGAGGATGAGCTGGTTGGCGAAACCGACGCCAAGCACCGAACCGATCAGCGCATGGCTCGACGAATTGGGCAGCCCGACATACCAGGTCGCGAGATTCCAGAGCACCGCCGCCAGCAGCAGCGAGAAGATCATCGCAAAACCGGCGGAGGAGCCGACGTTCAGGATCAGATCGACCGGCAGCAGCGTGATGATCGAATAGGCGACGGCGCCGCTCGACACCATGACGCCCAGGAAATTGAAGAAGCCCGACCACACCACCGCCAGCTGGGCCGGCATGGAATTGGTGTAGATTACCGTGGCGACGGCGTTCGCGGTATCGTGGAAGCCGTTCACGAACTCGAAGCCAAGCGCGATGACCAGCGCCAGCCCCAGAAACGCGAACACGCCCAGCGCAAGCTGTTCGCCCGCCTCCCGGGTATCTACAAAGATGCTCCAGCCGGCAAAGGCCAGCCCGCCGACCAGAAGGAGGCCGAACAGCAACCGTGCAACGGGATGCGTCTTTTCAGAGAATCGGGGACTTCGCGGCGATTCCGCCTGCGAACCTTGTTCCATTGCGAGCGTCGCCATGATGTTAGCGCCTCTGGCTGTAGCTTGTGACAGGATGATGACGGTTTGGTGACGCGGAATACATAGATGTCAGCGAAGGCATTCGGTGTGCGTAATTCGCACGAGCTTTCCGCTGGCATCCTTCTCCTCATGCCGGCCTGCCTGACAGGCCGGCGCCCGCGCATGGTCCGCCTCCCGCCACGCCACAAAGGCTGCGACGATGGCGAGCGTAAGCACCGCCGCGAGCCGCACCTTGAGCCGGCGAGATTGGTTCGGGTTTGTCATCGGGATTTCCTGCGGCGCCTCTTACCCATGGCGGGCGCATCGCGCAATCGAGGACTTGGGCGGCTCGTCGCAGCGCGGCAACGCTTGCCGCGCACCGCTTCGTTCCCTAGTTGTTCGCGGATGTCGCATCCCACGCCCTTACCGGACGCGCCCTATCTTTCGGGCCTGAACGAACCGCAGCGCGAAGCCGTGCTCACCACCGACGGCCCGGTGCTGGTGCTGGCCGGCGCGGGAACCGGCAAGACGGCGGCGCTCACCGCAAGGCTGGCGCATCTGCTCTGGACGCGGCGCGCCTATCCCTCTGAAATCTTGGCCGTAACCTTCACCAACCGGGCTGCGCGCGAGATGAAGGAGCGCGTCGGCCGCCTGGTCGGCGAAGCGGTAGAGGGCATGCCGTGGCTGGGCACCTTCCACGCGATCGGCGCCAAGATGCTGCGCCGCCATGCCGAACTGGTCGGGCTGCAGAATAATTTCACCATTCTCGACACCGACGACCAGTTGCGTCTGCTCAAGCAGCTGATCGTCGCCAACGAGCTCGACGAAAAGCGCTGGCCTGCGCGCCAGCTTGCCGGGCTGATCGACGGCTGGAAGAATCGCGGTCTTACCCCCGCTGATCTCGATGCGGGCGAATCCGAAGCCTATGCCAACGGGCGCGGCCAGTCGCTCTATGCGCAATATCAGGAGCGGTTGCGGCTGCTGAACGCCTGTGATTTTGGCGATCTGCTGCTCCACATGCTGACAATCCTCAAGACCGATCGCGAGGTGCTGGCGCAGTATCAGCAGCGGTTCCGGTACATCATGGTCGACGAGTATCAGGATACCAACGCCGTCCAGTATCTGTGGCTGCGGCTGCTAGCCCAGGAGCGCAAGAACATCTGCTGCGTGGGCGATGACGACCAGTCGATCTACAGCTGGCGCGGCGCGCAGGTGGAAAATATCCTGAAGTTCGAGAAGGACTTCCCCGGCGCGCGGGTGATCCGGCTGGAACAGAATTACCGCTCCACCCCGCACATCCTGGGCGCGGCCTCCGGCGTGATCGCCAACAATGGCGGACGGCTCGGCAAGACGCTGTGGACCGAAAAGGATGTCGGCGAAAAGGTGAAGGTGCTCGGCGTCTGGGACGGCCCCGAGGAGGCCCGCCGCGTCGGCGACGAGATCGAGGCGCTGCAGCGCGGCGGCCTCAGCCTCGATGCCACCGCGATCCTCGTCCGCGCCCAGCACCAGACCCGCGAGTTCGAAGACCGCTTCATCGCGATCGGCCTGCCCTACCGCATCATTGGCGGCTTCCGCTTCTATGAGCGGCAGGAAATCCGCGATGCACTCGCCTATCTGCGCGTCGTCGCCCAGCCGGCCGACGATCTTGCGTTCGAGCGCATCGTCAATGTCCCCAAGCGCGGCCTCGGCGACAAAGCGCTGGCCAAGGTCCACCAGTTCGCCCGCGCACAGGACATTCCGCTCACGACCGCAGCCGCACGCATTCTCGATACCGACGAGCTCACCCCGCAGGCACGCCGCGCGCTCGGCAATCTGGTCGGCGACATGGCGCGCTGGCGGAGCATGGGGAACGACCTGCAGCACCCCGATCTCGCCCGCATCATCCTCGACGAGAGCGGCTATACTGCGATGTGGCAGGCCGACCGCACCGCCGAGGCAGCCGGGCGGCTCGAAAACCTGAACGAACTCGTCCGGGCGATGGAGGAGTATGAAAGCCTCTCCGCCTTCCTCGAACATGTCAGCCTGGTCATGGACAATGAGGCGAGTGCGGAGGAGCCCAAGGTCACCATCATGACCATCCACGCCGCCAAGGGGCTGGAGTTCGACACTGTCTTCCTCGCCGGCTGGGAAGAAGGCATTTTCCCTTCGCAGCGCGCGCTGGACGAAGGCGGCCTCGCCAGTCTGGAGGAAGAGCGGCGGCTCGCCTATGTCGCGATCACGCGCGCGCGGCGGCAGGCGACGATCCTCCATGCCGCCAATCGCCGCATCTACGGGCAATGGACTTCCAGCCTGCCAAGCCGCTTCATCGCCGAGCTGCCGCCCGAGCATGTCGAATCGGAAAACAGCATGAGCGGCGGCGAAAGCCTGTGGCGCGCCAACTGGAGCGAACGCAGCGATCCCTTTGCAGATACGTCACGCGGCACCGGCCGCGGCCCCGGCTGGCAACGCGCCGCCGGTGTCGACCCGAAGAATCCGGGCGGCGGTTTCGCGGCGCGTACGTTCAGTCGCGAGCCCGCGCGGGTGTTGGAAAGCCGCGCTTCGGCGGTCAGCTTCGGCGCCAAGCCGCGTGCCGATCTGGCGATCGGCATGCGCGTGTTCCACCAGAAGTTCGGCTATGGCACGATTGCCGAAATCGAAGGCAACAAGCTGGAGATCGATTTCGAACAGGCCGGCCGCAAGCGCGTGATGGACAGTTTCGTCTCGACCGAGTGAGCGGTTATTCCTGTGCGCCGGGTTCGACCTGCATCAGCGTGACGCCGGCATATTTGTCCAGCTCGGGATCGAAGAGGTCACTGATGTCGAACGGGCGCTCCAGCACCGTCACGTCCCTCAGCCCGTCGACCTTGAACGTCGCAATCTTCGGCTCGCGCGGCAGCATGCCTTCACGGGAAACGATCGCCGCGTCGGCGTAGAGTGATTCGTTGCGCGTATAGAGAATGTGCGGCGCGACGATCATGCGCGTACGGTTGTAGGTGATCGACAGGCAAAGCTGCCGAACGATCCCTTCGAGCACGAAGGGCGTGTTATTTACGGGTTCTTCAGGCACGGCAGCACGAGCGTTCATCTGACCAATATGATGCCAATGTTGCATCGCAGCAACCACAAAGCGCAAGCATCATGGTGCGTTTCCCTCCCCCGATCGTTGCACTATCAGCTTCGTTCAGCCGGGCTTCACGCGCAAGACTGGAAGAAGCGCGTGTTTCCGGCGATAGCATCGCCACCGTCCGCAAAGGAGAACCGCATGAAACATTTGCTCGCCCTCGCCGCCTTCGCTGCGGCCGGGCTGTCGGTCGCCGCGCCGGCATCGGCGCAGAATTTCTCGACGCCGGATCAGGAGCGCGCCCGCTTCGAAGCGGCACGCGACCGGTTCGACCGCGAATATCGCCTGTTCCAGCAGGCCTCGGAGCGCTACGCCCAGTATAGCGACTGGCTGGCGCACGCCCCGCCCCCGCCGCCCCGTTTCGACAGCCGCGACGAAGGCGATTATGATCCCGCGCGCTATTATCGCCCGGGCGACAGCGAGCGCGTGCTCGGCCCGAACGACCGCGTCTATCGCGGGCAGGACGGCCGCTATTATTGCAAGCGCCCTGACGGCACGACCGGCCTGATCGTCGGCGCAGCAGCCGGTGGCCTGTTCGGCAACGTCATCTCCAGCCGTCATTCGAGCACGGTCGGCACGCTGCTGGGCGCCATCGCCGGCGGCGCGCTCGGTGCCTCGATCGACAAGAACAACCAGATGAACAACCAGGACGTGCGCTGCCGCTGATCCCGGTATCGGGTGCCCGTGCAAAATTGCGCGGGCACCCCTTGCACACTGATTTTCCTGCCCTAGATTGAAGAATGCGGGACCGGGCCCCTCTGGCGGCGGCTTCACCTGAAGCCCCGTGATGTCGGACCGCATCGAGTGCGCTCGGTGCAGGTTCGGTGACTGTCCCAAACCACCCCCACCGCCGGGCAACTCGATCGATGCAACCATCGATAGGAAGAGGCCTATGAAAACGCTTGTCGAACGACTGATCGCCACCCACCGCAAGCTGGAGCGGGAGTTGCGCGCCGAATGCGCGCGCCGCCTGCCCGACGCCTTTCGCGTAATGCAGCTCAAGCGGCATAAGCTGGCGGTGAAGGATCGGCTCTACCAGCACATGCCCGAACCGGCAGCGCGGCTCGCGCTGGCCCGATCGGCGCGCTGACGCGCAAGCCATGGCCGTCGCGCCTTTCAAAAGACGCGGCGGCCTCTGGCCTTCAATGCCAGAACAACAGGATCAGCAGAATCACAGGGATCGGAATCCCCAATAACCACAACAGGATACCCTTGCCCATCGGCTCTCTCCAGCGAATCGATTTCGCATCCGGAAGAACCCGGCAGACACTGTTACGGTTCCGGCTGGGAACCGAGGCGAAGCTGGTGCACTAAGCGCGGCATGATTCCCAACGGCCTGCCGCTTTCCCGCCGCATCTACGCCATCGCGGCTATTTCCTTCGGCACCGCACTAGTGGTGATCGACGGCGCTATTGCCACGGTCGCACTTCCCACCATCGCTCGCGACCTGCACGTCGAGCCCTCCGCCGCAGTGGCGGTGGTGACGGTGTACCAGCTCGTGCTGGTCATGCTGCTGCTGCCCTTTTCGGGCCTCGGCAGCCGGATCGGGCTCAAACGCCTCTATCAGGGCGGGCAGCTGGTCTTCACCATCGCCACCGTCCTTTGCTTTTTCGCCAAGAGCCTGCCCTTCCTGCTGATCGTGCGCGCCGCGCAGGCGGCAGGCGCAGCGGCGGCGCTCAGCGTTTCGTCGGCGCTGATCCGCCAGATTTACCCGCGAACGCAGTTGGGCCGTGGTCTCGGCGTCAATTCGGTTGTGGTGTCGAGTTCCGCCGCGCTGGCCCCAACGCTGGGCGGGCTGGTGCTGGGGCTCGGTCCATGGCCCTGGGTGTTCGCCTCTGCCGTGCCCTTCGCGATCGCCAGCCTGCTGCTGGGGCGCGCACTGCCGGATAGCCCCCGATCGAATGCGCCGTTCGACGTAATCGGCGCGCTGCTCTGCGCCGGCATGTTCGGGCTGGTCATCGGCGGGCTGGAAAGCGGCGTGCATGGCGACAGCCCGGTCGTCTCTGCGGCAATCGTCGTCGCGGGCATTGCGATCGGCGTGGTGTTTGTGCGCCGCGAGAAGGATGAGCCCGAGCCGATCCTGCCGATCGATTTGCTCGCGCGCCCCGTACTCGCCCTCTCGGTGCTGGGCGCGTTCACGGCATTCCTCGCGTCGATGACGCTGCTGCTGTCGCTGCCGTTCCGGCTGGAGCATCTCTATGGTTTCTCCCCCTCGGAAGTCGGCGCAGTCATGGCCCCGTGGCCGCTCACCACGATGATCGTGGCGCCGCTCGCCGGTGCGCTCTCGGACCGCTATCCCGCAGGCATATTGGGCGGCATGGGCATGGCCATCGCGATTGCAGGCCTCGTCCTGCTGGGCCTGCTGCCCGCGCACCCAGGATGGTTCGACATTGCCTGGCGCATGTCACTGACCGGTGCGGGATTCGGCATGTTCCTGTCGCCCAATGCCCGGCTCATCATCGGTTCGGCGCCGGTCGAGCGTGCCGCCGCTGCGGGCGGGCTGATCGCGTCCACCCGGATGCTGGGACAAACCACCGGCGCGACGCTAGCGGCGGCACTGCTGGCGCTGAGTATCGGCAGCGGTGCCGTCCCGCCGCTCTTCGCAGCGGGGCTGGCGGCAGTAGCCGGGCTCTGCAGCCTTGCGCGCCTGCGCCCGTCGATCCGAAATCCGGCGCCAGGAGAATCGCGCGCGGCACAGCCCGCCGACGTGCGCTGATGCTTTAGTCGCCCCAAGCGAAACGATCGTTGCGGCGCAGCGCGGGACGCGCCAAGAGGCAGGCTATGGCAACCCATCCGCTCGCCGTCCCGCATTTCCGTGCTTATTTCATTGCCCGCCTCGCCGCGACGCTGGGGCAGATGGCGATGGTGATCGTGATCGGCTGGCAGGTGTACGATCTGGCCCGCCATTCGATGAGCATCCGCGCCGCGTCGTTCCAGCTCGGCATGATCGGCGTGGCGCAGTTCCTGCCGCTGCTGTTCCTGTCGCTGTTCGCCGGCTGGGCAGCCGACCGTGTCGACCGGCGCTGGATTGCCCGCGGCGCACTGGCGCTGGAGGCCTTCTGCGCGCTGAGCCTCGCCTGGCTGACGTGGCGGCACACCATCACCCTGCCCCATCTGTTCGGCATTGCCGCATTGCTGGGCGTCGCACGCGCCTTTGCCAGCCCCGCGCTCGGCGCACTCGCCCCCAATCTGGTACCCAAGGCGATCCTGCCGACGGCCATCGCGCTCAGCTCACTCGCCTGGCAGGCCGGTACCGTGATAGGCCCGGCGCTGGGCGGCTACCTCTACGCCGCAGCCTCGTGGCTGGCCTATGCCGTGTCGGGCGGGCTGTTCCTGCTGTCGCTGCTGATGCTGTTCCTCATCGGCCCGATTCCGCGCAGCGCGATGAAGTTCACCGGCAGTCCCTGGGCGCAGATGGTCGACGGCCTCCATTATGTCCGTCGCAACCGGCTGGTGCTCGGCGCGATTTCGCTCGACCTCTTCGCGGTGCTGCTGGGCGGCGCGACGGCGATGCTGCCGGTCTATGCGCGCGACATTTTGCAAGTCGGCTCGGCCGGGCTGGGACATTTGCGCGCCGCTCCCGCGTTGGGTGCAGTGATGACCGCGCTGTTCTTCTCATGGCGCCCGCTCAAGACGCAGGTCGGCGTGAAGATGCTGCTGGCGGTCGCCGCTTTCGGCGTTGCCACCATCGTCTTCGGTGCCGCTGCGCCCGTGCTGGTGCCGATATTGGGTCCACGCGCCGTCGGCAGCGATTTCGCCCCCGCCGTGCTGATCTCGCTCGCCGCGCTGTTTGCACTGGGGGCCGCTGACATGGTTTCGGTCTATGTCCGCCAGTCGCTGATCCAGCTCTATACGCCCGATGCCATGCGCGGGCGTGTGGGCGCGGTTTCCACGCTTTTCATTTCCGGATCGAACGAACTGGGCGAGGCCGAATCGGGCTTCCTCGCCGCGCTGATCGGCCCGGTCGCCGCCGTGATCGGCGGCGGCATCGGCGCGGTCCTTGTCACGGCGCTGTGGGCCAAGCTATTTCCCGAACTCAAGCGGGCTCGTACCTTCGATCCTCCGGCCACACTCGAAATCCCTCCCAAGGAGATGCAGTCATGAAGGCCAACACGATCCTCGAGACGATCGGCAACACGCCGCACATCCGCATCAACAAGCTGTTTCCCGGCGCCGAAGTCTGGATCAAGTCCGAGCGCTCGAACCCCGGCGGGTCGATCAAGGACCGAATCGCGCTGGCGATGATCGAGGCGGCGGAGGCCGATGGCAGCCTGAAGCCCGGCGGCACGATCGTCGAGCCGACCAGCGGCAATACCGGTGTCGGCCTCGCGATGGTGGCGGCGGTCAAGGGCTACAAGCTGATCCTGGTGATGCCGGAGAGCATGTCAGTCGAACGCCGCCGGCTGATGCTCGCCTATGGCGCCACCTTCGATCTCACCCCCCGCGAAAAGGGCATGAAGGGCGCTATCGAACGCGCGCTGGAAATCGTCGAAACGACTCCGGGCGCGTGGATGCCGCAGCAGTTCGAAAACCCCGCGAACATCGATGTGCATGTCCGCACCACCGCGCAGGAAATCCTGAACGACTTCCGCGACTCGCCGATCGACGTGATCATCACCGGCGTCGGCACCGGCGGCCATATCACCGGCGTCGCCGAGGCGCTGAAGAAGGCATGGCCGAACCTGAAGGTGTTTGCCGTCGAGCCGGAGGCATCACCTGTCATTTCCGGCGGCCAGCCGGCACCGCACCCGATCCAGGGCATCGGCGCGGGCTTCGTGCCGAAGAATCTGCATACCGATGCGATCGACGGTGTCATCAAGGTCGATGCCGCCGTTGCCAAGGACATGGCGCGTCGTTCGGCCCGCGAAGAGGGGCTGCTGGTGGGCATTTCCTCCGGCGCGACGCTGGCGGCGATCCTGCAGAAGCTGCCCGACCTGCCCAACGGCACGCGTGTGCTCGGCTTCAACTACGACACCGGTGAGCGCTATCTGAGCGTGCCGGATTTCCTGCCGGAGAACTGATCGGCGCGCGGGGCGGTCCCCCCGGGCCGCCCTGCCGTCCCTCAGGCGTACACCGGCTGCGCTGGGCCTTGCGTGAACCCTTCCCGCCGCCAGCGGTTTCCACCGCTTCAGGCTTGGGATAAGGCCGGCCACCCGAGATCGAGACCGCGCAACCGCCCGTGACATCCGCTACCCCGAACCCTCCTGTTCCCGCGTGGCTGCGCGTCGTGCTCGGCGTGATTGCGCTTGCCGCGATCGTTGTGCCTGCGCTGCTGGTGATCAACGCGCCCCGGGTTGTGCCGAAACATCGTCGCCTCCCGGTCGCACTGCCCAACAGGGTGGTGCCGAAGGAGGAGCTGCCCTCCGTAGAGCCCGTCGCCATCGCCGACCTGTCGCCGGACGACGCACGCGCGTTCAACGAATCGATCCCCTTCTCCACGGCGCCCAATCCGGCGGCACGGCCCTTTCACCTCTATGGCGCGGCACTGAGCCAGGCGCGCGCGATCGACTGCCTTGCCGCCGCTGCCTATTACGAAGCGGGTGACGATGCGGTCGGGGAACGCGCCGTCGCGCAGGTCGTCGTCAACCGCACCCGCCACCCTGCCTTCCCCAAAACGATCTGCGGCGTGGTCTTTCAGGGATCGGAGCGCAGCACCGGCTGCCAGTTCACCTTCACCTGCGACGGCGCGCTGCTGCGCTATGCGCCGACACCCGCAGCCTGGGCGCGCGCGAGAGAGATCGCCCGTGCGGCGCTTTCCGGCACCGTCTATCGCCCGGTCGGCCATGCAACCCATTATCATACCGACTGGGTGGTGCCCTATTGGAGCGCCAGCCTCGACAAGATCGTCGCGGTTCACACCCATCTGTTCTTCCGCTGGGCCGGCTGGTGGGGCACGCCGCCCGCCTTCAATCGCGACTATATCGCCGACGAGCCGAACATTCCGCTGATGAGCCGCCTGTCGTCCGCGCATCAGGGCGACGGGAGCAGCGCAGCGCCCGCTGCGGGCCGCGACCTGATCGTCGACATGAATGCTGCCGTGGCGAGCATTCCCGCCAGTGCCGTGCCGCAGCCGGCGCCCGGCGCCCCGAACGTGTTTCTGGTCACCCTAGATCCGGACATGATCCCGGACCTCTATCCCGCGCTCGCGCTCCGGACCTGCGGCGAGCGGCGCTATTGCAAGTTCATGGCGTGGGAGGACGCCACGAAGAAGCCCGACCGCTTGCCCCCGACCGGTGACCAGGCGGGGGCCATGTCATTCAGCTATCTGCGCGACGCCGGCGCGGGCTATGCGAAGTCGCTGTGGAACTGCGACCAGTATCGCCGCCCAAGCCCGGCGCAATGCATGCGGCGCCAATATTATCCGCAACCGGCTGCAACGCCGACGCCAGTGGCCACGCCTTCCCCATCGCCTACGCCACAGCCCGGACCGGCATTGCTGGGGGGCGTTCGGCGCAAGTCGGATATGCCTGCGCCGGCGGCGAGCGCTACGCCCGCCAGCGAGTAGCGACACTCCCCTCCCTTTCCGGGAGGGGAGAAGTTAACACTGCCCTCTTACGCCGCCCGGAACATCTCCGGGTCGAGCGCCATCACCGCGGCGCTGCCCGCCTCGATCTTGCGGCGCAGGCCGCTCGCCTCGGGCAGGAAGTGTTCGGCATAGAAGCGCGCCGTCACCAGCTTGGCTTCGAGGAACTTCACGTCCTCGGCCCCGCCTTCCAGCGCCTCGGTGGCGGCCTTCGCCATGCGCAGCCACATCAGGCCCAGCGCCACCGTGCCGGTGAGCTGCATATAGGGATAGGCGCCCGCGCCGACGTCGTTGGGGTTCTTGAACCCGTTCGCTGCCAGCCACATCGTCGCGCCCTGAAGATGCCCCAGCGCCTTTTCCAGCGCCTCGGCAAAGTCCTTCAGCTTCTCGTGCCCCTTGGCCGCGCCGACTTCCTCGGTCACCACGCGGAAAAAGGCCTGGATCGCCCGGCCGCCGTTCAGCGCCAGCTTGCGGCCGACAAGGTCCATCGCCTGCACGCCGTTGGTGCCTTCATAGATCATCGCGATCCGGGCATCGCGGACATATTGCTCCATGCCCCATTCGGCGATGTAGCCATGGCCGCCATAGACTTGCTGGCAATCGGTCGCGACCTTGTAGCCGATATCGGTGCCGACGCCCTTGATCACCGGGGTCAGCAGCCCGATCAGGTCGCCGGCCAACTGGCGCTCCTCCTCGGTCGGCGCGGCGTGCTCCAGATCGACCTGCAGCGCGCCCCACAGGCACAGCGCGCGCAGGCCCTCGATCTGCGCCTTGGCCTCCATCAGCATGCGGCGGACATCGGGGTGGACGAACAACGTATCGGCCTTTTCGCCCGGCTCCTGCGGACCGGTCAGCGCGCGACCCTGGCGACGGTCACCGGCATATTGGACCGCGTTCTGCATCGCGACTTCGGCAATGCCCAGCCCCTGCAGGCCCACGCCGAGCCGCGCCGCGTTCATCATGATGAACATGGCGGCGAGGCCCTTCATCTCCTCGCCGACCAGCCAGCCCTTGGCGCCGTCATAGTTCATCACGCAGGTCGAATTGGCGTGGATGCCCATCTTGTGCTCGATCGAGCCGCACGACACCGCGTTGCGCTCGCCCAGCGAGCCGTCGTCGTTCACCAGGAACTTCGGCACCACGAACAGCGAAATGCCCTTGGTGCTGTCCGGCGCACCCGGCGTCTTGGCCAGCACCAGATGGATGATGTTGCTGGTCAGGTCGTGCTCGCCCGACGAAATGAAGATCTTGGTGCCGGTGATGCTGTACGACCCGTCGGCATTGGGTTCGGCCCGGGTCTTGATGAGGCCCAGGTCGGTGCCGCACTGCGGCTCGGTCAGGTTCATCGTGCCGCCCCATTCGCCGGAGACCATCTTCGGCACGTACTTGGCCTTCTGCTCGTCCGATCCCTTGACCAGCAGCGCGGCGATCGCGCCGTGCGTCAGGCCCGGATACATGGCGAAGGCCATGTTCGAGGAGATCATGAACTCCTCGAACGCAGTCGCCACGACGTGCGGCATGCCCTGCCCGCCAAATTCCTCCGGCGCGCTGAGCGTACCCCAGCCGCTTTCGACGAACTGCCGATACGCTTCCTTGAAACCCTCCGGCGTCGTCACGCTGCCATCGGCATGGCGGGTACAGCCCTGCTGGTCGCCGCTATGATTGATCGGGAACAGCACCTCGGCAACGAAGCGGCCGCCCTCGTCCAGCACCGCATCGACCACATCGGCGGTGGCGGCCTGAAAATGCGGGAGATTGGTATAGCGATCGAGCCCGATAACCCGATCGAGGATGAAGCGCGTGTCGCGCGAAGGCGGCGTGTATTGCGGCATTTCAGGGTTCCTCAGTGCTCGTTTTCTTTGCTTTTGATCAGGTCGACGAACTGGGCGAGCTCGGCGATATGCGCATCGATGTCGCGCTTCTGCGCTTCCAGATGACGGATGCGGTCCAGGCACCGCTCCAGCGTGACCTGCCGCTGCACCCGCCGGCCGTCGCCAAGATCATAGAGGTCGATCATCTCCTTGATCTCGGCCAGGCTGAAGCCGACGCGCTTGCCGCGCAGGATCCAGGCCAGCCGGGCGCGGTCGCGATGCGAATAGATTCGCTGGGTACCACGTCGCTCGGGGCCGATCAGCCCCTCGTCTTCATAGAAGCGCAGCGCGCGGGGCGTGACGCCGAACTCGGCGCAAAGGTCTGAAATCGAAAAGGAGTCGCGATCCGGTCGCGGTTCGATCGGCGCAAGGGCCTCAAGCGGAAAGGCAGCAGCGGTCATGCTGCAAATTTACTTTCCCTTTACGTGAACGTCAAGCACGTGCCGCTTATTTTGCGCCGGTCCTGAAGCTCCTGGCGCGTACGATATCGTCGTGAAGCAACGCCGCTCGGGTCTCCAGTTCGCGTTCTTCGGATGCACTCAGACCGTCGACAGCAAAGCTCGCCGCCAGTTCCGCAATTGCGCGACTCTCGCGCCGTAACTGCCGGGCGTCTCCGCGGGTCAATTGCCCCGCCGCGCGACCTTCGCCGATTTCCCGATCGGCCTTGGCGAGCGATGCCGGCAGGCTTCCCCTGATACCCGAATAGGGCTTGCCGATGGATTGCGGCGTGGGGCCGCTCCATATCTGGGCGGAAGCCGGGGTGGCGATGGCGCAACCCAGCAATACAGCTCCGACAAACAGACGCATGGCCCACTCCCTATTCTCGGCGGCAACCGCGATCCGGGACGTTGTAGCCCGCTCGACCGCCAGCTCCAAACAACCATCACCAAGGCTGCGCCAATGTCCGGCAGTCATTCGCGCCGTGCAAAATCCGCCCTCTATGGCTTCGTGCAATGTCCGGCTCGCCAACTTCCCCGATCGCTCTTACGTGAACTGCGGCAAAGTGCACGGCTGGTGCGTCCACGTGCACGAAAATGCTTCTTGTCGCAAATGGCCGCGAACGCCGTCGCGGAAAATATGACATTCTCACATTCGCAGATACACAAATTTAACATAGGTGAACTTACACGCAGAACACCGTCCAAATACCCAGATACAAGAGGGAAACGATGAATCAGGAAGCCCCCACGGCGCCTGCCAGACAAGCCGGTGTGCTGACTGCGGAAGACTGGCGCGGGCCAAGCACGCGCCGCACCCCTCGACCAGCAGCGGCGAAGCGGGCAAGCAAGGCCAATGACCGCTTCTTCCTGAACAGCAGCAAGGGCTCTTTCGGCGAGGAATGTGATCGCGCCCGCCAGGTTGTTGCCTTGGCAAGGGATGCCGTGGAGGAGGCCTTTTCAGACATTCGTTTTGGCCGCCGGCTGCGCACGATCGCGCTAAAGCCGATCGTCTCCGCGATCGCGGCTTCGGTCGAACGCAACCCCTTGGCCTTGCCCAGCGTCACGCGGATCAAGGAGCGCCACGAATACACCTACCTCCATTCAGTGTCGGTGTGCGGACTGATGATCGGGCTGGCGCAGGAGCTCGAACTCGAGCCCCGGCTGACCAGCGAGATCGGCCTGGCCGGCTTGCTGCACGATGTCGGCAAGGCGGCAATTCCGGTGGAGCTGCTCGACAAGCCGGGTCCGCTCGATCTGGACGAATATGCGCTGGTGCAGGAACATACGACTCGCGGCTATGAGCTGCTGCGCGCGTCGAGCATCGGTTCCGAAATCGCCCTGGACGTGTGCCTCCATCATCACGAGAAGATCGACGGCACCGGCTATCCCACCGGCATTTCCGCCGAAACGATGAGCATCTTTGCGCGGATGGGCGCGGTCTGCGACGTCTATGACGCCGTCACCTCGACCCGCTCGTACAAGAAGCGCTGGTCGCCGGGTCAGGCGATCGAATGGATGGGCAGCACGCAGGGCCATTTCGACCGCCGCGTGCTGCATGCCTTCCGGGGGATGCTGGGCGCTTTCCCGATCGGGTCGCTGGTCCGCCTGCAGAGCAATCGCCTGGCAGTTGTGCTCAATGCGCCGGTGGAGGATCCCTTCACGCCCGATGTCTGCATCTTCCTTTGCGGCGACAATCAGCGCGAATTGCCCCCACAGCGGATCAGCGTTCGCGACGACCCCATCCTTGGACTCGAAGCACCCGCCAACTGGCGACTGGCGGATTGGGACACGCGACGGGACGAACTGCTCGCAGCCTATGCGGACGAATGACACCCGGCTTCTGAATTGAACAAGCATCGGGCCGACCTGCCGGGGGAAGCAGGAAGCGCCTGATGCCCTCGCTTAATCGCCGCAGAGGCGCCGGCCGCGCGCATCGCGCATTGCCTGAGCCTCGGCAACCGAGTCTCCCAGCCGCACCACCTGCAAGCCGGTAAGCGACGCCCGCCCGCTGCAAAAGCGCGCACACCCCGCCGGAAGCGCGCCCGGAAAGGCGATATGCTCCCCGTCATAACGGGCATCGAAGCTGCACCCTTCGCCCGTACCCAGGCGGATGTGCAGCGCCTCTCCTGCCCGCGTTGCGGTGCCAGCAGCACTGCAGGCAATGCCCTCGCCATAATCGATCGCGATTCCGATCCGGTGCCCCTGCTCTGCCGGCACCAGACAGGCGCGGTCGGTGTCGCGGGCAAACACACCGGCAATCGCGCCGTCGGCGGGGTCATGGACCAGCCCCCGCGCCTTCGCCGCCTGCTCGAGATCGACCGAGGCTGCGGGCGAAGGCGCACGCCCACCGCCACCACAACCGGCCAGCGCCAGCAGCAGCATCGCCGCCAGCGCCCGTCTCATGCGTCGCGCACCAGCTTTCCGTCCTCTATGCGGCGATAGAAGCAGCTCGGCGCGCCGGTGTGGCAGGCCGGCCCTTCCGGCTCGACGCGCAGCCACACGGCATCCTGATCGCAATCGATCCGCGCCTCGACCAGCTTCAGGAAATGGCCCGAAGTCTCGCCCTTGGTCCACAACCGCCCCCGGCTGCGCGACCAGAAAGTCGCCTTGCCGGTCTCCAGCGTCACCGCCAGCGCCTGCGCGTTCATATGTGCGAGCATCAGCACCTCGCCGGTGGCGGCGTGGGTGGCAACGGCGGTGATCAGGCCGTTGGCGTCATATTTGGGGTCGAGCGTGGCGCCCGTTTCGCGGTTATCGGTCACGGAAGCGCTGTAGCGCGGGATGGCGCATGCGTCACGAGTGACGATGATCGACCGGCACCACAAAGACAGCGAGCCTGTCGCCACTTCCCGACCAGACATGGTGCGCATGCGTACCTGTCGCCACTACGCAGCCACATGTCTTGTCTGGTCAGGAATGTTCACTATATGTTCTAATTCGTGCCACGTTGGAAAACGCGCCGCTCTTTGTATCGTGAACCCATCCGAAAAGGCTGCCGCACACGCGCGCCGGCAGACACGCGCACGCTCACGGACACAGTTATACCGAGTTGCGTTGATAAGAACCCATCGCTGCTTCACAAAGCGTCACCCCGGCGAACGCCGGGGTCCATTGGGGTCTCGCTATCGCCTCTTGCTGAGAAGGAGAGGCGAATGGATCCCGGCTTCCGCCGGGATGACGGAGGGAAGCGGGATGAGTCTCCACCCATGCACCTTGGTATTAGCCGCCACACGGATGGCGCCCGGTAGGCCGGCGCAAGCTCGCATTTCCCGCTGGATCGCTGTCCGGTTTTTGCTCCCCAGCGTTCGCCGCGGTGACGGCTTGGTGCTGAGGACAGGGATGCGCGGAGGAAGCCGCATTGACGCAACCGAGCCTAAACTTCCTAAACTTCGGGAGGCGAGCCGATCGCGCGTGGGCCTAAACTTCCTAAACTTCGGGAAGCGGGCCGATCGCGCGTGGGCCTAAACTTCCTAAACTTTACCCGGCCATCGGGCGCCCTGTCCCTTGCAGATCAGGACGATGGGGCATCGCCCGGCAACACCCGCCTTCAATGCTCCCGGATCGCCTTCACCAGTTCGTCCTTGTCCATCCTCGACCGCCCGTCGATGCCAATCTGCTTGGCCTCTTCGTAGAGCTCGGCCTTGCTACGGTCTTCCAGCCGACCGCCGCCCGAATCGAGCGAACCGTTCGCCCGGGCATTTGCAATGCGCGCCGCCTTTTCTGTCGAAGCGCCTTCATCGCGCAGCTTCTCGTAGAGGCTGTCATCCTTGATCTGGGAACCATGATCGCGGGCCATGCGCCGTCTCCTTTCCCCGCTATCAACAGAGGAAATCGGTAAACGCTCCTTTTCCGTGTGACAGACCGGAGACAAACCGGGACGAAGCGCCTATATGGCCCGCAACAGTCGCTGATCCCCCCGAGGGCAAATGCTTACCACACACCCGTTCGATGACGACAAGCTGCGCGAAGAGTGCGGCATTTTCGGTGTTTCCAATGGCGAAGGCGCCGCTGCGCTGGTCGCGCTCGGGCTGCACGCGCTGCAGCACCGCGGCCAGGAAGCCGCCGGCATTACCAGTTGGGACGGCAACCAGTTCCACACCCACCGCGCAATGGGCCATGTCGCCGGCAATTTCGACCGCGACGATGTCATCCGCGCGCTGCCGGGCACCACTGCCTGTGGCCATGTCCGCTATTCGACGACAGGCGAGACTGCGATCCGCAATGTCCAGCCGCTTTATGCCGAGCTGGCCAGCGGCGGCTTTGCCGTTGCGCATAACGGCAATATTTCCAATGCGATGCGGCTGCGGCGCGACCTCGTCCGGCGCGGTGCGATCTTCCAGTCGACCTCGGACACCGAGGTGATCATCCACCTCGTCGCCACTTCGCAATATCGCACGCTGATCGATCGCTTCATCGATGCGCTCAAGCAGGTCGAAGGCGCCTATTCGCTGATCGTGATGACGCCGGAGGGCATGATCACCTGCCGCGATCCGCTCGGCATCCGCCCGCTGGTGATGGGCAAGCTGGGCGATGCGGTGATCTTCGCCTCGGAAACCGTCGCGCTCGACGTGGTCGGCGCCGACTATGTCCGCGATGTCGAACCGGGCGAACTGGTCATCGTGAAGGCCAATGGCGAGCTTTCGAGCCACAAGCCGTTCGCGCCGCAGGCGGCCCGCCCCTGCATCTTTGAATATGTCTATTTCTCGCGCCCTGATTCGATCAGCGACGGTCGCTCGGTCTATTCGGTGCGCAAGGCGATCGGCGCGCAGCTGGCGATCGAATCGCCGGTCGAGGCCGACCTGGTCGTGCCGGTGCCCGATTCCGGCGTACCGGCGGCGATCGGCTATGCCCAGCAGTCGGGCATTCCGTTCGAGCTGGGCATCATCCGCTCGCACTATGTCGGCCGCACCTTCATCCAACCGGGCGACAAGGTCCGCCACCTTGGCGTGAAGCTGAAGCACAATGCCAATCGCGACCTGATCGCAGGCAAGCGCATCGTGCTGATCGACGACTCGATCGTGCGCGGCACCACCAGCCTCAAGATCGTGCAGATGATGCACGAGGCGGGCGCCAAGGAAGTGCATATGCGCATCGCGTCGCCGCCGACCCGGCACAGCTGCTTCTACGGCGTCGACACGCCCGAGCGCGCAAAGCTGCTGGCGGCGAAGATGGACGTGGGCGGCATGACCGACTTCATCCATGCCGACAGCCTGGCCTTCATCTCGATAGACGGCCTGTACAAGGCGCTGGGCGAGGCGCGCCGCGCGGATATTCATCCGAAGTACTGCGACGCCTGCTTCACCGGCGACTATCCGACGACGCTGACAGACCAGGACGAACTGGCGCCGCCGCCGGACCAGCTGGCGCTGCTGGCCGAAAAGGTCGGCTGAACTTCCTTTCGCCAACGGAGATTGCATGACGGAGCGCCCGCTTTCCGGACAGACTGCCCTTGTCACCGGCGCCAGCCGCGGCATCGGCGCGGCGACCGCCGCTGCTTTGGGGGCGGCGGGCGCGCATGTCATCCTCACCGCCCGCACCGCAGGCGGGCTGGAGGAAGTCGAGGAAGCGATCTTCGAAGCCGGTGGCAGCGCGACGATCGCGCCGCTGGACCTTGCCGAGAATGACGCCATCGCCCGACTGGCCGGTGCGATCGGGGAGCGGTGGCCGGCAATCGACATGCTGGTGCTCAACGCGGCGTCGCTGGGTACATTGAGCGCCGTTAGCGCGATAGACTTTCAGGAATTCGCCAAGGTGCTGACGCTCAACGTCACGGCGCAGGCGGCCCTGCTCGCAGCCTTCGATCCGCTGCTCCGCCAGGCGCCTGCGGCCCGCGTGCTCGGGATCAGCTCCAGCGTCGCACGGACGCCGCGCGCCTATTGGGGCGTCTATGGCGCGTCCAAGGCGGCGTTCGAGAATCTGGTGCTGACCTATGGCGAGGAAGTCGAAAATATCAGCCGCGTCCGTGTCGGCATTCTCGATCCCGGCGCCACCCGCACCAAGATGCGCGCCCGCGCCTTTCCGGGCGAAGACCCTGCCAGCGTGAAGGCCCCGGAAGCCGTCGCCGCACGGATAACCGCGCTGATGGCCGAAGGCTTCACCCACGGCCATTTTGAGCGGGTCGGCTAAGCTACTTCGCTGCGGCGGCAGTCAGTAGCCGGTCGAGAAACGCTTCCCGCGCCTTGCCCAGTTCCGGGTCGGTGGCCTTGGGCCAGGCGCTGGAAATGGCGATAACGGTGCGGGTCTTCGGGTCTACCCGGATCGCCTGCCCGAAAATGCCGACAGCCCCGAACCGCCCCTGCGGATAGGTCCACCACTGGTAGCCATAGCCATAGCCGGGCCTGCCGATTTCGGCATGGACGCGGGTCGCCTCGGCGAACCAGCCATCGGGGACTACGCCCTTGCCGCCGGCCAGCGCGAACATCCCCATTCGCGCATAGTCGCGCAGGCTGACCGACAGGCAGCAGCCGCTTACCTCGTGCCCCGCCGGATCGACCATCCAGAACGCATCGCGTTCCATGCCCCAGGGCTGCCACACCTTCTCGCTGAGATAGGTCGCGAGCGGCTTGCCGGTCGCGCGCTGCACCAGCACGCCGATCAGATTGGTCTCGCCGGTCTTGTACACCCATTTCGTACCTGGCGTGCTCTCACGCGGCAGATTATTCATGTACCAGATGGTCGGATCCCGTCCCGCCGGGACCGGCTCCAGAAACATCCGCGCCACATCGGACTTGGGATCGGTATAATCCTCGTTCCAGCGCACGCCCGAAGTCATGGTGAGCAGCTGGCGGATCGTCACCCCGTCATAGCCGCTGCCGGCCAGATCGGGGATGTATTTGGTCACCGGCTCTTCGACGGACTTGATATAGCCTTCGCGGATCGCTGCGCCGACCAGCGTCGAGGTGAAGGACTTGGCGACCGAAAAACTCGTCCAGCGTCCATCGGCGGAATAGCCACGGGCATAGTGCTCCAGACGAATCTTGCCGTCCTGCACCACGATCAGCCCGGCGACATTGTTCGCCGCGATATAGGAATCGACCTCTGCCGCCGGCACCGGCAACGGCTTGCCCGCCGGTAACGGGCGGACTGTACCACCGGCCTTCACGACATGACCCGGGAACAGCTTTTCCATGTGCGGGAAGTTGGCGTCGCGCTGGGCCTGGCTCCAGAACAACACCTCGGCGCCGATCTTGCGCAGTCCCGCCGTGTCATTCGCAGCCAGCGGCACGTCAGGTGAAACAACAGCCTGCGCAGCTGCAGGGGCGCTCGCAAGCAAGGCGAGCAAAAGACACCATTTCTTGGCCATCACTTCCCCTCTTTGACCAGCGTCATTTGTATGACGTCTATTCCGCCACCGCGGAATCCGCCTTCGCAGTACATCAGATAATAGCGCCAGAGGCGAAGGAAACGATCATCGAATTGGGAGGGCAGCAGCCCGGCAGCAGCCGCGGCGTCGAACCGTTCGCGCCACAACCGCAGCGTTTCGGCATAATCCAGCCCGAAATGGACCTGATCCTGCCAGCGCAGCCCCTCGCGGGCCGTCAGCGCGCGGAACGCGCTTTCGCGCAGCAACATGCCGCCCGGGAAGATATAGGTCTGGATGAAGTCGACATTGTTTGCATAGCCGTCGAACAGCGCATCGTCGAAGGTGATGATCTGGAGCGCAGCCCTGCCGCCCGGCTTCAGTGCACGGGCAATGGCGGCGGCATACGCGGGCCAATATTCGCGCCCCACCGCCTCAGCCATCTCGATGCTGGCGACCGCGTCATAGGTGCCCACCACGTCACGATAATCGGTCAGCGAGAAAGTCGCCCCCTCCATGCCAACCGTGCGACGCTCTGCCCATGCCTTTTGCTCGGTCGAAAGCGTGATGCCGTGCACCCGCCGCCCGCCCCGCAGGGCGATTTCGGCGAAGGGGCCCCAGCCGCAACCGATCTCGAGAATGGTGTCGCCCGGCCCGGTCGCTGTCCGGTCTAGGATCGCCTGCAACTTGTTGGCCTGCGCCGCCTCCAGCGTCTCGGCCGCGTCGCGAAACAGGGCACTGGAATAGCTCATCGAGGGATCGAGCCAGGGTGCGTAGAAGTCGTTCCCCAGATCATAATGGAAGGCGATATTCTTGCGCGATCCGCTGCGATGGTTGCGCCGCATCCAGTGCAGCAGCCGCTTCGCCGCAAGCGCCAGCCCCCGCGACCGCGCTTGCGCCGCCAGCCCGGCACGGTTGCGACCGAACAGCGCGAAAAGCTGCACCGGATCGGGGCTGGCCCACTCGCCTTTCTCCCACGCCTCGTACCACCCGGCCGAGCCGCCCGTCGCCAGCCGCACCAACGCCCGCCAACTCTGCAGATCGACCACTGCGGCAGGCCCCGGCGCCCGTCCGCCGAGCAGGCGGGTGCTGCCATCCGGGGTCCGCACTTCCAGCTGCCCTTCGGCGATACCCCGGTCCAGCCCGTCGAGCTGGCGGTGGAAGAAGCCGCCGAACAGGCCGAGCAGGCCCTTGCCGGCGGGTTCGGCGACTCGTGCGCCATCCTGGGCGGGAGCGTTCATGCCCCCGCTAAATGCACGCAATCCCGGATCGGGCAACCCCTCAGGCCAGCGCGCGCCCGGCAACCAGTGCCCGCTCGCGGCCCTCCCGGTGACCGATCCGCTTGGCCGGATAGCCCGCCGGGCGGCACCCGGCCGCCTCCGGATCATGGATCGCATCGTCCGGCAGATGCGCCAGTTCCGGCACCCAGCGGCGAATATAGTCGGCGGCGTCGAACTTCTCGGATTGCACCAGCGGCGCCATCACTCGGCTCCACTGGCTCGCATCGACACCCGTGCCGGATACCCACTGCCAGTTGACGGCGTTGTTACCATAATCGGCATCGACCAGCGTATCCCAGAACCAGCGCTCGCCCTCGCGCCAGTCGATCAGCAGGTGCTTCACCAGAAAGCTCGCCGCGATCATCCGCACCCGATTGTGCATCCAGCCGCTCGCCCAGAGCTGGCGCATCCCGGCGTCGACAATCGGATAGCCGGTCTCACCCCGCTGCCAGGCGCGCAGATCGTCCCTCGCCTCCGGTCCACACCGCCACGCCATTCCGTCCCAGGCGTCGCGGCCGTTCCGCCCGCCATAATCGGGGAACTGGCAGATCAGGTTCTGGGCGAAATCTCGCCAGCCCAGTTCGCGCAGAAATTCCTCCGCCTGCCCGCCCGCGCCGGCAACGCCATGCCATACCTGCGCCGGCGACAGCTCGCCGAAATGGAGGTGCGGCGACAGGCGCGAACTTCCGTCGATCGACGGAAGGTTGCGCGTGTCGTCATAGCGCGCGGCGTGGCGGCGAAAGGCGTCGAGCCGGGCCTGCGCCCCCTCTTCCCCGGGCTCCCATTCCGCCCGCAGGCCGCCCGCCCAGTCGGGCGAACGGGGCAGCAGCCCCCAATCCTCCAGCGCATCGCTCTTCGGCCAGTGCGCGGGCGGTGGGATGATGCGCGGTGCGGGGGCCGGTGCCGCCGGTGGCAAGGAACCGCGCAACGCCTTCCAGAAGGGGGTGAAGACCCGGTAGGGCGTGCCGCTGCCCGATCGCACACTGCCCGGCGGCATCAGGTAATTGCCGTCATGGGCGACCAGATCCAGCCGCTTCGCCACGGCCCGCTCGGCATTGCGCCACCAGGGCTCGTAATGGCGGAGGCAATGCACACGGGTCGCCCCCGTTTCCTCCGCCAGCGCGGCAAGTGCGACATCCGAAGACCCCCGCCGCAGCACCAGCCGTGAGCCCTTTTCGCGCAGCCGGTCGTCCAGCGCCTCCAGACTGTGGTGCAGCCACCAGCGCGACGCGGCGCCCATTGCCCGGTGCTTCGCCGTTTCGTCGTCGAGAACATAGACCGGGATCACCGGCCCTTCCGCCGCTGCCGCGATCAGGGCCTGCTGGTCGGCCAGGCGCAAATCGCGACGAAACCAGAGCAGAACGGGTGCAGCCATGCGATCAGAAACGCATCGGCGACCCACGCCGCCACCTGTACGCTGGGACAGGTCAGGCGGGCGAGGAAAAGCGCGCCACCTCGCGCCCCAGCGCCAGAATCGAGGCGAGGTGACGACGCGATACCTCCATCGCATCTTCGCCATAGCCGCCGCCCAGCGCGCTGGCGAAGGGAATGCCCCGGCTGCGCAGCGTGCGGGCGATCCAGCGGTCACGCGCCTCCAGCCCCTCCCCGCTCAGCGCCAGCCGCCCCAGCCGGTCGCCCCCGAACGGATCGACGCCGGCCTGATATAGCACCAGATCGGGTGCGAATTGGTCGAGCAGCGGGACCAGACTCTCCTCCAGCGCGGCGAGATAGTCGTCATCGCCGGTGCCGTCGGGCAGGCCTACATCCAGCGTCGAGCGTGCCTTGCGCACCGGGAAGTTCTTTTCGGCATGGATGGAATAGGTCGCGATCTCCGGCCGGCCGGCGGTCAGCGCGGCCGTGCCATCCCCCTGATGCACATCGCAATCGACGATCAGCACGCGCGATACATCGCCTTCCTCCACCAGCCGCACTGCCGTGATCGCCAGATCGTTGAACACGCAATAGCCGGCGCCGGTATCGGCCAGCGCATGGTGGCTGCCGCCCGCACTGTTCGCCGCATAGCCGTGCCGCAACGCCAGTTGCGCCGCCAGCCAGGTGCCGCCGGGCACATAGCTGGCCCGCAGCGCCACTTCCGGCGTCACCGGAAAGCCGATCCGCCGTGTCTTTTCCGGCGGCACCCGCGCCTCGATCACTTCGGCGACATAATCGGGGTCGTGCACCGCCTCGATCCAGTGCCGGGGCATCGGATCGGGTTCGTGCCAGGCGATGGCACCCGCCTGTTCGCGGAGCAGGTCGCGGACCAGCCCGTTCTTGTTCCACTGATAGGTGCTGCGCGCGGGTGCCGGGGCGACATAGCTGGGGTGGTGGACGACGGGGATCACGCCCCCAAGCTAGGGCGGTCCACGTCCGCGATAAAGCTGCCCCTGCGGCCGCACTCTTCCGCCGCCCCGCGAAGCCGGATAGAGGAGCGGCCATGACCGACATCGCTTCGCTTCCCTATCGCCACTGTGCCGGCGTGATGCTGCTCAACCGCCATGGCCGCGTGTTTGTCGGCCAGCGGCTCGATTCGGTGGTCGAGGCCTGGCAGATGCCGCAGGGCGGGATCGATCCGGGCGAAGACCCGCTCGAAGCCGCCTTTCGCGAGCTGTGGGAAGAAACCGGCGTGGTGCGCGATCTGGTGGAACTGGTCGCGGAGGCGCCCGACGAGCTTTTCTATGACCTGCCCGACGATCTGATCGGCAAGATCTGGAAGGGCAAATGGCGCGGCCAGCGGCAGCGCTGGTTCCTGTTCCGCTTTCTGGGCGAGGACGAGCAGATCAACATCGTTACCGCCGAACCCGAATTCCGCGCCTGGCGCTGGGCCGAGCCGGCGGAACTCCCCGAGCTGATCGTGCCCTTCAAGCGCGCACTGTATCAGCAGATCCTTGAGGTCTTCGCGCCGCACTTGCCGGAATAGGGGAAGTCAGGGGCGCCTGATGGAGTGCATCAGGGCGCTCGCGGCGATCGCGATGGCGCCTTCCTGCACCGTGAAGTTTAGGAAGTTTAGGCTAAAGCACGTTTCTCGGATGGAGACAGCACCCCCATCGTCATGCCAGCGCAAGCGCGGCGAAGTTTAGGAAGTTTAGGCTCACGCGCGATCGGCTCGCTTCGCGAAGTTCAGGAAGTTTACGGTTTCGCGCAGCGTGTGAAGTTCAGGAAGTTGAGGCCCACGCGCGATCGCGGGGGCTGTTGCTGCGTTCAACGAATTCAAAGAGCCGGGCCGCCAGCAGGTAGCCCGGAACATATGGCGAACAACGCCACGAAAACAAGGGGATGGCGGGCGCCTCCGCCCGCTTCGCCCGCTAGAAAAGCGGCTGCTGCTCCGGCGAGGGCGCGGCGCCATGGCGGCTGGGCATGACGGCAAAGGAAAGGCCGGTCACGATGCCCAGCACCAGGCCCGACGCAACGCCGCCCACCAGCCCGCGGAACGCGATCTCCAGCGATCCCGGCGCGCTGCTGCCCACGGACGCTGCGATATAGATGCAGGGCAAGGCCGCCCCCCATCCGACCGCGTTGGTCGCCACCCACCAATGGGCGTTGCGGGCGACGCCGCGCAGCACCAGCGCCTGTACCGCCCCGAACAACAGCCCCACGCCCAGCCCGAATCCGGCAGCGGTCAGCGCGGTCTGGAACAGGGTCTGCACCGGCGGCATCAGGTTTTCGCCATCGGCGGGCGGGAAGACCGCATACCAGGCGCCGATCGTCCAGAGCGCGACAGCAACGAGCGTCGTCACCAGCGCCCAGCGGCCGGGCCGCAACGCGGGGAACTGGCGGCGCAAGGCCCAACCCTGGAGGAACCCGAGCACGGCGCCTTGCAGCAGTCCGCTCGCGCTCTTGGCGATGAACATGGCGATTTCAGCACCTTGCCCGGTCGGCACCGGATCGAACCGGTCGACGGTGGTCCACCACAGCACGGCCGTGGCGATGCCGAGCAGTTCACCCGCGGCGCACGCTTCCATCCATCGGGTGAAGCCGTCGTCTTCCTGCATTGCGCCCCTCCCGGTCCCGCAGCACCCGCGCGGCACCGCCGGTACCTAGATTGCCCCGGTCCGTTCTGCGACAATCAGGGTTAACTCGGCAATCCCTGAAATAACCAAAGCTGCCGAAGAAGCTGCCCAAAAGTGCTAGTGCCAGCGGTCCGTCAGAAAGGCGCTGCGATCCTTATTCGAATTCGAGGATCGCCGCGTCCACCACGAGGCTGTCGCCGGCACCGAAATTCGCCGCCTTCACCACCCCGGCGCGTTCGGCGCGCAGGATATTCTCCATCTTCATCGCCTCTACCACCGCGAGCGGCTGCCCCGCCTCCACCTTATCGCCGGGGGCAACGTGCAGGCGGGTGAGCAGACCCGGCATCGGCGCGAGCAGGAACTTGCTCATGTCGGGCGGGATCTTTTCGATCATGTGGCGGCGATAGCCGGCGATATGCGGCTGATAGACTTCCAGCCGGTGCGCGGCGCCGTGGGCGGTCAGCTTCCAGCCGGTGCGCAGCCGGTCGACCGCCACCGCGAAGGGCACACCGTTGATCGTCGCGGCGAACTGCGGCTCGCCCGGCCGCCAGGTCCCGGTCAGCAGGATCGGCGCGCCGGCACCGTCCACCTGCCAGCCTTCCGCCTGTTCGGTGACGTGCAGCGTCCATTCGTCCTCGCCCAGCCGCACGACCCGTGCCTGGCCGCTCGACACTGGCCCGTCGAGCTGGCCGGAAATGCCGGCTGCACGCTCGGCGCGGATCCGGTCGAGCACCGCTGCGACCGCCGCAAGCTTGCGCTGAAGCTCCGGCGCGGCCGGGGCACCGTGGAAGCCCTCGGGATATTCCTCGGCGATGAAGCCGGTGGTGAGCTCGCCCGAGCGGAAGCGCGGATGCTGCATGATAGCAGACAGGAAATCGATATTGTGGCCGATGCCGTCGATGCGGAACTGGTCGAGCGCCTGCACCTGCAGGTCCGCCGCCGCGTCGCGGGTCGGCGCCCAGGTGATCAGCTTGGCGATCATCGGATCGTAGAACATGCTGATCTCGGAGCCTTCGGTGACGCCGTCGTCGACGCGGATATAGCCCTCGCCCGCTTTTTCGGCCGCAGGTGGCCGGTAGCGCACCAGGCGCCCCGTGCTCGGCAGGAAGCCGCGATAGGGATCCTCGGCATAGACGCGGTTCTCGATCGCCCAGCCGTTGATCTTCACATCCGCCTGCCCGAAGGCGAGCTTTTCGCCCGCCGCAACGCGGATCATCTGTTCGACCAGATCGAGCCCGGTGATCGCCTCGGTCACCGGATGCTCCACCTGCAGGCGGGTGTTCATTTCGAGGAAGTAGAAGCCCTGCCCGGTCTTGTCGGCGCCGGATACGATCAGCTCGACCGTGCCCGCGCTGTAATAGCCGACCGCCCGCGCCAGCGCGACCGCCTGCTCGCCCATCGCCTTGCGCATTTCAGGCGTGACGAAGGGCGACGGCGCCTCTTCGACCACCTTCTGGTGGCGGCGCTGGATCGAGCATTCGCGCTCGTTGAGGTAGACGATGTTGCCGTGCTGGTCGCCCAGCACCTGGATTTCGATATGGCGTGGGCTTTCGATGAACTTCTCGATGAACACGCGGTCGTCGCCGAAGCTCGCGAGCCCCTCGCGCTTGGTCGCCTCGAAGCCTTCGCGGACATCCAGCTCGCTCCAGGCCAGCCGCATGCCCTTGCCGCCGCCGCCGGCCGAGGCCTTCATCATCACCGGATAGCCGATCTCGGCGGCAATCCGCACCGCATGCTCCGTATCCGCGATCTCGCCGACGAAACCGGGGACGACGTTCACGCCCGCCTGCTTGGCGAGCTTCTTCGATTCGATCTTGTCGCCCATCGCGGCGATTGCGCCGGGCGGCGGGCCGACGAACGCGATGCCCGCCTCGGCACAAGCCTTGGCGAAGCTCTCGCGCTCGGAGAGGAAGCCATAGCCGGGGTGGATCGCGTCGGCGCCCGTCGCCTTGGCCGCAGCAAGGATCAGATCGGCCTTGAGATAGCTCTCCGCCGCCGGCGCCGGCCCGAGCCGCACCGCCTCGTCCGCCATCCGCACATGCGGCGCGCGGGCATCCGCATCCGAATAGACCGCGACCGTGGCGATGCCCATCTTCCTGGCCGTACGCATAACCCGGCACGCGATTTCGCCACGGTTGGCGACGAGGATTTTCTTGAACATTAGCGGCTCCGCTGATGTGTAATGCTATTGGCAATCGTCTGCCCCAGCACCATGCTAAGGACAAAATAGGCAAATCCGCCGATTATCAGCGTCATGCCTCTCGCCTCCGGCGACCATCGCTCAAGAATGGTATTCGCCAGCAGGGTCCATATCAGCCAACCGAATACCAACATGGGGAGGCCTACTGCGAATTTGATCCATTTGATCCGATTCACTACTCCGCCGCCTCCAGCTCCACCTTGCACTCCGCGGCCATCGGCGTGAGCCCCAAGCGCGCGAACAGTGCGGCGTCCTTGTCGTCGCCGGCATTGCCTGCGGTCAGCAGCTTGTCGCCGGTGAAGATCGAGTTGGCGCCTGCTAGGAAGCACAGCGCCTGGGTGGCATCGCTCATGCTCTCGCGGCCGGCCGACAGACGGACCATCGAGCGCGGCATGGTGATCCGCGCCACCGCCACGGTGCGGACGAACTCGATATCGTCGATCTTGGCGAGCGGCGTGTCGGCCAGCATGTCGCCCAGCACCGTGCCCTTTACCGGCACCAGCGCGTTGACCGGCACGCTGCCCGGATGCACCGGCAACGTCGCCAGCGCATGGATGAAGCCCACCCGGTCGCCGCGCGTCTCGCCCATGCCGACGATGCCGCCGCAGCACACGTTGATGCCCGCCTCGCGGACATGCTCCAGCGTTTCCAGCCGCTCCTCGAAGCTGCGGGTGGTGATCACCTCGCCGTACCGCTCCGGCGAGGTATCGATATTGTGGTTGTAGTAATCGAGCCCGGCATCGGCGAGCGTCTTTGCCTGGCTGTCAGTGAGCATGCCGAGCGTCATGCAGGTTTCCATGCCCATCGCGCGGACGCCCTTCACCATCTCGACAATGGCGGGCATGTCGCGGTCCTTGGGGTTGCGCCAGGCGGCGCCCATGCAGAAGCGGGTCGAGCCATGGTCCTTGGCCTGCGCCGCCGCCTGCAGCACTGCGCGCGGGTCCATCAGCTTGGTCGCCTTCAGGCCGGTATCGGCATGGGCCGACTGGCTGCAATAGCCGCAATCCTCCGGGCAGCCGCCGGTCTTGATCGACAGCAGCGTCGAGCGCTGGACCTGATTGGCCGGGTGGTTGGCGCGGTGGATTGCGGCCGCGCGGAACACCAGCTCGGTGAACGGCAGGTCGAACAGCGCGGCGATTTCCTCGCGAGTCCAGTCGGTACGAATTGGCTGATTTTCAAACACAGATCGATCCATCAAATTGGAGAGGAGGCGCAGAGCGCCAGGCGAATCTCGCCGTCCTTGCGTTTAAGCCGCCTGTTGCATAGCAATTTCTGCACCTTCGCCGTCGACCGTTGCAGCAGGCCCGGGCTCTGCCGGGCCATAGCCGCGCCGGCGCGTTCTCCCTCAAGGCTGGACGGTGCATCGCGCTCGATTACCGGAAAAGGAAAAAGGGCGTATGGCGTCAATCCATTCAGCCAAAAGCGGCCCATTTCGTCATCGATTGGCATATCGATCGATTGAACCGTCGCCAGAAACCGCGCGGCCGCATCTTTTCGAATTAGATAGGCCTGCGCCCCATAGGGGTCGGTGAGGAAGCGGATGACGTTCCGCGTACGCCAAAGACCAAGAAATTCCGAACGCTTCCAGTATTTGGCGTACAGCCGCATGTAACCGATGTCGTTGCTGTCACAAAAGGCGGAAAGCGCCGCGAAGTCGAAAGCGGTATCGACCCAGACGTCGTCCTCCAGCACCAAGAGCCATTGCGCGGGTGACGAACGGACAAAGGCATCCAGAACCGACAGATGGCTTTTCGCGCATCCGATTTCGCCGTTTGTCAACGTTCGTCCAAACAACAGCCTCTGGCGATCAGCATCCGGTTCGACTGCGCAGGGCGTGTCTTTGTCGCAGGCATCGAAAAAATGCCACGCATGCGGAAATGCTTTGAGGGCATCTTGCACCGCCGAACGGCGCGCAGTTTGATTGCGCAAACTTATAATGCGCACGTCCAGCACAGTCATTTCCCAAGCCCCCCAATAATGCAACCTGCCGGTTTTACCGAGTTACGCCACCGGCAGCTAGCAGACAGGTGCGGGAGCGAGCTTGGGGTCACGCCGCCAGTTCCCCGGAGGGGGGCATGTTGTGCCCCAGCAAGCGGAGCACTTCTGCCGCCGCCTTAACGACATTTGTGCCGGGGCCAAAGATGGCCTGTACGCCCGCCGCGCGCAGGAACTCATAATCCTGCGCCGGAATCACGCCGCCGGCGATGACGCGGATGTCGCTGCGCCCCGCTTCGCGCAGGCCGCGGATCAGTTCGGGGATCAGCGTCTTGTGCCCGGCGGCGAGGCTGGAGGCACCGACCACGTCAACGCCGCTCTCCAGCGCGAGCACCACGGTTTCCTCGGGCGTCTGGAACAGCGGGCCGCTGACGACCTCGAATCCCATGTCCGAAAAGGCAGAGGCGATGACGTTGGCACCGCGATCATGCCCGTCCTGCCCCATCTTGGCGACGAGCATGCGCGGCTTGCGGCCAAGGCGGCGTTCGACCGCCTCGACGCCGCGCACCACTTCGGCCCAGCTATCGTCCTCGGCATAGGGGGCGGCATAGACGCCCTGCACCGGGGTGGGGACGGTGGCATAGCGGCCGAAGGCATCCTCCATCGCCGCGCTGATTTCGCCGAGGGTGGCGCGGGCGCGGGCGGCTTCGACGGCGAGCGCGAGGAGGTTGTTCTCGAGTCCCTGGGACGCTCCGGCTTTCGCCGCTGCCCGCAGCTTCGCCAGCGCCGCCTGGCATGCCGCCTCGTCGCGGCCCGCCTTAACGCGCTGGATGCGGGCGATCTGCGCCTCGCGCACTGCGGCATTGTCGACCTCTAGAGTCTCGAGCAGTTCCTCGTTCGCCAGCCGGTATTTGTTGACGCCGACGATCACGTCCTCGCCGCGATCGACGCGCGCCTGCCGGGCGGCGGCGGCTTCCTCAATCATCGCCTTGGGCCAACCCGCTGCCACGGCCTTGGCCATGCCGCCCTCGGCCTCGACCCGCTCGATGATCTCCCAGGCCTTGTCGACCAGCTGCTGCGTCAGGCTCTCCACATAATAGCTGCCGCCCAGCGGATCGACGACCCTGGTCATCCCCGTTTCTTCCTGCAACACGATCTGGGTGTTGCGGGCGATGCGGGCGGAGAAGTCGGTCGGCAGCGCGATCGCTTCGTCGAGCGCGTTAGTGTGGAGGCTCTGGGTGCCGCCCAGCATCGCCGCCATCGCCTCGATCGTGGTGCGGATGACGTTGTTGTACGGGTCCTGCTCGGTGAGCGACACGCCGCTGGTCTGGCAGTGGGTGCGCAGCATCTTCGAGCGCTCGTCCTTCGCACCCAGCTGCGTCATCACCCGGTGCCACAGCACGCGCGCGGCCCGCAGCTTCGCGACTTCCATGAAGAAGTTCATGCCGATCGCGAAGAAGAAGCTGAGGCGCCCGGCGAACTTGTCGATGTCGAGGCCCGAGGCGACGCCGTATTTCACATATTCCATGCCGTCGGCGATGGTGAAGGCAAGCTCTTGCACCTGCGTCGCCCCGGCTTCCTGCATGTGATAGCCAGAGATGGAAATGCTGTTGAATTTCGGCATCTTCGCGCTGGTATAGGCGAAGATGTCGGAGATGATCCGCATGCTCGGTTCGGGCGGGTAGATATAGGTGTTCCGAACCATGAACTCCTTCAGGATGTCGTTCTGGATCGTCCCTTCCAGCTTCTCCTGCGGAACCCCCTGCTCCTCGCCCGCGACGATGAAGAAGGCGAGCACCGGAATCACCGCGCCGTTCATCGTCATCGAGACGGACATCTGATCGAGCGGGATGCCGTCGAACAGGATCTTCATGTCCTCGATCGTGTCGATCGCCACGCCCGCCTTGCCGACATCGCCGACGACGCGGGGATGATCGCTGTCATAGCCTCGATGGGTGGCGAGATCGAACGCGACCGACAGGCCCTTCTGACCGGCGGCGAGGTTGCGGCGGTAGAAGGCGTTCGATTCCTCGGCGGTGGAGAAGCCGGCATATTGCCGGATCGTCCAGGGACGGCCGGCATACATCGACGCGCGCACGCCGCGGGTGAAGGGCGCGAAGCCGGGCAGGCCGGGGTCGACCTCGGCGACGTCGGCGGCGGTGTAGAGCGGCTTGACGGCGATGCCTTCCGGCGTCTGCCACGTCAGGTCAGCGCCCTTCACTTCCTTCGCGGCAGCGGCGGACCATTGGTCGAGGGTGGGGTTGTCGGTCATGCTCCCTCTCCCCCTGTGGGAGAGGGAGGGAGCGCGCGCAGTGCGCGGAAGGGTGAGGGGGACAGGGGCGAAGAGGCTACGTCCCCCTCACCCTTCCCACCGCCTGCGGCGGCGGGCCCCTTCCCTCTCCCACAAGGGGAGAGGGAGAAAAGATCAATGCTCCCCACGCGGCGTCTCCATGATTTCGGTGAGCACTCCGCCCATGTCCTTGGGGTGGACGAAGAAGATCGGCGTGCCATGCGCACCGATGCGCGGTTCGCCGAGGACCTTGCAGCCCTTGGCCTCAAACCATGCCTTGGCTTCGTGGATGTCGGACACTTCGTAGCAGAGGTGGTGCTGTCCGCCCGCCGGGTTCTTCGCGAGGAAGCCATGGATCGGCGACGCCTCGCCCAGCGGCTCGATCAATTCGATCTGGCTGTTCGGCGTATCGACGAAGCACACCTTCACGCCTTGCGCCGGCAGGTCGAACGGCGCGCGGATCACCGTTGCACCCATCACGTCGCGATAGAAGGCGATCGACGCTTCGATCGACGGCGTGGCGACGCCGACATGGTTGAGACGGCCCAGTTTCATGGCATTCCTCAATCAGGCCCGCATCAAAGCGGGATGTTGTCGTGCTTCTTCCACGGGTTCTCGAGCTGCTTGTTGCGCAGCTTGCGTAAGCCCAGCGCGATCCGGCGGCGGGTGGAGTGCGGCATGATGACCTCGTCGACAAAGCCCTTGCTCGCCGCCACGAACGGGTTGGCGAAGCGCGCCTCGTACTCGGCAGTCCGCTTCGCGATTTCCTCCGGCGTCTTGCCGCGGAAGATGATCTCCACCGCGCCCTTGGCGCCCATCACCGCGATTTCGGCCGTCGGCCAGGCATAGTTGAGATCGCCGCGCAGATGCTTCGAGCTCATCACGTCATAGGCGCCGCCATAGGCCTTGCGGGTGATGACCGTGATCTTCGGCACCGTCGCCTCGGCATAGGCGAACAGCAGCTTGGCGCCGTGCTTGATGATGCCCGAATGCTCCTGGCCGACACCCGGCAGGAAGCCGGGCACGTCGACAAAGGTGACGATCGGAATTTCGAACGCATCGCAGAAGCGCACGAACCGCGCGGCTTTTTTCGAGGCGTTGATGTCGAGGCAGCCCGCCAGCACCATCGGCTGGTTCGCCACCACGCCCACGGTGCGCCCCTCGATCCGGCCGAAGCCGATCAGGATGTTGCCGGCATGGCCCGGCTGCAGCTCGAAAAACTCGCCTTCGTCGAGCGTCTTCCGGATCAGCTCGTGCATGTCGTACGGCTGGTTGGCGCTGGGCGGGATCAGCGTGTCGAGGCTTTCATCGATGCGATCCCAGGGATCGTCGCACGGCCGCTCGGGCGGTGCCTCGCGGTTCGAGGCCGGCAGAAAGTCCACGAAGTCGCGGGCCGCGAGCAGCGCCTCGATATCATTATCGAAGGCCACGTCAGCGACCCCCGACTTCGTGGTATGCGTCACCGCTCCACCCAGCTCCTCCTGCGTGACGATCTCGTTTGTAACGGTCTTCACTACATCCGGGCCGGTGACGAACATGTACGATGAATCCTTCACCATGAAGATGAAGTCGGTCATCGCGGGGCTATACACGGCGCCGCCGGCGCACGGCCCCATGATCAGGCTGAGCTGGGGCACGACGCCCGAAGCGAGCACGTTGCGCTGGAATACCTCGGCATAGCCGCCAAGGCTGGCCACGCCCTCCTGAATGCGCGCGCCGCCGCTGTCGTTCAGGCCAATCACGGGCGCGCCGACCTTCAGCGCCATATCCATGATCTTGCAGATCTTCTGCGCGTGCCGTTCCGACAGCGAACCGCCGAACACGGTGAAATCCTGGCTGAACACGAACACGAGCCGGCCGTTGATCGTGCCCGAGCCCGTGACCACGCCGTCGCCGGGGATCACCTGATCCTGCATCCCGAAATCGGTGCAATTGTGCTCGACATACATGTCGAGCTCCTCGAAACTGCCCTGGTCGAGCAGCACCTCGATCCGCTCGCGCGCGGTCAGCTTGCCCTTGGCGTGCTGCGCGTCGATGCGCTTTTGCCCGCCACCCAGGCGAGCGGCCGCGCGGCGGCGTTCCAGTTCCTCGATCGTCGACGACATCGGCATCTCTCTCCGTGGCCGCGCCTTCTGCAACGGGCCATGCCATGGCGGCAAATGCAATGTTGCAAAGTTGCGTTGATCAGGTTTGCGGAATATCAAGGCATATGGCCAGCAACCCCGCTATTGCGCCCCGCCGCCGCCTGTTCGAAGGCTTTCGCCTGCGCGAATTGCGGCGCCGGCTGGGCATCCCCCAGGCGGGCATGGCGCAGCGGCTGGGCATATCGGTATCCTATCTCTCGCAGATCGAGAATAACGACCGGCCGATCACCGATGTCGTACTGCTCGCGCTCGCCCGCGAATTTCCGGTCGAGGCAGCGGAGATCAACGGCGAGGCCGTGACCGCAGCACTGCTCCGCGCCATCGACGCCGCGACCGACAGCAGCATTCCTGCCGACCGGATCGAGGAAGCCGATGTCCGGCGCGGCATCGAGCAGCAGCCCCTGCTGGCCCGCCGCATGGTGGCGCTGCACGACGCGTGGCGCCGCAGCCAGGAGCAGTTGCGCGTGCTCGATGACCGGTTCGATACCGGCTCAGGCGATGCCGCCCCCCTGCCCTGGGAGGAAGTGCGCGACTGGTTTCAGGCCGAGGGCAATTATATCGACGCGATCGACCGGTCGGCGGAAACGCTGGCCGATGCGCTGGCACTCGACGACGACAATATGATCCGCGCGTTCGAGGATCGACTGCGGCTGTGGCACGGCGTCCGCGTGATCGGCAGCACGCCCGAGAGCGGCGACCTCAGCCGGTTCGACGAGGCGACGCGCACACTCGCGCTCGATTATGCCCTGCCGCCCGAAAGCCGCGCGTTCCTGCTCGCGCATCGACTCGTGCGCTACGAATTTTCCAACGAGATGCGCGCGGTTATAGACGGCGCCGGCCTGGCCTCCCCGGCCGCGCGCGAGTTGCTGAGCGTAGGGCTGGCGAATTACGCGGCGGGTGCGCTGCTGATGCCCTATGGCCGGTTCCGCGCCGCCGCCTATGAAGTGCGGCACGATATTGACCGACTGCGCCAGCGCTTCGCGGTCAGCTTCGAACAGGCATGTCACCGGCTGTCGACCTTGCAGCGACCGGGCGCGCAGGGACTGCCGGTGTTCTTCTGCCGCGTCGACATGGCGGGCAACATCACCAAGCGCCATTCGGCCACGCGCCTGCAGTTCGCGGCGCTGGGCGGCGCCTGCCCCTTGTGGATCGTGCATGAAGCGGTGGCGATCCCCGACCGCATTCTCGTCCAGCTTGCCGAGATGCCGGACGGGACACGCTATGTCTCGATGGCCAAGGGGCTGGTGAAACCCTCGAGCAGCTTCACCCGGCCGCCGCGCCGCTACGCCGTGGCGTTGGGCTGCGAGGAGGAACATGCCGCGGACTTCGTCTATGCCGACGCGCTGCGCACCGGGGGTTCGGCGACGCCGATCGGCGCCTCGTGCCGTATCTGCCCGCGCATGGACTGCGACCAGCGTGCCTTTCCGCCGGCGGGATCGGCGATCGAGATCGATCCCGACCGGCGACGCGCGGTGCCATACGGGTTTAGGTAAGGCTCTCAGCCTCCCCTCCCTGCAAGGGAGGGGCCGGGGGTGGGTGCGCGCGTCTGCGCGCTCCAAAGACTATCCTCCCTAACTGACAGCGAGTCCCGCCGCCTGACGGCGGCGGACCCACCCCCGCCCCTCCCTGCGATGCAGGGAGGGGAGAGAAAAAGCCAAACAGGATAAGCGGAGATGTCAGCGTCCGCTGGCAAGACGACGGGCACGACCGACGGTGCAATTGCCCTCCCCCGCCCTTTCATGGCATACCCGACACTCGAAAAGCACAATCCGGAGAGGTTCCATGGCCACCACCCTTGCCCAGAAGCCGCAGGTCAGCGACGCCGAATGGGAGGCGCGGCAGCAGCTCGCCGCCTGCTACCGCGTGTTCGACATGCTCGGCTGGTCGGAGATGATCTACAACCACATCACCGTGAAGCTGCCGGATCAGGACGGCGCGTTCCTCATCAACCCGTTCGGGCTGCATTTCAGCGAGGTAAAGGCATCCAACCTCGTCAAGATCGACATTGACGGCAACAAGGTGGACGACTCGCCCTATCCGGTGAACCGCGCCGGCTTCGTCCAGCATGCGCTGTTCCACCGCCATTTGCCCGACGCGCATTGCATCATGCACAGCCACACCACTGCCGGCATGGCGGTCGCGTCACTGGAAGGCGGGCTGCGCGCGACCAATTTCTACGCCTGCAACTTTATCGGCCAGATCGCCTACCATGATTTCGAAGGTGTGACCGTGCGCGAGGAAGAGGGCGAACGGCTGCTCGCCAATCTGGGCGACAAAAGAGTGATGCTGCTGCGCAATCACGGCATCCTGGCGATGGGCCGCACCCTGCCCGAGGCGTTCATCAAGCATTGGGCGCTGCAACGCGCGTGCGAGATCCAGGTCGCGACGATGGGCATGGGCACGCCGATCGAGATTTCGCCGGAGGTCGTCGCCGTCCACCAGCGCGACCTGCACATGGCGCAGGTGCCGGGCGGCCCGGGCGCCGCGGACTTCGCGGCGATGGTGCGGCTGGTCGACCGGATCGACCGGAGCTGGCGGGAATAGCCCGCCAGCTACCCAACTTCCCTCACGCCGCCAGCGAGTAGTTCTTGTATTGCTCGCGGATCGCCATCTTCAGCAGTTTGCCGGTGGCGGTGTGCGGCAGGCTGTCAACGAAATGGATTTCGTCCGGCAGCCACCATTTGGCGACATGGGCGGCCAGATGCGCCTGGATGTCCTGCGCGGTCACGCCGCTATCGGGCTTGCGCACCACCAGCAGGATCGGCCGCTCCTCCCAGCGCGGATGATGCACCCCGATCGCGGCCGCTTCGGCAACGCCCGCACAGCCGACTGCGCAATTCTCCAGTTCGACCGAGCTGATCCACTCGCCGCCCGACTTGATGACGTCCTTGGCCCGGTCGGTGATTTGCATCACGCCGTCGGGATGGAGCACGGCCACATCGCCGGTATCGAACCAGTTGTCGGCATCGACCGCCGGCTTCTCCTCGCGATAATATTGCCCGATCACCCAGGGCCCGCGCACCTGCAGCCGGCCCGAGCTCTTGCCATCGCGCGGCAGGACATTGCCTTCATCATCGACGGTGCGCAGCTCGACGCCGTACGGCACCTTGCCCTGCTTGCTCACCTGATCGACCTGCGCGTCGAAGCTGAGCTCTTCCCAGTCGGCGGAGGGCGCGCCCATGGTGCCGATCGGGCTCGTCTCGGTCATGCCCCAAGCGTGGTTGACGCGCATCCCCATGCGCATCAGCCGCTCGATCATCGCACGCGGCGCCGCCGATCCGCCGATGGTGACGATCTTCAGATGCTCGGGCGTGATCCCGGTCGCGTCGATGTGCTGGAACATCGCAAACCAGACGGTCGGCACGCCGGCCGAATGCGTCACCTTCTCGCGGTTCATCAGTTCGCACAGGATCTTTGGATCGTTGAGCGCCGAGAAGACCAGCTTCGCCCCCACCGCCGGTGCCGCCCAGGGCAGGCCCCAGCCGACCGCATGGAACATCGGCACGATCGGCATCGCCACCGACTGGGTGGAAAGATCGAACTCTGCCGGCTGCAATTCGGTGAGCGCATGGAGCACGGTCGAGCGGTGGGTGTACATCACCCCCTTGGGATTGCCGGTGGTGCCGCTGGTGTAGCAGAGCATCATCGGCTCGCGTTCGTCGCCCTTGACCCAGGCATAGTCGCCATCTTCCCTGGCGATCCACGCCTCGAAGCCGTCGGGGCCGAGATCGTCGAAGCAGATATAGTGCTCGATCGTCTTCCACTGCGGCTTCAGCCGCTCGACTACGGCCGCGAACATCCGGTCGTAGAGCAGCACCCGGTCTTCGGCATGGTTGGCGATATAGGCGAGCTGGTCGTCGAACAGGCGCGGGTTGATGGTGTGGATCAGCGCCCCCATGCCGGTGGCGCCATACCAGGCGACGAGGTGGCGGCCATGGTTCATCGCCAGCGTTGCGACGCGGTCGCCCTTTTGGACACCCAGCCGCTCCAGCGCCTGCGCCATCCGCCGCGCGTCGTGCGCGATGCCGGCCCAGGTGGTGCGGGTCTCGCTACCGTCGGCCCAGCGCGTGACGATCTCGCGCGGCCCATGTTCGCGCGCGGCGTGATCGAGGAGCGTGGATACCCGAAGTTCGAAATCCTGCATGCCGCCCAGCATATGCCTCTCCATTGCGTGGCTGTTTTGCAGGAGGATAGGCCGGATTCCGGGGGGAAGTCGAGAGGGCGAAGGGTTACATCGTGTTTCCGGAAAACGACGTACCGGACGATGGATCCCATCAGCGCGACCGTCGCCCCAGCGAAAGCTGGGGCCTCCCGTTGCAGCCCAAACCGTCGCGGCGAGCTGCGGGAGATGCCAGCTTTCGCCGGCATGACGGCATAGGTTAGGCCGCCGCCGCCAGCTTCATGCTCGCGGGCATCAGCGACGCCGCCTTTACCCCCGGCAGCGCCTCGATCCGTGCGGCCAGCTCGGTATCCAGCCGGAAGCCGCGGCCGAGCATCACCGTCGCCTCGCCGCCGTCGATCGGCGCATGGACCAGGATTTCTCCCCTGCCCCCACCGCGCAACTCGCCGACCAGCTCCGCCAGCCGCGCCGGCACCGCCGGGTCCTCGATGCGGATTTCCATCACGAGCTGCGTCGTGCCTGCCAGCGTATCGAAGGGCTGCACCCGCTTCACTGCCGCACGCGGCGTGTCCTCGCCCGGTCGCTTGTCCAGCTCCAGCGTCAGGATCGCGCAGCCGGCGCCCTTGGCGCACTCCTCCATGTCCTTCGCGATCAGCTCGTCGAAGCACGAGGTCTGGATCTGCGCGCTCCGGTCGGAGATCGACGCCATCAGATAACGGTTGCCGCGCGCCGAGGTGCGATAGCGGCAATCCTCGATCAGCGCGGCGATCTGCGCGTTCACCCGCGCGCCTTCGGGGATGTTCATTTCCGGCAGCGAGGCGATGTCGCGCACGCCCTGCCCCCGGAACAGATGCTCGTATCGATCGAGCGGATGCGCCGAGAAATAATAGCCGAAGGCATCCTTCTCGGCGTTGATCTTGTCGGACATCGTCCACACCGCGTCGCGCGGGACGGTGACGCCGCCGCCCGCCGGCTCGGCATCGCCGAACAGGCCGCCCTGCCCGCTGATCCGGCTGGCATGGTCGCGCTGCGCAACCGCAAGGATCGTCTCCGCCGCCGCATGTACACCAGCGCGATTTGCTTCGATGCTGTCGAACGCGCCCGCCGCGGCGAGCGTTTCAAGCTGCCGTTTGTTGAGCACGCGCGGATCGACACGCTTGGCGAAATCGTCGAGGCTGGCGAAGCGGCCCTTGGCCTCGCGCTCCTCGACCAGCAGCTCCATCGCCCGCTCGCCCACGCCCTTCAACGCGCCCAGCGCATAGCGCACCGCCAGCCCCTCGCCCTGCGCCTGCACGGTGAAGTCGGCCTCGCTCTCGTTGATGTCGGGCGGCAACGCGTCGATGCCCAGCCGCCGCATATCGTCGGCGAACACCGCCAGCTTGTCGGTCTGGTGGATATCGTACGCCATCGACGCGGCGAAGAATTCGTGCGGATGATGCGCCTTCAGCCACGCCGTCTGATAGGCGAGCAGCGCGTACGCCGCGGCGTGCGACTTGTTGAAGCCGTAGCCGGCGAACTTGTCGATCAAGTCGAACAGCTCGTTCGCCTTGGCGGCGGAGATGTCGTTCACCTCCTTGCAGCCCTTCACGAAAATGGCGCGCTGCGCGTCCATTTCCGCCTTGATCTTCTTGCCCATCGCGCGCCGCAGCATGTCTGCGCCGCCCAGCGTATAGCCGGCCAGGATCTGCGCGGCCTGCATTACCTGTTCCTGATAAACGAAGATCCCGTAGGTCTCCTTCAGGATCGGCTCCAGCAGGTCGTGCGGATAGACGATCGGCTCCCGCCCGGCCTTGCGCGCGCCGAAGGTCGGGATGTTGTCCATCGGGCCCGGGCGATAGAGCGAGACGAGCGCGACGATGTCGCCGAAATTGGTCGGCCGCACCGCCGTCAGCGTGCGCCGCATGCCTTCGGATTCGAGCTGGAACACGCCCACCGTGTCGCCGCGCTGGAGCAGGGCGTAGACGCCTTCATCGTCCCAATCGAGCCGGTCGAGATTCACATCGACCCCGCGCTTGGCGAGCAGTACCACCGCCTTTTTCAGCACCGACAGTGTCTTCAGGCCGAGAAAGTCGAACTTCACCAGCCCCGCGCCTTCGACATTCTTCATGTCGAACTGGGTGACGGGCATGTCCGAGCGCGGATCGCGGTAGAGCGGCACCAGCTGGGCGAGCGGCCGGTCGCCGATCACCACGCCCGCGGCGTGCGTCGAGCTGTGGCGCGGCAGGCCTTCCAGCCGCATCGACAGGTCGATCAGGTTCTTCACATCCTCATTGCCATTATATTCGGCAACGAATTCGCTGACGCCGTTGAGCGTGCGCTCCAGCGTCCACGGGTCGGTCGGGTGGTTGGGGATCAGCTTGGCGAGACGATCGACCTGACCATAGCTCATCTGCAGCACGCGGCCGACGTCCTTGATCACGGCGCGCGCCTTCATCGTACCGAAGGTGATGATCTGCGCTACATGATCGCGGCCGTATTTCTCCTGCACATAGCGGATCACTTCGCCGCGCCGGGTTTCGCAGAAGTCGATGTCGAAGTCGGGCATCGACACGCGTTCCGGGTTGAGGAAGCGTTCGAACAGCAGCCCCAGCTTGAGCGGATCGAGATCGGTGATGGTCAGCGCCCAGGCGACCGCCGAACCCGCCCCCGAACCACGCCCCGGGCCCACCGGAATGTCGTGCGACTTCGCCCACTGGATGAAGTCCGCAACGATCAGGAAGTAGCCCGGGAACCCCATCTGAATGATGATGTCGAGTTCGAACTGGAGGCGCTGGTTATAGACCTCCACCTCGGCCGGATCGGTGATGCCGGCGAAATCGAGCCGGTCCTTCAGCCCGGCCCAGCTCCGTTCGCGCAGCATCGCCGCCTCGCCCTCGCGGTCGCCGGCGAGGCTGGGCAGGATCGGCTTGCGCTTCGGTGCGGCATAGGCGCAGCGCTGGGCGACGACGAGTGTGTTGGCGATCGCCTCGGGCAGGTCGGCGAAGTCGCGCTGCATCGTCTCGGCCGGCTTCAGCCATGCCTCGGGCGAGGAGCGCGGACGCTCGTCACTGGCGATGTAGGACGAATTGGCGATGCACAGCATCGCGTCATGCGCCTCATGGAAACCGGAATCGGCAAAGCAGGCCGGGTTGGTGCCGACCAGCGGCAGGTTGCGCGCATAGGCAAGGTCGATCAGCTTTTCCTCGGCGCGCGCCTCGACATCGTCGCCCCGCCGCGAAAGCTCGATATAGAGCCGGTTCGGAAACAGCCCTTCAAGCGCCGTCGCATAGGCCTCTGCCGCCCGGTCCTGGCCCTCGGCATAAAGCCGCGCCAGCGCGCCCTCGCCGCCGGCGGTCAGGCAGAGCAGCCCATCGGTCCGCCCTTCCAGCGCCGCGAAGGGGACATGCGCATCCTCCTCGATCGGCCGGTCGAGATGCGCCTGCGAGACGAGATGGCAGAGATTGGCATAGCCGGTCTCGTCCTGGGCATAGAGCGCCAGCCAGTCGATCGGCACATTGGCACCTTCGGCCAGGTTCGATCGCTTGACCGCGAGCAGCGTGCCGATGATCGGCTGGACGCCTGCCTTTTTGCACGCATCCGAAAAGCTCATCGCGGCATAAAGGCCGTTGCGGTCCGCCACCGCGATCGCAGGAAAGCCGTGGCTTTTCGCGTGCTTGGCGATCGCCTTGGGGTCGATCGCGCCTTCCAGCATGGTGAAGGACGAAAAGACCCTGAGGGGGACGAAACCGGAATGCGCCATGCCGGAACCTTGGGGTCCAGCGGACGATTTGCCAACCCGCAAGCGCCTGCTGTCCACAGAATTTCCCGATCGTTACGGGGTTGCCCTTAACGCGCGGTATCGGATGGGAACCCTCCGAACTGGCGACTCACCGGTCTCGGCGCCAGTGTTTGGTTAACGGCCGGAAAGCATTCCCTCCCTTGGCTTTCCGGCCGTCCCCGTCCGGACTGGTGCATGCAGGCACTTACTTCGGCGGGTAGTACAAACGTTTGTGCCGTTCTCCGGGGCGGCGCGGGTAAAGCGAGTTCGAGCCGATGAACGCCCTCTATCATGGCAGCGCGATCTGCGAAGTCGATGCGGAAGGCAAGGTGCCGGTTCCCGACTTCGTCGCCGATGCCCTCCACGAGGAAGCGGGCGATCTCGTCGTTGCCAAGCATGAATCCGACCGTTGCCTCGTCGCCTACAGCCGCGGTCAGTTGAAGCGCTTGCGGGCACGCGCCGAACGGCGGCGGCGGTTGGAAGAAAGCCGTGGCGACGATGCGCGCAATCACTATGGCCGGATGCGCCGCACCTTCGGCCTTTCCGACCGGCTGGCCTGCGATGCCGAAACGCTGCAGATTTCCCCGGCCATGCGCCATCTCGGCCGCATCGACGGGCTGGCGCTGTTCGTCGGCACGGGCGACGGCTTCGAAATCTGGAACCCCGACATCGCGCTGCAGAGCGAGGACGAGCAGTTCCGGAGCATCGCCGAATTCCGCCTGCGCACCCGCAAGCCCACCCAATCGTCTCAAGGAGTATCGTAAGATGACGCTGCTGTGCACCATCACCGGGCATGTCGCGGCGAGCGAGCATCGTCGGAACCAGGGCCTGGAGTTCAGCCAGTGCCATCATTGCGGGTGCGACCTGATCCGCACCGAGCATGGCGACTGGACGCAGGTGCCGCGTGGCATGCGGGTGGTGTGGCGCGAAGCCTCGCGGTTCGGGGATTCGGCAGCGGTGGCTGATCGCATGAATCGCCTTTCGCGGCCTCCGCGGCGGCGCGTGCCCCGCAACGGCCCTGCGACCAGCTATCGCGATCCGCGCGGCGGCTCGTTCGACGGCGCCACGGCGATGCTGTCGATGCTCGCCCATCTCGGCCGGCTGGTCAGCGGCGACGAGCGCGACGATGCCGCGCCGCCAGCACAGCAGCGCCCGATCCAGCTACCCGGCACACTGCACTGAACGAAGGGGTTAGCGGCTGAACTTCGCCGCCAGTTCGATATGGGTCGACCAGCGGAACTGCCCCACCGGCTGCACCCAATCCAGCCGATACCCGGCCTTGCACAATGTCTCCGCATCGCGGGCGAAGGTACTGGGATTGCACGACACATAGACAATGTGCGGCACGGCGGACGCGGCCAGCGCCTCCACCTGCTCGCGCGCACCCGCCCGAGGCGGATCGAGCACTACCGCGTCGAAATTGCCCAGCTCGGCCGATGTCACCGGGCGGCGAAAAAGGTCGCGATGGTCGGCGAAGACCGTACGGCCCGCGCGTGCACCTGCAGCCGTCAGCGACAGGATCGCGTCGCGCGCCGCCTCGCCTGCATAGACGCGCGCGCCTTCCAGCGCGAAGGTGAAGGTGCCCAGTCCGGCAAACAAATCCGCCACATTGCGGGCGCCCCCGACGACCTCGCGCACGCACGCCACCAGCGCCGCCTCGCCTTCGGGCGTCGCCTGCAGGAAGCTGCCGCTCGGCATCGGTACCGGCACGCCCCCCAGCGTGATCGTAACCGGCTCCGGTTCCCAGCGGGCGGTGGGGCCGAAGCCCTCGTCGATCGCGAACCGCGCCAGCCGCTCTGCCTGGGCGAAGGCGGTGATCGCTTCCGCAGCGGCGAGGCCATCGGGATCGATGCCTTCGACCAGCACGTCACGGCCCTGATCGGTCTGGGCGAGGTGGACATTCACACGCCGCGCGTCAGGCAGTAGCGTCATGAACAGCCGCCGCAGCGGGGCGAGCAGCGCGAACAGGTCCGGCGCCAGAATATGGCATTCAGTCAGGTCGATCAGCTTGTGGCTGCCCGCCTCGGTAAAGCCGATTCGCACCTGTTTGCCGCGCCGTTCGGCATGGAGCGTGGCCCGCCGGCGCGTGCGCGAGGCGGAGAGCAAAGGCGTACGAATCTCCGCCGACAAGCCCTGCGCCGCCAGCGCCGAGCCGACCCGATCGGTGATGAAGCGGCTCCAGGCCGCATCGTCGAGATGCTGGAGCTGACAGCCACCGCATTGCGGGAAGTAGCGACAGGGCGGCTGCTGGTGGTGCGGGCCGGGCAGAACTTCGCCCGCCGCCGTCACGCGGTCGCCCGGCGCCGTCAGCGGGAAATGCCGGCCGTCCGCCGTCACGCCATCGCCACGCGCGGCGACGCGCACCACTTCCACTTCGCTCACAGACATTCGGCAATCGCTTCCGGCAGTTGAGCGACGAGCTGATCGGCGAAAAATGCCGGCCCCGCAAGCTGCGCCGCGCGGCCATGCAGCCAGGCCGCCGTCGCCGCTGCGACAACCCCGCCCGCGCCGCCCGCCACCTGCGCGCCGAGCAGGCCCGCCAGCACATCGCCGGTGCCCGCCGTGGACAGCCAGGAGGACGCGCCCGACAGCACGCGCACCGTGCCGTCCGGGCTGGCGATCACCGTGTCGGCCCCCTTGTGGACGACAGTGGCATTGGCGCGCCGGGTCGCCTCCAGCGTGCGATCGATCTTGCTGCCGTCGCCGGTGAACATCCGGTCGAACTCGCCGGCATGCGGGGTGATCCAAGTCGGTCCGGCGCGCCGCGCCAGCCAGTCGGGCGCGGTCGTGCCGAGCAGGCTCAGCGCGTCACCATCCAGCACCAGCGGCTTGTCCACCGCCATCGCCGCGCGCAGGAAGGTTTCCGCGCGCCGATCGCGGCCCAGTCCCGGCCCCAGCACCACGGCGTCGATCCGGTCCCAGGCCAGAAATTCGGTAAGATCCTCGACCGTGACGATGCCGCGCCGCACCAGCGCATCCGGCCCTGGCCCCCGCACGTCCGGCCCTGCGAGCACGACATAGCCTGCTCCGCCCGCCATCGCCGCCCGCACCGCCAGCCGCGCCGCTCCCGGCATCGCGCCTTCGACCACCGCGACAAGGCCGCGGCTATATTTGTGGCTTTGCGGCCCCGGCGCCGACAGCTTCGGCCGTGCGACGCTCTGCCACCGGCCGGTGACAGGGATACCGATGTCCGCGAGCAGCACATGGCCGCACCGTGCCAGCCCCTCGTCGAGCAGGTGCGCGGGCTTGAGCGCGCCCAGCGCCACCGTCACGTCGATGCCGGAGGGACAGCCGAGATCGGCGCCGGTGTCGGTATCGAGCCCCGAGGGAATATCGATCGCCACGCGGAACGCAGCCGCCCCGCACAGCTCGCGGAAGATGGCACCCAGGCTGCGCTCCAGCGGACGGGCAAGCCCGGTGCCGAACAGCCCGTCGACCAGTACCGGCCGCGCCTTGGCGGCATAGAGCGAGGTCGTCTCGCCGCCCCAGCGCGCGTGCATTTCCGCCGCAGCGCCGGCCTTGGGTGCGCCCGATGCAGCTACCAGCACGTCCAACCCGGCTGCCTTCAGGTGTCGCGCGGCGACATAGGCATCGCCGCCATTATTGCCGGGCCCTGCAAGCACCAGCACCGGGCGCCCGGTGGCAAAGCGCACCACTTCGCGCGCCACCGCCGCGCCGGCCCGCTCCATCAATTCGGCCTGCGGCACCCCGCGCGCGAACACCGCCTCCTCGGCGGCGCGCATTGCGGCGGCGGTCAGGATGGGGGCGCCCGCGGGGATCACCGGCTCGCCACCGTGCGGATCGTCGCGGGCAGGCGATAGCGCATGTCGCCGATCGCCACTTCGATCTCATGGGGACCTACGGGCGTGACCTGCGCCGGTTCGGCGCCGTCGGCCGCGACCACGCCGCGCCCGTCCTGCGTCACCAGCAGCCGGCGGAACCCGCCATCGGGGTGGCGCAGCGTCAGGAACAGCCCGTCCTGGGAATAGACCCGGTCGATGGCGCAGACGAAAGCGAATTGCGTGGCACCGGCGGCGGCGCAGGCGATCTTGCCCTCCGCCCGCGCCATCGCCTCGGCATTGGCCCGCTTGCGGGCCTCGGCGACCTTGTCGGTCACCTGGGCGCCGCAACCGGCCAGCAACAGGAGCAAGCCTGCGCTAGATGTCTGCGTAAACATGGGTTTCGGCGCTGGCTCCGGGGTGCGTCACCGCGCCCTTATACGCCGGGCCGACATTCTGGGAATAGCGCCACAGCGCCCCCGCCTGATAGTCGTTGGTCCGCGGCTGCCACCGCGCACGCCGTTCGGCGAGCACTGCCGCCGGCACGTCGAGGTCGATGGTACCGGCCTCGGCGTCGATGCGGATCGTGTCGCCGTTTTCGACCAGCGCGATCGGGCCGCCCTCGGCCGCCTCCGGCCCGACATGGCCGATGCAGAAGCCGCGCGTCGCGCCCGAGAAGCGCCCATCGGTGATCAGCGCCACCTTCTCGCCCATGCCCAGGCCATAGAGCGCGGCGGTGGTCGACAGCATCTCGCGCATGCCCGGGCCGCCCTTCGGCCCTTCATAGCGGATGATGATGACTTCGCCTTCATTGATCTGGCGGTGCTCGACCGCCTGGAACGCATCCTCCTCGCAATCGAACACGCGGGCCGGCCCTTCGAACTGGAGCCGCTTCATTCCCGCTACCTTCACGATCGCACCCTCGGGCGCCAGCGTGCCGCGCAAGCCCACCACGCCGCCGGTCGGCGACAGCGGCGTCTTCACGTCGTAGATCACCTTCTGGTCGGGGTTCCAGGTGACCTGGTCGATATTCTCGCCCAGCGTCTTGCCGGTCACGGTCATGCAGCTGCCGTCGAGCAGGCCGTTCGCCAGCATCGTCTTCATCAGCATATAGACGCCGCCGGCCTCGTGCATGTCCTTGGCGACATAGCGGCCGCCCGGCTTGAGGTCGGCGATGTACGGGGTCGATTTGAACGCCTCGGCCACGTCGTGCAGGTCGAATTCGATCCCCGCCTCATTGGCCATCGCCGGCAGGTGCAGCGCCGCGTTGGTCGAGCCGCCGGTCGCCGCCACCACGCGCGCGGCGTTGATGAAGGCGGCGCGCGTCGCGATGTCGCGCGGGCGAATGTTCCTTTCAAGCAGGTCCATCACCTGCACGCCCGCCGCGATCGCGATTTCCTCGCGGCTCTTGTACGGCGCGGGGACCATGTTGCTGTTGGGCAGCGACAGGCCCATCGCTTCGCCGACGCACGCCATCGTGTTGGCAGTGAACTGGCCGCCGCACGCGCCATGCCCTGGGCAGGCAACCTTTTCAAGCGCGGTAAGGTCCTTGAGCGGGCAGTTGCCGGCCGCGAACTTGCCCACCGCCTCGAACACGTCGACCACGGTGACATCGCGGTCCTCATAGCGGCCCGGCAGGATCGAACCGCCATAGACGAAGATCGACGGGATATTCAGGCGCAGCATCGCCATCATCATGCCCGGCAGCGACTTGTCACAGCCGGCAAAGGCGACCAGCGCGTCATAGCAATGGCCGCGCACGCTGAGCTCGACGGAATCGGCAATCACTTCGCGGCTGACCAGCGAGGACTTCATGCCCTGATGGCCCATGGCGATGCCGTCGGTAACGGTGATGGTGTTGAACCGGCGCGGCATGCCGCCGCCCGCGATCACGCCCTGGCGGGCGGCATCGGCCTGGAAATCGAGGGTGGTGTTGCACGGCGCGCTGTCGTTGCCGGCGCTGGCCAGCGCGACGAACGGCTTGGCGATATCCTCCTCGGAAATCCCCATGGCATAATAATAGCTGCGGTGCGGCGCGCGCTCGGGCCCCACGGAAACGTGGCGGCTGGGGAGCTTGGACTTGTCGAATCGGTTGGTCATGGCGCGCAAGCCTATGTCGCGGGAACACCCTTTCGCGCAAGACTATTGCGCAAGAAATTTGCGAGGTCGGCGAGAATCTCGCTCCACCGCGCAACGCCATCGGCATCGCGGATCAGGTCGTTGCGGATCTCGATGGCGATCGAGGGGATGCCCTGCCCCTCGGCATGGCGGTTGAGCGTCGCATTCAGCAGCCGGCCCGAATAGGGCTCGTTATCGCCGGTCACTAGGCCCCGCCCCCGCAGCCAGTCGATCGCCGGGAGTGCCGCGCGGGTATCCCGGTTATAGAGCACGCCCACCTCCCATGGCCGCGGCGTCCCGCCATGTTCGAGGCAGGGCGTGAAGCTGTGGATCGACAGGATCAGCGCTGGCCGCTGGCGCCGCACCTGATCGCGGAGCAGCCGGTGATAAGGCGCGTGGAAGCGGGCGATGCGGCCGGCGCGATCCACCGGCGCATTGCCGGGAATCAGGTGCCCGTCGCTGCGGTGGGGGATCAGGCCGCTATGGTCCGGCTCGCGGTGCAGGTCGATCACCAGCCGCGACACGGTGGCGAGAATCGCCGGCGCGTCGAGCCGTGCCGCCAGCGCCCGGGTGACATCGGCCGCGCCGATGTCGACGGCGATGTGCAGGTCGAGCAGCGCCTGATCGATACCCAGATCAATGTCTTCGGGCACCGCGTTCGACGCGTGATCGCACAGCAACAGCAGATCCTGCGCGCCGCCACCCAGTTGTTCGGCGACGCTCATGCGAAACTCGCCGGCCGCCGGGCGCGGAAGGCGGCGAGGCCCGCGACCAGTTCGTCGCCACCAAAGGCCGCTTCGAATTCGCCATCGAGCGCGGCGGTCGGCGCATGGATCGCCCGCTTGAGCTGCCGGATCGCCTGCGGGGCGTTGGCGGCGATGCTCTGCGCCTGCGCGCGTGCCGCCGCCATCCCGTCCGCGGCGCGATGTTCGACGAGACCGATCCGTTCGGCACGATCGGCGTCGATCCGCTCGCCGCTGAACAGCAAGGCTGCGGCATGGCCCGCACCGACGCGAGCGACCAGCCGGGCGACATCGCCGCGCGGATAGCCAAGCCCCAGCTTTGCAGGCGTGACCGCGAACTCGGCGCCGTCGCCCGCGATCCGCAGGTCCGCCGCCAGCACCAGCGCCACGGCCGCGCCGAAGCAGCCACCGTCGATGGCAGCGATCACCGGCATCGGCAGCGCAGCGATCGCCTCGATCCCGGCCTGCATCGCCAGGCGAAAGCGCGTCCGCATCGCCGGCTCCGCCTGCAACCGGGCGAACTCACCGATATCGGCGCCCGCAGAGAAAATGCCGGGAACGGCAGAGGCGATCAGCACCACCCGTGCCGCGGCAACCTGTCCGGCAGCCGCGGCAAGTTGGTCCCAGCCGGCAATCGATATGGCATTGCGGGCATCGGCGCGTGCGAACGCGATCGTGGCGACCGGCCCATCCCATTGGACATCAATCATGCCGAAGCTCTGCCCGATCGCGGACGCCGAGTCACGGCATGGCGCGCGGGCGAGCCGTTTCCGACGCGCCCGCGAGCCACCGGCGAACGATGCTGGCCGGGCATGATCCGCTAGGGTCGGACATAGCGGCCCGCGGTCAAGGATCGCTTAGCAGAGAGGGTAAAGCTCAGCGCAACTGCGTAGCCGCTACCCACCAGCCGGGCCGGGCGACGGCTGCCGCAGCGGCACCGCGCGCGGCGGCATTCTCGAACAGCGCAAAGCAGGTGGCACCCGAACCCGACATGCGCGCCAGCACCACCCCGGGCTGGGCCGCGAGCGCGGACAGAACATCGTCGATCGCCGGCGCAAGCGCGCGCGCCGGCGGCTCCAGGTCATTGCGGCCAGAGAGCGCCACCGCCAGCAGATCGCCCGACCCGATCGGTCCGCGATCCACCCCGTCCCATGCGCGGAAAACCTGCGCCGTGGAAACCGCAACGCCGGGGTTCACGAGCAGCACGGGCGTACCCGAAAGCCCTTCCACGGCCTGCAATGCCTCGCCCCGTCCCGATCCGAACGCCGTGCGCCCCAGCAGACATGCCGGCACATCCGACCCGAGCCCATCGGCAATGGCGAAAAGGCGCGGATCGTCGCCCGGCACGCCGTGCAACCGGGCCAGCGCCCTGAGCGTGGCCGCCGCATCTGCCGATCCGCCGCCAATGCCAGAGGCGACCGGCAGATGCTTTTCGAGTTCGATCGCGTGGGCGCCGCCGCCAAATACATCGCGGAACCGCAGCGCAGCGCGCGTGACCAGATTGTCGCCCTCCCCCGCCAACGCCGACGCGAAGGGGCCGGTCAGCGCGAAGCTGTCTTCTGCCGCCGGCGTCAGCCGCACCCGGTCGCCATGGTCGACAAAGGCGAACAGCGTCTCCAGCGCGTGATAGCCGTCGGCCCGACGATGGCGCACGTGCAGCGCCAGGTTGAGCTTGGCGGGTGCGAATTCGGCAATGATCATGCCACCGCCCCTAGCGCGTTCAGGAGGTGCCCGTCAGCCCCTCTGCCAGCTTGCGTGCAATCCGGCCGGCCGCATCGGGGTCCGCATAGATTGCCGCCGCGCGCCAGGCATAGCGCGCCTCGTACCGGCGGCCGACCTGCCAATAGGCGTCGCCCAGATGCTCGTTCGCCACCGATCCGCCGGGGTCGCCCTGCACGGCCTTTTCGAGCAGCGGCACCGCCCGCATCACCTCACCCTGCTGGAAATAGGCCCAGCCCAAAGCGTCGGCGACGGCGGCATCGTCGGGCTTCAGCAGGCGGGCGCGTTCGAGGAGGCGGATCGCCTCGGCCTTGTCGGCCGCGTGATCGAACAGCGCGACACCCAGATAGCGCAGCGGCTCCACCTGATCCGGCGCGAGCTGGATCGCGCGATCCAGTTCGGTTCGTGCCGCCTGCCACTGGCCGGCACGGTCCAGCGCCATGCCGCGCTGGAAATGGAGTTGCCAATCTTCCGCACCGCCATCCGCAATGGCGCTGGCATAGAGTTTGGCGGCGGCCTCGAACTGGCGGGTCTGGAGGAGCAGGTCGCCGTAATTCTGCAGGTCGCCGCGCGTCGCCCCCGGCCCTTCGGCCAGCGCGCGCGCTGCGGCAATCGCCGCGTCGATCCGGCCGGCATCGGTAAGCACGCCCAGCCGCGCGGCGGCCGCACGGCGGCCATAGGGACTGTCCGGCGCAATCGCATCCAGCGTGGCGAGCGACAGGCTGGTCGCGCCTTCGCGATCGAGCGCACGCGCCAGGTACAGCCGCGCCCGGTTCTCCTGCGGATCGAGCAGCAGCACCGCACGCGACAGCGAGATCGACAGGTCGGGAAGCTGGTCGTTCGCGAGGTCCGCCGCCAGCATCAGCAACAGCCGCGACACGCCATAGCGGGCATCGGCGCGGCGCGGCGCGCCCAGCGAATGCCCGATCGCCACCAGTTCCGGCGATCCGCGCCGCAACAGCGCCTGACCGCGCGCCCCGCCCAGCAGCCCGGCAATGTCGATGCGTGCGTCTTCGTTGGAGGAATCGGCCAGCGCCTCCGGAAGCAGCGCCAGAATCGCGTCGTCGCTGCGGCCGGCGGCGATGGCGAGCAGCACGCGCTGCCGGGCGATATAGTGGCGTGACAGCGCGCTGCCCTTTTCACCGTCGAGCAGCGCCAGTCCGTTCTCGCCGCGATCCTGTGCCAGCCATGCCGCGAGCACCGGCGTGATGAAGTCGAACGGCCCCTTGTGCAGCCGCGCAAGGGCCACCTGCGCGCCGGCTGCGTCGCCCGCCTGCAGCGCGGCGGTAAAGGCGATCAGCGCGGCGTCGGGCGGTGCCGTGCCCGATTTCTCCAGCACGGCGGCGGCGCGACCGGCAAGGCCGTAGTCGCCGGCAACCAGCGCCTCGCGATACGCCCTGAGCGCGACCACCTCGTCGCCCGGCGCCGCCGCCAGCGCGCGGGCATAGCCCTGAACCGCCTGGGCCGAGGCGCCCTCCGCATCGGCGGCACGAGCGCGGACATAATCGCCCAGATCGGCCTGCGCCGCTGCCGGGGCTGCCAGCAGCAGCGCGGCGGCGAGACTACATGTTCGGATAATTGGGACCACCGCCGCCTTCCGGTACCACCCAGTTGATGTTCTGGGTTGGATCCTTGATGTCGCAGGTCTTGCAATGCACGCAATTCTGCGCGTTGATCTGGAACCGCAGATCATCGCCTTCCCCTACGACCTCATACACACCGGCCGGACAGTAACGCTGCGCAGGCTCCGCGTACATCGGCAGATTATAGTCGATCGGAATATCCGGGTCCTTCAGTGTCAGATGGACCGGCTGGTCCTCCTCGTGATTGGTGTTCGAGACGAACACGGAGGAGAGGCGATCGAAGGTAAGCACGCCGTCGGGCTTGGGATAGTCGATCCTGGGTGCCTGATCGGCCCGCAGCAGCTGCTCGTTGTCGCGGTGCAGCTTCAGCGTGAAGGGCCAGCGGATGCCGAGATGCTCGCTCCACATCGCTGCGCCCGCGAGCAGCGTGCCCCAGGTGTCGCCGAACTTCTTCACCAGCGGCACCACGTTCCGCACGCCGCGCAGTTCCTTGTACACCCAGCTCGCTTCATAAGCTTCCGGATAGGCGCCGAGTTCGTCATGCGCGCGACCCGACTGGATCGCCGCGAACGCCGCCTCGGCCGCCATCATCCCGCTCTTCATCGCGGTGTGGGTGCCCTTGATGCGCGGCACGTTGAGGAAACCGGCCGAATCGCCGATCAGCGCCAGACCCGGCGCGACCAGCTTCGGCACTGCCTGCCAGCCGCCGTCGGAAATGGCGCGGGCGCCATAGGATACGCGCTTGCCGCCCTCCAGGATCGCCGCGATCTCCGGATGCGTCTTCCAGCGCTGCATTTCCTGGAACGGCGACAGCCACGGATTGCGATAGCCCAGCCAGACGACGAAGCCGAGCGCGACCTGCCCGTCTGCCTGATGATAGAGGAAGCCGCCGCCGTTCGCGCCGTCGGTCAGCGGCCAGCCCTGGGTATGGATCACCCGCCCCGGCACATGCTTGGCGGGGTCGATGTCCCACAATTCCTTGATGCCGATGCCATATACCTGCGGCTGGCTGTCGCGATCAAGCTCGAACTGGCGGATCATCTGCTTCGACAGATGGCCGCGGCAGCCTTCGGAAAGGAAGGTGTATTTGGCGTGGATTTCCAGCCCCGGCTGGTAATCGGGCTTGTGCGTGCCGTCCTTCGCCACGCCCATGTCGCCGGTGGCGACGCCCTTCACGCTGCCGTCTTCGTTGAACAGTACTTCGGCGGCGGCAAAGCCCGGGAAAATCTCGACGCCCAGCTCGCCAGCCTTTTCGGCCATCCAGCGGCACAGATTGCCGAGGCTGCCGGTATAGGTGCCCTTGTTGTGCAGATAGGGCGGCGTGAGGAACTCGGGATAGGCCGACTTGCCCTTCTCGCTCAGCACCCAGTGGTGGTTTTCCGTCACCGGCGTGCGCGCCAGCGGGCAGCCGTCGTCGCGCCAGTTCGGCAGCAACTCGTCGAGCGACTTCGGATCGATCACCGCGCCGGACAGGATATGCGCGCCGACCTCGGAACCCTTTTCCAGCACGCAAACCGACAGTTCGGCGCCCGCCTCGTTCGCCAGCTGCTTCAGCCGGATCGCCGCGGAAAGGCCGGCAGGCCCCGCGCCGACGATCACGACGTCATAGGGCATCGACTCCCGTTCGCTCATTCTCAGTCCCCTAAGTCTCTCTGCACCCTCGCAGCCGCCTGTCGTCGCGCGAAGGAAACGTTCTGTCTTTCCCGCGATGAAGCCAGATTGACCCCGCCGTCAACCGGGATTCAAAGGGTGGGTATGGGGGTCGAACCAGACAATAGCTGGCATCGGGCGCTCGCCGGTGCGTTGCAATGGTGGGACGAAGCCGGCGTGGACATGCTGGTGGAAGACAGCGTGCGCGACTGGCTGGCGCGCCCTGCGCCACTTCGCCAGCCGGCGCCGGCCCAGCCTGCCGTAGCGCCCCCGACGCCCGATGCCTTGCCGCAAACGCTGGAGGCGCTGTTCGACTGGCGCACCGGCGAGACTGCTCCCGAGGCCACCTGGATGGCACCAAGGATCACGCCTGTGATCGTGTCCGGCGCCAAATGGGTGGTGATGACTGACATGCCCGAAGCCGAGGATCGCGACACGCTGCTCGGCGGCGTGGCCGGCCGGCTGCTCGACCGGCTGCTCGCGGCGATCGGCGTAGGGCGCGAGTCGGTCCAGTTGCTGCCGCTCGCCTTTGCCCGCCCCGTCACCGGTCGCATCGCCCCGGAACAGGAAGCGCCGCTCGCCGATCTGGCACGCCACGCCCTGACGCTGGTGGCGCCCGAACGCCTGCTATTGCTCGGCCAAGCGGCCAGTCGTGCGGTTCTTGGGGCAGAAAGCTGGCCGCCGGCAAATAGTTTACACGTCGTTAACGATTTCGCGGCCAAAACAGCCGTGGTGACGACATACCATCCGCGCTGGTTGCTGGAGCGACCAGCTGCGAAGAGCGAAACCTGGAAACATCTGTTGTTGCTGAGCCGGGGAACGAACCTGTGACGTTGCGTATCCTGCTTGCCGCCTCGCTGGTGGCGCTTCCGATTGCGGCCCATGCCGATAATCACGCGCCCGCAACCGGCGCCGCGAGCGACGACGATGCCGGCGCCGCCGGCCGCCGCGAGGATGACGGCATTCCGCCGCAGCTCGATGCCGGGCAGAAGGCCGATTACCAGTTCGTCTTCGCCGCAATCCGCGCCGGCCGCTGGTCGGATGCGCAGATCAAGCTCGATTCGATGAAGCCCGGCCCGCTCCACGCAATCGCCCGCGCCGAGCTATACACCGCCAAGGGCTCGCCCCGCGTCGAGGCCGGGCAGCTCGTCGCGCTGCTCAACGAAGCCCCCGAACTGCCGCAGGCGGAACAGCTCGCCCGGCTGGCGCGGGCGCGCGGCGTTACCGATCTGCCCCAGCTTCCCGCCGCCCAGCGGCTGGTGTGGTTCGATTCGGCGCCGATCCGCCGCCGCACCCGCTCGGTCCGCAGCGACAATGCCGCGACCGAAGTCGCCATCGTCATCCAGCCCTATGTGAAAAGCGACAATGGCCCCGCCGCCGAGGCCGTGGTCGATCGCTTCGCCGCCGACCTGACGCCCGAGGCGCTCACCGAATGGCAGCAGAAGGTCGCCTGGATCTATTACACCGCCGGCGACGACCAGAACGCCCGGCGCATGGCCGCCAAGGCGCAGCAGGGCACCGGCGACTGGGTTGCCGCCGCCGACTGGACCGAAGGGCTGGCCGACTGGCGCCAGCAGGATTGCAACAACGCCGCCGCCGCCTTCGACCGCGTCGCCACCCGCGCGGGCGATACCGAGCTGCGCTCCGCCGGTCTTTACTGGAGCGCCCGCGCCGAAATGGCGTGCGGCCATCCCGACAAGGTCGCGCCGAAGCTGCGCGCCGCCAGCCAGTATGGCGAAACCTTCTACGGCCTGCTCGCCCGTACTTCGCTGGGCATCGAGGAAAAGCCGCTGAAGGGCGACCGGCTGGTCAATGACGACTGGAAGCTGCTCGAGCGCCGGCCCAATGTCCGCATCGCGGCTGCGCTTTCCGAAATCGGCGAGGATTCGCTGGCCGATCAGGTGCTCCGCCATCAGGCGAAGTTCTGCAATCCGGGCGAGCACGCCGCGCTGACCCGCCTTGCCGCACAGCTCAGCCTGCCCCAGGCCGAATTGTGGCTCGCCCATAACGGGCCGCAAGGCGCCAGCCCGATCGTCGCGGCCCGCTATCCGGCGCCGAAATGGACGCCCGCCGGCGGCTGGCGCGTCGACAAGGCGCTGGTCTTTGCCCACACGCTGCAGGAATCGAACTTCCGCACCGAAGTGCGCAGCGCCGCAGGTGCGATGGGGCTGATGCAGGTGAAGACGGGCGCCGCCATCGATGTCGGCCGGCGCCACGGCGTGGCCTATGCCGTGTCCGACCTGACCAAGCCGTCGGTCAATATGGAGATCGGCCAGTCCTATCTGGAGCAGTTGCGCGACATGCCGCTGACCCAGGGGCTGCTGCCCAAGGTGATCGCCGCCTATAATGCCGGGCCCAGCCCGGTGGACCAGTGGAACCAGGTCTCGCGCGACGGCGGCGACCCGCTGCTCTATATCGAGAGCATCCCCTATTGGGAGACGCGCGGCTATGTGATGACGGTGCTGCGCAACTACTGGATGTACGAGCTGCACGAGGGCCGCAAATCCGCCAGCCGCGCGGCGCTGGTCGGCGGCATGTGGCCTCGCTTCCCCGGCATGCCGGGCGCGGCCGCAGTCAAGATCGCCACGCGCCGCGCTCCCGCGCTCGTTTTCCCGCCGGTGCAACAGTCGCCGCTGCTCCAGCCGGCGCCGCAGGCAGGCACGGCAAGCACCGCCGTTACGTTGAGCGCTGCGACGATGCCGCTGGGGATTTCGCGTGGCAATCGATGAGAGCATTGCCTTTCGCCCGGTTCGCATTGCCGTTCTAACCGTTTCCGACACGCGGACGCTGGCCGAGGATCGCTCCGGCGACCGGCTGGTCGAGCGTCTGAGCGGCGCCGGCCATCTCCTCACCGACCGCATGGTTGTGCGCGACGATGTCGATGCGATCGTCGCGCAACTCGAAACCTGGATCGCCGCACCCGGCGTCGAAGTGATCCTCACCACCGGTGGTACCGGCGTCACCGGTCGCGACGTGACGCCCGAGGCATTGGCGCGGGTGTGGGACAAGGAAATCCCCGGTTTTGGCGAGCTGTTCCGCTGGCTCAGCTATGCGAAGATCGGTACCTCGACCATCCAGTCCCGCGCCACGGCCGGCGTGGCACGCGGCACCTATATCTTCGCGCTGCCGGGTTCGACCGGCGCGGTTACCGACGCCTGGGACGGCATTCTCGCCAGCCAGCTGGACATCCGCCACAAGCCCTGCAACTTCGTCGAACTGATGGGGCGGTTGCAGGAACGCTGAGCCGCCCCCGTCCCTGCGCAAGCAGGGCACGGCAGATCAATCGCCGCTCGTCACGCCTCCATCACCCACGCCGCCAGTTCGTGCCCCTGCGGATCGCGGAAGTGGAAGCGGCGCCCGCCGGGGAAAGAGAAGATCGGCACCGTCACCACGCCGCCCGCCGCCTCCACTGCGGCCAATGTCGCTTCCAGATTCTCCACCGCGATTACCGGCAGCAACAGGGTGCGCCCCCGCGCATCGCCGTCGAGCCCGACATCGGTGTCGCCCGAAGCCGTTGCCGCATAGCCCGGTCCGAAATCGATAAAATGCCAGCCAAAGGCTTTGGAATAGAAGGCCTTGAGCGCCGGCACATCGCCCACCGGCAGCTCCAGATAGTTCAGCCGCGCCATCACTCCCTCCAACAATGTTCTTGCTATGTTCTATCGCGCGCACTAGCTTTGCGCAATGGCAAAGAGTCGGCCCGTGCGCGGCGCCACGCACAATGCGGAGAGCAGCCGTTTCAACCTTCCCGCGCGGGAAGCGGATGGCGATTGGCTCGACGCGCAGGACGTGATCGACGGCGCCCCGCCCCCGCTGCGCACGACCGTTACGGTCGAAACCCCGCGCACGATCATCACCCGCAACCAGTCGCCCGACATTGGCTTTCAGCAATCGGTGAACCCCTATCGCGGGTGCGAGCATGGCTGCATCTATTGCTTTGCGCGGCCCAGCCACGCCTATCTCGATCTGTCGCCGGGGCTGGACTTTGAAAGCCGGCTGTTCGTCAAGCCCGATGCCCCCGCCCTGCTCCGCGCCGAACTCGGCAAACGCGGCTATGTCTGCCAGCCGCTGGCGTTCGGTACCAATACCGATCCCTATCAGCCGATCGAGGCCAAATGGCGGATCATGCGCGGCTGCCTGGAGGTGCTTGCAGAATGTCGCCATCCGGTGATGATCACCACCAAGTCGAACCGCGTGACCCGCGACCTGGACCTGCTCGCGCCGATGGCGGCGCAGGGGCTGGCGGTGGTGATGCTGTCGGTTACATCACTCGACCCCCGGATCGCGATGACGGTGGAGCCTCGTGCCCCCCATCCCGAGCGCAGGCTCGCGGCGATCCACAGCCTGACCCAGGCTGGGATACCGGTATTCGTCTCCGTCTCGCCGGTCATCCCGCACGTCACCGATCACGAGCTGGAGCATGTCCTCGAACGCGCGGCGAAAGCCGGTGCACGAGGCGCCTTCTTCCTGCCGGTGCGGCTGCCCTGGGAGGTGGCGCCGCTGTTCCGCGACTGGCTCGACACCCATTTTCCCGAACGGGCCGGCAAGGTGATGGCAACGATCCAGTCGATCCGCGGCGGGCGCGACAATGATCCCGGCTTCTTCACCCGGATGCGCGGCCAGGGCCCCTGGGCCGACCTGCTCCGCACGCGCTTCACCCGCGCGGTAAAACGCTACGGTCTTGACGGGGAACGCATTCGCCTGCGCACGGACTTGTTCCGCCCAACGGCCGGAGCGCAGGGGGAACTGTTTTGAGCGGTGGGCGGGCCTGGAAACGCGAAGGCCTGGCCGTCTCGGTTGTTCGGCGCCGCCACGAACGCGCAGGCGAGGGTCGCGCGCGCACGCGAGTCACCCTAAACTTCCTAAACTTCGCAATGCATGTCGACGCGAAAAACCCGCCGTTGCCGGCGGCGGGAGAGAGCGCGCTCGACCCGTTACCGCAGCAACGCCAGCGGCACCGCAGCCGCCATCGCCGCATAGCCCGCCGTCGAGGGATGCAGGCCGTCGCCGCTGTCATACGCCTTGCGCAGCCGGCCCGGATCGGCCGGCTCGCGCATGGCGCGGTCGAAATCGACCACGGCGTCAAAATGCCCTGGCGCGCGAATCCAGCGGTTCACAGCCTGGCGATCCGCTTCATTCTGCGCGTCGGGATGATAATAGCCCGATCCGCCATAGGGCATGATCGTCGCGCCGATCACGCAAATGCCACGGGCATGGGCACGGGCAATCATCTGGCGATAGGCGCCGATCATCTGCTCGACCAGCGCGCGGTGGACCTCCGGCGTGGCCGGTGTCTCGCGGGTCAACGTGCCGAGATCGTTCACCCCTTCCAGCACCAGCACATGGCTGACGCCCGGCTGGCTCAGCACGTCCCGGTCGAACCGCGCCAGCGCATTCGGGCCCAGCCCGTCGTTGAGCAACCGGTTCCCGCCAATGCCCGCATTCAGCACCGCCACATTGCTGAGGCCCGGCGCGCGGCGCAGCTGCTGCTGCAGCGCATCGGTCCAGCGCAGGTTGGTGTTGGGCTTCACACCATAGCCGTCGGTGATCGAATCGCCGAACGCCACGATGGCGCGCGCGCGAGGCGCCACGGCTTCGATTCCAGCGATCTGGAACCAGTGGTCGGCAGTCTTGGCCCCGGTCAGGTCCGCGTCGGCGAGATGATTGCCATGGACGAGATAGGAGGTGGCGCGCGATCCCGGATGGCCGGTCTGCTGCGCGGGCGGCTGTGCGAAGTAGAGCGACACCGCCACGTCGGCACCGGCAGGCAGCGCGAGCGACACCGGATCGCTCCAATATTCGGCGCCGGCCGGAATGGTGACGGCAGCGGCCCCGCCGAACTGCAGGCTGCGGGCACTATTGGCGTCAATCCGCGCGCCGGCCGCGTCACTCGCCCGGGCGATGCCGGCGCCATCGATCCGCAGCGGCGCATTGCCGAAGCGATTGGAGATGCGCATCCGGAGACGGGTGGTCGGCAGTTGCACGCGAACGATCTGGCGCAGGGTTGCATCGGTAAGGTCCGCCGCCGAAAGCGCGTTCGGCCCGTCGACGGCCAATTGCGCCGTCGACCATATGGCGACCCAGCGTTCGCCCGGCGCCGCCTGCGCGGTAGCGGCGAACAACAACGCCATAAGCGCCCAGCGCAACGTCCGCACCATCGATCCTCTCCCTTCGCTTATGGTATCGTTACCATAGCCGTTAGCGGCCGTGCGGCAAGCAGAACAGGTGAGGTGGATATAGTGTACTATTGCAATAGGGCAGCTGGCACCATAAGCATCGCCAGTCTTCAAGAGGAACCCTGATGCGCGCCATTCTCTTCGCTTCCAGCGCCCTGCTCATTCCCGCCGCGGCCCTGGCCCAGACGCCGCCACAGCCCACCGGCAAGCTGCCCGACGCGGCGACACCGATTGCCTATCGGCTCGACTTCACGATCGTGCCGGAACAGGATCGGTTCAGCGGCCATACCGAAATCGATGTCGATCTGAAGCAGGCGGCGAGCGCGGTTTGGATGCACGGCCGCGGGCTGCATGTCAGCAAGGCGGTGGCGCGCGTCGGCGGCCAGCAGTTTGACGTAACGTTCACGCAAAAGAGCCCGACCGGACTCGCGCAGGTCGATTTCGGCAAGACGGTCCCTGCGGGCCGCGTGACGCTGGCGTTCGATTATGATGCACCCTTCGGCCAGAGCACCCAGGGCATGTATCACCTGAACATCGCCGGTGCCTGGTATAGCTGGACGCAGTTCGAATCGATCGATGCGCGCGCCGCATTCCCGGGCTTCGACCAGCCGGGCTACAAGACGCCCTTCACGGTCTCGATCACCACCAAGCCCGGCTTCACTACCGTCAGCAACGCGCCGGAAACCGCCGTCACCAAGGTTGGCGATCTGGAAAAGCACCAGTTCGCCCCCACCAAGCCGCTGCCGACCTATCTGGTCGCGCTGGTCACCGGTCCGTTCGCGACCACCAGCACGACGGTCCCCGCCACACCGCAGCGCGCCGAACCGCTGCCGCTGCGTGTCGTCGGCACCCAGCCCAATGCCGGCCAGCTCGCCTTTGCTCGCGACGAATCGGGCAAGATCGTCTCGCTGCTCGAAAACTATTTCGGCCAGCCCTTTCCCTTCCCGAAGCTCGACCAGATCGGCTCGCCGATCATGCCGGGCGCGATGGAAAATGCCGGTGCCGACATTTACGGGGACGGCATCCTGTTCCTCGACGAAAAGGCCGCATCGGAGCGCAAGCGGACCTTCGGCATGGTCGTCGCGCACGAACTGTCACACCAGTGGTTCGGCGACCTCGTCACCCCCGCCTGGTGGGACGACATCTGGCTGAACGAAAGCTTCGCCAACTGGATGGGCTATCGCATCGGCAATGAATGGCGGCCGGGCCTGCAGATCGAAGTCGATGCGATCGAGGAAGGCTTTCAGGCGATGGGCATCGACGCACTCGTCGCCGGTCGGCCGATCCACCAGCCGATCCTGAACGATGGCGATGTCGATGCCGCCTTCGACCAGATCACCTATGGCAAGGGCGGTCAGGTTGTGGCGATGATCGCCGCCTATATGGGCGACACCAAGTTCCGCGACGGCGTGCGCCTGCACATGAAGCGGCACGCCTATAGCAATGCCAGCACCGATCAGTTCTTCGCCTCGCTGGCCGATGCGGCGCACGATCCGCGCGTGCTTGCCTCGCTCAAGAGCTTTGTCGATCAGCAGGGCGTGCCGCTGGTGACGCTGCACCATGAAGGCGACAAGCTGGTCGCCACCCAGTCGCGCTACAGCTTCTTCGGCACCAATGCTCCGGCCGAGCAATGGCTGGTGCCGCTATGCCTGCGCCGCGGCGAAACCAAGAGCTGCACGCTGGTCGACAAGCCCAGCATGACGGTGGAAGCCAAAGGCAACGGCGCGATCATGCCGAACGCCGGCGGCTGGGGCTATTATCGCTTCGAGCTCGATCCCGCCGACTGGGATGCGCTGATCGCCGCTGGCCCCAGCCTGCCGGCGGGCGAAGCGCTGGCGCTCGACGACAGCGTCTGGGCCAGCTTCTATGCCGGCCGCAGCAGCATCGCGCGCCCGCTGGCGCTGGCGCGCGCAATGGCGAAGCATCCCTCCACCAAGATCATCTTCGATAATGCCAAACGGCTGCGCGGCCTCGAGGGCCGCGGCCTGATCAGCGCAGCGGCGCTGCCCGCCTATCGCAAGCTGATCGTCGACCTGTACGGCCCGATGCTCGCCAAGCTCGGCTTCGACCCCAGCAACAACGCCTATGCGTCGGAAACCGCCGATCAGCGCGACCTGCGCGACGAGCTTGTGGAGCTGCTGGCGGTCACCGGGCACGACACCGCGCTGCGGACCAAGCTGACCGCCGCGCTCGATGCGCATCTCGCCGGCGACGCCAAGGCGATGGACTCGAACTATGCGTCGCTCGCCGCCCAGATCGCCGTAAACGAGCGCGGCGCACCTTTCGCGCAGCAACTGCTCGACAAGGCCTTGAGCAGCCACAATCCTGCGGCGATCGGTGCCACCTTGCAGGGCATCGGCGCATCGAACAATCCGGACGTGGCCCGCTGGTTCCTCAACGACTATAAGGATCCGCGGCTCGACTTCCGCACGCGCATGTTCACCGTTGCCACGCTGTTCCGGTCGCCCGCCACGCGCGATGTGGCGAGCGACTTCATGATCACGAACTTCGATCAGTTCGTGCAGGCCGGCGGCGGCGGCGGCGTATTTTCGGGCCGCGCGGCGCAGATGTTCGGCGCGCTCTGCTCGAATGCGCAGGCCGATGCCGTCGATGCAAAGCTGCGTCCGGCCACCAAGGGCAGCACGCTGAGCCTGGATCGCGCGGTGGAAACGATCCGCACCTGCGCGCGCTTCCACGACGCAAAGGCGGGCGAAGTCAGCGCGGGGCTGATCGGCACCAAGTAACCGGGGTGCGCGGCGGCCGGTCCTTCCCGGCCGCCGCGCCCTCAGCCGAAGCGGAAACCGCTGACGGCCCAACCCATCACATGGTCGCGATAGTCGCAGATGGCGGGCCCATCGCCGCCCGCGCCCAGCGCGACCATCAGCGGCAACAGATGCTCCTCACGCGGATGCGCGAACTCGGCATAGGGCAGGCTGCGCCAGTCGGCGATCCGGGCCGCTCGACGCACCGGGTCGGGGTCGGTAGCGGCATCGACCAGCGCGGCGTCCCAGACATCGGCATAGGGCGTAACCTGCGGCCCACGCGCCCGCAGATTGTGGAAGCTCATGCCCGATCCGACGATCAGCACACCTTCGTCGCGCAGCGGCGCCAGCGCCCGGCCGATCGCGATATGGGCCTCCGGATCGAGATCGCTGCGCAGCGACAATTGCGCCAGCGGGATGTCGGCACCCGGCACCGCGACCATCATGGGAATGAAGACGCCATGGTCCCAGCCGCGCTCATTCTCCCGGGCCGTGGCGAAGCCGGCAGCGTCGAGCAGCGCCTGGGCCCGCAGCGCCACCTCGGGCGCACCCGGCGCATCCCAGCACAGGTGATAGGTATGGTCGGGAAAGCCATAATAATCGAACAGCAGCGGCTGACCGGTGCCGACATGCACCGTCACCTCCTGCGCCTCCCAATGGCCGGATACCAGCAGGATCGCGCGCGGCCTCTCGGGCAGAGCGTCGATCAGCCCGGCCAGATAGGCTTGCATCGGCCGCCACATCGGATCGGGCGGACCGCCCTGCGGATCCATGAAGAAGCAGGGGCCGCCGCCATGCGGAATGAACAAAGCCGAGAGTGTCATGGCGGAGATGTCGCGCCGGCAAGCGCCGTGCGCAATGGCGGTTTCGGAAACATGCCGTTTCCCGCTAGGATCGGGGCATGACTCGTTTCACCGTCAACAACCAGCCGGTGCATTACCGCATGGACCCGCAGACGCCGCTGCTATGGGCGCTGCGCGATGCCTCCAACCTTACCGGCACCAAATATGGCTGCGGCACCGGCGATTGTGGCGCCTGCGCGGTCGATGTCGACGGCAGCGCCCGGCTTGCCTGCCAGGAACGGATCGGCGCGCTGGAAGGCACCTTCGTCACGACGATCGAGGGCCTTTCGCACGACCGCAGCCATCCCGTGCAGCAGGCGTTGCTCGCCGCGAACATCGTCCAGTGCGGCTATTGCATTCCGGGCGTGGTGATGGCCGCCGCCATATTGATCCGCGACAATCGCAATCCTTCGGAACAAGAAGTGAAGGATGCCATTCCGAATATGTGCCGATGCGGCATTTATCCGCGACTTGTTGCTGCAGTGCAGGACGCCGCCCGTATCGCCCGCGGTGATGCGCCGCTGCCCGATACGGCGCCAGAGGAAGATAAGGACAAGGACGACAACGCCACGTGATTCTTTCAATTGGCTGTCGATGGAGTTCAGCACAGACTCACGCGCGTTCGACTAGACCCGTTTTACTGGCGGGGCATTATGCCGGCGCGAACGGAGAGTTGAGACAATGAAGAGGATGCTCCTGGCGGCACTGGCTGCAGCGACAGCCCTGGTCCCCCCCGCAATGGCACAGGACCGGGATCATGGCGGCGAACGCGACCGTGGCGGCTGGTCCCGCCCGGCTCCGCCGCAGCGTCCATGGAATGGCCAGGGCGCTGGCGCGCCCGCGCCCCAGCAGCCGCAGGGCTGGAATCGCCCTTCCCCGCCCCAGATGCCCAATCGCGGCTGGGGGCAGGATCGCCCCCAATCGCCGACACCGCCGCCCCAGTTGGGGGTGCAGCCGGAGCAGTGGCGCGGCGGCCGCGACTGGAATCGGGGCCCGCGCCCCGGCTGGGGCCAAGACCGCCCGCAGCCGCCGCAGGCCCAACCGGGTGCGCGGCCCGAGCAATGGGGCGGCGGCAACTGGAATCGGGGGCCCCGTCCCGATGGTGGCCTGCGCCCCGATGGCGGCCCGCGCCCGGACTGGCGCCGCGAATGGGGCCGCGATCGCGACTGGAATCGCGACCATGGCTGGGACCGTGGCGGCGACCGCTGGGGCAATAACCGGCGCTGGGACAATGGCTGGCGCAGTGACCGCCGCTATGACTGGCGGGCCTATCGCGACTATAACCGCAGCCTGTACCGTCTGCCGCGCTATTACCCGCCCTATGGCTGGGGCTATGGCTATCGCCGCTTCTCGATCGGCGTGCGGCTGAACACGGTGCTGTTCAGTTCCAGCTACTGGATCAGCGATCCCTATTCGTACCGCCTACCCGAAGTGTGGGGGCCGTATCGCTGGGTCCGCTATTATGACGACGCGCTGCTCGTCGACATCGAGACGGGCCAGGTGGTCGACGTAATCTACGGCATTTTCTGGTAAGTTCCGGGAAAGGCCGGTGCTGCGGCACCGGCCTTATCCGTGCAACGCCGGCTTGCAATCGGCCTTCGCCTTGGCAATGGACGGCGGGTGAGCAAGAACCAGGGCAATATCTCCGGTCAACCGTCGCAGCGCCGTGCGCAGATCGGCGTCGAAGTGGCGGCGCGGCTGGACGCCAATCCGAACGTCAAGCGGGCCAAAGTCGATCTGGCGCAGATCTATACCTATCCCGACTTCCTGACCGATGCCGAATGCGACACGCTGATCGCGCTGATCGATTCTAATTCGCGCCCCTCAACCCTGCTCGCCACCACCGACGATCCCGAATATCGCACCAGCGACAGTTCGGACCTCTATCGCTGGTCCGACGAGGTGAAGACAATCGACGACCGCATCGCCCATCTGCTCGGCATCCCGCCCGAACATGCGGAAACGATGCAGGGGCAGCGCTATGCGCCCAACCAGCAGTTCCGCGCGCATTGCGACTATTTCCACGAACATAGCGGCTATTGGCAGCAGATGCTGGAAACCGGCGGCCAGCGCACCTGGACGGCCATGGCGTTCCTGAACGACGTCGAGGAAGGCGGCGCCACCTGGTTCCCGCGCGCCGGCATCCGCTTCAAACCAAAGCGGCGGACGCTGGTGATCTGGAACAATATGAGCGCCGACGGCAGCCCCAATTACGACACGCTGCACGAAGGCACGCGCGTGGTGGAAGGCACCAAATACATCATCACCAAGTGGTTCCGGGAGGAAGCCTGGATTAAGGCGCCGATCACCACCTATCGCTCCGGCGTAGTCGACGCGGACGCCGACGCCGATTGACGCGGGGCCCTGCCCCGCGCACATCCGGACCATGTCTTCAGCCCTGAATGTTCACCGCTCGATCCTGGGCCAGCCGTGGCGCTGGCGCGGGCTGGCGGCGGATGCCCGCGATCCGAATTTCGCCCCGGACGATCTCGTTACCCAGCTTCTGCTCACTCGCGGCGTCGAACGCGAGGATCTGGAACGGCACCGCACTCCCAGCATCCGCACCTTCATGCCGGACCCGTCGATCTTCCGGGACATGGACAAGGCGGCCGGACGGCTCGCAGATGCTGTGGTCGGGCGCCAGCAGATTGCGGTATTCGGCGACTATGATGTTGACGGTGCCACCTCTGCCGCACTGCTGATCCTGTTGCTGCGCGATCTGGGTATCGAAGCCCGCTCCTACATCCCCGACCGGCTGATGGAAGGCTATGGCCCTTCGGGCGAGGCGCTGGTGCGGCTGAAGACCGAGGGCGCCGATCTGATCATAACCGTCGATTGCGGCGCCCAGGCGTTCGAGGCGCTCGAAATGGCTCGGGCCGCAGATGCGGACGTGATCGTCGTCGACCATCACAAATGCGCGACAGAATTGCCGGTCGCCCATGCGCTGGTGAACCCGAACCGGCTGGATGAGGATGAAGGCGCCGCGCACGGTCACCTCGCAGCCGTCGGGGTCGCCTTCCTGCTCGGCGCGGCACTGGTCCGCACACTTCGCGCTCGCGGCTATTTCTCGGGCCGGGCGGAACCCCGCCTGCTCGATCTGCTCGACATTGTCGCACTCGGCACCGTCGCCGATGTCGCGGCGCTGAAGGGCCTCAACCGCGCCTTTGTCGCCCAGGGGCTGAAGGTGATGGCGGGGCGACGCAATATCGGCCTCAACGCGCTGATCGAAGCCTCGCGCCTCACCCGCGCGCCGACCTGTACCGACCTCGGCTTTGCGCTGGGGCCCAGGATCAATGCCGGCGGCCGCGTCGGGCGCTCCGACCTCGGCGTACGGCTGCTTACCACCCGCGACCCGGCCGAGGCGCGCGCGATCGCCGAGGAGCTCAGCCAACTCAACGAGGAACGCCGCGCGATCGAGGCGGAGGTGCAGGCCGCCGCCGAACAGATGTGTCTGATGGGCGGCGACCGTGCCGTCGCGCTGGTCGCGGGCGACGGCTGGCACCCGGGCGTTATCGGCATCGTTGCCGGACGCCTGAAGGAACGGCTGGGCCGCCCGGCCATCGTGATCGCACTGGGGGAAGACGGCATCGGCAAAGGGTCAGGCCGCTCGATCCCCGGCGTCGATCTGGGCGCGGCCGTGCTGGCGGCGAAGGATGCCGGACTGCTGATCGCCGGCGGCGGCCACGCCATGGCATGCGGCGTTACCGTGGCGGCAGAACAGGTCGAGGCGCTTGCAGCCTTTCTGGAAGAGCGTTTGACCGAGCGAATCGAGCAGGCCCGCGGCGAACGGGCGCTGCTGCTCGACGCCGTGGTGTCCGCGGCCGGGGTGAACCCGCAACTGGTGCAGGCGATGGAAGCCGGCGGCCCCTATGGCATGGGCTGGCCTGCCCCCAGGATCGCTGCGGGCCCGGTGCGAATCATCAAGGCCGATCTGGTCGGCACCGGCGGCCATGTTCGCGCCATCGTGGCGGGTGAAGATGGCCGCGCAATCAAGGCGGTAGCGTTTCGCCAGGCCGACACCGAACTCGGCCAGGCGCTGCTCTCCGCCCCTTCCCACAGGCGGCTGTGGCTGGCCGGACGCGCCAAGATCGACGACTGGGGAAGCCGCCCTGCAGCAGAATTGCACATCGAAGATGCCGCATGGGCAGATTGAGTGCTTGACCGCAGCCGAAACATCTCCTAACCGGCCGCTCCACGCAGTTGCATGGCCCCTTCGTCTAGCGGTTAGGACGCGGCCCTTTCACGGCTGAAACACGGGTTCGATTCCCGTAGGGGTCACCAACGTTTTCAATGGGTTACCCATTGCTACGTCCTCGGTGTCAAATATTCATCAAATATACTTGTGCGGACGCGAGCGTCCTTTGCTGGACCGCTACCCATGGTTGGGCTCAACCCGGCACCGTGGTTTCGCCGTGTTGCCGCGAGCCATCAATGGGCGAATCGCTCCGGCAGTTCTCGACCGAGGCTGTGTAAAAACGCTGTTTCGTGGTAGAGTTTTCCGGAATGTCGGGAGGCTTGTCGATGGGCCGTTTCGTGGAAGAACAAGGCCGTCGCCAGGATTTTCTGCTGCCGGCCTCGCTCGATGATTATGTCGCCGAAGATAATCCGGTTCGGGTTGTCGAGGCATTTATCGACGAGCTGGATCTGATAGCACTTGGCTTTACCGGGGCGACGCCGGCGCATACCGGGCGCCCAGCCTATCATCCTTCGACGATGCTCAAGATCTACCTGTACGGCTATCTGAACCGGATCCAGTCGAGCCGGCGCCTCGAGCGCGAAGCTCAGCGCAATATCGAACTGATGTGGCTGACGGGTCGATTGGCACCGGACTTCAAGACGATCGCCAATTTTCGACGGGACAATGGTGCGGCGATCCGGGCGGTCTGCAGCCAGTTCGTGGTGCTGTGCCGGCAGCTGAGCCTGTTCGGACAGGCGACCGTCGCGATCGACGGCAGCAAATTCAAAGCGGTGAACAACCGGGACCGCAACTACACAGAACACAAGGCGGCCAAGCGGATCGAGCAGGTCGAGGCCAGCATCGAGCGCTACCTTGCGGCGCTCGATCGCGCCGATCGTGAGGCCAGCGACGTTCCGCAGGCGCGGGTCGAACAGATCCGCGAGAAGATCGCGGGCTTGCGCGGGCAGATGCGGTTCCTGAAGGAAATGGCCGCACAGGTCGAAGCGGCGTCCGATCATCAGGTGTCGCTGACCGATCCGGACGCCAGGTCGATGAACAGCAGTGGTCGCGGTACCGGCATTGTCGGCTACAACCTGCAGGCAGCGGTGGATGCCGAACACCACCTCATTGTCGCGCACGACGTGGTGAACGAGGGCAATGACCGGGCGCAACTCGCGCTTATGGGTCGGCAAGCGCAAGCTGCCATTGCCGCACCCGAGATCACCGTGTTGGCGGATCGCGGCTATATGAACGGCGAACAGGTGCTGGAATGCGAAGGCACCGGCATTTTGCCCTGCGTGCCCAGAACCGACACGTCCGGCAAGGCGCAGCGCGGTTTATTCACCAAGGCCGACTTCGTGTACGACGCCGACCACGATCGATATACCTGCCCGGCTGGGGAGCATCTGACCAAGGCGCGTGCGCGGTCCGATCATCATGGGGACATCGACCATTACCGCAACCTGAGCGCCTGCCAGAGCTGCATTCTGCGACCGCGCTGTACCACTGAATATGTGAAGCTCGTCAAACGATGGAAGCATGAGGCGGTCATCGATGCCATGCAAAGGCGGCTCGACCTGTTGCCCAATGCGATGGGCATCCGTCGCCGGACCGTCGAGCATGTCTTTGGCACGCTCAAATCCTGGATGGGCAGCACCCATTTTCTGACCAAGACGCTCAACAACGTCAGAACCGAGATGAGTTTGTGCGTGCTGGCCTACAATATGAAGCGAATGATCCAGATCATGGGCATTCGGCCGCTCATTGCAGCGATCCGCACCTGAAAGCCGGCGCGAAGACCTGGCATTCGGTAATCGCGGCCTTCTGAGCCCCACCGCGCGCCGTCCACCTCGGGAGCGTTTCTACACAGCCTCGACCAGAGTACGCCATTCCCATGAGCGGGTGGGAACGACCGGTCAGGCCGAAAGCGGTCATTGGCTGCCCTGCTCGCTTCATCTGCGGTAGCGGCAAGCAATTGTTATTCCGCACTCGCGGCTCCCGCTCGATCTAAGGCAGGGCGCGTCAGTAATCGGGGTGAGATCAAGTCGACTTGGAAAATTCGGGCGATAGCCAATGCGGGGGCGATAGCCGAATTTCCATCCCCGCGCCATGCGGCCCTTCCACGATGGTTGAACAAGTCGGGAACACGCCTTATTGTTGCGGGGCTGGATTAGGTGTCATGACGGCACCGCCACAGGTTACGTTGATGCACAGCGCTAGATGCGGGGCGGCACATGCGGATTCAGATTCACGATGTCGATCATGGCGGCTGCGCGGTCGTCACCGGGCCGGCCGGCCACCGGATAATGCTCGATTGCGGCCTCAGCCTCAACCGCTCCTGGTTCCCGTCTATCGCCTACCACAGCGAGCGCATTGATACGTTGATGCTGCTGAACCTCGACGAGGATCATTGCGAGGATCTTTCCTCGCTTTGGAACAACTGCCCGCTCGGCGCCATCGTTAGCAATCCAACGGTCGATGCACAGGCGCTTCGGACGATGAAGGCATTCGGCGGGATGAGGGGCGGAGTCACCAAGGCGACTGAGATTTTTCAGCAGCACGGTGCAGGTTTTCTCGGCGATTGGTCGAACGATCTAGGCGGTGTGAGGTGGCAGGCCTATTGGAACCGCTACGGTGTCGACTTTCGAGACACCAACAATTTGAGCCTCGCGGTGTTTGTGTCCTTCGGCGGCTTCACCATCTTGTTCGGCGGCGACCTTGAGCGACCCGGCTGGCGCAAACTGCTACGCATGCCGGGCTTTGCTGCGAAACTGGCAACCACGCAGGTCTATGTCGCATCGCATCACGGCCGCGAGAATGGATGCTGCGAAGAAGTCTTCAACGTCTGCAAGCCGGAGTTGGTGATCTTCTCCGACGGGCCCAAGAAGCACGGTACGCAGGAAACTCGCGATTGGTACGCGAATCGAACGATAGGCATCCCCGATCTGTCGAAGCCGGTAGGTCTCTTCGGCCAGCCGCGCCGCAAGGTGATGACCACGCGGTGCGACGGGTCAATTACGATCGATGTCGCCGCCGACAGCAGCTATCTCGTAACTCCATCCAGGCAATCGGCACTCGCTGCACTGGCGGCGTCCAAACCCGGTATCCGGCGCAACATCTTCGCGCCGCTCGGTCAGTGACAAGATGGAAACCAGCAAGAGTTTCGACCCCTACGAGGTCATTGGCATCATAACACCCGGTACGCTGGTGGCGCTGCTGCTCGCCTCGGAGGTTCCGCTGTTCAAGAGATTCGTGAATGGTGACGGACTAACCGTCGGCGATTTGGGGCTTTTCGTGATGGTCGCCTTTGTACTTGGACATCTGATCCAGGCTTTTGGTAATCTAGTCGAGGCTCCAGTTTGGTTGTTTCGGGGCCTGCCGAGCAGCTATGTCCGCGATGCCGAGCAGCGGCTGATCTCGCCGGCGCAACGGAAGATTCTAGACGCCAGGCTGGTCGCCATGGAAGGCGAGAGCGCCAAACTGGATAGCGTTCCATATCCGGTTTTCCGCGCCATCACGGCACGTGCCTATACGCGCGTGCAGGCTGCCGGGAGATCTGCCCGCATCGATACGTTTAGCCGTACGTACGGGCTTTTTCGAGGCTTGGTGGCTGCGTCGACACTCGCGCTCGGCTGGTCAATCTTTGCCCATCGCGGACAAACCACGCTTTTGATCGTCCTTGGGGTGATGCTCTGCGCGGCGGTCTGGCGGATGCGCCGTTTCGGCGAACATTATGCTCGCACACTCTGGCTGGAATTTATCGACCTCCCCGCCGCAACTACCGGCCCAGCGCAGGCTGCCCCGCTATGAACTCGGACAACAGCAGGAATAGCGTGGCATGACTGAAACATGGCGACGCTTCTGGAGCCTTGGCTGGTGAAACATCCGCCCGAATGGCTCCGCCCGATCTGGTCGTTCCTCTCCGATATGACGAGCTGGTTCAACTGGGACGCACTTGCGGCGATCGGTACCGTCGGCGCGCTCTGGTTCGTTATCATCCAGTCCACCCGCGCTGGTCGGGCCGAACGCGCAAAGGCCATCGGCATATTGACCTTCCTCATCGGGCTAGTTGAGCCAATCGAGGCCGTGCCGATCTATGATGACAGCACGGATGACGACTTCCGCGAAACATCGGGCGGTCAGATCGAGATTGGGCTGTCGATTGTCCGTAGAGCGATAGCAGGGATCCAAACCCTGTCGCTCAATGATGCCGCTGCGGTCGGCGTCGTCGAATGGATTATGGCTCTGCCGTTGGCGTTGGGAGACATCGAGACCACGCTACGCAACCGGCGGATCGAGCCTGCCTCAAACGTGCATTCATCAATCCGGTATGTCTGGGAAGCTGCACTGCATTTTCGGTACGAACGCGACAAGCTTCTGCACGGTCCTCTTGTCCGTTGGACGCGAACGGGAGCTCGCGCGGTCGCAAGGCTGTTTCGTCGCCGTAGCGCAGTGAAGATCATCGCATTCGAGCATGACGCCGCCACACGTCCATCCACCGAAGTCTAGCGCACCCACCCGACTTCAGACCTAAACGCACGCTCCGGGGATAAGCGCTCCACGTCGGCTCTTGGCGAAAGGTGACGCTTAACCGGAAGGATGGGAACGGCGGCTTCGTCCCAGGATGCGCCGATTCTGCTTACGACCGCAGTCGGCCAGAGGCGGTCGTTCGGTAGTCGAACCATGAACGGCAGCTTCTGCTCAATTCCGGCCGTTTGCGTGATCAACGCTCTCTTCGGAAACCGCCCGTAGCGCCTTCCGCAGCAGCTTGTCACTGGCTGCGCCCCACCTACTTCATCGTGACCGCGAACAAGTTGCCCTTATGAGAGCATCACCGGGACGCCGGCCTGACAGAGCCGAAAAGTGCTTCGCGTCGCGCAAGCCTTGGCAGAAACCAATATCGACGTTAGCTCTAGCCGCTGCCAAGCAGATGCCTTACTCATCTGGTCAACTATGCGTCCCGTTGGTGAGATCGACGACGCTACTTGGGTTGCAACTAAGTTCTACAATCAACGCGACTAAGAGCCCGCTGGAGGAAGCCTTGTACCGGATAGCATCTATAGAAATTACCGGATTTCAGGGCAAGCAATCTCCCATAAAACTACCAATGGATTCAGGCGTTAATTTTTTCATCGGCCGAAACGGCACCGGGAAAACGCGCCTGATGAACCTACTTAATTCCGCTCTTACCGTGGATGTACCGGGTCTTGCTAGATCTGACTTTAAGGTGATTACATTTACGCTGTCGAAGAAAGGGGAGCGTGCTCGGCCTTATCTTCGGATTGAACGAGGATCCGACGACGAGGAAACTCCATACATTTTTTATAGGATGGCACAGAGTTCCCGTGGCGAAGCGCAGGAGTTTCGCTTTGATACCGATAGTTACCGCGCCCCCTGGAGGCGGGCTTATCTTTCCAGATATGACGAATCTGGCCGCGGGCAGTACATAGACGAGACGCATTCCCATACGCTCAGAAGTACCATACATCAGATGGTTCGGCTAAGCTGGATCTCTGTACATCGGGCAACCACGGATTCGCCGCGAGAGGGCGAACGAAAATTTGAGTCGCCAGTCGACAGGAAGCTGGACCAAGTCGCGCGTGACTTTGGCGCCTATTTCTCTACTTTGGACAAGCTAGCTGCGGAAGAGACAGATCGTTTTCAGCAGGTATATCTCCTATCCTTGATATCTCCCGCAGGTCTCGAAAAGATTTCTAATTTGAAGTCGGTCAATGCGGATGATGAGAAAGCGGCCATTCGCGGGATGTTCGCCGAATTCAACATAAAATCCAGCGTTTACAGTAAAAAGTTAGATACGTTTTCCGCTAGGATGGAGAAAGCGCTCGCAGATTATAAACCGCACCAGTCAATGGATGCTGATGACTTTCTGGTGTTGAATGACACAGTAAGGATTCATGACGCAGTCGGCGAGTGGCACAAGCTTCTTGAAAAGCGCGCAGCTATCTATGCGCCAAAGGATGATTTCGTTAAAATTGTCAACGACATGTTTTATCGCAAATCATTATCGATCAATCCGGGCAATCAGCCCGTTTTTCACAGCCCCGACGGCCTTCCAATCGATATTCAACTTCTATCATCGGGTGAAAAGCAACTCTTCATCTTGCTAGGTGAGACGCTACTGCAGCGTCAACGGGAATGCGTGTTCATGGCTGATGAGCCGGAGCTCTCACTGCACATCGACTGGCAGGAGCGGCTTGTCCCGAGTCTACGACTGATAAATCCGAACGCTCAGATCATATTTGCGACCCACTCTCCAGACGTAGTCGGAGCGTATGGCAGCAACACCATTGATCTAGAGAAAGTCATTTAAGTGAAGAGCTTCGACAGGAGCGCCTCCGGCAGAAATAACCGCGCGTTGTTTTATGGGGTAGATCGAATTCTATACGTGGAAGGAGGCAGAGACGATAAGGGGGCTGTCGAATCGTTCGACGGTCTGTTTTGGCGCCGCGTCTTCTATGTGCTGCGACCTGAATTGAAATTGAAGATACTTCCTCGCGGTAGTAAGGATAATGTACTCCAATTGGCTCAACAATCTGTAGGAAGCACGGTGGTTATTTGTGCCATAGACCGTGATTATGACGGCATTCTTGATAGAATGGTCAATAGGGACAGCGTCCTGTATACATTTGGATACAGCTACGAAAATGATATTTTCGACCGGCAACATTTGCACGAGATATTTTACAGTACCTGCCCGCTGTGTGATCACAATTTTGACATCGAGCAGACCGTATCCGAGCTTGTCGACGAATTTTGTTCCGCAGTTTGGTGGGCTCAGCTAGCCGACATTTGTGGGAATTTGGTCGCGCGTAAAGTTATCGATCGCCGAAGAGTTTCGAAGTATCTATCTGATGGAAACTACGGAGCGCGACCGAAGATATCGAAGCCGTCCCTCTCTTCTGATGTTTATAAGGCAAACAGTGGCAACCCGCGGGACCGCGTTAGTGGTGTTCCTTTAAAGCGCGATCACCTGCCCCGTTTATCTTTCGGTCATTTGTATGCTCAGTTCTGCTTTAAAATTATTTGTTATCTCCATCATAAGTATAGTTCAACACAGAAACTTACTCGAGATGCAGTCACCGCAGGCGCGATCGGTGTGTTCGTTCAACAGCTAATCTCCAGCCCGTCCTCGGAAATCGCCGTCTACTATCGTGAAAGATTGTCTCGGTGTTAAAACCTATAGAAACTATGCCCGAAATAGACGTAGAAGCCATGCGCGCGATTGAGCGCTTTACCGCGAGAATGACGGTACCCGTCCTACACGAATGCACAGACGACCAGGTCGACCAAGTGGGGACTGGCACGTTGTTCGATCATAATGGGCGCCTTTTGCTGGTAACCGCCAGACATATTTTTGAAAGTATGACTTCAGATAGCCTGGTCTTACCGAGCCGCGACACGCCTGACTTATTTGGTCTCGGACGCCACTGCGTTCACATCCCGGATCGTCCGGAAGTCGACCTTGCATTCGTCGAGATTCTCAACTTGGAATCCATAGCTCGGATCCGTCGGAGTTGGAGGATCCTTACCATAGCTGATACCGCGGTGGCGAGTGACAACGGAGCTTTCGTTCTCACAGGCTATCCATCAGAAAACACTCAAAAGATGGGTAATGACATCGGTAGCTCGCTGTTGTTTCTTCAAACTTGGAGATTGCCGGAAGTCCCCTCAGCCGCCGATAAACCGGTCGACGCCGATCTCGATATCTTTTTCCGTTATGAACCGACCGGCCACACACCGGAAGGTGAGCGAAGCATCATTCCGCACCTCCGTGGCTGCAGCGGCGGACCGATCTGGGAATACCGAGAGCCAGAAGCTGTAAGTGTCTGGACGCCGGATCAATGTGTCAAGTTCGTCGGGGTTCAGTCTTCGATGAGAGGGTCGGAACTCTACTTTCGCGCCAAGAGTGCCAAATACGTCCGTGCCATGTTTGATCAACTCGGAGAATAATCTGAGACGGCGATGAAGCGCGGGGATTGATGCCGCACATGCCTTGCAGTCATCACGTGCATGATCCTACGGGCGCTTTACAGCTCGCGCGACCAATGCGTAATGTCGGCTTCGATCGCAAACCGTCGTTTGCGGCCGCTGTCCGGAACGTCGGGAAAGTCCCAAGACAGGTCGATCGCGCTTCCGGCAGCTTGCGAGCAAAACGCCCCATTCCCTGTCGCCATCGCGATCGACAGGTCGTCCCGAAAGCTGCCGTTGCCCTCCGCCGATGCCGCGTCCAGCGGTACGGCCACTGCCCCTTCGACAACGTTAGGCCGGACCACGACTGGTGCATCGCGCGGCTCACCCTGAGCCGCGTCCGGATCGACCAGACCTAGCCATCGACGACTTTCATCTTGGCCACCTTCGCCTCGGCCGCGTTGGCCACCGGCATCTCGATGCCCCACGGGTAGCCCAGCGGGTCACCCTTTTCGTACTGATAGACCGTCAGCGGCGCGACGTTGCGCTTGTCGTAAGCACGCCCAAGCGAGAGGGCCACGCTGGCGGGAACCGCGAGGATAGCGTGGACGCGCTGGACCTTCGTGGCGCACAGCTGACGGGCGACGTCGAAGAATTGCTTGGCCCACGCGGCCTGCTTCTCGACCGACCAGTGATGATCTGTCACCGGCGCGGCAAGGCCGAGCCTGACCACTGGCAGACCCGGAAAGCGGCGGGCGATTGCTTCCCGATCCTCTGGGTAGGACACCGACACTACGACGACCGCTTCTGTCGCATCGCCGACCGAATCTAGGCCGGTCACGTCCAGCCGTTCGCCGTCGTCCGCCTCGTTCAACGCGCGCCAACCTTCGCGCAACCGATCCCAATCAAACAGCGTCACACGGTCCTCGTCGTCGAGAAGCACGCCCATCAGGAACATGAAGGACACGGGCGCCAGTCCCGCGGCTGCGATCGATAGGTCCTGCCGGTCGCGACTGGCCGAACTCTGGTGGAGCATGTGCGGAAGGCTCTCGAGCTTCTTGAGCGCGACATCCGGCATCGTGATAGTCCCATCCGTGCCCTGCCGGATGTCGACCAGCAAAGACACGCGCCTCCCCTCCAGCGACTTGGGCACTGCCGCGCCGAGCGGCTGTCCACTCGTGTCGCGCAGTCCGCGCAGCTCCACGGCGAGCACCTGCTTACGGGCCTCGCGACGCAGGTCGTATACAACCCAAACCAAGCCGCAGCCGATGAGCAGTAGTCCGAGGACGGTTAGAAGCGACAGCAGCAGAGCGGGTGTGCCTGCCCCCGTGTCGATGGTGAACTTCGCCGGGCCGTTTTTCAGAGGGACCACGGCAGTGAACGCGAACCCGCCGAACGCGATCGCGATGATTCCACCCCCTAACACAACGAGCTTGAGCCCCGGCATCTGCCGCCGGAAGAAAAAGTCGATCAGCGAAGTCAGGAAGTGATCAAAGTGCTTTCTCACGCGCGCGCGCCTTTCCCGGTTACGATCTCGGCCGGTGCCGGCGGCCGCCCTTGCTGGAACAGCGTGGCCGACATCGCCATCCCCCGCCACCATGTCGCGCGCACGATCAACAGCAAGGCGAACGGAATGTCACGTTCGCCTTCGACGAGGCTCGCCATCGACATCACGTCCGTCGTGCTAGGAATCGGCAGATGATTCGGATGCGAATGCCATTCGCCGAGATAGTTGAACCTGCTGAAATCAGATCCGGTCCTCTCGAAGAATTCGCTAAGTGCTGCATGATGGTGCTCTACCGATCGAACGAAGTGCGCGGCGCCACCGGCCTCGGCATCCAAGCTGAATTCGACGATTCGAAAGCGACCGGCTTCAATCTGCTCCGCCATCAGTACGCCGCCGATCTCGCGACGCCCAGCACGCGACAGAGCCTTGCGCATCCGTGCCCGCAGCGCCTTGGGGAACTCAACCCTCACCCTCGACCTCCGTGCGCTTCGGGAAGAACTCCTTCACGATCGCGCCAAGCGCTTCGGCCGCGCTCGCGTCTATCTGGGTTCCCCAGCTGCCCTCCATGACGAGGTCGATCGGGTAGGCGTCGAACGGCGCCGCGAAGATCCAGGCGCGGTCCAGCCCGATCGCATAGGCGGAGTTCGGGAATATTGTGTCCGCCCCCTTCAGCAGGTCGATGGCCATGCGGCTTACGTGCCCGGCGATTACAGAGACGTCGGCATCGTCAGCGATCAGCGGCGGCTTCTCAGCGTCGATCCGCAGTTCGTATTGGCCCGTATCCGTCCCTGTCCACGGAATGTCGTTGTCATCGCACCACCGGAGGATCTGACGCCGTGCCGCATGGGGCGGCGGGTCGAGGTCGGGCCGGCACCTGCCGACCAGCCCGCCGATCCCGCCGGCGAACACCTCGCCCCAGACCAGTGGTTTCTTCTCAGCCCGAGCGACCTTGCCACAGAGATTGAATATCTGCGCGTCGGCCGTCGCGTCGATGATGAGGTCGCACCGTCCAATCCGCTGCAGCGCTAGGTCCGTCAATCCAGAACTTTCCTGACCGCCCAACAGCAGCCGCCTGGCCACCGTTTTGATCGCGGGATTGATCTCACTCAGCCGAGCCGCCAGCGCCAACGGCTTGTCCATCCCAACGGACCGCCCATCAAGCTCGTTGCGGACGAGGTTCCCCGAAAACATGAGGTCGCCGTCGACGAGCACCATTGTCCCGACCCCGGCCCGGGCCAGAGTGGCGGCGACCTTCGACCCGACCGATCCGCAACCGACGATGGCGACCGACCGGGCGGGTAGGTCCGCGTGTCCGGCCGAAAGCCGGCTTTCATCAGCCGGAGTCAGCACCGTCCTGTATTCGTAGACGCGCCGACTGCCTGTTCCAGGCGAAAGGGAGTAGAGACGCGCCACGCCACGATGGACCAAAAGCAATGGCGTCTCGTCCGGGGCGGCCTCCAACCGTTCGAGTGCAGGCGCATGCTCGATGGACGTCAGCACGTCCCCGACGAATTCGTATGTCGCCTTAAACGGAACGCTCGCCTCGTCCGGTATGCGGATCGCGTATCCCTCGCGCGAACGAGGATCGGCCAGCGGCGGCACGGCCGCCCAGATCGGCGTATCCTCCGCGCCGAGCCGTCGCACGTGCGCAAGCCAGTTTTTGCCATAATAGTGCTCATCTATGAGGAGCGGGACAACGCGCGCCACCGGCATGGAGGACAGCACCTCTATCAAGGGCGGACCTACCACCAGTCGGAGGGTCGAGCCACGCACCTCCTGGGCAATGCTGCGCTGATGCGCGCTGGCGACTTCGGCGCGCTCACCGTCAGACGGCGTCTCACCGGCGAGCAGGCGGTGGGCGCTCTGGATCATCATGGCGCCGGTGAAGTGCGGCTCCCAATTGTCGGTCCGGTACTCGAGACACAGTTCGCCGCCGGCACCATACTGGTGGCCCGAGATTCTGATCTCCTCGCGCGGCACGACCTGCGGCGGGACCGCCGGGAAGAAGCTGGGATAGACGATGCTGAGCGATTCTGCTCGCCCGAGGCGGACGATCTCGAAGTCGGCCACGAACTGATAGCTTTCGTTTAACCGCCAGCGCGGCTCGGTCATCCAGTCCGCGTCATCGGCCAGTTCTGCAATCGCCTCCCGCTCGGCGCGGAACCTGGACGGATCCTCCGTCCACCAGATCACGCGAACCCCTTCGGCTTGGTCGGCGTGCGGGCGGTGTTGCCAAACGATGGAGCCGAGGCCGCCCCCGCGGCAGCGCTGGTCGCCTCGCGCAACATGCCCGAAGGCTTGGTCGACGCGCGATCCGACGCGCGCTTCGCCATCTCCTCGCCGATGTGCTCGGACAGCGTCGCTGCGATTGCGTGCCTGTCGGCGAGCCCGGCGGCCTCTGCGAAGTCACGGCGGGCCTGATTCAACCACCGATAGAATGCATCCTCGCGCTCGGGGAATTCCGCCCACTTGTCGGCGAAGTTCTCAAACGGATCGCTCGGATTAGCGATCACGGCACGCCCGTTCGCGTCGTGCTGGATGTAGTCCTCCATCCCGGTCAGGATCGACAGCAGCGCGTCGGCGATCTCCGCCTCGCCTTGGTAGGCATGAGCGGCCAGCGTCGTGATGATGATCGAGATCGGGCAGCAGTTGATCTCATCCTTCACATACATGATGTCGCGGTGCCGTTTCAGGATCATGATTGACGACTGCAGCGGCGTGCGGACCTTATAGTCTGGGATCTCCTCGACGCTGGCGTTCACCGCTTCCGCCAAAGCCCGCTTGCGCAGTTCTAGCTGAACCCGCATGCGCTCCTTGAACCAAGCGACGTAGCCCTTCGGGTTCGATCGCGGCCAGTCTTCCGTGATCTGGGAGTAGTCCAGACGTTCGTTGTCGGTGATGGCTATCACCGTTCCGGCTCGGCTGGCTTCAAGGCCCCGGCTTTCGAGCAGAAGTTGCACGTCGCGACCGTTTGGTAGAGCGGGAACGACGTCCATATGAAATTGGGCACCGTCGGAATAATACAGCGTCCAGCACCGACGGCCCTCGCGTAGCGGCTTCGACATGGCGTGCGCGCGCCGGTAGCTCTCCACCTCGTCGCCGACCATTTCCTTGAGGGTAGCCTGCGATAATCGGGCCTTCTTCAAATACTTCAGTTCGCACACGACATCGATGTCGTAATCGGCGTCGGCGTGCAGCGGCTTGATGACGGTTCCCAGTCCGAACGAACCCTGCACGTAGACCGCAGGCCCGTACTCCTTGATCGTGGATGCGTCCCGGTTCAGCCAGTCGCCGAGCGAGTTGTATCTCCTCTCCACTTGCTCGTAGCGAGCATCGCTGATTTCCAGCTCCTCGACGAGTGACTCAAGGTAGTTCTTCGCAATCGATGTGGCCTTCGTCGCCATCGTGTCCCCCAAATGTCATCGGCCGCGTCGACCGCCCCTGCGGTGACATGTGGCGATGCCGCCATCCAAACCAAGTCGCATGAGCCAGTTTGGACCAAGAAATGACTGCTGATTAGAATCGCCACTATGCCCACTATGCACCACCGATGGGCCTTCGAACAAATCATGAATGATATTCGTGATCGCCAGGATCATGTCACGCGCGCGGCATTCTAGCGCGAGATGCATGGAATATGGTGCGGTACGGACAGTTGAGAGTCGATTGCCTGACGACAGCTTTGCACGGTTTTTGGCCAAGATCTGCCTGACAGCAACCAGCCCAATCCCGTCATTGTGCGATACCTGCCGGGAAGCCACTGAATGTCGGCTCCTTACAGGACCTGTCGTTCCACCCGTCATGTGGAACCGGCAGGAATGTCCCCAAATTGGGTCTTGTCTTCCAGATCAGCTTTAGGAATGTTCCATAGCAGAGGCCGGAGCCAAAGCTATGTCAGCGAGAGGGCGTGAGGGGGGATGAACGATCCACGCCGGCCCCGTCGTTTCGATCATAGAGCGCCAAAATCATACGCTCTACAACGCCGTCTTCAGCTTTCCCTCGCCTACCCTCGTCCGCAGACGAAAGATCGCGGCGAACTGCCTCAGGGGTCGAAGCAAGGCTCGCCGTCAATATGGCCTTGGCCAGAAACGGATGCATGACCTCGGCTAAGGGAAGCCTGGCGCCATCGCCCGCGATCAGGCGGCCACGCTGAAGCAACGCATCGATGCTGGTCATCGGCACAAGGGTGATTGCCCCCACCTTGATCACCCCGATCTCACCGGCCTTGATCAGCTCGTAGAACTTCGACCGGCCGATGCCCGTGACACGGCACGCGTCGGTAATCCGCAGCGTGATGGGCGACAGATCGGTATTCGGCTTGCTCAACGTAGGACGCATGGCACGCTCCTTCATTTGTCCCTCCCCATTTCTGGGGATTGACGGTTGGCGATGCGGTTGTTCGTGTCCCCCCGGGCGATTGCACGGCCGACGAGTTCGACGAAGGCGTCGTAGCGAAGCCGCCCGAGCCGCTGCGTCTCGGTGTCGAAGGCCGGCTGGTGCGCCGTAAGCGTGAGCTGGTGGCGGACGAAGAGCCCGAGCGCTTCGGTCAGATGGTCGAGCTTCTGCTCCATCCGGTCGGCGGCGCGGTTCTGACGGTCGAGCCGCGCACCGAAGCGCTGGTCGAGTTCATGGCCGGCACGGCGATCGAACCAGGCGGTTAGCGCGTCGGTCAGAATCGCGGTCTTCGACGATCCCGGCTGCGCGGCCATCGCGTCGAGCTTCGCCGACAGTTCGTCGGGAAGATAGAATTGATGGCGGGTCTTGCGCGTCTGCATGACGCGCAGAATCCGCCTGTTCGTGCTTTCATTACAGGGCCCCGCTGGTGACTCCCGGTACCTATTCGGGGCATCTCAGAACCCGCCAATCTCCGGACCCGACCGCTGGCGCCCGAATGTCCAGCTGATCGCGCCGCCGCGATCGATGCCGGTGACGGTTCGACCGATCTGCTTCTCCAACACCGGCCGCCACGGAACGAGTGTGAATTCCCGCGATTTCTCGATTACTGCATATTTCGCGGCACCGACCTGCACCGCCTTGCGATAGATACCCTCGATCGCGCCACCGCGATGCTCCGCATAGCCAAGTCCCAGCTCCTTCGAGATCTGATCCGCCACCTGCCGCAGTTCGCGACGGCGAAGTTCGGCCAGCAAATTGGCGCGGAAGCGAACGGTATCGCCGTCGCGCCAGGCGAGGTCCTCCTCGATCAGCCACTGGCGGCGAAGCACCAATGCCTGCCGCACCTGTGCCCCGAAGCCGCCGCCCAGGGCTTCCGGTTCCTTCGCGACATGCTGCTCGTCGAGCCAGGTCACGCCGTTGTGGCGGACCAGTTCCAAGACCGGGCGCTCGGCAAGCGTTTCGATCTCGACGGGCCGTGCCGCAGCCGCCCTCCGCTCGAAGGCCAGCACCTTGTCGAGATGACCGGTGCCGATCTTCCAGCTGCCATCCGGCATGCGCTCGACCTCGCCCCCTCCCCGCCGCAGCGCTTCCAGCCGCCGGACATGCGCTTCGGCGAAACGCTGGCTGGCACGGGCGTCATGGCGCAGGTGCCGGTCGACGCTGTAGATGCCGCTATTGGCGGCAGCGACCTCGGCCACCGTCCGGTCGACATCACGGATGCCTGCGACGACCGGCGTCACCCGCACGACTTGTGGGTGGTCGCTCACTTCCGAGAGCGACCGACTGCCCAGCTCGACATAGTGGCTCCGCCCGTCGGTCGCGGCGACGATCAGATAGTGGCGGTCGCGATGCTCGTCGGCCAGTCCCGTCGCCACGACACGGCCGACCAGCGGCTTGCCCTCGGTTGGTTCGTAGATCGCATAGTCCTGCGGATGCGCGTCGGGTGCACGCGCCTTCAACTGCGCGTGCATGGTCGCGATGATGTCGCCGCGCCGGCCCATGGCACGCAGCGTCGGTTCCAGATCGTCGGCGAGCCGGTAGCGACCTTTGCCTTCGTCGCTCGCCAGTCCCATGCGCACCAGCGTGCCGAGGCGCGCCGCACGCAGTCCCTGCTCGACGCTGTCGCCATGCCAGGACGACACCAGCCCGTCGGTCTCGCGCGCGAACAGTAGCCTGCGGTCGATGCTGGTGAACCGTTCCTGACCGACCTCTCGCTGGCGGCCCTCGAAAATCTCCCGGTCGGTACGCGGTCCAAGGTCGAGATTGACCAGTTCGGCAGCCCGCGTGGCGAGCCCGCGGCTGATATATTCGCGGGCGATGATCAGATCCTGGCCACGATCGTCGATCCCACGCACCAGCACATGGGTATGCGGATGGCCGGTGTTGAAATGGTCAACGGCAACCCAGTCGAGCTTCGTGCCGAGGTCCTGCTCGACCTGCGCCATCCAGCGCCGCACCAGCGGTTTCAAGTCGTCATATTGCGCGCCGTCTTCGGGCGCGACGATGAAGCGAAACTGGTGTCGGTCACCGTTGCCGCGTTCGAGGAACGCCTTGCCGTCGGCGACATCGTGATCAGCAGCATAGAGCGTGCCGCGTTCACCCTCGCGCGTGGTGCCGTCGCGCTGGAGATACCGCAGGTGCGCGGCTGCTCCCTTTGCCCCCTTCCCCGCCAGCTTCACGAAGCGCGCCTTCACGACGACCCGGCGCGCGCGAATTCCGGCGAAACGATCGGACGCCCCGAGCACCCTGCCAACGCCCGAACCACGCCCGATCCTGCTGCCATCGAAATGCCGGGTGCGCGCCGCCGAAGACCGTGCCGCACCGCCCGCCAGATTGGTCGCCTTGCGAAGCTGGTGCGCGAACGGTCGATCCGCGCCGACCCGCCCCAACCATAGCTCGAATGAATCCTCGGCCATGACGCCATCCCATGCTGGAAAGCGCCAGATGAGGGTGCGCCAGCGCAGCCCTTCAAGGGCCTCCATTCGGGGGCGCCGGAAAGCCGCAGAAACGCTGGCGTTCCTCCAACCGCGCCTTTCAGATGGAGGCACCGCCATGGGCATGCCTCCATCAAAAACGACGTGCAGACGCCATTTTCGGGGCCGCTTGGAGGCACCGCTTTTAACTTGCCATCCTTCTATCTGCCCGCTGATCCCCGCCAGCCTTCCGCATGTTCACTTTGCGTTCTATTGTCGACACCTTTCCGAGTCGCCAGGAAGAGCCCGATATGTCGATCAAAATCGAACCACTGGAGAATGGCCGGCTAAAGCTTTCCGGCGACTTGGAGGACGAGATTTGCCTGTCTGCGCGTGCGCTCGACGAGGGCTTCGCCATTGCGATTCCGGACGGCACGCTGGTGCAGGGACGCTTCGATAATTGGGTCGACGAATGTCGATTTTCGGTGGCCATCGAGGGCGCCGGTATCGCCACAATCAGCCGCGCGGAGCGCGGCAACGTGCTCGATCTGGCGTGGAAAATCGAGTGGATCAGCGTCGCGATTGCCCGCGATATGCGCTGCGCCGAACGCAGCGAAGCGCCGCAGATGCAGCGCAAATTGTCGTTCGCGGACTCTGGAAAAATTGCCGCCTAGGTCAGGCGGCGGCGCTGCGTTCCAATACTGCGATCCGCTCTTCGCAGATCACCTGCACCGCCTGGCCAAGCGCTTCGACGCGTTCGCCCAGCCACGCCAGTTCCTCGGCACTGATCCGGTAGTGCTTCGAATAGCGCGCCTTCACATAGGCTTCTTTCAGCTTCTCGAAGCGGGCACGGTCGGTGCGCTGGTCGCGCGGCCACGCGTCGACAAGGCGTGGATCGATGCGCTCTGCCTGGGTCCGCAGAAAGCCCAGATTATGCACGTGCGGCGTGTAGAAGGTGCAGACCAGCAGCACGCAGTGGTAGAGTTGCTCCGTCGCTTGATGAAGCAAAAATGCCGCTTTCTTCCAGTCACCTTCCTGCATGTAGAAGCGGTAGCCTTTAACGAAGCTGGCTGCGCTGGGCAGCCACTCGCCGTAATACTCCTGCGCCATGGCCAACGCCTGCTTGGGCGTTTTCGGCTTGGGCTGGTGGAGTTCGGTGTCGTCGCTCTGGTACAGCGCGATGCCGTCGCGAGCGACGTCCATGAAGAAATAGCGCCCGTGCGCGAGCCCGTCATTCACCTCCTGCAGCGTGTGGACGATGAAGTTGACCGGCGTGCGCAGCGTCTTGGTGATCGCCAGTTCGCGGTTGAGCCGGTCCTCGGCGGTTGCCCAGAATTCGACGCGGTCGGTGAGCTTGTCGTGGTTGACGATGACCAGCAGGTCGAAGTCCGACTGATAGCCCTTGGCGGTGTGCGGCTCATCGACCCAGCCGCCGCGTGCATAGCTGCCATACAGGATGACCTTCAGAATGCGCGCCTGCTTCTTCCAGTCCGAGGTCGCAATCGCAGTCGCGTCGCCGAATTCCTGAAACAGGATCTGGACGACACGCTCGAGCTCGCGCTGCTTCGCAGGCGGCAGATGGTCGAGGCCGGTCTTCATCGCGCTAGTCTCATGCCAATGGCTTAGAATGCCAAGTGCAGAAGGAAAAGCGGCGGGCTCAAGGCCCGCCGTTCTCGTGCGTGGACAGGAGGAGATGCAACATCGCGGCGGCGAACTGGCGCTCCACCTCCGCGACGCTGATGCCCAGTTCGTCCGCGATCTGGGGAAAATCGAGATCGCGATAGCGGTGCAGATCGAACACGGCGCGTGGCAGCGGTTCCATCGTGTCGAGCGCGTCGCGGAGGCGGCAAAGCTGTTCCGCGAGCGAGCGTTCCTGTGTCATGGCACAGCTCCTGACGGAGGCCAGCGGCACCGCCGGGCGCCGCTGGCAGGGGCAGGCTGATCACGCGGCCTTGCGGACCGGCTCGACTTCCGGGCTGGCCGCCTCCGGTTCCGGGACGATCAGCGACGCGACTGCCGCTGAACGGCTGGCAGCCCCGACACCGCCACGCGGCGTGTAGCTGAACGCGGGAAAGCGCAGCCAGCGCGGTACCCAGCGCTCGACGCGGGGCCTGCCATTCCCGCCGCGCAGGCAGTCGCCAAGGATGCGCTTGAGCACCTTGCCGGTTTCCCTGCCGTTGGCCTCGGCAACCTGCTGGCCCGCCACTTCGCCGACCATGGCAAGCAGCACTTCCCGGTCGCGAATGAGGTCGAACAGCGCGTCACCCGGCTGCCAGACCAGCCCCATGTCCACCGCCAGATGCTGCCCGAGCAGATCGACCAGTTCGCTGCGCGCCCACAGCGTCTCGCCCATGATGACGGCGAGGACAGCCATCACTTGCGCATCGCTGAGCGACAGCAACCGGACGAACAGGCTGGTCAGCCCTTCGCTCGCGCCGCCGGTGATCGTCGGTGTGTCGCCGTCAAAATCGAGCAGCGCCAGCATGTCGCGCCGCTTGGCGTCAAAGGCCGCTTCGGCCGCCGACAACTCGACGCTCTCGGTCACGGCCTCGCTGCCCGCACGCTGCTGCTCGACCTTCACCGTCCATAGGGGCGAACCGACAATCATATGCGCCACCGCCACCCGCAGCGCCACGCTAGGCGCATCGGCGAGCTTCGCCCGCACGGCGGCATGGCGATGCAGGTCGACATAGTCGTTGCCCGCAGCGCCAATCTCGGGACGGCTTGGCTTCTCCGCAACGTCCCCCGCGCCGGCTCTCGCCAGCGCCCGCGCTTCCTTGATGCCGATATAGCCTTCGTGGAAGGTAACATCGCCGTGATACCCGATGGCGATATAGACCTTTCCGCCCTTCCGCTTGGCCCGCTTCTCATATTCCCAGCTGTGGAAGAACTGTCCCGGCGCGAGCGTGACGACATCGGCCCAGCCAGCCGCCCGGTAGACTTCCGCGCGCTCGGCGACGGCAACGTGCTGTGCGGTCCAGAATTGCTCGGCGCTGGCGAAATAGCGGTCTTCGCCGAACAGATCAGCGACAGTCTCGCCGTCGAACCCGGCCAAATCGAACAGCGCGACCTTGGTCGAAATCGACGCGCCGCCGAACAGCCATGTCTTGAGCGCCTGCCCGACCGGCACCCACGCCTCGGGATCGTCGAGCAGTGCCAGCCATTCGCGCTGCTGTGCCTTCGAGGCGAGCGTGAGGTGCCGCACGGTGACGGCATCGACCTTCCCGTCGCGGTAGAGCATACGGATACGTGGCAGCAGATTGCCGAGCGCCAGCGTGCGCTTCACCTGCACCTCGGTCAGCCCGAAGACGAGGGCGATATGTTCGGGCCTGCGTCCCTCACGCACCAGCCGGGTGAAGGTTTCCCAGCGGGTGACCTCGTCGGGGTCGAGCCGGGCAGTGTTCTCGATGAGCGAGGCTTCGAGCGCCGCCGCGTCATCGCCTGCATCCATGACAGCACAGGGCAGCGCGTCGATGTCGCCGCCCTCCTCGGCAACCGCCAGTGCGGCATGATAGCGCCGCCGCCCCGCCACGATTTCATAGCTGTCGGGCGAACCGTTCGCGCGCACGATGAGCGGCACCAGCACGCCGCGTGCCCGCACCGACGGCAGGATATTGGTGAGGTCCGGCTGCTTCCTGCCACCACGCATGTTGGCGGACGAGATGCTCAGCTTGGCGATGTCGATATGCTTGAGTTCCATGATCCTTGTCCTTTCTCGAACCACCGCACCGGCCCCGGAAAAGGGGGGTGGGCGGCAAGGAGCGGACCGGCAGTCCCGCTGGAGCGGCGGGCTGCACCCGCAGGGCCGGAACGGACGTGAAGGACCTGGGCGGAGCCCAGGTTGTCGCCTGCCGCGGCGGGACTAGAGGGCTGCGACGCCCACCCCCCTTGGCCGCGGCCGGCAGGCAACGCCAGCGCGTAAGCGCTGTCCGCTTGCCGGCGAGCGGCCGGCGCTTGCGTTAGCGATCGTCGCCGCCAGCGGCCGAGACCCGCCAGGGGCTCGGTGGAGCGCAGCGGAATAGAGCGCGGTCGAGCCAGAGGCGCGAAACGCACTTCCTATCCCAAATTCGCCTCAATCGATTTGGTTCGCCTTAAAATCATTCCTTCACAGGAATAATCAGCGCGCAATCCGATGGCGGTGTTGCCAATTCGCGCCTTGAGCGACATTACTTTAAGGAGAACTACAACACTTGCCTCTGGCTTGAGCTTTGGAAGCGAGAATTAGATGCATTGGGTAGCCGCTCCACACCAAACCCGAGAGAATAGCCTTCACCTCTCCGTGGCATCAGCACCATCATACGGGATCGTTGGGAGCGCAGTTGCATGAGCCTCCTCCCCGACTGGTCCGGCGGGGTCACCCTGCCCCCGGTCCCGCGCCGGCGGCTGACGATCGGCGGGAACGCAGTGGTTCAGGCCGTATTCCCCGGCAGCACGACGCGCGGGCTTCGCTACGCCTCTACCGTCCCCGGCCACGACCTTCTACGGACCGATCTGAGCAGCCCGTTCAACGAGTTGCTGATCCGACGAAGTGGTGCGCGCCGCCGCGAAACGGACCTACCCGTCGTCACATCGTCTATCGATCAGACCACGGGCATCATGTCGCTGGCCTGGGACGAAAGCGAACCTTTGAAGGCCCATGCCGCCACGCCCGAGGACGTCCTGAAAAACTGGGTCGGCAAGTTCGACTTCAAAACCGAAGATCCGGAATTTGATCTTGAGGGGCTAAGACCGCCTCAGACGGGTGCGCTTCATGCGATCTCGGCGCACTTCTCGGTTGGCGGCACCTTCGATCCGGCAACGGTCGTGCTTCCGACCGGGACCGGTAAGACGGAAACTATGCTGGCGACACAGGTCTTCAGGCGCCTGACCCGCACGATGGTCCTCGTCCCGAGCGATGCGCTGCGTTCCCAGATCGCCCGAAAATTCGAATCTCTCGGCGAGTTGCCCAGGCTGGGGATCGTCCCTGTCGATATAGCGCGACCGCGTGTGGCCATATTAACGACCGGGGTCGGGACGATGGAGGAAGCCGAACAGATCCTCCGGAATGCCAATGTGATCATCACCTTGCCGCAGACACTGGAGGCATCTGACCCGGCGGCAAAGGCAACCCTTATTGCAGGATGCTCGGACCTGATGGTCGATGAGGCACATCATGTGACAGCCTCGACCTGGTCCTCGATCAAGATTGGCTTCGACAAGAAGCGGGTGGTTCAGTTTACCGCCACGCCTTTCCGGCGAGACAACGCACGGATCGACGGGAAGATCATCTTCAACTTCAAGCTCGGCGATGCCCAGGCGGCCGGCTATTACAAGCCCATCAACCTCGTAACAATCGAGGAATATGGGGATCAGGACACGCGCGACCGTCGAATCGCACGCGAGGCGCTCGCGGCGCTGCGGCGAGACCGCGAGGAACTCGGGCTGGACCATCTGCTGATGGCTCGTGCGAAAACAAAGGAGCGCGCGGAGGACCTCATTAAGATCTATGAGGAACTCGCGCCAGAGTACGATGCGGTGGTCGTGTATTCCGGCGCCGGCACGGCACGGGCAAATCGCGATGCATTGGCTCGCCTCGTGGACCGCGGCGACGACGGCGCCCGCGTCGTAGTCGCGGTGAATATGTTGGGTGAAGGATATGACCTGCCCAACCTGAAAGTCGCTGCGCTGCACGACACCCATAAGTCGCTCGCGATCACGCTGCAGTTTGTCGGACGCTTTACGCGGAAGGGAAATCCTGGCCAGATCGGTGATGCAACGGTGGTTGCAAACATCGCCGATCCAGAAATGGAGCGGAAGCTCTCGGCGTTGTACGCGGAAGGGGCCGATTGGGACACAATCATCCGCCGCCTGAGCGAGGACCGAATCAATCAGGAGGTTCGTCTGCAGGATGTCGTCGACGAACTGCGCGGCGCTGGCGACCTCCATATGCGCTTTGCCCTGTGGAATCTTCGGCCCTCGCTTTCGACGCAGTTCTTCCGGACTTCCTGCGATGAGTGGAATCCGCAGCGGTACGCGGAAGTTCTCGGGAAGGATGCCGAGACCTGGCATGCCCTCGATGAGAAACAGAACGTTCTGGTTGCCGTCGTGCGGCGGCTCGCGACGATCGGCTGGGGCAACTACCAAGACGACGTGGACGTCCTCCACGACCTTGTGATCATCAGGTGGGACAAGGAAGCTGGTGTCCTCTGCCTGTATGCCAGCGACTATTCCGCAATGCGATCCGAGCGAATGGCCACAGTGATAACCGACGAACACACAGTTCCGGTTTCCGGTCGTCCCATTTTCCGGATCCTGAACAACGTCGAGCTCCCGCTCGCGAAGAGCCTCGGCTCATCACGCATCGGCGCGATCAGCTTCACCTCCTACTTCGGACCCAATGTGACCGAAGGCTTGGCGATGATCGAAAAGCGCGAGTCCGAACTGAACAACATCGCGTGCCTCGGATACGAGAATGGCGAACGGGTACTCTGGGGAGCTGCTCAGCGACGGGGCAAGGTATGGCAACAGCGCTCTGGCAATGTCGCCGAATGGATCGACTGGACCCGCGCTACCTGGGCGAAAGTGCAACAGCAGAACGGCGACGAGAGCAACATCGTCGAGGATTTCCTACGGCCCGAGAAGATCGACGCCCCGTGGTCTTCACCACCCATCGCGGCAATGTGGGGCGAACAGGCACAACTGCGCCTGAACGATAGGCAGGCTGTCTCCTTCGACGGGGCGGAAGTACCGCTATATCTGGTCGATCTGGCAATCGACGAACCTGACGCAGACGGCGCCATTCCAATCCACATTAAGAGCGGCGTATTGGACTCCGTCTATCGCCTCCGGATCGATGCCAAGCTACCCAAGGGATACGATCACGAGCATGTGTCCGGACCGGAGGTGCGTTTCCGCAAAGGGAACGATGCCGCTATTGCGCTTGAGGAGTATCTTCAAAAAGATCCATTCCTCATTCGCTACGTTGACGGCACCTATTCGTACAATTGCTACCATATCCCGGTTCGGCTGGACGCCGGACAGTTCGACAAATCCCGGCTAGAAACTTGGGATTGGAGCGGCATCCCACTCAATCGCGAGTCAGCCGGCAAGCAAATCGACCATTCTACTATCCAGTATCGGACCTTCGAACAGATAGAGGTCGAATTCGACGTCGTTTTCAATGATGATGGCCCTGGTGAAGCAGCAGATCTCGTGTGCCTAAAGGATGTCGATGAGGAGACGATCCGGCTTTGTCTCATACACTGCAAAAACGCGCACGGAGGTGCGGTCACGCAAGATATCCGCAACTTCTACACGGTCTGCGGCCAGGCTCAGAAAAGCATCGTCGCAAAACATCAGGGTCTGCCGAGGCTTTATCTTGATCTGAAACGCCGCCACGAAATTTGGGCGCAGGAAGGCTACACGCGCTTTCTCAAGGGGGGAATGAAAGACCTCTCCTATTTCAAGGAGAAGGCGAGGCGCGCCAAACTCCGTTTCGAGATGATGCTCGTCCAGCCAGGCGCGTCGGCATCACATATAAACGACGACGCCCTTATGCTGCTCGGCACAACAGAACTCTACCTCAAGAAAACAACCGAAGCGGATTTACGGATAATTGTTTCACCTTAACAAGTTAGCCCGAAATCAGCGGTATTACAGCTCGCGCGGCAAGCTCCTCGAGACCATCGGCGATCCAACGCCCGTAATGTCGCTCAATCATCACTACACTGGTATCATGTAGTGCGGCGACGAGCCGGACCGGAAGCCCCATGCGGATCGCTCGAACGATGGACGAGTGCCGCAAAGCATACGGTACTGTCCCTTTGAGACCCGCAGCCTCACACGCACGATGCCACGGACGGAGCATCTCCGCAGGAGCTTGCCAAGGCGCCCGACTAACGCGGACCCAGGCCCCCACACCCACTTGCTTGTAGCGCCAGCGCACCAAGAGACGGTCCGTGGCGCCGCGCCCCTCGATGGCGGGAGCGAGTTCAGCAAGAACGTCCTCACCAACCGGTATCGGCGTGTAACTATCGATACGCTCCCGCCCCTTCCGGCTAACTGAGTGCTCCCTTTGTCACGATATCATCCGCGACGCCCAGCGCTTGCTGTTTGTACTTTTGGTTCCCAGCATACCACCGGACCAGCCACCTGCCGCCTCGCTTGACCTTGCGGTAGCCGAGGTGAATCTCCGGGTCGACCGACCGCCAATGAAGCCCAACCGGGAGCGCTGCGCGCGCACTCCGCGTGGTCATTTTGGATTCGGTTAGAACCTTTGCCACAGCGCCAAATCCATCAAATATCCGTCAAATATACCCATTTGCACGGGCTTGGATGCCGGCGCCGATTTTACAGAATATATCGCTTAGTTTCAAGTATTTGTGGCAAACCCCTGTGGACGTATGTGGACTAAAAACACCCATCTTTCACGGCTGAAACACGGGTTCGATTCCCGTAGGGGTCACCAACAAGCCCTCCCAGAGGGTGCCAGAAGATGCCATAAATGGCTGTTTTCTGCGGGTTTTTTGTGGTATAAGCATCCCAATCGGATCGGCCGGATACCACCAGATACCAGCATTTTGATGGTATGTTCGATGGTAGCTCGCCGGTTCTTGATCGGGAGATACCATCATGGCCCTCACCGCCCTCGCGATCAAAAGCGCCAAGAGTCGCGCCAAGCCCTACAAGCTCGCCGACAGCGACGGGCTTTATCTGCTAGTGACGCCCACGGGCGGCCGCTGCTGGCGGATGAACTATCGCCATCTCGGCAAGCAGAAGACGCTGGCGTTCGGCACCTGGCCCGACACCAATCTGGCCAATGCCCGCGAGCGGCGTGACGCGGCGCGCAAAGTGCTGGCGCGGGGTGACGATCCGGCCGAGCAGATCAAGCTGGAGCGCATCGCGGCGACCGTGGCAGCGTCCAACAGCTTCAAGGCCGTCGCCGACGAGTGGCTGACCAAAGCCGAGAAGGAAGGCCGTTCGGCCGTCACGATGAAGAAGCTGCGCTGGCTGCTGGACTTCATCAACGAGTCCATCGGCAAGCGCCCCATCGCATCGATCTCCGCGCAGGAGCTGCTGATCATGCTGCGCAAGATGGAGGGCAAAGGCAAATACGAGACGGCCAAGCGGCTGCGCAGCACGTGCAGCCAGGTGTTCCGCTACGCCATCGCCACGGCCCGCGCTGAACGCGACGTTGCCGCCGACCTGCGCGGCGCGCTGATCGCCCCCAAGCCGGTCCACCGCGCCGCAATCACCGGCCCCACGGAAGCGGGCGGCTTGCTCCGGGCCATCGAGGCGTTCGAAGGGCATCCCAACACCAAGGCGGCGCTGCGGCTCTTGCCGCACGTGTTCGTGCGGCCCGGCGAGCTGCGCCATGCCGAATGGAGCGACTTCGATTTCGACAAGGCGCTTTGGATGATCCCGCCGCACAAGACCAAGATGCGGCGGGCGCATACCATCCCCCTCTCCCGCCAAGCGCTCGCCATCCTAGAAACCATCGAATATGATGCGGACTATAGCCGCTTCCTGTTCCCTTCCCTGCGCTCGGTCGATCGGCCGATGTCCGAGAACACGATCAACGCGGCGCTGCGCCGCATGGGCTTCGCACAGGACGAGATGACTGGCCATGGCTTCCGGGCAATGGCGGCGACGCTCTTGAACGAGATGGGCCTTTGGCATCCCGATGCGATTGAACGGCAGCTTGCCCACGCGGACAACAACGCAGTGCGCCGCGCCTATACGCGTGGCGAATATTGGGACGAGCGCGTCAAGATGATGCAGCACTGGTCTGACCATCTCGACTTTCTCCGCGACGGCGCGAAGGTGCTCAAGGGCAAATTTGGAAAGGCACGAAGGCGGCTGTAGTCGACAGGTCTAGGTCTTGAACTGGACCGGTAGCGGACAGGCGACTGCTGTCACGCGGCGGGCGAAAGCTCCCATCGATAGTCAACTGAGATGCTGAAAGGCATTGGTCATGGACGATGCGGAAAAACCAAACGGCCACGTAATTGATCGCGACAAGCTTCACGCCGACTTCCCGACGCAATTTCAGGAGCCCGCCTTCTGGGAGGAACTTGGTCGCACGGTTGCGGCCTTTGAAGCGCCCCGGGTTTTCCGGAGGCATTTTCATTTGAGTCATGCGGCCATATCGAGGGTCTCAATGGCTGCATAGT